>NZ_MOMB01000080.1 GCF_002752165.1 Erwinia sp. OLFS4
ATTGAAAGCTATGGGATAAATCTTCAAAATAATTTAGATGAAAATGACCTACGTATCCCACTGGAAGATAAAGCTTCTGACAAAATTGTTTCATTCAAAGCGACGTCGTTAAATATTTTCATGGAGCATGTTTTATCTAAACAAAAGAAAAAAGGTTATGATATATTCTATCGTGGGCATAGTGATGTCAAATATAAACTTGAGCCTTCTATCAATAGAACTGATGATAATGGCCGCTATTTATATAGGAATTATGAAAATGTAATGGCAACAGAATTGTTGGTTGAAAATCCTAACGATTTTAATGAAGACAGAACAACATTAGAGAAACTTGTTCGTATGCAACATTATTCATTACCAACTCGTCTGTTGGATATAACCTCAAATCCTCTGATGGCTCTTTACTTCGCCTGCTCTTCTCATAGCAATAAAAAAGATGGAGAGGTTGTAGTTTTTTTCATAAATCAGAAATCAATAAAATTTTTTGATTCAGATACAGTTAACTGTTTGGCAAATATATCGCGGCTTTCGGTAAATGACAAGGAGTCTATAGGTAATAATGTCCAAAAAGAAGAGTATTTATTGAATGATTATGAACTAGATTTATATAAAAAAGATAAAAACAAATCTGAGTCAATTACTAAAATTAACCACTTTAATGCTCTTCCTGAGGTCGGGAGACTTCTTCATTTCATAAAAGAAGATAAATCATATTTTCTTAACAAAATTATACCAAATGATTTGAAGGAAATACTATGCGTCAAAGGTAAGAAAAGCAATGGACGAATTTTATCACAATCAGGATCATTTCTTTTATTTGGCACGGAAATGATGATGTCAGATTTTGGAACGCCTGAGATTTCAATTGAACGTATAATTATTTGTAAGAATGGAAAAGAGAGAATACTAGAAGATCTTGATAAAATGAATATAAATGAAAGTACAGTATATCCGTATATAGAAAACTCAGCAAAATATATAAAAAGAAAGTATGAGAAGAAAATAAATGATGATCAAGAGTAGGTTAAAATAAATTTGGATTTTTATAGGATGAAGCGCCTAAAGAGTATATATCCATGAGATATATTTAGGCGTAAATCCATTGAGGGTATAACCTTATAAAGCACAATCTATAACAGACATGAAATATAATTAAAATACCCTATTATGACGTGTGTTGTAAATGATGTTAAAAGAAATAAAAATACAAAGACATTTTATATAAATAAAAATAAATTGAGGTTTTTAGCTATTACCTACTATCAGCGGTGGAAAGATATTTGGATGAAAATAGAACAATGAACAGGTATATGAAGTTAGTATCCAAATTTGGTTAAGTGAGTAAAGGAAAAACATTCCTTCGCTAAGATGAATTGAACAGTCATTCTGTATGACCACAAATATATAAATGTATGTTTAACTTACAATGTTCTATTATCTATTAAGTGTATTATTTTTTCTTTATCTTCCTCAGATAATTTATCAAAGTTCATTACGATAGCAGCAAGTTGATCGTTTTCCACATAAAAATATGCTAATGGGACATTGAGCGTTTGTGCTAATTTCTGTGCAGTATGGATATCTGCTTCATGTACGCCTTTTTCGTATCGATTGATGCGAGTGCTTGCTACAAATTCGTCGATCCCGGCAGCGATACCCAGCCTCTTTTGAGATAATCCAGCTGCAAGCCGCGCTTCTTTTAAACGCTTACAAAAGATGTCTCTATGGGATTCTCGCTGGGTCATAAGCACTCTCATCATTAAGAGCTACGAGAATCGTAGTTTTTCCTTGTTTTCGATACTACGTTTAACGTAGTATCTGCCAGTGATGATGTATTGGTCTATCGATACAGCAAATTTGAATAGTGTCTGATGCCTTCAGTGACTGACGGCTGAACCGTTCATAAGTGTCATTACTTGGACCAGTACAAGTGGTTATTATTTGTTATCGCTGATGGGATAGGAAAATGAAAAAAATCTTACTAATGGCGGGGGCTGTGTTGGTTCTGGCGGGATGTGGTGAAAAAGGCGACTTTGAGAAAACGATCAACGCGAAGATTGGTCAATCGAAAACCTGTTTCTCACTGCGGAACAACAATGTCACATTCCCTGTCCAGCTCTCCAAACCGCGATTTGATGAAACAGGGACTGGAACAGGTTCTGTAATCCTTGACGGCCTCGTAGAGCAGGGCTTAATGGCCTTTGTTAAAGGCTGGGATAACAATACGCTTGGGATAACAGATGAAGGTAAACAAGCCAAAATCTGGGATGCCAAAGAAGGTGTTTGTGTTGGTCGCCGGGCAGTTGCTGAGATAAAGGAATGGACCGAACCGGGAAACGGTAATCAGAAAGTTGTTCGCGTGTCTTATACATGGAAGTTGGCGGATGTTCCTTCATGGGTGGACAAAAAAGCGTTCTCCAGCGTCAAGGGTATGAATGAACCTGAAGAAGGCATGATTAATCTTGTTAAAACCAGCAATGGCTGGAAAGCGATCTAAGGGGTCTATCATGGAAAACAAAACTATTCAGTGTCCGTTTTGCCTGAAAGAAAGTCAGAGAGGCGTCCATGTCTGTACTGGCTGCATGGCAACTGTTTTATATGGAACTTACCCCGGCTGGTATGCTTCCGTTGTCATATTATTGACCTTCGGCCTGTCTATACTGATCGGAATGTCTACAGGCATGGCGGGAGCTACTATCAGCCTGCCAATAATTTTTATTGTAGCTTTTATAGCTGGCAAGGCGATCTTCTCTGATAATGTTGTGTTCAGGCGAAGAATGTAATTTTTAAGGGGCTGGTCAATAAAATGTCCAGCCCCAGAATCTTAAACATCAGGCACTGAAGATAGAATTGTTATTATTTCCTTAATGGTTGTATCAAGCTGTTCCATGAAATGTTTTTTTAGGGGAGGCATTCGAGGTATTTCTTTCGAGATTTTATTTTGTAACTCAATCCAAAACTCCTCTTCAATTTTCAGATATTTATATGCTCTCAGACCATTGAGAGTATCTCTCGAAGTATAACGTTCCTTTATAATATGATTAAAGTACGACGTTATGTAATTACTTGAGTGCAACAAGACCTTCACTAAGTCTTCAGCATTTAATTTATTGAAAAATGGCTTAAACTGATTTTCAGTATATAAAATATTGATCAGCTCATCCTTGTTTCCTTGCGCAAGATATGTAAATATTTCATTTGCTCTGATGATTTCTGCTTGGTGTTTTAATTTGTCAGAGATAGATTTGCGTTCAGACCTGAGTAAATTAAATAGTTTCCTAAAGTCCTCATCTGAATCATTGTAGTAGCTATAGCCAGTATGGTTTCCAAATACTATATCTTCAATAGAGCGATTGTCCAAAATAGCCCAACCGTCTTTATAGGTTTTAATGTATTCATAAACTGTATTGTTTATTTCATCGATTCCCTTACTAATTAGAGAATTTTTTGAGAAGTAAATGATTAAGGCTAATTTATGTAAATAAACCTGATGCTCTTCCTCCTGAAGAGATTCGAACTCCAAAAGTAGCTGATTGGTAAGAGAAATAAACTGTTCTTCATTCAGTGTGCTAAAATTCCATAACTTGAACCAGAGGGGATGTTCATTGTTTTTTTGTTGTTTAAAATATACAAGCTCATCAGTTGCTGACTTTAAATTACTTGCATCACCCTTGAACAGAATATCAGCCCATAGATCACCCACATACAAGGTCCTGTAACTAATGTCATATTTATAAAATACATTATTAGAACCATTGCTATTGGTTTTTTCATTTTTGAATGGTTCATTTTCTCTTAATTCACTCTCGCTTAACTCACCACTTTTAATTTCTAATGATAAGGCAAAGAAAACGCGTATTAGCAGCGATGAATACTCTTCATTTTTAAGTTGTTCTTCATCGATATAATTTGCAATGTATCCAAAATCTAAAATACTTTGCTTTAGTTTTCTGAGATTAGTATCATCTGAGCGTATATAGATGTTTTTAATGACATCTCTATGTCTCTTTAATGGCTCACATTCTGATTCGTCGAGGAAGCTATCCAAAACATTATCAATATTATGTTTGATTTGGAATGTTTTACCTATAACTTTTTCTTTAAATTTTGAATAAACATCCTTATTTTTATCCTCGGATGATTTATCCTTTTCATGTAGGATTTTTTCATTAGCTATGAGAATGACTTTAACCTTTGAAATTTCGACAAGATAATTAACATACCCAAGAATTTCTTTTAATGGGATGTCAGTGCGCTCAAGATCATCTAATGCGATAATGATCTCTCCGCTATCCGTATTAGTAGAGAATATTTCGCTAAATTTTATTTTATCTAAACTTGCATTAATATCTACATCTGGTTTGCTATCGCCGTTTATATCTATCTTACAACCGAGTTTTAATGCTCCCTTTAGAATGTTACCGGCTAACTTGGTATATCTGTGGCCTAACAGTGGGTGTAATGATTGAAAAATCATTTCATCAATACTGGATGTGGCTTTAAATCCGAATAGACTTATTTTTATTATTTTATTTCTAGACTGATTATCAATGGCGTTTTTATTATATTCATTTATGAAACTTTCTATGAAATGGGTTTTTCCTGCTCCCCATCCGCCAGTAATCATGAAAGCATATTCTGGAGCGCTTGTATTTAAATAATAATTTAAATTATCAATTATATGATTATTAAGATCCATTTTTAACAAACCATTCTCTGTTAATTGATTTTACATTCTATATCAAAAGTATTTGGTTGTCATTTGCTCTTAGTGATATTAGAATCTGATGGTTTGAGTTTTGGAAAGTTTACTCCCTTCATTGGTTCAGCAGGTAATGAAGGTGAGATCCCATTATCGTAATCACTTACAGGTTTAGCGCTATTAATGCGACTTGGGAATCGCCTTATCTCATTTGGTGTCGGCTTATAGTCATCTTGGTTAAACTTAGCTCGTTTCTCATATTCAGTGCGTAGAACAGGATAGCCTAATACTTCATCATAGATGTAGTTTTTAGCAATACGTTTATCATGTTCTTCACTGATAATATCAATTTTAGTTTTGTCTGTTTTAGCCCATATGAATTTATCCCTGATAAAATCAACTAAAAGAGCTGTAAAGCGTTTAAAAATATTATCCTGACGTGGAATAGCCTGTTTTCTCTTAACACGTTCAGGGGCGCTTCTGGATGCCCTATTTGGGGTTTTAGAAGAGGTTGTTTTCAGAAGAGTATTTGTCTCAGAATCAGAAATACTGACAGATGGTTTCTTACCAACAACAACCTTACTGACTTTGGATTTATCACGGTAAGATTTAACGCCACGCACACGAGTATGAGGAGCAGGTGCTACCAATACAGGTCTTTGTGTTTCATGAGTAGAAGAGCCGGAGTGCGTTTCTGGTAATACAATCTCTTCTGGTTCACCAAGATGTGTAATCGTAAAGCTTCTGACATCAACGACGATTTCAAGATCAAGTTCGCTGAATGTTTTGTAGACTTCAACTGCTTCCTGCTTGGCAGCATCACGAACAGCTTGTTCTGTGGCTCTTTGTTCCTGAGCCGCCTTACTACGCCATTTGGCACTGTGGATACGTTTCATTGCAGGGCGGTTCGTTTCAGTGGCTTTAGCAAGCCATAGCGCTTTTTCTTCATTATCTAAAGCTACTGCTGCTTTTTCTAAAGCTTCCTCGTGCTGGGCCTGAAGGGAACGATGATCAATACGTTCTGACGAACCAGCGGCAGCAAGGTAGCTGTTAGCCATAGCTGACCATGATTCACGCCATAAAACAGACATTTTTCTGTCGTTCCAGCTCCTTTCCTTTTTACCAAAACCTTCTGGTCCTATAGTTTTTAATGTCAACATAACGTGAGCATGTGGGTTGTCGCTATCAAGATCATGAAAAGCGATGTCGGCAATCATGCCTTTATCAACGAAATTTTTCTGGCAATACTCAAGGACAAGTTTTTTCTTGTCGTCATTGTTTAACTCGGCAGGAATAGCAACATCGAAATAACGAGCTGTTTGACCATTTTGCTGACGCTCGACCCGTTCAACTTCATTCCACAATGCTGTAGAATCTTTAACAATATGTTCTGGAGCATTAACAGGTGCTAATATGAAATGCCCGTACAAATCAGTACGGCGACTATAATCATAGGTATCACCTGTTCTTTCATCTGATATGCGTGTACGAGCATGATAGGCAGCTTTCGCAACGGAAGATTTGCCCTCACTTCGTTTCACAATTTTAAAATCAAGATGAAAAATAGCCATACAATAAAAAGAACCTCAATATAAATTTAAATATAAAACCAAAATATAAATCTCCAATGCGACTATGCTGGTTTTAGTTTTTCGCAAGAAAAACTCTGGTGTTGACGTTGACCTTGTTTCCGGAGGAAACGGTGTTAGCCTGCGGCAGGCAACCGTCGGTAGACCCCACACGCTCACGAAGTGAGTGTATAGGTGGGCATTGCTTTATTTTTTTATCTCCTAAAGGAGCTAAAAATAACGACAATGTTTAAAGTTCTTCTATAGTTAAATAATAACGCTAGTTTTAAGATCTGTGAAATTAACAGAGTAAGAATCAGATGAACGGCTGAGGTATTACACGAATATTAAGATTATGTGTTTTAGCGAGCGCCCGTAAGGGCAAAAGTAGTTTAATTAGCCTCCCGCCGTAGGCGGGAAAGGAAAATTTTATAAAAAATAGATAAAAACAATAAAGAACAGGTTAACGTGTGAGATTAGTGTCAAAAATAGATAGGTAAATTTAAAATCATGAATACGAAAAAATAAGTAACGTAATGAGTATTAGACGTTTAAAGTTAGTGTCTGCACACGTATGTGTTGCACAATTACTTATAGGGGGTGTTGCATTTTTGTGTAAACTATTTTTTTGAACAATCTAATATTAACAGTGCGAAGCCCTGTTCCAGCGATGTGATTGTTCATGGCAATCACTAAGTGCTGCTTAAGGATGATGATATATTATGGGATATTAAAATATTTTCCGACTTTTATTTGACAATCCAAATCCTTTGTTGTAAATAAAATGAAGATACAAAAAAAGCCAACTTCACAAAGTTGACTTTTTAAGGACTAAAAAAGTTTCGACGACTTTTTTAAGTCTTGTAATCAGTTAAGCGACAACGTGATTACAAATATAATAA
>NZ_MOMB01000027.1 GCF_002752165.1 Erwinia sp. OLFS4
CGCGATCAACAACCTGTTTGACTGCTTCAATTTTAAACTCTTCAGGATAACGCTTACCGCTCATGGGCACCTCTCTTTAAGTCATCTTAAATGACTCTGAGGTGTCTGTTAAACCCGTGGCGATTCATTAAGTGCCTTCAGATAAACTCTGTCAATGTGCCGCATACTGCCGCTTTTAGGTATTGATGCCCTGCCATGGAGACAGCGCCAGTTATCAATTATCAGTGTGTCGCCGCGTTCAAGAAGAGTGAGTTTTAGTGGTTTAATTTCATGCAGAAAATAATTTACTCTATCAAATAGTTCTTTTGATAAGTCAGTGGCTGGCTTTAAATAGATACTATCCCAGCGTACTCGAAAAAAATCAGAAGACTCAGTAGCTTCCAACAATGTCATTAGCTGTTTTTCATTTCTCACAGGGCGTCGAGGTTGTACGAGAACCATACGAAGTGTTTGAACACCAAATTTTTTTATCAGCAAAAGGCTGTCATATATATGTGTTGCCACATCCTCTGATCCATTTAGACAACGCAGTACCAAATATCGGGGAGGCACTGCCCAATGAGCAAGATCGGTATGTAATGGAAAAGTAGAGGTTCCAAAATTTCCACTGTAAGTATTTGGAGGAGCATCAGAGAGACTGGACGGAATGAGTGTCTGCACTGAGTTTAATCCTTCAACAATATCTACTTCACCAAGAGCAGAACATACTTCAAGTGAAGGTACTTCAGGTTTATAACTGTTTAAAATCGCATAGCCATTAGTCTCAAGGTTATTGATAATGGACACAGTCATAAACTCATCTCAATTAAAATTTTTTTCCCAGTTTCCTTCAGGCTTCCATCTCCATTGACGTATGCATAAAGCGTCGTGGTCGTGATACCCAAACGATGTGCTATTTCAATAGCACTGGCTTTCGGATCGGCCATTGCGGCCATAGCCATCATTATCGTTGCCCGATCCATTTTACGAGGTCGCCCACCAAGACGCCCTCTTGCTCTGGCTGCTGCAAGCCCCGCCTGTGTACGTTCGGCAATCAGCTCTCGCTCGAACTCAGCCAGTGCAGCAAAAATGCCAAAAAACAGTCGTCCATTCGAGGTCGTCGTGTCAATTTGGGCGCCAGCACCCGCCAGAACTTTTAAACCAACGTCTCTGGCACGCAAATCATCTACTGTGGTCACTAAATGTTTTAAATCGCGTCCCAGCCTATCTAGTTTCCAAACGACCAAAGTATTACCTGGCTGAAGGGCTTTGAGGCAAGCATTTAATCCGGGTCGATCATCTTTCCGGCCTGATGCCAAATCTTCATAGATGCGATTTTGCTCAACACCGGCAGCAATTAAGATATCGCGCTGGGGCGCAAGCGTTTGGCTGCCATCATTTTTTGAAACACGAACATATCCGACAAGCATGATTGATTTTTGTGTACAAGAAAAGATAAAACTAAGGCTATAATATTGCGTTGATTTTCTCAATGAGTTTTCTTGTGATTTTTTTACTTTATGCGCGCGTTTTCTTGAATACAAGATAAACGGTCGTTTTTCTTGTGCCATATCTTTTTTTGGTTTTCCAAATTGCAACCAAATGATACTGCTTACCCCCGATTCAAAAGTCGTCTGGCCCAAACAGAATTGGAGCATTTTTACACGGTGACTGATGCTGAACGAGCCTGTTGCGACAGCACGACTCGTTCAACTACCACGCGCTTAGGATTTGCTTTGTTTTTAAAAACCTACCAACGACTGGGCTATTTGGGGTCAGTTGGGATATCGAAAATTATTGTACGTTAAGACTATTTTTTGACCCTTTCGACTTTAGCTGGTCTCAGCCGTCGAAACTTACCGGAAGCAGGTATCCGGTTGCTTTTCCAGATATAATCGCCTGTAAGATTGATGTGCTCCCAGCCTAACGGCGACAAATGTGACAGCAGTTGCTCGTTGATCTTAACCCCTTTACGCTTCAGGGCATCGACCGCTCTTTCCATATAAACAGTATTCCACAGCGAGATAGCAGCCGTCAGCAGCGTCAGTCCACTGGCGCGATAGCTCTGATTTTCCGGTTTTCGGTCCCTGATTTCACCCAGGCGGTGCAGGAATACCGCACGCGCCAGCGCGTTACGGGCTTCTCCTTTATTCAGTCCCGCCTGTACCCGCCGACGAAGTGCCGGATCGCGGAACCAGTCGAGCATAAACAGAGTTCGTTCGATACGGCCAATTTCCCTCAGTGCTTTGGCAAGTCCGTTTTGCTTGGGGTAGCTGGCAAGCTTTTTCAGCATCAGGGATGCCGTCACGGTTCCCTGCTTTATCGAGGTTGCCAGACGCAGCACTTCACGCCAGTGAATTTCGATCTCTTTCAGATTCAGGCTGGTCGTTGATATCAGTGACTGAAGCGCCGGGTATTGGTCTGCTTTCCCTTTGATAAACAGCTTCTTGTCGTGGAGATCCCTGATTCGCGGACAGAACGCAAACCCCAGCAGATGCATCAGGGCAAAGACATGATCGGTGAAACCAGCAGTATCGGTGTAATGCTCCCTGATTTCCAGATCGCTTTCGTGGCAGCAGGCCATCGAGAACATGGGTTGAATCCCTGACCCGACTGATTATGCAGGTGTAAAACGGGCTGTATTGATCCGAAATATGGGTATAAAACTGACGTCCAGGCTCCTGCCCATATTTCGGGTTAATCTGCCCTGCGTAGCGACCTATGCTGCCTGTTCTGAAATTTTGTCCGTCTGATGATGACGCTGTCCCGTCCCCCCAGAATGCCGCCAGCGGTCTTTTCCCCTGCGCATTTACCAGTTCTGCAAGAGCGGCTGAATAGGTTTCATCACGGATGTACCATGCCTGAATATCTTCGAGTGATGATTTGGTGCTCCCGGGGCAGGCTTCTGCCATTTTGGTCAGGCCAAGATTGATGCCATCAGCAAGAATGGTGGTGAGGAGCAGGCGGGTATCAGGACGGGTAATGTCATTTTTTATATGCGGAAAATGTCGGGTAAACGTCGTCCAGCTGTTTACCTCATCGAGAATTTCCGTGATTTTAGGCCGCGGTAGCATGCTGTAAACCAGCTCCGCCAGCGGTGAAACCTGCGCCGGAACGCAGTTATCCAGCGGAGAGACTTTTACGCCCCTGTCAGATATTTCCACATCGGGCAGTTCACCAAGGGCAGCCATGGCATTGACCTCTTCAAGTCTGGACTGAAGCAGGGTCATACGGCTGGTAATGTACTCTTGATAATCAGCAGATACGGGCAATGGCAGCGCCGGTGTGAGTTTGTTAAAGTCCTTTTCGGGAATGAGATAATCATCAAAATTTTTGTAGCGGCGTGAACCTTTAACCCAGATGTCCCCGGAGCGCAATGCTCCCTTAAGTTCGCTGAGTGCACAAAATTCATAATACTGCCGGTCAATACCCGCAGGTGTAATCACCACCTTGCGCCAGCTTTCTGGGACAAACTCAAGCGGCGCTGTCGCCGGAACTTTACGTGACTGCTTCCGGTACATATCCTTGATCACAACCAGCGCATCAGCCAGAGGCTGCGCTGTCGGGGTGGCGACTAACTGTAAAGCGGACAACATGCGCGGGGCATATTTCCGTAATGTGCTGTATTTCTCAGTAATGATATGCAGCGGGTCAAAATTATTTTTTCTGGCGAGATGGCGTGTTTCCTCCAGACTGGCGACAAATTCAGGCCATGGGAGTATGTTTTCTATTGCGAGCCATGGATCGCCACCGGAATCACGGGCATCAGACAGCGCCTGACCGACATCGATGTACTGCTTCAGTTTGGACTGGATCAGCTTTCCGGTCTGCTGAAGGCGCTCAGCCTGTGTTCTTTTGGCCTTGCTGAAAAGGCTGCTCAGCATGCGCTCATGCAGCTCAATCACTTCATCCGTCAGTGTGGCTCTGGCTTCTTCCAGCACGCACACCAGGATCGCATGACGTCGGGCAGCTGAAAATCGGGTCAAATCCCGGCTACTCATCTTTCGGCCTTCCCGCGCCAGTTTCAACAACCGGTTCTGGTGAATGGTACGATCTATACCTTCCGGTAATGCCAGCGATTTAATGCTGCTGAGCCTATCAAGATGTTGCAGCACGTTCTTACCATTAATCTTACCCGGTGGTTGCAGAAGCCATGTCAGCCTGGAAGGCTGATTATCTGATGACTCAAGTAAACTATCCAGGGCATCCCTGTGAGCGGGAGTTAACGGGGCATTCAGGGTCTGAAATACGATTTTATCGCCGCCTGCCATGGCCTCCACACATGTACGCTCCACTACATCAATCGCGGGGATTATCACGCTGTTCTGCCGGAGCCAGACCAGTAACTCTTCGGCCAGGAGAATACCTTTATCGGTGCGCGTCGCCATCGACATCAGATGTGTAATACATTCCTGCTGTATTTTTCCGGTGAACGCCTTTACGCCAAGATAGCGGTACAGTTCGGTTAAATGCTCACGCCGGGTCGTATCCCTGCCGGAAAGGTAAGCAGGCCAGAGATCCCCGGTGAGTTTTAGCTTGCTGGCGATATGCTTCAGCAGCGCATCTGAGGGTGGGATTTTTTTATCCGGGGCAAAGCCGACATTTTTCAGATAGCAAAGAAGGACGGCAAAACCAAAACGGCTGGCAGGTTTACGGTGAGCACTGATAAGCGCCAGATCATGCTCACTGAAATATGCCATTCGGGTCAGCGTTAACTCATCGTCTGGCAATGCCAGTAATGATTCTCTTTCCGACAGAGAAAGAATCTGCCTCCTTGCCATATAGTTTTCCTCGTAAATTATTCAGTACGGTATTTTTAACAAAACCAGATATGGTATAAGAGTATACCCTTATGCCATAACCAAAGCGTGACGGCTCACGATAAATGACATAACCTATATGCGATAGAATAAATGCAATAACCTAAATGCGATAACATGGTGAAAAAATGTTCATCAGAGCTTATTTAAGGGCATCGACGGAAGATCAGTTCGCCGATCGGGCAAAAGAGATGCTGGAGCAGTTCGTTCAGGAGCGGGGGCATAAAATCGCCAGTTACTACCGGGAGAATATCAGCGGTACAAAACTTGACCGCCCGGAACTGGGGCGTTTACTGATGGACAGTCACCGCAATGATATTTTGCTGGTCGAGCAGATAGACCGTCTGACCCGTCTGAGCAACAGCGACTGGATGACGCTTAAAAAGCAGATCGAGCAACACGAGCTGCGGATTGTCAGCCTGGATGTGCCCACTTCATGGCAGGCACTGTCAGATAAAGCTCCTTCGCAGGCTGATCCAATCACCCGCGCCGTGATAACCGCCATCAATAACATGCTTATCGATCTGATGGCCGCGATGTCACATAAGGACTGGCTGAGCCGCCGCCAGCGGCAAAAACAGGGAATTGAGCGGGCACATACGCTGAGTAGATACCGGGGAAAACAGGCCGACCAGGGACGGCACCAGAAAGTGATGTACTATCGGCAGGTAAAAAAACTCAGCATCCGCGAAACGGCAGATGCCACAGGTTACAGTCCCTCACAGATATGTCGAATTCAGGCTCTGTACAGACCGGAGAGTAAGAATGAAAGCTAAGATATTATTTCTGATATTAATACTGTCCAGTATCAGCAACATCACGGCAGTAAATGCAAGGTTAAATTCAGATGAGAGCGTTTTAATTAATTACATTGATAAACATAAAAAAAACCAACTAAAAATGCTCGAGGACCTGGTCAATATCAATAGTGGCACGGGAAATCGCCCCGGAGTTGAAAAAGTTGGGGAGCGGGTCAGAATTGAATTAGATGACCTGGGTTTCAAAACACAGTGGGTCCATCTCCCCGCATCTATGAAACATGCCGGTAGTTTAGTCGCTACGCATAGCGGTCCGGGAAAGAAAATTTTGATAATTGGCCACCTGGATACAGTTTTTCCTTCCAACAGCCCTTTTCAGTCATTTACGCTTTCGCCAGATCAACTATCAGCAACAGGACCGGGAGTCATTGATGATAAAGGTGGCATAGTCACTATTTTATATACACTCAAGGCGCTGAATCACGCAGGAAAATTGAAGTCTGCCAACATAACGGTGGTATTTACCGGGGATGAAGAACAGGCAGCAAAGCCAACCTCCATCTCACGTAAAGCACTGAGGGAAGCCGCTCAGGACAGTGATATTGCATTGGGATTCGAATTTTCGCTGGCCGAAAATCAGCTGGTAACAGGAAGACGAGGATTGAGCGAATGGTACCTTTCCGGCAGGGGTAAATCAGGACACTCCTCTAAAATATTCCAGACTGCATCAGGGGATGGTGCCATTTATGAAACGGCGCGGGTGCTAAACAGTTTTCGAACCACCCTTTCGAATATTCCGGGGTTAACGCTTAATCCAGGCATTATCCTCGGAGGGCAGACTGTTAACGAAGATACGCAGCAAAACACCGGAAGCGCCAGCGGACAGAAGACAATCATTGCAGCTCAGACACTTGTGCATGGTGATTTGCGATTTTTATCAGATGAACAAAAACGAATGGCTGAGCAAAAGATGCGTGAAATTACGATGACCGCGTTATCACTAACCTCCAGCCAGTTGATATTCAAAAACATAATACCTGCTATGCCGGAGAAAAATGAGAACAGGCAGATCTTAGCTGAGTTCAGCGATATTAGTGTGGCTTTGGGAGGATCGAGCTTACAGGCTGTGTCGGCCGCTGAACGTGGGGGGGCAGATATTTCTTATATTGCACAATATGTTGCCGCGAGTATTGATGGTCTTGGCCCCTGGGGAAGGGGGGCTCATAGTCAGGATGAGACCCTGGAAGTCAAGTCTCTCCCTGAAGTGACTAAAAGAGCGGCTATTTTTATCAGCCGCCATTTGAATTAATCATTTAACCAATTTTCATAACATGGTTAAAAAACAGCCTTAACGTACAATAATTTTCGATATCCAAACTGACCCCTTCCGGTAGAGAGCATGAAAAACCCTGGGGCAGTCATCGAATAGCTCATTTGCTGGGACTAGAATAACCGCCACCATTTCATAACAATACCTGCTGGCTATGAAGATCTACGTCATCAAAATAGCAGTTCGTGGA
>NZ_MOMB01000028.1 GCF_002752165.1 Erwinia sp. OLFS4
GCTATCGACTGAAGCAGAAACGAAAGGCCGGGGTTATAGCGGAAGCTGCTCCTGAGTAAACAAGGTGGATCAATATTAGACCGTTGGTGGTGACGGTAAGTGGATCACTTTTTACCCGTTGTTGACATAGACCGGCACCAAAGAGCATTAAAACACTCCTAAGCCCGCGTAAATGCGGGCTTTTTTCATTATTGGCTTGGCACTGTCTGGCAAGCGGCGGCATCGTATACCCAGGGTTCTGTTGCTGAATATGGCGATAGCAAACAGACTTATTGCCAGGAGACTGAGACAGGTTTCACCGGTGATGATTTTTGCTGAATGCCCGCTGCCAGGATAATGAGTTTCAGGAACGATAATATTGGCTGCCGGTGGCAATAAACAAATCAGATAAAGAGTGGCAGGATGATCGCTAATCAGCCTGAAATTGCGGGGCGGGCGAGCATAATCAGCAAGGATATTAAAATAAGCATCATGCCTGCTTTTACCAGATAAGGGCGGACTGCCTGACGCAGATTGGCAAAGGTCAGCGTTATTTTTGACAGCCATCATTCTCTAAGAAGTAGCGTAGCCAACGATTTTCCATTTTATTTGTCGCTTTAATGACGTAATACCCGCCCGACTGTTTTTACCTGCGTATGCTTCTGGCCGGTGATAGTGTTTAAACAACATAGGGCCGGGTTGCCGTTGACCACAGAGAACATTGCCTTTACCGGTGGCGTTGATATGTGGCGAGGGTTACCTGCTGATGAATGACCGGCAATGCGCGTTAGCAGGAATTGGCTTAGTTATCGTCCGGGTTTTTCACTGCTGCAGAAGGGGTTGTGCTGTTGTCCTGCTGTTTCTGCTGGAAGTGAGAAATAGCGCCGGGAATAGCCAGAATAAGGCGGCCGATAAGAATGATCAGGCTTATCAGCAGAACGATACGGGTCATAATGCCGGATTTGCGGCGCTGACGTCGGTGATAAGATGGTGTGGCACTGTCCACGCAAAAAAACCTGTATAATGCCCGGCCGGGCGACAGGCCAATTAAGTCATAATCAGCCGTCAGGGTCAATCAACATTTGCACAAAAAATAGCTAATTTTTACTACTGTAAGTTATAACCAGTAAAAAAGTTGCAAGTGGCAGTTATAAAAAGCGGTAGCTATTGCCTGTTTTGTCCAGCCTGTCGGCATATCTGCGGGAAAAAGACTACGCTTTGACGTAGTTTTTCTGGGCCAGCAGGGTGGCAAAATGCTGTGTAATTCTCTGGCCATTCTCATCCGTGCGATGCAGCTGGCCCGGGTTTTCATTGTACTTCACAATATGCCAGTTGCGGTAATAATGGCTCAGCTCGCCGGAGGCGAAGGTAAAAGGGAAGTCCGGCTGAGCGGGGTAGTCATCAGTATGCATTGCCGCAACAATCAGATTGAAGCCGCCTTTGACGGTGGCAGCCTGCATATCGGCAATCAGTCGTGGGATGGTGGCAGGTTGTAAAAACATCATAACTACCGTTGACAGCACAAAATCCCAGCTACCGTTAAAACGGTGTTGGTTTAAGTCCACCTGTCGGGTTTCAATTCCGCTGAGTCCTTCGGCGGCAATCACCTGGTTAAGATTGGCCAGACTGCGCGGATTATGGTCCCATGCGCTGACTTCAAATCCTTTAAGATTAAGAAATAACGTGTTGCGTCCGTTACCACAGCCGAGGTCAAGCGCTCTGCCACCAGAAAGGTGAGGCAGGGCAGCGACCACTTCAGAGTGGGTCGCGGTCAGCAGGTATTTTTGCGTAAAATAATCGTCCGGTAATTTCGTGTGCATTGTTATCTGCCTGATGAAGGCGGCATCGCCGCCTCGGGTGTTTATTTGCCGGCAGACGCTTCCTGAATAATCAGCTGCCAGCCGGTGACTTCCTGCCAGTAGCTTTGCTCTCTTTCCAGGTCGAGCTGTACCAGCGTGTTCTGGCTGAAGAAGTCCTGTGGGAAAGTTAGTGTCCAGCGACTGTCGTCAGTCATCAGCGTCAGCGTTTCCGGCACGGTTGTTGCCTGTCGCTGATTGTTTAACAGCGTGCCCAGGCGCAGTAAAAATATCAATGGCAGGATCTGGCGTTTTTTGAACAGCGTAAAGCGCGGCAGTTCATCGACTTTGATGGCTTTACGGTGAAAACGTACCAGAGTAGCCAGCAGCATCTGCTGGTCCTGATTAAATCCCGGCAGGTTGCTGTATTGCAGAATATAGGCAGAATGGCGTTGCATACCGCTGTGGTTGATGGTCAGACCGACTTCATGCAACATCGCAGCCCATTT
Organism: Erwinia sp. OLFS4; assembly: GCF_002752165.1. Classification (GTDB taxonomy): domain Bacteria; phylum Pseudomonadota; class Gammaproteobacteria; order Enterobacterales; family Enterobacteriaceae; genus Izhakiella. The sequence goes on from NZ_MOMB01000028.1 coordinate 2,285, forward strand.
CAGTAAAGCTTCCAGATGTGGGTCAGCCTGCTTAGTATTCTGCTGGCGCCACTGATCGTAGAGATCGCTGGTAGTACTCAGTACTCTGCGTGCCTGGTCGCTGTCAATATTATAACTGTTGGCAAGGCTCTGGGCGGTGCGGCTGCGAATATCCTGATGACGGAAACGGCCTTCCATTTCGTACAGAACGCCTTCACGCAGCGCCCCGTCGGACAGCCTGAGTTCTTTAATTGCCAGGGTGTCAACTATGCCACACAGAATAGCCAGCCCTGGAACAAATACGGTTTTTCTATCGTCGGAAATGCCCGGCAGATTGAGTTCATCAAAGCTTTTAAACTGCAAAACCTGTTCTGTCAGTTTTTCCAGTCGTTCCGGCGTAATGGTTTTTTCTTTCTCATCGATGCTGGCCAGCACTTCACACACGGCTTTAATGGTCCCGGACGCTCCCATAGCGTATTCCCAGCCAAGCCGGCGGTATTGCCAGGCTAGCGGCTCCAGTTTCTGCGCGGCGGCCAGGCGAGCACGGCGAAAATTTTCTTTCGAAATAACGTTGCCGGGGAAGTAGAGATTGGCAAAGCTGACGCAGCCCATGCGCCGGCTTTCCACCAGCCGTGGTTCGAAGTTTTCACCGATAACCAGTTCAGTAGAGCCGCCGCCGATATCAATCACCAGCTTGCGGCCTTTCTCTGGCTGTGTGTGCTCAACCCCCATAAAAATCAGGCGAGCCTCTTCATTACCGGAAATAACTTCAATCGGAAAATTGATAACTTTTGCTGCACGCTCCAGAAAGACATCGGCATTTTTGGCCTGACGCAGCGAATGGGTGCCAACGATGGTGACGTTGGAAGGGCTGAAACCCTGTAATCGCTCGGCAAACAGGGCAAGACAGGTCAGGCCCCGCTGCATGGCTTCTTCACTGAGATTACTGTCTGCGTCGAGTCCATCAGCCAGATGCACGCGTTGCTTGAGTTTGCCCAGCACCTGCATGGCGCCATCAACAACGCGAGCGATGACCATATGAAAACTGTTAGAGCCGAGGTCTACGGCAGCGAACTCCTGCGGTTTCGGCGTGTTTTTATGGGATACCGGCATAAATTAGTCAGATTGCTCCAGAGATTTAAGATAAGCATAAATGGACATCTGCGCGCGGACTTTACGGCGGTTGCCCCGTGGTACATAGCTGTTGCTCAACGCTTTGTCGATATTGCGCGCCTTAACGGTATCGCTAAACAAAATATCCATAATATTTACCACGCGTTCTTTAAGCGTCGGGTCAAGCAGCGGCACTGCGACTTCAATACGGAAATCAATGTTGCGCGTCATCCAGTCGGCAGAGGACAGATACACTTTTTTATCGCCACCATTTTCAAAAATATAGACCCTATCGTGCTCAAGAAAGCGATCGACAATACTGATAACGCGGATGTTATCGCTGATGCCAGGGAGCTGTGGGATCAATGAGCACATGCCGCGTATTAACAGATTCACCGGTACCCCAACGCTTGAGGCGGCGTAAAGCCGGTCAACCAGGCCACCGTCAACCAGATTATTAACCTTCAGGACGATGCCGCCAGGCAGCCCTTTCTGCACGTTAGCAATTTCGTTATCAATCAGCTTGTATAAACGCTCACGCGAGTTTTGCGGAGAAACCAGCAGATAGTCAAAATCGACCGGGCGGTAAGGGTTTTCAATGAAGTTAAATACCCGGCGCACCTCGTTAGTGATGCGGGCGTCCGCCGTCAGTAACGAATAATCAGTATAGATCCGCGCGGTTTTTTCATTAAAGTTACCGGTACCAATGTGGGCATATCTTACTACCTGTTCCCCTTCGCGGCGGCTGATCAGAAACAATTTTGCATGAATTTTCAGACCAGGCGCAGAGAAAATAACATGGACGCCGGCGGCGGTGAGTCGTTTTGCCCAGAGAATATTTGCTTCTTCATCGAAACGGGCCTGAAGTTCAACTACCACGGTTACTTTTTTACCGTTCCATGCAGCGTGCATCATCGCGTCCATGATGCGCGAGTCTTTCGCAACCCGGTAAATATTAATTTTTATCGACAGAACGCTCGGATCAAACGATGCCTGTCGCAGCAGTTCCAGCACGTGTTCAAAGGTATGATAGGGGTAATACAACAGTACGTCGCGCTGACGTATTGCATCAAATCCGTTGCGAAACTGGCTGAAATAATTATGGCGTAGCGGTGGTAGCGGCCGGTTTACCAGATTGGCCTTACCGACGTTCGGGAAGCTGATAAAATCTTTAAAGTTATGGTAACGTCCGCCTGGCACCACCGAATCATAGTTGTCGATGCCCAGTTTTTTTGAGAGCAACTCCACCAGATCATCGGGCATATCACGCTGATAAACAAAGCGAACCGGCTCGGCGGTCAGGCGCTGTTTCAGGCTGGATGACATCAGCTCCATCAGACTTGATTCCATCTCGGTGACCAGGTCATATTCCGCATCGCGGGTCATTTTCATCGAGTAGGTGTTGAGTTCGTCAAAATCAAAAAAGCCGCTGAATATTTCATCCAGACAGAAGCGCAGAATGTTATCCAGCAGGATCATCGGTTTACGCCGGCGTGGCGTTTCCGGTGGCAGATTGATAAAGCGCGGCACCTTGTCGGAAGGGATTTCCAGCAGCGCGTAACGATGGGTTTCTTCTTTGATAATTTCTACCACCAGGTAGGTGTAATCATCCTTAAGAAACTCAATCAGGTCGGTGTCGCGATTAATCAGTATTGGCGTAATATGCTGGCGCAGTTCATGACGGAAATAGTCGCGCAGCCAGCTTTGTTGATTGGGAGAAAGCTGGCGTTCGTTGATCAGAAAAATCTGGTTACGTGCCATTTCCAGCAGCAGTTCATTATACAGACCGTCAAATTCCTGCTCGGCTTTTAATACCCGGGTCTGGATTTTTTTCAGCAGCTGGCGCAGTGATGCCGGCGTGCCGGAGCCTTGTTCCTCGCCAATCAGAATACGGCGCTTTAGGTCCGAGAAACGAACTTTATAGAATTCTTCCAGGTTATTGGAGTAAATACCTAAAAAACGCATCCGTTCAATCAGCGGATTACTTTTATCAGCCGCTTCCTGCAGGACACGTTCATTGAAGGATAACCAGCTCAACTCTTTTTCTATATACAGCTTTTCCTGACCCATTGTTACTCCATAGTCGCGATCCAGGAGGAAGGTATCCAGTATCACGTTTTATTATGGCGAGAGTATGGCAATAAAGTCCATTAACAGAGAATGAATATTGGTGATGCCTCCAATTAGTAGAACATGTGTTTCTCGATAAACGCTCCAATGACTTTTTCGTGGATCTCAACTGAGCGCGAAAAGCAGATTGTTTTACGAGCCAACCGTTTAATGCGGGTGCGGAGCGTCAGGTTATTACGTTCAATGCGTTGGGTGAAAATTTTGCCCGTCAGATGCT
>NZ_MOMB01000081.1 GCF_002752165.1 Erwinia sp. OLFS4
ATAATATATAAATTCCATTTGTCAATAGCCTTGCGGGATGTTATTATAAGAATTACAGGTGCGATTTTTTGTCAAGAGATATCATCATGTCAAATCAACGATTTTATATTGTTAGAATTTGCGTCCCAGAGTCCTTAGTTTTTATATCTCCATATCTAAAAAAAGAGTTGTTAGTTCAGTCGGAATGTCCCAAAAATCATTTCCCAATCTTTATTATCATTGATAGGGAAAAAGTTGAGAAGAATATTGCTTGCTTCACATTTGAGTATGCAAAAAAGGAAATAAATCGTTTAACTCAAAAATACCCTGAACTAGAATCGTACTCTTCCCAAAAGATTAGCTCTCCATTAGGCATTAAGAAAGATAAAATTAGCAAAACCCTTAAAATCTTCTTGGTACTTAATAAAGAGAAAATAAATGACTATAACAACACCGAGACCAAGACTCTACTTGATTCATGTTTATATGATCTCTGCGATTTGTTAACTAAAGAGTATTCAGTGTATACATATCAAAGCACTGAGGTGCAATATATTACAAATACTATTGATAGTTTAAAGAAACAAATGAAAATGGAATCTATATCTGAAGAAAAAAGTAGGCTCACAGATTATCTCCCTCCCGAAAATGAATTTGTAAAAAACAATGCAAATAAATTTTGTTCTAAGAAGTAATTTTATTCCCAAGCAAGCAAGCAATCAAGCAAGCAATCAAGCAAGGGCTAACTCATCGAAGCTCCGCTTCTCTGAGTTCCCTTGTTTTTCGCCCTTCGGTTGAAAAAGAAAGTCAAAGTCGAACCTACCTCATTGACATGAATTGCATTTCCACTATAAATATATAATGTGTTGCAAAGGAATTGCTCACTTTAAAGCGAATACACATATGAAAAGGAGTTTATATGAGTAAAATAATAACATTGTCGTATACAAATAATTTTAAGCCAATTAGCGATAATAAATCTCAATCATTGCGAATACACTGTGTAAGTGTACGATTAAATAAAGAAGAGTTAGAGCTTCTCAATGCAAGCCGTGGTGATATACGCAAAGGTGAATGGCTTCGCATGGCATCACTTCAAAAGCTTCCTCCGACCATTCCTGCAATCAATTTAGAAGTTTGGCAATCATTGTCTGATATATCTCAAAAGCTAAATCGTCTAATAATCCACCTTGATACTAAAAGCAGTAATAGTGAACTGACGAAAACAGAGATCTTCGCTGTTAAAAAGCAGATTAAAGAGCTTCGCTCATGTCTTACAGGTTCTGATCCGTCCGTAAGGTAGTTTTTCGCATGAAAGGAATGCAGAAGATCAAAAGGGGTAAGAGCTTCTCAGGTGTAGTTCTCTATGTGTTAAAGCCAGGCTCACACCATAGAACCGTTCCAGAAGTAATTGGTGGCAACATGACAGGTGATTGCTCACAAGAGTTAATCGACGAATTTAACCTTACGAAAGAGCTTCGTTCAGATGTGGCAAAACCTGTTTGGCACAATTCACTTCGATTACCCCAGGGAGAATCTCTTACCAACGAACAATGGAAACGAATTGCTGACGATTACATGAAGCGAATGGGGTTCGGTGATACACACCTCCGTTGCTATGTTCTTCATGATGATCAGGCTGGTCAGCACATACACATTATTGCAAGTCGCATAGATCTCAATGGCGGGAAGCTCTACTTGGGTAGGAACGAAAATCTCATCAGCACCCGCATAATCAGTGAACTCGAATTCGCTCATGGTCTGACAGTGACTAGGACAGCCTCTTCAATTGCACTAAAGCAACCGAAGCGGAAGAGAATCTCTCGCAACGAACAAATGCTATCAGAACGGACTGGTCTTCCCGCCTCTAAGGAAGCTCTCCAACAGATACTTGATAAAAGTTTGGCAGATACACCTGACCTTTTAACTTTTATCAAGAGGCTGGAAGAAGCAGAAGTCGGCTGGACGGCGAATGTCGCTTCTACCGGGAAAATTAACGGGTTCTCTTTTTCCTACCGCGATATAGCTTTCAAAGCTTCGCAATTGGGCAAGAGCTACAGTTGGACAAATCTTAGTAACAGGCTCAACTACAACCCAGACCATCTAGAAGCTCTGCGAACCGGCATACCACCAGAAGAACCCCCTGCTCCTGCTCCTGCTCCTGCTCCTGCTCCTGCTCCTGCTCCTGCTCCTGCTCCTGCTCCTGCTCCTGCTCCTGCTCCTGCTCCTGCTCCTGCTCCTGCAACAATTTTGGAAACCAGGGAGCAAAAGGAAAGTATCAGTGAAAAAATTGCTGAACTCGAACTGCGACTCAGAAAAGACAGACGAAACGAGATCGTTGAGAAGATTCTCCAAAAGAATGAGGTTAACCAGCAAAAGCATCTCAGGCTTATCGGCTGGCTTCCATTTCTTAGAAGGCTTGCAGAGCTTCTCCGAAGCTATGGTAAGAGCATTCTTCACAAGCCCCTCCCTGGATTCTCAAATCTCTATGTAACCCGACCTTTACATAAAGAAAGGAAAATTCATTTATAAACATAATCTTACCGCTTATCCCTGACAGCAATATCGTTTGGGTAGTGGTTAATTTAGGATAAGTCAACAATATATTGATCGTTATTACAGATCGATAAACTAGTTATGATAGCCTTTACCTGTCATGATTCAAACATCGATCGGTACAAGTGATTTTACTTTAGCCAGCCAGCCATCGAGAATCCCTACAAACACGCAGTAAATCTTCCACCCTGGGGTTGCTATGAAAAACGAAACAATAAAGTGCCCGTTCTGCTTTACACAAAGTCCTCACGGTGTGCGGATTTGTAAAGGCTGCCATGCAAAGGTCGCTTACGGTGAAAGCCCGCTCAGTGTGGCATTCCTGTTTCAATTCGTGGCATTTGGTCTCGCGTGGTTAGCATTTTCGTGGACCGACAGCACTCTTGTATCAGTCCTTACGTTTTTCATAAGCATCATTATTCTTATCTATAAAATCAAAAGAATGTATGCAGACAGAGTTGTTTTTATACGGTGAAATTAATTTCACACAATCGCAAACATAAAATGAGAAAGTAAATGAACCGATTTATAACGTCCTCTTTTTTTATTATTGTCTTCCTGCTTTCTGGCTGTTCAACATCAGGGAACCAGAACCTTAAAAACGAAACACCACAAAGCCTCCAGTCAAAGATCATTAAAAACAAAACAACTAAGACGGAATTACTCTCTAAGTTAGGTGAGCCTGATACAAGAACCACACTCGATGACGGAAATGAGCAGTGGAAATATTTCATGTCTAACAATCAGTTCAGTGCAACGACTTTCATTCCAGTTGTGGGGCTGTTTACTGGCGGTTCTCAGACTCAGTCTAAAACTCTTGAGATCGACTTCAAGGGAGAGACCGTAAGTAAATGGACTTTCTCCTCTGATAACAACAACACCAAGACTGGTATTCTTAATTAATTATTTCTGGATAAGAAAATGAAAATATACTCAATCCTCACAGTTTTCCTTACCACACTTCTTTTAACCGCATGTAACAGTGAGCCATCCCAAGACGATATATACAATGCTTTCAAAAGTGTCGTAGATAGATCAAATGCAAGTATGAAAGCTCTGAACTCAAGTATTCCCGAAAAAGACCTTTTGAAAATTGATTATGTAAAAAAAGTTAGTTGCACAGAAGAAGCAAATAATGTTTATAACTGCATTGTCGATGCCTCAATTAGCAATATGAAACAGACAAAGCCTGTTAAGCTTGTGAAAGCTGATGGTATCTGGAAAGAAGTTCAGTAGTAGCCTATATCAAGAAGTCTCTTTTAGCCCCTGCATAGGGGCTATTTATTGCCTATAACCTGACGGTTCTTACGCGAACTTCATGGGTTAACTCTTTCTCAATTATTTTCATTTCATATTGTGCTCTGACAGTAGCATAGATTTCCTCTGCTTTTTCTTGATTGTTATCTATGTAATTAACAAGCGAGTTTAGTTCCCTAATAACTCCTTCTTTGTTATTTAATCGTTGTAGAAGATTGCTTGTCAGACTTTTGTATACCGAGCTAAACATAGCCATTATGTTATCAATATTACGATTAGATTTGGAATAAATCCTTTTAGGGTAGAAATATTTTAAATGGTATCCTACAAAAATTAAGTATAGCTGGTATGAAAAACTTTTATCTCCGGGCTGGTACCGTTTTGAGATATATTTATCAATTATAATGATAAGTTGCTCTTCCAGAGTAAACTCTGGATAGATAATGTCCTTGTCCATAAAATGCATCCTTGCATTAGTTAAATAGTCTTCCTGACCATATATTTATATTTATCGCATTTGTTAAACTTGTCAATAGGTGTAACCTATCAAATATTATTTTTTATTAAATGGCCTATTCAACTGTTCCATAGTAAGACCGTGTCTATAAGCATTATACTGCCAATAGCTAAATTGCTCTTTGTATCTATTGTTCTGTTTTTTCAACATTTCGTTTTCGGCTTTAAGGTTTATTATTTGTTGTGCCGCAATAGTTAAGTTAGCTGGTTTCTTTAGACCAGATTTTTTCAAATTGGACAAACTTTTCTTTATTCTATATGCTTCAACAACTTCATCATGAGCACTTAAAGATTGCCTTGTGATAGTTCTGTTTAGATTCTTATACACTGATTCACATAAATCACTCCATGTGATTTTACCGTCCCAAGTCAGTATAATGTGTTTAATTGCCTTTATTTCACTCCTGTTCAAATGTTTTGCCATAAGTATCTCCTGTTTTAATTATTCAAAAGTTTATTAATTCTTTCCAAATTTTTTTCATGGTGTTGCAACCATTTGTCTGCACCATAATCACCATTTTCATAAGCGATCTGAGTTATTCTCTTTAATTGCATTACTTTCTCTCGGACAGATTGCAGTCTAATTCTATCTACTGAGTTAATGTCCGGTGTTTCATTATCACATTCAATAAGATGATTAATTTTTGCACAAGGCTTGATTAAATAGTTATGTACACAGTAACCAAATTCAGTTAAGTGTATTGCACCTTGATTAAGGTTATCAAAATCAATTGTCAATTCATTTGTGGGTATTGACTCCCTTTGACAGTAATTACTCCTATTCAATTTAATAGCTTTGATTTTATCTAACATATCTTCTTCTGACACATGGTTATAAACTCTGTTCTGATTCGCATTGATACGACCAGACCATTTAGCTATATCCAGTTCAGACATTTCACCATAATGGGCTATTGTGTTTAAAAGGTGCCGTGGCTGGTGTGAGCGAATAAGTAGTGGTTTACCTTCATCATCATAATACCCATATCGGGAAAATATATTTTTATAATTCATCTCATAGCTTTTTTTACTTTGTATGTCACTGAAAAAGAAACTTTTAGTAGGTTTGTAAAATGTGAAAATTGAAGTCATTCTTGATAAAGAAAATTGATCAGTATTGAGCAAGCATAAAGCATTACTAAATTTTATGGATTTTTCTTTATCATACCATGGAAATA
>NZ_MOMB01000084.1 GCF_002752165.1 Erwinia sp. OLFS4
AAGAATTTGCCTGGCGGCTTTAGCGCGGTGGTCCCACCTGACCCCATGCCGAACTCAGAAGTGAAACGCCGTAGCGCCGATGGTAGTGTGGGGTCTCCCCATGCGAGAGTAGGGAACTGCCAGGCATTAAATAAAACGAACAAGCCCCGTGCGCAAGCATGGGGCTTTTTTGTTGGGGTAAATTAATTGGCGATGTCGCAGGGCTGGCAAGGGTAACCCTGCGGAATAAACGGACATAAACCAGGAACCGGTTCGAAAAAGCAGGCGCCGGTACGCCCGGTTTTTCCGGACGGTGTTAATGGATAACCTGGGCCAGAAATGAGCGCGTCCGATCAGATTTAGGGTGCGCAAAAAACTCATCAGGCGCCGCCTGTTCTACTATCTCGCCCCGATCCATAAATATGACCCGGTCGGCCACGGTACGGGCAAAACCCATTTCATGGGTGACGCAAACCATGGTCATCCCATCATCTGCAAGGCCAATCATGGTATCCAGAACTTCTTTTACCATTTCAGGGTCCAGGGCTGAAGTCGGTTCATCAAATAACATAATCTTTGGTTTCATACATAACGAACGGGCAATGGCGACACGCTGCTGCTGTCCGCCCGATAGCTGACCGGGAAATTTATGGGCGTGTTCAGCGATCCGTACACGCTGAAGATAATGCATGGCCAGTTCTTCAGCCTCTTTTTTTGTATTTTTGCGCACCCAGATAGGGGCCAGCGTGCAATTTTGCAGTACGGTCAAATGTGGGAACAGATTAAAATGTTGAAAGACCATGCCTACTTCAGTGCGTATTTTTTCAATATTACGCAGGTCGTTATTGAGCGGAATGCCATCAACCACAATACGTCCCTGCTGATGTTCTTCGAGATGATTAATACAGCGGATAGTGGTTGATTTACCTGAGCCTGAAGGACCGCAGAGCACAATACGCTCCTGGGCTCTTACCGAAAGATTGATATCTTTCAGTACGTGAAATTGTCCGTACCATTTATTCACGTTTTCGAGTGTGATCATCGCATCAAAAGATGGGGGAGTCAGTTGCGTCATAGAATACCTCAGTGCGATTTACGCCCGGTGTGAAAGCGCCTTTCCAGATACTGGCTGTAGCGCGACATGCTGAAACAAAAAGTCCAGTAAACCACTGCAGCAAACACATAGCCTTCCGTCGACATGCCAAGCCAGGCAGGATCTACCGTTGCTTGCTGCACGCTGCTAAACAGGTCGAACAATCCGATAATGATCACCAGACTGGTGTCTTTGAACAGTGCGATAATGGTATTCACCAGCCCGGGAATGGTCAGTTTCAACGCCTGCGGCAAAATCACCAGTAGCTGGGTTTTCCAGTAGCTTAAGGCCAGTGATCTAGCTGCTTCATATTGCCCTTTAGGCAGGGCCTGCAATCCACCGCGGACAACTTCAGCAACGTAGGCTGACTGAAACATGACCACGCCGACCAGTGCGCGAATAAGCTTGTCGATACTGGTGCCTTCTGACATAAACAGCGGCAGCATGACTGAGGACATAAACAGTACGGTAATCAGGGGGACACCGCGCCAGAACTCAATAAAAATTGTCGACAGTGTGCGTACCACCGGCATATGCGATCGGCGTGCCAGCGCTAACAAGATGCCGAGTGGTAGCGCACCGGCAATGCCAACTGCGGCGATAATCAGCGTCAGCGTCAGGCCACCCCACTGACGGGTTTCAACCCGTTCAAGACCGAAGAAGCCACCATACAGCAGCAGCCAGACGGCGATGGGATAGAGCAGCGCCCAGCAGGCAATATAGCGTCCGCGCTGAGGTATTGCTTTGATAAACATGGGTAAGATGCTGATTAAGCCGATGAGCAACGCCAGATTAACTCGCCAGCGCAGCGGATGTGGATAAAGTCCATACATGAACTGCCCAAAGCGCTGATGAATAAAAACCCAGCAGGCCCCGGCTTTGGTGCAGTCAGCGCGGGTTTCACCTACCCAGTTAGCCTGAAAAATTAGCCAGTTAAGTGCCGGTGGAACCACTGTTCCAATCAGCCACAGGCAGATTAGCGTCAGCAGGGTGTTCCCCCAGCTGGAGAACAGATTATTGCGTACCCAGTAAAGCAAGCGCTTAAAGGGGGCAGCAGACGACGTTTCATTGGTAAAAATTGACATCGGTTCTGTCCCTCTTAACGCTCGATCAGGGCGATTTTGCGGTTATAGATATTCATCAGAAGCGAAATGCTCAGGCTGATAACCAGATAAACTGCCATTGTAATCGCTATAGTTTCAATAGCTTGCCCGGTTTGGTTTAATACTGTACCGGCAAACAGTGACACCATGTCCGGATAGCCGATAGCGGCTGCAAGTGAAGAGTTTTTAACAATGTTCAGATACTGACTGGTTAGCGGTGGAATAATCACGCGCATCGCCTGCGGAATGATAACCTGACGCAGTGTGACCGGATTTGGCAGGCCCAGAGAACGTGCGGCTTCACTTTGACCATGTGGAACTGACTGAATGCCGGAGCGAATCACCTCGGCAATGAAAGTCGAAGTATAGACCGACAGCGCGATAGTCAGGGCGGCCAGCTCAGGTATCAGGGCAAAACCACCGCGAAAGTTAAAACCACGCAATGTCGGAATATCCCAGTGAGTGGCGGCACCCGATAGCAGATGAGCGATTGCCGGAAAGATGATAAACATCGCTAGTATCCAGGGCCAGCTACGGTGTAAACGGCCAGTTTTCAGCTGACGACCCCGGTTATAGCGAAACAGTCCGACTGCGCTTGCCAGTGCAACGACGAGGGCAATAAGAAAAGGGAGCGTTCCCGCAGTATATTCAGGCCAGGGTATGTACAATCCGCGGTTACTGATAAAAGCCAGCTCAAAGGCGCTCAGTGCCTGGCGTGGGCCTGGGAGATTGCGCAATACGGCAAAATACCAAAAGAATATCTGTAACAAGGGTGGAATATTACGAAAAATTTCAATGTAAACCGTCGATAGTTTCCGCAGTAACCAGTTGTCTGAAAGGCGTGACAGGCCAACAATAAAGCCAAGGATAGAGGCAAATATGATGCACAGCGCTGATACCAGTAGCGTATTCGTCAGGCCGACCAGGAAAACACGTGCGTAAGTATCTCCTTCACTGTAATCAATTAAATGCTGAACAATGCCAAAACCGGCGCTGCGCTGTAAAAAGCCAAAGCCGGAAGTGATACCACGATTATCAAGATTAATAATCGTATTATGGATGAGATATGCCAGCGCCACGACAACACTTATGATGGCTATAACCTGAAATACCCAGGCTCGCACGACAGGATTTCTAAAAGAAAAATCCCTTTTGTCGGTTGGGTGTTGTGACATGTTAAAACCTCGGTTGCAGAGAGTAATCAGGAGCGCGCTTAGCGCTCCTGAAGGACCTGTAAGGAATTAACGAACGGGTGGCGCGTACTGAATTCCACCTTTGTTCCACAGGGCATTTTGTCCACGTGCGATGCCTAATGGACTGCCTTTACCCACGTTACGCTCGAAGCTTTCCTGGTAGTTACCGACTTGTTTAATGATGTTATATGCCCATTTATTACTGAGTTTTAAATCTTTACCGAAATCACCCTCACTGCCCAGTAAATGTGCCATATCGGGTGTCGTCGGTTTTGCTGCCAGCTGATCGACATTTTTAGAGGTTATGCCCATTTCTTCGGCATTTAACATCGCAAACAATGACCATTTGACGATGGTGAACCAGTCATCATCGCCACGACGAACCACCGGGCCCAGTGGTTCTTTGGAGATCACCTCTGGTAACACGATGAAATCATCGGGTTTACCAAGCTTGATGCGCAGAGCATAAAGTTGTGATTGATCTGAGGCCAGCGTATCGCAACGCCCGGTATCGAGTGCTTTCGCTGATTCATCAGAACGGTCAAATGTGACCGGCGTGTACTGCATTTTGTTGGCTTTGAAGTAATCGGCCACGTTCAGTTCGGTATCTGTACCAGCCTGGATACAGACTGTTGCACCGTCGAGTTCTTTGGCGCTTTTCAGCCCGGCTTTTTTATGGGTCAGAAAGCCGATGCCATCGTAGTAGTTTACGCCAGCAAACAGAAAGCCCATGCCACCATCACGTGACGACGTCCAGGTCGTGTTGCGTGACAGGATATCCACTTCGCCCGATTGCAGTGCGGTAAAGCGCTCTTTGGCGGTTAGCGGCGTATACTTCACTTTGGTGTCATCGCCAAACACCGCAGCGGCGGCGGCACGACAAACGTCGACATCAATACCGGTAAACTTGCCATTTGCATCGGCGTAAGAAAAACCCGGCAGACCGTCGCTGATGCCGCACTGGATAAAGCCTTTTTTCTTGATCGCGTCCAATGTCTGGCCTGCATATGCCTGATTAACAACTAAAAAAAGCGTGGCGGCCGTTATCAGAGTGGTAAGCGTGATTTTTTTCATAAGCATCCTGTGTGGCAGAATTATATTGTTATCGGGGTGCACTGCGGTGCACTTTTCCTGTCTGTGGCATGTACCATTCACGACACTGCAAAGCCTATGCCAACATCGCAGTAAGCTGAATTTCCTGACATTATTCATCATTGATGAGCTACCTTTTGAAGGATGACCTCATATTGCGCACCAAAAAAACGCAAAACAATATTGCTGATCACAATTGATGCAAGAGGAGAGATTCACGTTAAAAATTTGTGATAAAAATGGCGTTGATGGCAGTAGTCATCTTTGGTGATGCCTCCAATTAGTAGAACATGTGTTTCTCGATAAACGCTCCAATGACTTTTTCGTGGATCTCAACTGAGCGCGAAAAGCAGATTGTTTTACGAGCCAACCGTTTAATGCGGGTGCGGAGCGTCAGGTTATTACGTTCAATGCGTTGGGTGAAAATTTTGCCCGTCAGATGCT
>NZ_MOMB01000083.1 GCF_002752165.1 Erwinia sp. OLFS4
AAGAATTTGCCTGGCGGCTTTAGCGCGGTGGTCCCACCTGACCCCATGCCGAACTCAGAAGTGAAACGCCGTAGCGCCGATGGTAGTGTGGGGTCTCCCCATGCGAGAGTAGGGAACTGCCAGGCATCAAATAAAACGAACAAGCCCCATGCGTAAGCATGGGGCTTTTTTGTTTTTGCTGTCCTTGACGATCAAGCAGACGTCTGATGATTAAATCTGCAGAATGGGGGGGTTATTTAATCGGAGATCAGCGGGGACAGATTTATCTGACATAAGGAATAGTGATTATTGGTTGGCAGGTAATGGTATCTGCTTAATGCGCAATAAAACCCTCAAAAAAATCAGCAATAATCGGGTAATATGAGCGTCAGATGAAATAGGTAAAGGCGCTCCCATGTCCTGTCAGCAAACTTCTTTGACATCGTGGAATACGTTCCATCTTAATGCAAAAGCCGCAGAGATCGCTGTGGTTTCGGATGTGAAGACTCTCTGTCAGCTGTGGCAGAAAAGCCGCAAGGTAAAATCCCCAGTGTTACTCCTTGGCGAAGGCAGTAACGTTTTATTTGTTGAGGATTTTTCCGGACAGGTGTTGATTAACCGAATTCATGGTATTGACGTTACAGAAACCGGAGATAGCTGGCATCTGCATGTAGGAGCGGGAGAAAACTGGCACCAGTTAGTTATGTTCTGCCTGCACAAAGGCATAGCCGGGCTGGAAAATCTGGCGTTAATTCCCGGCTGTGCCGGTTCGGCACCTATTCAGAATATTGGCGCTTATGGGGTTGAGTTTCAGCAATTTTGTGAATATGTCAGCCTTGTGCATTTGCCGACTGGCGAGCAAACGCAATTAATGGCCGCTGAATGTGGATTTGGCTATCGGGAAAGTGTGTTTAAGCATCATTACCGCGATGAATATGCCATTGTGGCAGTGGGGCTCAGATTAAGCAAATCATGGCAACCGGTGCTGACCTATGGTGATTTAATAAAACTCAATCCAGCAACCGTCACGCCGGAGCAGGTTTTTGACGCGGTTTGTCATATGCGACGTAGCAAGCTTCCCGATCCTGATGTTAAAGGTAATGCGGGAAGTTTCTTTAAAAATCCAGTTATTGACAGCAAAAAAGCAGAAACGCTTCTGCGGTTGTACCCGCAAATACCTTACTATCCGCAGGCTGGCGACCACGTGAAACTGGCCGCCGGGTGGCTCATCGATCGCTGTTCGCTGAAAGGCTTTAGTGTTGGTGGCGCCATGGTGCACCGTCAGCAGGCTTTGGTGCTGGTTAATGAGAATCATGCGTCAGGTCAGGATGTGGTTGCGCTGGCCAGGGCAGTACGCCAGCGAGTGGGACAGAAGTTTGATATTTGGTTGGAACCAGAAGTGCGCTTTATTGGCGCACAAGGCGAAATGGATGCGGTGAGGGAAATATCATGAAGGACAATAGCGTACCGTTAAAGCTGGTTACCATTCTGGCTGATGGTGAATTTCACTCAGGTGAACACCTGGGTGAACAGCTGGGTATGAGCAGGGCAGCTATCAATAAACATATGCAGACGCTGAAAGGGTGGGGGTTGGATGTATTTACCTTAACCGGCAAAGGTTACAGCTTTTCTGCCCCGATACAGTTACTGGACGAGCAGCGTATTCGCGCGCAGCTCAATGAAGGTAACGTGTCGGTTATTCCGGTTATTGATTCGACAAATCAGTACTTGCTGGAAAACATGACAGGATTGTCTCCCGGCGCCGCCTGCGTTGCTGAATATCAACAGGCAGGCAGAGGACGGCGTGGCAGACAATGGTTTTCACCGTTTGGCACTAATCTTCATCTTTCAATGTACTGGCGGCTTGATCAGGGTCCGGCAGCGGCAATGGGATTGAGTCTGGTGATTGGTATTGTTATGGCGGAAGTGTTGCAGAGTCTTGGTGCTAAGGGCGTAAGAGTTAAATGGCCCAATGACCTGTACCTGAATGACCGCAAACTTGCAGGTATTCTGGTAGAACTTACAGGAAAAACCGGCGATGCAGCGCATGTGGTATTAGGTGCGGGTATTAATCTGTCGATGCGTTTGCCGGAAGCGTCAGTGGTGGATCAGGGCTGGATTAACCTGCAGGAAGCCGGCATTGATATTGATCGTAACGCGCTGGCTGCAACACTGATCAATCAGTTACGTGTCAGCCTTGCTGAATTTGAACGGGTAGGATTGACACCATTTATTGGCCGCTGGGCTAAGCTTGACAATTTTCTCAATCGCCCGGTGAAATTATTAATCGGTGAGCGGGAAGTCACGGGTATCGCCCGGGGAATAGACAACCAGGGTGCGCTATTGCTTGATCAGAATGGCGTTATTACGCCCTGGGTGGGTGGAGAAATTTCACTGCGTCCGCAGTGAGTGTCTGATAAAGTGATAACGCCACCTGCTGCTGGCGTTATCCGTATGACGTATCACGGGATGTGCAGCAACCTGCTGTTGACCCCTGACTATTTACGCAGAAAAACGTTCTCTACGGCGTGGTTTGCGCTTTTGGTCATAATCAGGCTGGCGCGCTCGCGGGTTGGCAAAATATTTTCCTGCAGATTTAACCAGTTTATCTCTTTCCATAACTGAGTGGCGATCTTCACTGCTTCTTCTTCTGAAAGCCGGGCATAGTGGTGAAAATAAGAATTAGGATCGGTAAAAGCCCCCTGCCGTAATTTAAGAAAACGGTTGATATACCAGCTTTCAAGTAGTGCTTCTGGCGCATCGACGTAAATAGAGAAATCAACAAAATCAGAAACAAAAACACGGTGTGGGTCGTGCGGATAGTCCATTCCGCTTTGTAGTACGTTGAGACCTTCCAGAATGAGTATATCCGGCTGCTGGACGATTTTATCGCCATCGGGTACGACGTCATAAATCAAATGGGAATAAACCGGTGCCGTGACCTGTGGCGCCCCTGATTTTAGTGCTGAAACAAAATCGACGAGACGATGGATATCATAAGACTGTGGGAAGCCTTTCTTTTTCATCAGGCCGCGTTCTTTTAAAACGGCATTAGGGTGCAGAAAGCCGTCAGTGGTGATGAGTTCTACTTTTCGGTGACCAGGCCAGCGACTGAGAAGCGCTTGTAATACGCGCGCGGTGGTACTTTTGCCAACCGCAACGCTGCCAGCAATACTGATGATATAGGGAACCTTTTGTTCACTAGTGCCGAGAAATTGTTCCAGAACGGTCTGGCGGCGTACATTCGAACTGATATAAAAATTAAGCAGGCGTGAAAGCGGAAGATAGATTTTTGCCACTTCCTCTAAAGACAGATCTTCGTTAATTCCCTTTAATTGCGCAATTTCTTCTTCGGTGAGCGTCATGGGCACCGAATTGCGCAGTGCAGCCCATTGGGCACGGCTAAACTGCAGATAGGGTGTTTTAAGTAGTGAATGTGTTTTACTCATGGGTTTGCGTCAGTCAGCATAAAGTTTTCTGCAGATACCTTAATATGAAATGCGTTGCTGTGCTTAGCAGATTGCGCAAACAGGTAACAAACAGAGAGAAAAAACAGTGGGGCAGGTTACCATCAGCTAAGGGTAACCTGAAGAAAAATGATGATCTGCGTGCGGCAAATCAGGCCAGGCCAGGTGATTTACCTATCATTACTTTGCACACTGAAAGAGACATGTCGTTTCTCTGGCTGGCTGAAAATTCGCCATTAGCGGCGTGATCAATGACACAGGCAGAGTAAATAACGTGTTTTTTTAATCGACTGAATCGTGGTGCGTTGGCGGCAAAGTAGTCAGAAAACAGTGGGCATTAGCCGATTTTACCGTCATTTGAACAAATAGTGAGCATAGAGGTGATAAATGAAAATTTTTAGTTGCATAGCGCCTGCTATCTTCCTAGAATGCGCGTCACTTGATGCCGGCTTAGCTCAGTAGGTAGAGCAACTGACTTGTAATCAGTAGGTCACCAGTTCGATTCCGGTAGCCGGCACCATCAAGTAACAATTTGGATAGGTGGGATTCCCGAGCGGCCAAAGGGAGCAGACTGTAAATCTGCCGTCACAGACTTCGAAGGTTCGAATCCTTCTCCCACCACCATTCAAACCATCATTATGGTTTAATGGTTCCAGGTGAGCGACAACGTGTTCTCACAAGGTTTACCGGCTGAGCGATAGCACAGTCAACGCCAACGAAAATTAGCCGTTGGCTCGAATAATAAGGAATCTTGCCTTATTATTCACAAGCTACAGACAGAACAGGTAGCCGAGTTCCAGGATGCGGGCATCGTATAATGGCTATTACCTCAGCCTTCCAAGCTGATGATGCGGGTTCGATTCCCGCTGCCCGCTCCAAGACGTGCTGATATGGCTCAGTTGGTAGAGCGCACCCTTGGTAAGGGTGAGGTCCCCAGTTCGACTCTGGGTATCAGCACCACTTCTTTATCTCCTTCCTGATTCTCTCTCTGTATTAATGAAACAGTCAGGTAATGCCTGGTTGATGTGACGATATCTCCGATATATCCGAGTCTTAGAGGGACTAGCGATGGCTAAAGAACAATTTCAACGTAACAAACTGCACGTAAACGTGGGTACCATCGGTCACGTTGACCACGGTAAAACCACACTGACTGCGGCAATCACCACCGTTCTGTCTAAAAAGTATGGTGGCCAGGCGC
>NZ_MOMB01000082.1 GCF_002752165.1 Erwinia sp. OLFS4
TAAGCGTAAGTGAGTTGAAACACGCGGTGGCAGTCACGGCAGCGAAATCTGTCATAGCCTTTAGGGTTCTGACCATGGCGGTAAACCTGAACAGACTGACAACGGGGACAATGAACGTTAACGCTGGCCATAAGAGAACCTCAAAAGCCCGCATTATACATCAGATTCAACCAATTAGAGGCATCACCAGATATTCCAAGCCACTCTTCAGATTGTCCTTCATACTGAACATGAGTCGGACAAAGCATAACTGAAGGTATTTTCCAGAGATATGCAAGTATTTTTCGGTGCCCGCTCAGAACGCCGTAAGCGATAATATCGGATCTGTCTTTGTCAAAAACACGCATCGGCGTGGGAAAGTGTTCCCTGGCGAATGCCCTGATAACTGAAACAAGATCCTCTGTCCCTGGCGTTTCCTTTGTCATCTTCGGTTCGAAGAGTACCTGTGTGTCACCTATTCTTTCCACAAGAGAAACAAATTCCGGGGATGTTGTATAGCTAACCCTGTAATTGCGGGCCACCTGTTTCCTGACCATTTCCAGAGTTGGATTGACATGCCCATGTTCGGCACAGTTAAAAATCGCAATATGTTTCTGTCGGGAGTATCCCTCAGCACTTCTCATCATAATTACCTCAGTAAGGGAATTACATATGAACTAAAAGCTGCATTATTTACTGTAATCCCATCAGCCAGGCGTTTCTGACGTCGGTCGCCCGGTCTGTTCCGGAACAGTGGCACCGTCCACCTATTCTTACTGGCGACGGATGAATACCTAATCTGATGATCAAGACCAGTTATTACTGTGACAGACATATCTCCGAACCCTGTATCCTGACCGTGAGATACTCACTAACCTTGCTATTCAGCGTAGTCTGCTTTTTTTTTGTTGTATATTTTTTTGTTTATTACGTGGCACTGTTGCAAAGATCTGACGATGGTAAGTTGAGCGTCATATTATCCTGTGGGCAGTCCGCTGATACCGCAAATATGGCATCAGCTATCGTGAGCTGCAGGCGATGCCGGCCGGGCATTGCGTAAAGGACAGGCGGAAAATTTTTACTTCAGCCATCCTCTGGACGAGAGGCGTCTGGTGAGCAGAGTTTTTGAAATTTAAGGCCTTTCTGTAATTCCAAAGGCTACAGCATCAAGATATTTGCAACAGTGCCACAATTTCTGCCGGGACTTCATCATGTGTAGCAAAACCGAATAGCCGGTGATTAGCAACAGATGAAAATAAAAAACACGCCAGTCACGCGTAAAAGTGCAATTCATGTCATGATTATCAGAGTTATCGCAAACGTTCACCGGGAAAGCAAAAGGACAGTAACGTGGCAGTGCGGCATTTTTTTCTCATTGTGTTAATTGTTTCAATCTGGGCATTTAATAATGTGGCGGTAAAATGGGGACTGCTGGAAATACCTCCGCTGTTTCTCACCCTGATGCGCTTTGTGGTGGTCGCAGGGCTACTGGTGCCTTTTACCCGCATCACCCGCAGGCAGCTACCCTATCTGCTGACCCTCGGTTTCACCTTTGGCTTTCTGCATTTTTCACTGCTTTTTGTCGGCATGAAATATACCGATGCCGGCACCGGTGCGGTGATTGTGCAGATGGGCACCCCTATTGCAATGGTACTGGCAATGGTGCTGCTGCATGAACGTCTGACGCTGGTCCAGCTATCCGGTATCGCTATATCATTGAGCGGTGTGGCGGTACTGAGCGGCAGCCCAACCATTCCCGCATGGTGGGTGCTTGGTATCCTGTTATGCAGCGCCAGCGGCTGGGCTATCAGTAATCTGGTGGTAAAAAAAACCCCTGAAATCCATCCGCTGGCTATGACCGGCTGGATGGCATTATTTGCCATACCGATTGTCGGCCTGACCAGCCTGAGTCAGGAAACACAGCAGTTTTATGCTCTCAGCCAGGCCAGCTGGCGCGGCTGGTTCGGTATTTTCTACAGCGCGATATTTTCGTCCATCATTGCCTACTCCCTGTGGTACAGCATGTTAAGAACCTACAATGTTAACCTGATCATGCCCTATTCTCTGCTGACGCCAGTATTTTCAGTGATTATGGGTGTGGTAATCCTCGGTGACAGCATCAATCAGTTTAAGCTATGTGGTTCACTGCTGGTGATGATCGGCACCGCCATTGCGGTGATTAATTTACGCAGCCTGAAAATGCATGCTCGTTTTCCCCGTTTACGCAGCCGGCGTTAAGCGGAAAACCATAGCGCAGACCCGCCAGCCATGCCTGAAATGCCCCCCTCTCTGAGCATACGATACCCCCTGCAAGCGCATAGCCTTGCGGGCGCCGGGAAACCTCAAAAAATCCGCTGGTTAGCGAACAGGGCCATTTTCGCCTGCTGGCGGGCAGCAGCAGCACCCACTATCAGCATACCCAGGAAGAAAAATATGCCCTCTCTCCCTCTCTGCTGTGGCAGCCGTCTGAAGATACTTCAATGCTATTGCGGGCCTATCTGGAAAAAGATCCATCCGGCGGTGATCACCGTCCGGTTCCGGGAGAAGGCAGCATCAGCCAGCATAAGGGTTATACACTGAGTAATGGTTTTTATGATGGTGACAGCGGGCTGGATCAGTGTAAACGTCATCAACAGATCTACAGTCTGACGTTTGCACATCGTTTCAATGATGTCTGGGCATTTCGTACCAACGCCAGCTACTCGCACGCCACTGTCGATGTCGATGTCGATGTCGATCAGACAGGCTGGCTGGCTGGCTAAGTAATGATTCGGATCTGCTGACCCACTACTATTCTGGCTCTCGCTCCTCACTAATGCCTGGGCCATCGACAACCAGCTGGAAGCCCGTTTTAACAGCGGAGAGTTACAGCATAAGGTCGTGCTCGGGGCGGAATATCACCGCTTTACAAATAATTTACTGGATGCCTCCGGCGTTGCCAGCATGTTGAATGCCTTTAGCGGTGAGGCAGTCGGACCGCGTTATAATTATGACTTTACCCGCAGTCAGCGCCGTTATTATCAGAGCGCCGTTTACCTGCAGGACGAAATGAAAGGGTCGCGCTGGCATCTTGATCTTGCCGGACGCTATGATCGTATTGTCTCGCAAAACGACAGCGATCTGACCGGCAGCAAACACCGGCGGCAGGATAATCATTCCAGGGGCCGCGCGGCATTACTGTATGCCTTCGACAATGGTATTTCGCCTTATCTGAGCTACAGCCAGGCGATTACGCCGCAAGTGCTTGCCGATGCCAGTGGCAACCTGCTCAAACCAACCCGCGCTGAACAGTATGAAGCAGGTATAAAATATCAGCCCAACGCGACCTATGACCTGTACAGTCTGACGCTGTATGACCTGACGCAAAAAGATGTCGGTACCCGGGTAATTGTCGGTTCTTATTTTGAGCCTGCAGGTAAAGTACATTCTCAGGGAATTGAACTGGAAGCCCATAATCAGCTGACGCCTCGTCTGAGTACCCTCGCCAGCTATACGTACAGTAAAGTGCGTTTTAAAGATTCCATTGAAGGCAATCAGGAGCATACGCCGATTCTGACGCCTCAAAACATGGCGAATGCATGGCTGCATTATACATTCGATTATGGCCTGTCCGGTGGCGCGGGGATTCGTTATATCGGTAAGCAGTGGGCTGATAATGAAAATACCACCCGCCTGCTCTCCGTCACTTTATTTGACATCTCGGTGCGCGCAGATCTGGCCAGTGTGAACAGTAAACTTAAAGGTGCCTGGTTACAGCTTAATGCGAATAATCTGACAAACCGTAAATACGTCGCTACTTGCTATACTCTGAATAACTGCTATTGGGGTGCCCAACGTTCCGTGGTGGCTACATTCGGTTATGATTTTTAATTATCTTGTGGTCTGATACAGCAAAGTAAAATGCTGTGGCAAAAAAACGAGCAGGCCAGCGCCTGCTCGTTATCGTTCGCTTTACCCATCAGCTGCGCAGTTTACGATAAATAAATAGCACAACCAGGGTACCCACCACCGCCACGGCAAAACTGCCGATATTAAAACCGTCAACTTTACCAAAGCCAAGCAGTGTACTGATCCAGCCACCGACAACGGCACCCACTATGCCGAGGATAACGGTCACAATAAAACCGCCACCGTCTTTACCCGGCATGATCCATTTCGCCAGAATCCCGGCAATTAAGCCAAAGATAATCCGGTGATGCCTCTAATTGGTTGAATCTGATGTATAATGCGGGCTTTTGAGGTTCTCTTATGGCCAGCGTTAACGTTCATTGTCCCCGTTGTCAGTCTGTTCAGGTTTACCGCCATGGTCAGAACCCTAAAGGCTATGACAGATTTCGCTGCCGTGACTGCCACCGCGTGTTTCAACTCACTTACGCTTA
>NZ_MOMB01000085.1 GCF_002752165.1 Erwinia sp. OLFS4
ATGTCGAGCTGGGGGCGAATAACACGGTGGCCACCGACGGGGCGAGGCCATTGAAGGTTGCACTGGCGTGCGGTGAGACAACGGACTGTGCGGCGACGAAGCTGCAGGCGGGGGCGGGCAGTGCGCAGATCCAGTTTACGTTTGTGTACCACTGACGTGGCAGAAATACGGAGTTGGCGAGGAAGCGAAAAAATGCGCACAAGAGCGGGCAGGCAAAGGGGATGGCGCTGTGTATGCACGGGGATGCTGATGGGCGGAATGTTGGTGCAGAGTGCCTGGGCGGGTGATACCACGGCGCTGTCCTGGACGATATCCACGGGAACCTGTTCCGTCGATTCCTCGGCATTCGCGACAAACCTGGGGGGGGCCGATCCGAGCTCATTGATAGGAAGGAACTGGCAAACCGTGCTGGATAAGCCCTTGATCCTGAAATTGACCTGTAGTAGCGGGATGACGGGGGGAGGGCGGCCGGTGGTGACGGTGGCCGGCGCGGTGACCGACAGCGCTGCTCCGTGGTTGTTTCGTGACGCCGGCACTGGCGGTGGGACGTCCAAGGGCTTCGGGTTTGTGTTGAAAAAACTTTCGGAGGCGGGCGGTAATCAGCCAGACGTTGAAGTGAAACAGGGCGAGCAGCTGTATGTCCCGAAGGATCCGTTTGATCCCAATACGATGTATTACGGGGTCGGTGAGGTGCTGAACGGAACGTATACTATCCCACTCAGCGCCGGGGTTGCTTGTGGCAAAACGGCGTGGTGTGAGGCGTCGAAGCTGGCGGCGGGTACGGTGAAGGCCAGCGTGACCTTCACGTTTGCGTATAAATGAAACGACAGGAAAACCGGATGAAGGGCAATACGCAAAATACGGGATGGGGCGCGAAATGGTGCAACGGTGGCATGGGGGCGTTATCCCTCGCGGCCATGCTGTGCCTGGTTTTTTTGGGGGAGGTCAGGGCGGAGACGCTGAGCGCCACGGTGAACATGGGATCATGTGCCGTCATCGCGGATCCGACATCGATTGCTATGGAAGATCTTGATCCGTCACCGTTGGTGAATCAGCACTGGGCGGTGCTCAATCAGACCCCGTTGACAATCAAATTAAGCAACTGCAGCGGGTTGGGGGCAAGCGATGGCACGCCGGTGGTGACGGTGAGTGGGAACACCACCACCGATCCGGTGATGAGTACCTACAAGAAATATTTCTTTATCAACGGCAACAGCACAGCGGTGGGGTTCGGCTTTACGCTGCAGAAGGCGGTCAATGGCGCAGGCAACAACAATAACCTCCTGGTAATAGATGGCGAACATCTGTATATCCCGAAAAGCACAACGGCACCGACCGGGCCGTGGTACGGCAAAGGGGAGACGCTGACCGGGGACCATGTCGTGCCGCTTAAGGTGGAAGTGAGCTGCGGGGAAAAGTCCTGGTGTTCGCCGTCTCGCTTGAAGGCGGGGGACATCAACGCGGACGTGACTTTCACGTTTGCTTATAAATGAGGTGTCAGGTGATGCGAACAAGCAACAAGGCGGGCAAACGCGCCGGGCGGCGATTGTGCCAGCGCGTCATGTCTTGTGTTATCGGCGGCGCGACTGGGGGGCTGGTTGTTGGCCTGATGTTGTCGACGGCGGCGCTGGCAGCCGACACGGTGACTGTGCATATGTCGGCACGTCTGGTGCAGAAAACCTGTTCGATGGGGTTAACGCCGCCGTCCCCGCTGACATTGGATCCGATTGACTCGGCTGCCCTTGAACCTGCAACGAGTGGGGGGAGG
This sequence comes from Erwinia sp. OLFS4, assembly GCF_002752165.1. Classification (GTDB taxonomy): domain Bacteria; phylum Pseudomonadota; class Gammaproteobacteria; order Enterobacterales; family Enterobacteriaceae; genus Izhakiella. Next base: position 1,769 of record NZ_MOMB01000085.1, read on the forward strand.
GGCCCCATAATTGACGTAAAAAAAGTCACGCTTGCCTTGTCTGGGTGTGGCCTCGGCCAGGGGGTCCTCAAACCTGTTGTAACACTGGACGGCACGAAGCCGACCGCGGCGGAGGCGGAGGGCGAGTTGCCCTGGGTGTTCAAGGAGAGCGCAAGCAGCGCCTACCGTTATTTTATCGTGGTGGGGAAAAAGGCGAATCCGGTGTTTGAAGCGAGTGATGTCTTTAAGTCATCCGACGAGGTGCTGACGGGGGCTGCCGGGGTGGGCGGTGACGACCTGTCCAAAGACCTGTTCCTTGGGGTGACCTGCGCAACCCACTGCGCGAGTGCGTTCGCCGGCAGCCTGAAAGCGACGCTGAACTTTACCTTTGCGTATAAATAGTCGGACGGATGAGAAACCACATGATGAGCAGAAGAAACACAATACATGCAGAGCGCGCCCTGTCCCGCCGACCGACGGCCTGGCTGATGACCGCACTGATGGTGTTGTTCACCGCCACGGCAGCGCGGGCGGACGGCGGTGGGGTGAGTTTTTCCCGCAACCGCATCATTTTTCCGGCGCAGGATGGGGCGGTGACGCTGACGGTGAATAACCATGGCGACCAGCCGTGGCTGGTGCAGGCCGGTGTCTCCGCAGAGCCGATGAAGCGCACGGCCGCGCCGTTTATCGTCACGCCGCCGCTGTTCCGGCTGGAGGGCAACGGACAGAACGTGATGCGTATCCTCCGGGCGGGCGGCTCGTTGCCGGCGGACCGGGAGTCGGTGTTTTATTTTTACGCCAGCACCATTCCGTCGCAGCCGGCGCCGAAGCCAGGGCAGGTGGTGCAGGGGCAGTTGGGGGCGTCATTGTCCATCTCAATGCGCACCATCCTGAAACTGTTCTGGCGGCCGGCGGGGCTGGCCATTACGCCGAAGGCCGCGCCGGGGATGATGCAGTTTACCGTGCAGCCGGGGGCGGTGGTGGTGAAGAACCCGACGCCCTATTACCAGTCGTTTGCCCTGCTGAAATTTGATGGTCGGGAACAGAATCTGGACAAGGGGCCGTCGATGGTGGCGCCGTTCAGTGAACTGCGTTTCCCGGCCTCTCAATCGGTGAAGGCAGTGAGCTGGTCGGTAATGAACGATTATGGCGGCACCACGGATGTGGCGACGACCCCGTTGGGTGGCGGACGGCGTGCCGCCGCGAAATAACGCCGCCACGGTGAAATAACGGCCGACGAAAATAACGCGCCGGTGATACCGGTGCTCGCTTCAAATCTGATGCAACCGCCGAGGTAAAACCCTACTCGACTGACGACGGCGGGCTCAGTGTCTCCACCTCGACGTACTCTGCCGGCAGCGGTACTGGCTACAAAGCTGTCCATACGCCGCTGGGTTGGGGGGTAGCGGGGACGGGCGCGACGAGTCCTCAAAACCTCATCCTAGTCCCGCTCGGGAAGATACTACTGGATTGCTTCTATGGCTGCGACGATGACGTGGTCGCATCCCTGACCCCATCAACGGGGGCCGCGGTGACGCGGGGCGGCACGGCGTACACCGCGTGTCTCCCACTCGCGGGTGATACCACGACCCGGGTTTTTGCGTATTCCAGCAGTCCCAAAATGACGTGCCCTACGACCCACCAGCGTGGCATCTGGCCAGGTGGACCATACAAGATGGAACTGGCATCACACCTCGAACTGGCCGCGTACGCGTCCGGGCCGCTCACCCCGTGGCGCGGGACGTACCCCTCTTTGTATGCAATCGCCGCTGCCAGTGGTGGCGGGGGCACTGAGGTGCCTAAACCGAACGCAATCATCGTCTCGGGGCTGAACTGCAACCTTCTGGGCTCCGTTGACACTGTCCAGACCCCTTCTGGGGGCGGGGCGAATCAACCCACCGCATCCCTCGGGGACGTCCCTATCGTGTCACCTTCCGGGACGATCGCCGCCCGCGGTACGGTCTCGGCCCAAGTACAGTGCGGGGGAACCAATACCTCCCTCGGTGCTTCTACGGTAGGGATAGCGATCCAACCAGGCGCAGGCACCACGGTGTCCTCGGGGTATCGCCTGCAGGCATCCAATCAGTCAGGGTATTACGGCACTTTCAACGAAGGTGCATCAGGGTCCTGCGCGTCTGGGCTCACGATCGGCACGGGCTGGTCAACCGAACTGCACACCTATGCCGCCAACGAGGCCGGAAACAATACCCCCTACGCGAAGACAATCTCGTTTAGTCTCTGTGGGACCGGGCAACCACAGGCGCCGGGGCCTTATTCCATGGGATTCACCTTACAATTGGTGAATCGCTGATGGCCTGCCACAACCGCACCGATATTTT
>NZ_MOMB01000087.1 GCF_002752165.1 Erwinia sp. OLFS4
TGGTTACATCGAAATGTTTTATAACAGTAAGCGTCGGCATGGTTCGAGCAATCAGATGTCACCGACAGAATATGAAAACCAGTATTATCAACGGCTCGGAAGTGTCTAGATTATCCGTGGCGATTCAGACCATGTACTCAGTTGAACCGCACTACGAAGATACTGCTCCCTCCAAAAAGTTAACTAAACCTCTTACCAGCATAAGTCCTCCCGGTGCAGAACCTATGATGCCCGGTTCTTTTAAGAACCCTAAAAATAATAACGACAAACTTAAACAACTGGATGATTTCCGGTCTGATCCTTTGGGAGAATCGCTGCGTACCAATCAGGGCGTAAAGATCTCCGATAATCAGAACTCTTTGAAAGCAGGATTACGGGGTTCAACCTTACTTGAAGACTTTATTCTGCGAGAAAAAATTACACACTTTGACCATGAGCGCATACCAGAAAGAGTAGTCCATGCACGAGGTGCCGGAGCTCATGGTTATTTTCAGGTATACAAACCCCTGGCCTCTTATACTAAAGCCGAATTCCTTCAAGATCCTCACGTCAGAACTCCTGTCTTTGTTCGTTTTTCTACGGTACAAGGCTCCCGAGGATCCGCAGATACGGTCAGAGATATAAGAGGCTGGGCAACAAAATTTTATACTAAAGAAGGTAATTTTGATCTCGTGGGTAATAATACTCCCATATTCTTTATTCAGGACGCCATAAAGTTTCCGGACTTTGTACATGCAGTGAAGCCAGAGCCTCATAATGAAATACCACAAGGGCAAAGCGCGCATGATACTTTCTGGGATTACATATCACTTCAGCCTGAAACGCTGCATAACGTCATGTGGGCAATGTCCGATCGCGGCATTCCTCGCAGTTATAGTATGATGGAAGGATTTGGCATTCATACCTATAAACTTATTAATGCGGAAGGCCGATGCCATTTTGTCCGTTTTCATTGGAAACCCGTTTACGGAGTCGCTTCCCTGTTATGGGATGAAGCCCAGCTGTTGGCAGGTCGCGATCCAGATTTTCATCGTCGTGAGTTGTGGGAGTCAATTGAAGCTGGCGACTATCCGGAGTACGAGCTTGGATTGCAAATAATTCCAGAGGAAGATGAGGATAATTTTGATTTCGACATACTTGATCCAACTAAGCTGATCCCTGAATCCTTAGTCCCCGTTCATCTCGTTGGAAAAATGGTATTGAATCGCAATCCTGATAGTTACTTTAATGAAACAGAGCAGGTCGCTTTCTGCCCTGGCAATATTGTATCTGGTATAGATTTCTCTGATGACCCACTACTTCAAGGGCGACTCTTCTCTTACATTGATACCCAAATAAGCCGCCTGGGGGGAGCGAACTTTCACGAAATTCCTATCAATAGGCCGGTGTGTCCTTTCCATAATCATCAACGTGATGGTATGCATCGTATTAGTATTTCAGGGGCAGCTAACTATGAACCTAACTCCATAAACAACAATTGGCCAAGAGAGACTCCTCCGGCAGGTGGAGTTTTCTCATCTTATCCGCAACTAACAACAGGCGAAAAAATTCGCAAAAGAAGTGGCACTTTTATCGACTATTATTCCCATCCGCGCCTGTTTTGGCTGAGCCAAACCAAAGTGGAGCAAAATCACATAATTGGTGGATTCAGTTTCGAGTTAGGCAAGGTAGTGCGCCCATGGATCCGTGAACGTGTGGTTGATCAGCTAACTTATATAGATCATAATTTAGCCCAAGCTGTCGCGGAGAATCTTGGAATTGAACTTAGTCATGAGCAGCTAAGGCATCCACTACCCGGCCCTGTCAATGGAATATCTAAGGATCGTTCATTGAGTATATATGATGGGCATAGTCAGGTATTGAAATCACGACGAGTAGCTATTCTTGCTGCAGATGGTGTATGCGAAAAGTCACTGGCGATTATAATGAAATCACTCCACGATAAAAGTATACACACAATGATTTTCTCACCTCACATAGGGAAGTTAAGAACATTACAGGGCACTGAGCTGAATATCAATGGAACCATTGAAGGTAACCCTTCAGTGCTGGTCGATGCAGTCATTGTGCCTGATGGAAAACAAAGTATCGACACGCTCTTAAAGGATGGCAATGCAAAATATTATCTGCTTCAGGCGTTCAAGCATCTCAAGGTCATCGGTTTACAAGGAGAGGCGCAACGTATTCACGATGCAATACCATTACCTGCAGCGGATGAGGGAATGATAACAGGAAATGCCGCATTAGAACTGGCAGCTGATTTTATCGAAGCGATGAAGTTACACAGAGTCTGGTCACGAGAGATGATCGCTGGTCAAATTCCGGCCTGATGGCAATAACCATGGGCTCATGGATCTGAGCCTTATCAAGTAGAAATAAGTTGAGAGTCAAGCATGATGGAATACTATGTTCTGGTGCTAGTAAAGTTTATTTTAGGTTTTGTGATCGTTATCACTCACCTCAATATTTCAGGAAAAACACAGTTGTCTCAGATGACCCCGGTAGATTTCATCGGAAATTTTGTGCTGGGTGGAATAATCGGAGGCGTCATCTATAGTGACTCCATACCTCTTTATCAATATATATTCGTACTCCTCATTGGGGTATGTCTGATTTCTCTACTGAATACAATAAGCAAACATATGCATTTATTTCGTAGAATAACGATAGGTCAGCCCATTCCTATAATCAAGAAGGGAAAATTCCTTGTCGAAGACATATTCAACAAAAAGAATAAGATAGATATTTTAACCGTATCATCACAACTTCGTGCTCAGGGTATTCATTCTTTTCAGGAAATTGTCTATGCGCAGATCGAACCGAGCGGTCAGATAACGGCGATCTGTGAGGGCTCGGAGATGCCTTCTGTTATTATCATGAAAGAGGGTAAAGCAAGAGACTATGAACTCGACGCAATAGAGAAGGATGTTCATTGGCTTGAGGAGGAGATGAGAAAGGCTTCTGTCGCCAGTGATGATGTTTTTATCGCCGAGTTCTGGCGTGGGAAATTGACGTTCATTCTTAAAAATGGAGAAGTAAAAAAAACCACATAAAGGGGTAGGCGTGATTTAAAATCCTAAATCAATGACTAGTGGTCCCGAAATTAAAATGAATGTTAACTTCTCGATGTCAGTTGATCTCTGTCGACGAAATAAAACACCGTACTCTTTTTAGTCGGTTGCACTTATGTTGTGATTCTATACCTGAAATCCTTTCGCTTATTATCAAGTCTTACCACCCGAACATGCCGGTTACAGATGAACCATATCTCATTGCGGTCATTAGCAAGGATGTAATAAGCATCTGAGGTTTCTGAGGGATTAAAGCATCCAAGTACTCGGTAGGCGTAATCAGGACTGAACCCGCTCTGTAAGGGCAACGGCCTCGGGCCATTATCCAGCTCCTGGATGCGGACATACAATCCCTGCTCAATCCATAACATATTGTATTCTCCAGGCCATTGACCAAATGAAAACATACAGGCCGATATAATAAGTAATGGGCACTTACTCGGCCTTGACTCATTTTAGCTTAAAAAGCTTATAACTCGAGATGTATCATCAAATATTGCCATGACAAAGTTATCGTTTGCATTAGGAGAGCATGAAAAACCCTGGGGCAGTCATCGAATAGCTCATTTGCTGGGACTAGAATAACCGCCACCATTTCATAACAATACCTGCTGGCTATGAAGATCTACGTCATCAAAATAGCAGTTCGTGGA
>NZ_MOMB01000048.1 GCF_002752165.1 Erwinia sp. OLFS4
AGCATCTGACGGGCAAAATTTTCACCCAACGCATTGAACGTAATAACCTGACGCTCCGCACCCGCATTAAACGGTTGGCTCGTAAAACAATCTGCTTTTCGCGCTCAGTTGAGATCCACGAAAAAGTCATTGGAGCGTTTATCGAGAAACACATGTTCTACTAATTGGAGGCATCACCATAATTCGCACTGATAGTGCGTTTTTTGCTGGCTGTTTTTTGCTCATACTCACGTCTTTTTTTGACGCTAAGATAGCCGCCGGCGCCCGAACCGGCTAAGCTGAGCTACTTGTTACGATTTACCCGATAATATGAATAAAATCGTCTTTGTTGAAGATGACCCGGATGTGGGTCAGTTAATTGCTGCTTACCTTGGCAAGCACGATATTGATGTTATTGTCGAAAGCCGCGGCGACCGTGCTGAAGAAACCATTGCCAGTACCGATCCGGACCTGGTGATGCTTGATATTATGCTGCCCGGTAAAGATGGCATGACGCTGTGTCGCGATTTACGTGCTTCGGCACGCTGGTCTGGACCGATTGTTCTGCTTACCTCGCTGGACAGTGATATGAATCATATTCTGTCACTGGAAATGGGGGCCAATGATTATATTCTGAAAACCACGCCACCGGCAGTTTTGCTGGCACGACTGCGGCTACATTTGCGCAATGCCAGTATGCTGCAGCAAGCAGATGATAGTGTGATATTGCCGGCAACGCAGAAAGCGTTGCGCTTTGGTAGCCTGTTTATCGATCCGATTAACCGTCAGGTTTCACTGAATAATGAAATTATTCAGCTGTCCACCGCCGATTTCGATCTGCTCTGGGAACTGGCTACCCATGCCGGCAGCATACTCAATCGCGATGCATTATTAAAAACCCTGCGCGGCGTTGAGTATGACGGTCTGGACCGCAGTATTGACGTGGCAATATCGCGCCTGCGCAAAAAACTACTGGATAACGCCACCGAACCCTATCGTATTAAGACCATCCGTAATAAAGGTTATTTATTTGCGCCTCATGCCTGGGATACGCCATGAGAAAGTTGTTTATTCAGTTCTATCTGCTGCTGTTTGTCTGCTTCCTGGTGATGACCATGCTGGTAGGACTGGTGTACAAATTTACCGCTGAACGCGCCGGGCGGGAATCGATGGACGACCTGATGAAAAGTTCGCTCTATCTGATGCGCAGCGAACTGCGCGAGATCCCACCACGTGACTGGAACAAGACCATTGAAAATCTTGATCTCAATTTGTCGTTCAAACTGCATATTGAACCCCTGAATAAGTATCAGCTGGACGCCGGAAGCCTCAGGCGGTTGCGTAATGGTGAAATTGTCGCGCTGGATGATGAATATACCTTTATACAGCGTATCCCGCGTAGCCATTATGTCCTGGCCGTTGGACCCATTCCCTACCTGTTTTATCTTCACGAGATGCGCATATTTGACATCTCACTGATGTTTTTTATTGGTATCTCACTGGCACTACCGGTATTTATCTGGATGCGACCGCACTGGAAAGATCTGCTGCGGCTGGAAAAAGCCGCACAACGCTTTGGCCACGGTCATCTTGACGAACGTATTCATTTTGAAGCCACTTCCAGCCTGGCCCGTCTTGGAGTGGCTTTTAACCAGATGGCCGATAACGTCAACACCTTGGTGAGCAGTAAAAAACAGCTGATTGACGGTATTGCTCATGAACTTCGCACGCCGCTGGTGCGCCTGCGCTACCGGCTGGAAATGAGCGATAATCTGAGCGAGGCCGAGCGCCAGGTACTTAACCGCGATATTGGTCAGCTTGAAGCGCTGATTGAAGAACTGCTGACCTACGCCAGACTCGATCGGCCACGCGTCGACCTTAATATTCAGCCGCTCGAGCTGGCCTGCTGGCTCAGCGAAAAGCTGGCAGATTTTCGCCTGATTAATCCCGACTATGACATCAGCCTGGTGACCACCCAGGGGCACACCACAGGCATGACAGATCCGCGCCTGATGGAACGGGTTCTGGATAATCTGGTGAATAACGCATTGCGTTATGCCCGCCATCAACTACGGGTAAGCCTGTGGTTTGACAATCATACGGCTTTTTTACAGGTAGAAGATGATGGCCCAGGTATCCCGCCGGAAGAGCGCCAGCGGGTATTTGAGCCATTTGTACGTCTCGATCCCAGTCGCGACCGGGCAACCGGAGGATGCGGACTCGGCCTGGCTATTGTGCATTCTATTGCCCAGGCATTTGGCGGTCAGGTAATGATTGACGGAAGTCCACTCGGCGGTGCCAGCGTCCGTTTTTGCTGGCCGGTTAATCTGCCCCCTTTACAGAAAAATTAATCAAACGGAGTCCGCTTATGTCCAGTGCCTATACCCGTCTGACCGACCGTTTTCAGCGACTGTCCCGTTTTAGTCACCTTTCAGCGATTGCCGGTTGGGACATGATGACCATGATGTCGCCGGCAGGTAGCCAGGCACGTGGAGAAGCCCTCGCTGAACTCGGTGTCCTGCAACACCAGATCCTGACCAGTCCAGCCACCGCTGATGATCTGGCACAGGCCAAACAGGAATCCTTGAACGAAATTGAACAGGCAAACCTGGCTGAAATGACGCGCGCCTGGCAACAGGCTGTTATTCTGCCGGCTGAACTGGTGCAAGCAAAATCCATTGCCGGCGCACGTTGTGAACATGCGTGGCGTAGCCAACGCCCGGCAAATGACTGGTCGGGTTTTGCTGAAAACCTGAAACAGGTTGTCAAACTCAGTCGTCAGGAAGCTGAACTTCGCGCACAGGACGGCGGCATCTCTCGCTATGATGCACTACTGGCGCTGTATGAACCCGGCATGACCAGCCAGCAGCTCGACACCATTTTTACCGATATTAAAAGCTGGCTGCCCGCCCTGCTCCAGCAGGTTATTGCCCGTCAGCGCCGGCAGACTTTGGTGCCACCGCAAGGGCCGTTTGCGGTTGATAAACAACGTCAGCTTGGGTTAAGTATCATGTCCATGCTGGGATTTGATTTTAACGCTGGCCGGCTGGATGTCAGCGCTCATCCGTTTTGTGGCGGCGTTCCCCAGGATGTTCGCATCACCACCCGTTATGATACCCACAATTTTTTGTCGGCCCTGATGGGGGTAATCCATGAAACCGGCCACGCTCGCTATGAACAAAATTTGCCAAAACAATGGCAGGGCCAACCGGTAGCACTCGCCAGATCGACCGCCATTCATGAGTCTCAGAGTTTATTTTTTGAAATGCAGATAGGCCGCAGTCCGGCATTTCTTACTCGCATCCTGCCGCAAATTATTCATCACCTGGGCTATCAGCAGGCTTTCAGCGCAGATAATCTTATCGCACTGGCACAACGTGTACAGCCGGGACTGATTCGGGTGGATGCCGATGAAGTCAGTTATCCGATTCATATCATCGTACGTTATGAAATCGAACGGGCATTAATTGAAGGCGAAATCGAAGTCGAAGATATCCCGGTATTGTGGCAGGAAAAAATGCAGCAGCTGGCCGGCATTGATACCACAGGCAACTATCGCGATGGATGTATGCAGGATATTCACTGGACCGACGGTGCCTTTGGTTATTTCCCAACCTATACCCTTGGCGCAATGTACGCAGCCCAACTTTTTCAGGCGCTCAGTACGGCGCAGCCTGCGCTACAACAGCAGATTGCCAGCGGCGAGATGCAGCAGGTTTTCAACTGGTTACAACACAACGTCTGGCAATATGGTAGCCGTCTCAGTAGTCGTGAACTGATTGTCCGGGCAAGCGGTGAAGATCTCAATCCCCACTGGTTTCGCCAGCATCTGACACAGCGTTATCTGCCCGACTGAACAGCGACGGTGAGTTGTAAGCTACGCACGCCTGGCTGTAACAGCAATTTAAACGGTTGCCTGCGCGTCTGAATCAATATTTAACGCCGTCTTTTCGTTATATAATCTTCGATATAACGAAAGGGAGAGGACGATGAACCAATTAACCACGCTGCTATTACTGGCCGCGTTTGTTTTGGGATTTAATGCCAGCGCAGAAGCATCAAGACAGATAACCGACCAGATCGGCCGTCAGGTCACTATTCCTGATAAGGTAGATCGGGTGGTTGTTTTGCAGCATCAGACGCTCAATTTGCTGGTACAGCTAAACGCAGCCAGCAAAATGGTCGGGGTGCTGGCCAACTGGAAACAGGAACTGGGTGATGACTATGCCCGGCTGGTTCCTGGGCTTAACCAGATTCCGCGGGTGGGCGATCTGACGCATGTTGATGCGGAAAAACTGGTCACGCTACGCCCGCAGGTAGTATTTGTCACTAACTATGCCCCGCGTGAAATGATTGACAGTATCAGTGCGCTGGGTATCCCGGTGGTGGCCATTTCGCTGCGTCATGATGCGCCGGGGGAGCGCAACAAATTCAATCCAACGCAAACTGATGAAGAACTCGCCTATGCCAGCGGCTTACGCGAAGGCATCAAATTGATTGCTGATATTGTCAATAAGCCGCAGGAAGGCGCGGCTCTGATTGCTGCAGCCACGGAAGGACATCAGTTAGTTAGCGCGCGTACCGGCAATCTGCCCGCGGCACAGCGGGTGCGTGCCTATATGGCAAACCCCGATCTCACTACCTACGGTTCAGGAAAATATACCGGCCTGATGATGAGCCATGCCGGGGCACTGAATGTCGCTGCCGCAACGGTTAAAGGCTATAAACAGGTCGCCATGGAGCAAGTGATTGCCTGGAATCCACAGGTTATTTTCGTCCAGAGTCGGTTTCCCCAGGTGGTGAAACAAATCGAAAACGATCCGCGCTGGCAGACAATAGACGCCGTACGCCAGCACCGGGTCTGGCTGATGCCAGAATATGCCAAAGCCTGGGGCTACCCGATGCCGGAAGCACTGGGGCTGGGGGAATTATGGATGGCCAAAAAATTGTATCCACAAAAATTTAGCGATATTGATATGCAACAACGGGTGAACCGCTGGTACCTGCGTTTTTACCGCCATCCCTATCAGGATAACCACGGATGAACGTTCTGGCGGCTGGCAGTCTGCAAGGGGTCTGGCCCTGTCTGATGGCGCACAGCCCCTGCACTGAAGCCATCAGTCAGACCCGTTTTGGTCCGGCAGGTTTACTGCTTGAATCTGTGCTGGCTGGCAGCCATTGTGATTTGTTCGCTTCAGCCAATCAGGCACATCCACAGTACCTGCTGACGGCGGGCATTGCGCAATATATTCGGCCCTTTGCAACAAACAGACTCTGTCTTACGGTTCGGTCGCAGGCCTGTCAGCATGACGATGACTGGCTGACACTGTTACGTCGCCGCGATCTGCGGCTGGCCACCTCGACAGCCGGTTGCGATCCCAGTGGTGATTACGCGCTGCAGTTGTTCGATCTTATTGCCCGTGACCATCCGGCTCTGGCACGTTCCCTCAGACAACGTGCTTTACCGCTGGTGGGCGGTCGTCATAGCCTGTCAGCGCCGCCGGGACAACTGGCCGCAAGCTGGCTGATTAACCAGGGGCATGCTGATATGTTTATTGGCTATGCCAGTTACCTGCCCCTGCTCCGTCAGGATCCGAGGCTACGGGTTTTTACTATTCCGACCCGTTATAACCCGCCGGCAATCTACACCCTGGCGGTCCTTCATCCAATCGCCGGAGAACTGGCAACTTATCTCACCTCTGCTGTCGCGGCCCGTGTGCTCAGCAACGCCGGCTTTAACCAGCAGCAATAAACCGCACATTAATTGCTGCCGGTTTGTTACCGGCGTTAATTTACCTCAGCGCACGTTTGTACAATCGGTTACATGCCGATACCAATGACTCACGGAAAGCGAGCAGTCGTTTGCCTATATTGACGCTACCGGCCCCGCAGTGGGCTGCTAAATGAAATAATACTTGAGGATTTTTTAATGAAAAAATTATTTGCTCTGGTTGTAGCCGCTGCCATGGGTCTGTCTTCAGTTGCTTTTGCTGCTGATACCACAGCTGCCCCGGCCACCTCATCGGCGCCTGCAACAGCGACCACTGCGGCACCTGCTAAAGTTGCTGCAAAAAAACATGTTAAGCATAAAAAAGTCGCTAAAAAAGCGGCTGACCAGAAAGCCCAGGCGGCTAAAAAGCACCACAAAAAAGTAGCCAAAAAAGCCGCTGACCAGAAAGCCCAGGCGGCTAAAAAACACCACAAAAAAGTCGCCAAAAAAGCCGCTGACCAGAAAGCTCAGGCGGCTAAAAAACACCACAAAAAAGTCGCCAAAAAAGCCGCTGACCAGAAAGCTCAGGCGGCTAAAAAACACCACAAAAAAGTCGCCAAAAAAGCCGCTGACCAGAAAGCCCAGGCGGCTAAAAAGCACCACAAAAAAGTCGCTAAAAAAGCCGCTGACCAGAAAGCCCAGGCGGCTAAAAAGCACCACAAAAAAGTCGCTAAAAAAGCCGCTGCTAAATAAGGTGCGCGGGAAGCCCTTCCCGAAGTAAACCAGTCAAACTCAACACCCGGATACGTCCGGGTGTTTCTTTAGTGGGGTCGCGGATGATGTTACGTCGCTACTTGTTTGAAATCATTCTCGGCACGATGATTCTCTGCGGTATTCTCGCCGCCAGTTTTTACTTCTGAGCAAATGACTGCGTTTATCCTGCAACCTGATCTCCCTTTTTTATTGCGGTAAGGCTATAGTAATAGCCGGATTTACAATAACAAATTACTCCTGTCTTTCTCCTGTCTGAGTGATGTATGCGCATACTGGCTGTCATTTTTGTAAGTTGCCTGAGCTTTTCGTACTCCTGTCTGGCGGATAACACTGCCCCCCAGGCAGACAATGAAAATAAGACGCTGTTTTTTGGCAAAGATGAGCGACTACCGGTCAGCGAGGTGACTCAATCCCCCTGGGATGCCATTGGTCAGCTGGAAACCGAGAGTGGCAACTTATGCACTGCAACCTTAATCTCAGCACATCTGGCCCTGACCGCAGGTCATTGTCTGGTTACCCCACCACACGGCAAAATCGACAAGGCCGTCGCACTACGCTTTGTCTCAGGAAGCAAAGGCTGGCGTTATGAAATCCACGATATTGAAACCCGGGTGGACCCGGCGTTAGGCAGAAAACTTAAAGCCGATGGTGATGGCTGGATCGTTCCTTCCGCTGCGGCACCCTTCGATTACGGGCTGGTCATTTTACGCAACCCCCCTTCCGGTATCACGCCGCTCCCCCTGTTTGACGGCACGCGCGCTGCATTATCCGATGCGCTTAAAGCCGCCGGTCGCAAGGTTACTCAGGCGGGTTATCCGGAAGATCATCTTGATACGCTTTTCGCCCATAGCGGTTGTCTGGTAACCGGCTGGGCACAAAAAAATGTATTATCCCACCGCTGTGATACTTTGCCAGGTGATAGCGGTTCACCGATGCTGATAAAAACAGGTGATAGCTGGCAGATTGTTGCAATTCAGAGTTCTGCGCCGGCCGCCGCCGATCGTTATCGCGCCGATAACCGGGCTATTGCCATCACCGCCTTTCGCGATAACCTGCAACAGCTTGCCGCACAATAAGCAAAAATGGGGCTGGTCTGGCCCCGCAGTGTTCAGTAGAGAAAACCCGCATTAAACAATAGATTGCTCCGGTGCATCATCCAGCGTCCGCGTTTCCCATGCAACGGTAACGCCATCCTTTTCTGCGCGGCGATTGCCTGTGGTAAAAAGCGAAGCCACACCGGCATGACCAACGAGCATTATCAGGCGCGCACCGGCAAAAGCAACATACTGACTCTTCGCGATGCACCAGCCGAAACAACGGAAATAAGGGTCAGCGAAATATTGCACGTTAAACGCTATTAGCGTGAGGTATCGTTCCACTTCACCCTCGCCCGAAACGAATTTCAACCGATCACAGGCGACTCAGCTGCTCCATCGCCTGTAACACCCGCTTGTCAGAAACCGGATAAGGCGTTCCCAGCTGCTGGGCAAAATAACTCACGCGCAGCTCTTCAATCATCCAGCGAATTTCTGCCACATCGGCAACGTCACGCTGCGCTGGCGGCATTTTATTCAGCCAGCTTTGCCAGGCCTGCTGAACCTGACTGACTTTAAGCATGCGCGCACGGTCACTGTGCGGATCAATCGCTAACTTCTCCAGCCGCCGCTCAATGGCGCTAAGATAGCGCAATACATCCGGCAGACGCCGCCAGCCAACAGCCGTGACAAAGCCACGAAATACCAGTCCGTTCATCTGAGCTTTGATATCAGCCAGCGCCAGTGCCAGCGTCATATCTACCTGCCCTTTTAACCGTTTATTAATGGCAAAGGTTTTGCTCAGAATTTGTTCCACCTCACCGGCAATGGCAACCACGTTATCATTAAGCTGTGCCCGCACGGTGTCGTGCAGCGCCCGGAATGCCGCTTCCTGCCAGACCGGTCCACCGGCACTGTCAATCAGTTTATCCACGCCGCAGGCGATACAGTCATCAATCACATCCAGCACTTTGCCATAAGGATTAAAATAAAGCCCCAGCTTGGCTTTGTTGGGCAATTTTTCATGTAAATATTTAACGGGTGACGGAATATTCAGTAACAGCAGCCGACGCAAACCCGCGCGCATCATGCGTTGCTGTTCATATTCTGAATCAAACAGCCTGATGGCCACACTCTGTTTCTCATCCACTAACGCCGGCCAGGCTTTCACACTGTAACCACCACGCTTCTGCTGGTAGTGACGCGGCAGATCGCCAAAACTCCACTGTTGCAAATTCTGCTGTTCCAGACCGGCATCTGCAACCTGTGACAGGGTTTGCTGTACCCTGGCTTTTAGCGCCAGTTTCAGTGCAGCCAAATCTTTACCTTCAGCTAAAGTACGCTGATTTTCATCCAGCACGCGAAAGGTCATTTTAAGATGGTCGGCAACCAGATCCCATTGCCAGCTATCACGCGCCACCGTGACGCCAGTCATACGGCGAAATTCACGTTCGAGCGCATCCAGAAGCGGCAATTCAAATGGCGTAACCCTGCTGAGAAAAGCCTGCGCATAATCAGGAGCTGGCACAAAATTGCGCCGGACTGTTTTTGGCAAGGACTTTATTAACGCGCTAACCAGTTGCTGGCGCAGGCCGGGGATTTGCCATTCAAAACCACGATCCGCAACCTGATTCAGTAATGTCAGGGGAATATGCAGAGTGACGCCATCAGCGCCATCACCCGGCGTAAACTGATAGCTCAGACGCAAGGTAAGATCGCCCTGCTGCCAGACATCCGGAAAATCGAGTTTGCTAACCTTGTCATTGCCACTGCGGACCAGCATTTCACGCGTAAAATGCAGTAACTGCGGCTGCTGACGTTCTGCTTGTTGCCACCAGCTATCAAAATGGCGGCTGGAGACAACCTCCTGACCCAGCCGCTGGTCATAAAAGGCAAATAAAGTTTCATCATCGACCAGAATGTCACGCCGACGAGTTTTATGTTCCAGCACCTCAAGATCACGTCGTAGCTTCTGATTGGCATGAAAAAAGGCATGCCGGCTCTGCCATTCGCCTTCAACCAGCGCATGGCGGATAAACAACTCTCTGGACAACACGGGATCGATCTGCCCGTAATTCACCTTGCGGGCGACCACCACTGCCAGCCCAAATAAGGTAACTTTTTCCGTCGCCATCACCGCACCCTGCTTTTTTTCCCAGTGTGGCTCGCTGTAACTCCGCTTGATCAGATGCTGTGCCAGAGGTTCAATCCACTCCGGTTCGATACGCGCCGCAATACGCCCCCACAAGCGGCTGGTTTCAACCAGCTCCGCCACCATCGTCCAGCGGGGTGGTTTCCTGAATAATCCGGAACCCGGAAAAATAGCAAAGTGACTATTACGGGCACCGGTAAACTCGGGTTTTTCAGCGTCTTTCTGTCCGATATGAGATAACAGGCCACTCAGTAAGGCTGTGTGTATCGCGCGGTAATCCGCCGCTTGCTGATTAATGGTCAGTCCAAGCTCTCGCACAACCTGGCGCAGCTGGGTATAAACATCCTGCCATTCACGTACCCGCAGATAATTAAGGTAATCGGTTTTACACTGTCGTCTGAACTGGGTTGATGACAGCGTTTTTTGCTGTTGTTGCAGATAGTCCCACAGCGTAACAAACGCCATAAAATCAGAGTCTTTATCGGCAAAACGCCGGTGCTTTTCATCCGCTGCCTGCTGACGATCCGCCGGGCGTTCACGCGGGTCCTGTATCGAAAGCGCCGCAACAATAATCATCACTTCGCGAAGTGCAGCCACTTTCGGCGCTTGCAGTACCATCCTGGCCAGCCGGGGATCCACCGGCAGCTGTGACAAAGCGCGCCCGGACTGAGTCAGCGTATAGCCCGCGTGATGTTGTCGGATAGCGCCCAGCTCTTCAAGCAGGCGGACACCATCCTGAATATGGCGTTTATCCGGTGCTTCAACAAACGGAAAGGCGCTAATATCACCCAGTCCCAACGCGGTCATCTGCAAAATAACCGAAGCCAGATTGGTGCGCAGAATTTCCGGATCGGTAAAGGCAGGCCGGCTGAGAAAATCATCTTCCGCATACAGCCTGATACAGATACCCGCAGATACCCTGCCGCAGCGCCCTTTTCGCTGATTGGCGGAGGCCTGAGAAATGGATTCAATAGGCAGACGCTGTACTTTGGTACGATAGCTATAACGGCTGATACGCGCCCGTCCGGGATCGATTACATATTTAATCCCGGGCACCGTCAGCGACGTTTCTGCCACGTTTGTTGCCAGCACAATACGGCGACCAGCATGAGAGTGAAACACTTTATTTTGTTCCGCATTCGATAGCCGTGCGTACAGCGGCAGAATCTCGGTATGCGGCAATTCACGCCGAACCAACGCATCGGCAGTATCACGAATTTCACGTTCACCGCTCATAAAGATCAGAATATCGCCCGGTCCTTCAGCGCAGAGTTCATCCACCGCGTCCAGAATAGCCTGCAACTGATCGCGCTCACTGTCATCCGCATCTTCAACCACCGGACGGTAACGCACTTCAACCGGATAAGTTCGCCCTGAAACCTCGATCACTGGCGCATTATTGAAATGACGAGAAAAACGCTGCGGGTCAATGGTGGCTGAGGTAATAATCACTTTCAAATCTGGCCGGCGCGGCAACAGTTCGTGCAAATATCCCAGTAAAAAATCGATATTCAGACTGCGTTCATGCGCCTCATCAATAATAAGGGTATCGTACTGTAACAGCAGCCGATCCTGCTGAATTTCTGCCAGCAGGATACCATCGGTCATCAGCTTAATCTGACTCAGCTCGCTGAGCTGATCATTAAAACGCACTTTGTAGCCAACGCAACCGCCCAGTGATGTCTCCAGCTCGGCGGCAATACGCTGAGCAACAGTACGTGCGGCCAGGCGTCGCGGCTGAGTATGTCCGATAACACCCAGTACGCCGCGACCTAAGGCCAGACATATTTTCGGCAGCTGCGTCGTTTTACCCGAGCCAGTTTCTCCGGCAACAATCACAACCTGATGGGCAGCAATGGCCTCGGCAATTTCCTGCTGTTTCTCGCTGACCGGCAGATTATCCGCCAGGGTTATCACTGGCGTGGCCGCGCGGCGCGCGGCAACAAGCTGCGTGGCGCGGGCAAACTCACCGGCAATTTCATCAGCCGCCTGCGCACGGCGGGCAGGGTTGTCTATTTTCTGGATGTGCTGTAAACGACGCTGTAAACGCTGGCGGTCGCGTAGCGTCAGACCCTCAAGCTGCGACCATAGCGTTTGCAAACAAATTGATGGTGTTTCTGACATGGTTACCCGGTTGTGAGACAACAATTGACCTGATTTAACTTCTGACCTGATTTAACTTTATATGCTGTGAACAGCGGTTTGCCGCGTCATCTTATCACAATCAGGGCCGGCGTGGCTGGCGTTGCGGCGCTTGTTCAATAAATTCGAATATACAACTCGAAATATTGCACTTTCTCTGCGGCGATTTTACTCATAGAGTGTAACCCATTGGGCGAAAAGCGTTCCTTATTAACCAAACAGGAAAAATTAATTATGAGCAAAGTACTTGTCCTGAAATCCAGCATCCTTGCAGGTTATTCAACTTCTGGTCAGCTGGCTGACCATCTGATTGCTGAGTGGAAAGTGGCTCATCCGGCAGATGAAATCACCGTACGTGATCTTGCAGCAAACCCGATCCCGGTTCTTGATGGCGAACTGGTCGGTGCCCTGCGTCCGTCAGATGCAACCCTGACACCGCGCCAGCAGGAAGCGCTCGATTTATCAGACGAACTGATTAGCGAGCTGAAAGCACACGATACGATTGTGATCACCGCGCCAATGTATAACTTTAATATTCCGACACAGCTGAAAAATTATTTCGATATGGTGGCGCGTGCGGGTGTCACTTTCCGTTACAGCGAAAATGGACCGGAAGGCCTGGTCAAAGGCAAAAAAGTGGTGGTGATTTCCAGCCGTGGTGGTATTCACAAAGATACCCCCAGCGACCTGCTAACACCCTACCTGAAACTGTTCCTGGGTTTCCTCGGCATGACGGAAGTGAACTTTGTATTTGCAGAAGGTACAGCCTATGGTCCGGACGTTGCTGGCAAAGCCGCTGCCGATGCGAAAGATGCACTGAAACAGATTATTGCTGCCTGATTCAGCCGGCGCTAATAGCAATATATAAAAGCGATCGCCGGATCGCTTTTTTATTGTTCGCTTTTTTGTAGCCACAGTCAGTTAATGCCGCGTACATACTCACCTGCCGCCGCCCGCTCTACCAGTTTTTTTCCGGCCAGGGAAGCCACCTCGTGGGTAGTCAGATTATTTTGTTGTGCCAGACGCTGATACTGCTGCTGGCGTCCCGCATTAACGCGCGCAACCAGTTGCTGGGTTTCCCTGTCATTCTGTCGTGCTGCCAGATATCCGCTCAGCGTTTCCCCCACGCGCCCACTGCTGCGCGCTTGATCCAGAGTCAGTGCCAGACTGACCGGTGCAATCAGCAATAGCGCCAGTAACCAGCCAGCGTAACGCTTGTTCTTCATGGTGTTATCCTTATCAGAACAGATCGCTATTATTTTTAAGTAATGCTTCCACGTCTTTATCTGCTTTAATATGAATTTCATGCTCAATCTTCACGTTCATATTGATGGTAATCGGTGCTTTGGGGGCCGCTACCTCAATACGTGGCACGCAGCCACAAAGCATCAATGCGCTGCCAAACAGCACAAAACCAAGACTATTTGTCATCCGACGTCCCCTTTTGCGATGGCAGGCTAATGTTGTCTTCCACCCAGGATTGCAAATTATCGCCAAAGCGCAGACTGCGCCAGAGCTGAAAAAGATTCTCACGATGGGTATAGTGCAAAGATACCCGCTGTTTACGATCGCTGAACTGGCTGGCCCCGTTCACCTGCGCCGTCATTTTCAGCCAGCCTAAGTTATTAAGATCAATCGTTGCCCACGAGCGTGAAATTTCCATATAACGCAGCCAGTCCATTGCCGCCCCTGCCGCCATATTATTGCTGGAAATGGCATCAGCCGTGTCTTTATCCAGCCGGAAGGTGAGCGGTCCTTCATTAGCAATCCAGCCTTTGTGGACCAGCCACTGCCGATCGTTCAGCCACAGTGGCAGCATGCCATTGACAAAACCCGACAAAGCAAACTGTTTTGGCTTCAGCGCGGTGATAAATTTGCTCAGGTTGATATGCCGCAGCCCGAGGTTTGCCGCCTCCTGTTGCGGCATCACCAGGCTGTCTAACGACAGCTGGCCATCCATCAGATCAATGTTAACATTACTCAGTCGCAGGGGTTGCTGGTCATTCCAGGGATACCAGCCCTGTAAATCCGCCCGGATATTGGTCAAATCAAACTGATTTTTAATCGCCGCGATGCGCAACGCCACCGGTCTCCTGGCACCAAAATACCATTGATGCTGTTTAAAACGAAAAGGCAGCGAGAAATCAACGCCCTGAAATTCGTTATCCGGCATACGGGCATAACCATCACCGACAACAAAATGGCCACCGGCCTGGAAACCTTCGCCACTGGCGGCAGAAAACGCCGCCTGGGCTCGCAGGGTACCACTCAGGATGCGCATTTTCAGATTCGGACTGAGTAACGGCTGAAACACCGGCAATGCCTGTGAAGGCCACCATGCCTGGCCGCGTAATCGCTGGCCATCCCAGCGCCCATGGAGCTGTACCGGCCCCATGTCACCAGCCTGAAGCTGGCCACGCCACAAGAACCAGGCCGGGTCGCGGCCATGCAGAGTTAATAGCAGATGACCATCCGGCAACTTGCCGCCATAACTGAACCGGGTCACGCTGGCATCCAGTTTCACGCTACCGCTGAAAGCGGGATGGCTGGGATCGCGCTGCCAGCGAATCGGCTCACCCAGCGTCAGACGCGGGGCATTCACCGTAACCGCAGCGTAACTTAGCTTATCAAATCCGGTAGAAAGACTATCCAGTTCAATTTTGCTGTAACGCCAGCTTCCCGTGCCGCGCAGATCCCAGTTGGCGCTAAATGGCGTCATATAACCCTTACCCCAGTAACGCCAGCGCCAGATCCCCTTATCCGGCCAGAACTGATGTGCCCCGCCATCAAGATGTAAGCGAAAATCGCCCATATTGGGATCATGGGCACTGAGAATAGCTTGTAAACGGCCGCTGATACCAGCAGCAGATAGCTGAACACCCGCCAGCGGCCAGCGTGCTTCATTCACTTCCAGCGTGGACAGTAATCGTCCACGCATGCGCATCAGTGCTCCCGGAGAAAAATGCAGTACCGGATCGAGCAGTGGTCCACGCAGCTCGCCGGGCAGGCTGGCATAAAACTGCAGGTGGGTAAGTTTACTGTCGCCGGTTATGCGTAAAGGCAGCTGGCTGTGTTGCCAGTCGGGTTTACCTGGACCAAAACTGACCACCACGTTGCCGCGGCCACCACGCCCGGCAGTCAGTACGTTGAGCCTTCCGCTGAGCTGCGCTGTGCCCACACCTTGTTGCCAGTCGTCTATCTGTAATGCGACGCCACCGGACACGGGCTGCCCGGCCCAGGGCCACTGCCACTGACCTTTACTGATTTGAATACGTTTGCTGTCTGCCTGCCAGGGCAGACGCAGTAACGGCTGCGCTTCGCCTTGTGCCGTTACCCTAAATTCACCTTGCTGTTGTTGCCAGACCAATCTGACATCAAGCGGAGCCGGCAGGTTAGCCACCTGCAGATTGCCACTTAATTCACCGCTTTCAGGCAGGCTATCAGGTCTCGCCGCCAGATTGAGGGTTCCGCGCAGGGTGAAAGGTTGCGGGCTGCCAGCCACAGGCAGCGTCAGATGCTCGATTGTCAGTCGCTTTACGTCCAACTGCGCCTGAGCACTGATGTTATGCCCGGTATAGATAAGCTGTTGTTGCCGGGAATTAACAGAGAGATGTAACCCACCTGACCAGGCCTGCCAGGGCGAAATAATGACGTTATCAATATCCAGACGTGCATCAGGAAGACGCTGCTGCCACTCATCCAGTGAACGCGCTGGCTGAGCACCACCACTGGCGGGCAGTTTACTCAGACACTGGCTGTCAAGCCGGGCAGTGACGGCCTGTAGCTGCCAGCGCTGATTTTTTCTTCCCAGCGCTGCCCCTTCCAGCTCAGCGAGCAGGCAGTCATCCTGCCAGTAGCGAATTAAGGGAAACCGCAGCTGATGGTGTTGCCAGCCAAACCGGCCGTTCATTTCCAGCCGGGCCTGTTCGGGTAGCCACAAGGCAATCACACGCGGCAACCAGAGTGAAGCACTGGTAAGCAGCAAGCCTGACAGTATAATAATAATCAGACAGATTATTCCAAGCGTTTTCAGACAGCGCCCCAAGGCGTTCCTCCCTATTCTCCCTGATTGCTCTGCTGGGATAATGGCATGAAGCGCCGACCGGGTGAAGTGTTATCGCGCCAGGCCGCCAGGAGTTAAATGATGAAGATAGCCGTGTACAGCACCAGACAATATGAACGTAAATATCTGGAGCAGGTAAACGAGAATTATGGCATGGAAGTCGAATTTTTCGATTTTCTGCTCACGGAACGTACGGCAAAGAACGCAATCAGCTGTGATGCCGTGTGTATTTTTGTTAATGACGATGGCAGCAGAGAAGTACTCCAGGAGCTGGCAGCGCTCGGAGTAAAATATATTGCGCTACGCTGTGCCGGATTCAACAATGTCGATCTTAAAGCTGCTGACGAATTTGGCCTGACGGTAGTACGCGTCCCGGCCTATTCCCCCGAAGCGGTTGCCGAACATGCCGTCGGCATGATGATGACGTTAAATCGCCATATTCATCGTGCCTGGTTACGCACCCGTGATGCTAACTTTTCACTGGAAGGTCTGACCGGATTTAATATGCATGGTCGCACCGCAGGCATTATCGGTACCGGAAAAATTGGCCTTGCCACCCTGCGTATTCTGAAAGGTTTTGGTATGCAGCTGCTGGCTTACGACCCCTGGCCAAATCCACTGGCGCTGGAGCTGGGCGCGGAATATGTTGATCTGGCAACATTATTTTCCCGTGCCGACGTGATCAGTCTGCACTGTCCGATGACGCCGCAAAACCAGCATTTGCTTAATGCCGGCGCTTTCGCACAGATGAAAGATGGCGTGATGATTATTAATACCAGTCGCGGCGGGCTAATTGATTCTCAGGCAGCCATTGACGCGTTAAAAATGCAAAAAATTGGCGCACTGGGGATGGATGTCTATGAAAATGAACGCGACCTGTTTTTTGAAGATAAATCAAATGATGTTATTCAGGATGATATTTTCCGCCGGTTATCTGCCTGCCATAACGTATTATTTACCGGCCATCAGGCATTTCTTACCTCAGATGCGTTGATCAGCATCGCTGAAGTCACGCTGGAGAACCTTGCCTGTCTGGCACGGGGGGAAATTTGCGCTAACCGGCTAACGGCCGGTCAGCAATAACAACTCACAAACAGCCGCCTGATGTCAGTGCGCTTTCGCTACAACGGCGGCCATTCGGTAACTGGCACATCCCGACGGCACTACCATCCAGCTGCCGGGAGAATGCCAGCGTTCCACCGGCGCCCCCGCAGGCATCGGCTGCAATAGAAGACATATGGGGTCTGGCCGCGACATGGGCACTGGTTGCCTGCTGTGGCGGTTCATCGTTATCCGGGGCACTGCTACAGGCAGCAAGGGCCATTACAGCAGCAGACAGGAATAAAGTCGCAGCTTTCATTGTTCGGACTCCGGGAAATGAACAGTTAAAACGTCAACAGAATAAGCAACGTTAACTAAAAGGTCGATACCTTTCATCTTTATTTTTACAAAACAAAAACGTCAAAATTGCAATGACAGGTTGTCTTATTTTTTTATTTTCGCAACGCTGACATCTCATCACCAAATAATCAGGAGGATACTAATGGTTGTTGATTTACTGGTTCGTGTTGCTCTGGCCGGCGCCCTGGGCGGGCTGATTGGTCTTGAGCGTCAGCTTCGTGCCAAAGAGGCGGGTTTGCGTACCCATATTCTGGTCGGTATCGGTAGTGCAATGTTTATGATTGTATCGAAATATGGTTTTGCCGATATGCTGCCGCTGGAACACGTTGCGCTTGACCCAAGCCGGATAGCGGCCCAGGTTGTCAGCGGGATGGGTTTCCTTGGGGCGGGAACTATCATGATTCAGCGCCAGGTCGTGCGGGGACTCACTACTGCAGCCGGTCTGTGGGTGACAGCCGCCATCGGTCTGGTGATTGGTAGCGGGCTGTATGAAATTGGTATTTATGGCACGCTGCTGGCTCTGGTGGTACTTGAACTGTTCAGTCGTCTTAGCCGTTATCTGATTGGCAAACATCACTCGTTATTGTTTCGCCTTAAGCCCAAAAGTGTGCCGATGGTGTTACTGACGTTACAAAAAGAGCGCATCCGCACCGGTCAGGTTTCGGTGGTTAATCGTGAAGAAGAAAGCGGACTGTGTGAGCTTTCACTTGACGTGACATTGTCACCAAGAGTCGATCAGTCACGCCTGTATGAAGCCCTGATGGAGATTAAAGGGGTGCATAGCCTGGAAATGCAGTAGAAAACGGCAATTTTGATCGTCAGTGCGCCGTAAACTTTGATTCCTTTATTTTTATAGGGATAAACGGCGTAGCTGTGCCAGACTCTGAAGCAGATTAACTTTAGAGGATGTCGTATGATCACTATCGACGGCAATGGTGCGGTGGCATCTGTCGCCTTTCGCACCAGCGAAGTGATAGCTATTTACCCGATCACCCCCAGTTCCACCATGGCCGAGCAGGCCAATGCCTGGTCTGAAGCCGGTCAGTCTAATATCTGGGGAGAGGTACCACGGGTTGTCGAAATGCAGTCAGAGGCCGGTGCCATTGCCACGGTACACGGGGCATTGCAAACCGGCTCGCTGGCCACCAGTTTTACCTCCTCGCAAGGCTTACTGCTGATGATCCCCACGCTTTATAAGCTTGCCGGTCAGCTAATGCCCTTTGTTCTGCACGTTGCCGCGCGCACGGTTGCTACCCATGCATTATCAATTTTTGGCGATCACTCTGATGTCATGGCGGTACGACAAACCGGTTGTGCTATGTTATGCGCCGACAGCGTCCAGCAGGCGCAGGATTTTGCGTTAATCGCGCAACTGGCCTCACTTAACAGCCGCCTGCCGTTTATTCATTTTTTTGACGGCTTTCGTACCTCACATGAAATCAATAAAATTACTCCCGTTAGCGATGACACCCTGCGTTGCCTGATGCCGCAGCAGGCAATCACTGCCCACCGTCAACGTGCTTTATCGCCGGAACATCCGGTGATTCGAGGCACTTCGGCGAATCCAGATAGCTATTTTCAGGCACGTGAAGCCACCAATCCCTGGTATAACGCCGCCGTACAGCATGTTATCAATGCCATGGATGATTTTGCCCGGGAAACCGGCCGCCATTATCAGCCAGTCAGATATGATGGCCATCCCCAGGCGGAACGCGTCATTGTTCTGATGGGGTCGGCAGCGGGCACCTGCCGCGAGGTGATTGACAGCGCGGCTATGCAGGGCGAGAGAATCGGTTTGATTAACCTGCATCTTTACCGACCTTTTCCGGCGGAACAGCTGCTGGCCGTGCTGCCTGCCACGGTCACGCGTATTGCGGTACTGGATCGTTGCAAAGAACCCGGCGCGCCGGCAGAGCCGCTGTTTCTGGATGTCATGTGCACCATGGCAGAGGCCGTCGCACAGGGTAAACGCGCCAGTATGCCGTTGATGAGCGGTGGACGCTATGGCTTATCCTCTAAAGAGTTCAACCCGCGCGCGGTTCTGGCCATCTTTCATGCGCTGACCCAGCCTTGTCCCCCCGCCCGCTTTACCGTCGGTATCTACGATGACGTCACCCGTCTGTCCCTGCCTCTGCCAGTGCAAAACGTGGATAATCACGCCCATCTGCAAGCACTTTTTTATGGTCTCGGCAGTGATGGCAGCGTTTCGGCAACCAAAAATACGATTAAAATTATTGGTGACCATACGCCGCTGCAGGTGCAAGGCTATTTTGTCTATGACTCTAAAAAAGCGGGCGGTCTCACCGTTTCACACCTGCGCGCCAGCGAGCGGCCAATTCAGTCAGCCTATCTGGTGGACGAAGCCGATTTCATTGGCTGCCACCAGTGGCAGTTTATTGACAAATACCCCTTGTGCCAGCGTCTGAAACCGGGCGGCCTGTTTTTACTCAATTCGCCCTGGTCCGCCAGTGAGGTCTGGCAGCGGTTGCCACAGGAAGTTCAGGCAACGCTGGTGCAAAAAAAAGCCCGCTTTTTCGTGATTAATGCCAGTCGCATTGCCCGCGAATGCCAGCTTGGCGGACGGATTAATACCGTAATGCAAATGGCTTTCTTTGCACTGAGCGGCATTATCCCTGCGGCGGATGCCCTCTCTCTGCTACAGACTGCGGCCACCCGCAGCTATGGCAATAAAGGTGATGACGTGGTTGCGCGTAACCATGCGGCACTACAGGCCGCCTGTGCCGGACTGGAAGCGGTGGCGTTACAACCGGTCAACCCGCAAAGCCATCTGATGCCGGCGGTGGTGAGTGACAGCGCCCCGGATTTCGTTAAAACGGTAACCGCCACCATGCTGGCGGGACTGGGTGACACTCTTCCCGTCTCAGCACTGCCGCCGGACGGCAGCTGGCCCACCGGCACCACCCGCTGGGAAAAACGCAATATCGCCGAAGCAATACCATTGTGGAACGCAACGCTGTGCACCCAGTGTAATCATTGTGTTGCTGCCTGTCCGCACGCGGCTATCCGGGCCAAAGTAGTGCCGCCTGAGGCGCTTGACGCTGCAGAAAGTGATTTACCTTCACTGGATGTCAAATCACGCGATATGCGCGGCCAGAAATATATTTTGCAGGTCGCACCTGAAGACTGCACTGGCTGTCAACTTTGTGTGGTGGTTTGCCCGGCGAAAGACCGCCAGAATCCTGCGATTAAAGCGTTAAATATGCAATCGCGACTGGCACATGTCAGCGAAGAAAAACAGCGTTATGCCGCCTTTCTTGCCCTACCAGAAATACAGCCGACCCAGCTGGAGCGTATTGATATCCGGACATCACAACTTATCACGCCGTTATTTGAATATTCTGGCGCCTGTTCTGGCTGTGGTGAAACCCCCTATATAAAATTGCTGACGCAACTTTATGGCGATCGCCTGTTAATTGCCAATGCCACCGGCTGCTCGTCAATTTATGGCGGTAATTTACCTTCAACCCCCTACACCACCAACCGGGAAGGCCGTGGGCCGGCATGGGCTAACTCGCTGTTTGAGGACAATGCTGAATTTGGACTCGGTTTTCGGCTCAGTGTCGATCTCCAGCGACAGCGCGTACAACGGCTGATTCATCAGTGCGCTTCGCGGCTACCCGCCGACCTGACAGCGGCCCTCCTGGGTGACAACGTCACAATTGAGCACCGTCGTGCGGCAATCGCTGAACTGCGTACCTTGCTGGCCGACGATAGCAGTCCGCACGGCCAGGCGCTCTGTCAGCAAGCCGATGGGCTCATTGATAAATCGGTGTGGGCAATTGGTGGTGATGGCTGGGCTTATGATATTGGTTTTGGCGGCCTCGATCATGTACTCAGCCTGAGTGAAAATATCAATATTCTGGTGCTGGATACCCAGTGTTATTCTAACACCGGTGGCCAGGCGTCCAAGGCAACCCCGCTCGGCGCCGTCACAGGGTTTGCAGAAAACGGTAAACGTAAAATGCGTAAAGATTTGGCCATCAGTATGATGATGTATGGCCATGTCTATGTTGCACAAATTTCACTGGGGGCGCAGCTGAATCAGACAGTAAAAGCGTTACAGGAGGCCGAAGCCTATCCCGGGCCATCACTGATTATTGCCTATAGTCCATGCGAAGAGCACGGCTATGATCTTGCCGACAGTCATGAACAGATGAAGCTGCTTACCGCCAGCGGATTCTGGCCCCTGTATCGTTTTGATCCGCAACGTCTAAGTGAAGGAAAGCCGGCGCTGTCGCTGGATTCACGACCGCCAACCGCCGATCCTGCTAGTGTACTGAACAACGAACAGCGCTTTCGCCGCCTGAATCAGCAGCAACCCGAAGTTGCCCGCCAGCTATGGACAGAAGCAGGTCAAGAGGCCCGGCGTAAGTATGCGCTGCTGGCGCTGCTGGCCGGAAAAGCGGAAGTATAATCAGAGGGAACGATGCAGGCAAAATGCCTTCAGGCTATATTGCCTGTTCAGGATAAACGGTATTGTTACCAACAGGAGTGTTTTATGTCAGATAAATCGCTGATGATCATCGCAAAGTTTATTGCCAGACCGGGTAAAGCCGACGAGCTGCAAACGGTGCTCAGCCGCTGTATTGAACCCAGTCGCGCTGAAGCTGGCTGTTTATACTACGATCTGTATCGCAGCCTGGATGACCAGAATACCTTTTTATTTCATGAGGGCTGGCACAGCCAGGCGGCGCTCGACCGTCATGGTGAACAGCCACATTTTACCAGGCTACTGGCGGATGCTGCCGACATGTTACAACAACTGCCTGAAATTATAGTAAAATAAATGGACGGGCGGCGGCTGCCGCCCTGCCATCCTCACCGGTTTGCCTCTCCTGCCCGACGGTGCTTATCATCCTATCAATATCATTACCCATCACATAATGATAACGCCAGTGTAATATTATGCATGCAATGGTTTACCTGCTGTTTAAATTAATGCCGGCATGATCAGAATCTATTAGACGTAAGGATGTTCCTGGCTTAGGATTGGCCACAAAACCGGCGTTTGAATGGACGCGATAATTTTTTCAGGATGTGTTATCCTCCGCCGGCATTACCTTAAATACAAAGTCAGCAGTACTTTGCTTATCATTTTCATACTGTAGCAACATGCTGGAATGTTCATTTCTGGTAAAACACAGACAGAAAACAAACAGAGACGCTAAATGAACGACTGGCAGCATATCCGACTCACTTACGTTACCCATTTCTATTGTAATCAGGGCAATATCGATTCCGTTCTGTCGCTGCTGCGTTCCTATGAGCACTATCCAAAAGACATTCTGGATAGTACGCATTTTGTTATCGTCGACGATTGCAGTAGCGTTGAGTATGAAGTGCCGGCATTGAACCTTAACCTCACCTGGTTGCGCATTGATGATGATATCCCCTGGAATCAGGGGGGCGCGAGAAATCTTGGCGTCACGTATGCCAAATCAGATAAGATTCTGATGACCGATCTGGATCATCAGCTGCCTGAAGATACATTCCGCTATCTTATCACTCACAAAAATCCTGGACGCAGCTTCTATAAAATTTATCGCAACGATCCGGCCACAGGTAAATTAATCAAAGGACATAGCAATCTATTTTTCATGTCCAGAGCCAGATTTTTCCGACATCATGGCTATGATGAAGAATTTTGCGGTCATTATGGTGCGGAAGATTACCGCTTCGTTAAATATCATAAATATCATGGTTCGGTGCAGCGCTATCTGCCGCGCCGTATCCGCTGTGATATACGAGAAATTGACCGCGAAAGTTCATACCATAGCCTCAATCGCGATCTGTCGTTTAATACCCCGGTTGACCTCAAAAAAGCCGAAGAAATAGCCACGTATGGTGCCGAGCATGGGCACAGTCGCAACTTTCTCAACTTCAGATGGCACATTGTGACAATCAGCAGCCGTACGCCGGACAAACCGCAGCCGCGCCGCTGGTGGAAACCGCTGTGGTGGTTCCGTTGTCTGATTGCACCGCTGGCCCGTTAGCCGATTGTCCGTCAACTCCAGAACTCAGGTTATTAAATTTCATCCTGCTGCAAGCCGGATAAAGTGGCTAATCAGGCCGTCGCGGCGGCCTGCATGACTGATACACACCACGCCTGCCGTTACCGGCAAGAAGTGTCCGCCATTATGGTAAATACGTCAGTCGTTACGCCACTTAAGCAGCAATCCCTTGTTGCCGGCACGCTTACGGCTATCGGCAGCATATTCGGATTGCCACTGCCCTGACGGTATAGCGCATAAATCCCATTTTCATGCATCCGGCTAGCAAAGTCTTTCTTTGATTTGTTCAACATAAGCCGCTGCCAGATGTATTACGATCTACTGGCATTAGCGGTTTAACAGTACTATTCCTTCTTAACCAAACAGCGTTATAGAGAAAAACAAATTGTAATAAAGGCATATTAAATTTCATTATAATAAAATTTAATTTATATTAAACAACAGAGATTTTAATTATTTTTATTACAATCCAGATTAATATTCATTACTCTGTTAATCTCATCTGGTTTGATTCATATAAGAAAGGGAAAATGAAAAAACTCTGCAGCGCAGGCACATTAACATTAATAATACTCATAACCCAGCAGGCAAAAGCTGAACATCCCGCTTTCACCGGGGAGACTAATGTCAAGCCGATTGATTACCACCTCAAAACGCTGGATATGGTTTCGTTACTGAAAGACTCATTTCAGCAGCACAATAATCACGTCATGTTAAAAATGGATAATCAGGACAATATTAAAGAAGCCAGTCATTTCAACCGCTCCGGGCCTTCCGGAGTCGATAACAGCGTCACGATAAGCACCACTAAAAATACGCCAGACTTTTCTGGGAACAATAGTTATTTTAATAACTATTATAATAATTACTACAATAACTTTTATAATAATCAATACAACAATAACTATAATAACAACTACAACAACCATTATAATAATGACTACAATAATTACCATAACAACAACAACAATAATAATAATGGTAATAACAATAATAATAACAACAATAACGATAACTACAACAAAAACTTCTCTGCTACCAGTGACAGCCATCCTGCTGGCAACACCCACGCAGCCAGTAAAAATCGCTAAATGATAATCAGGCGAATGCGTATGTTAACATATTTATTCTCTGCACTATTTCCTCCAGGATGCAGCCCTTCTGTCAGGATAAAAGTCATCGCGGACAGCCGCATAAATTGCACATTCAATTTTCTTTGTAAGGCGCCAAAATCACATCAGCACACGGCAGCTTTCGCTTTTGCGCAAACAACGGCCTAAAACACGCTGGCTTTCGTCGCCGGAATCAGTACCATACGCGGCATACTTTTGCCCAGTGGCCGACCCTGCCGGTACGAGCCGGTTGTTTTGTCCGTCGGCGGGGGCAGCAAAACGCACAATCGGGTGGTGCTGTTCAGCCCCCGCGATTAAAAAACTGAGCGTCAGTGCGTTATTTTTGCTAAACAACACATTGGCCTTTTAAAAAACTCCAGCCCATCAGCCGCCCCTGCTGATGTCAGAGATAAGAGATAATGCAAGAAAAACAAAGTGTTAACAAAAAGGAACACTATAACATTAACAAGCTGCAGAAGCGGCTACGCCGCAACGTCGGCGAGGCAATCGCCGATTTCAACATGATTGAAGACGGTGACAGGATCATGGTTTGTCTGTCAGGGGGAAAAGACAGTTATACCATGCTGGAAATTTTGCGTAATTTACAGCAAAGTGCGCCGGTAAATTTCAGCCTGATCGCAGTTAATCTTGATCAGAAGCAACCAGGCTTCCCGGAACATATTCTGCCGCAGTATCTCGACAGTATCGGCGTTGAATATAAGATTGTTCAGGAAGATACTTACCGGATTGTAAAAGACAAAATCCCGGAAGGTAAAACCACCTGCTCGCTTTGCTCCCGCCTGCGTCGCGGTATTCTGTATCGTACCGCCAGCGAACTGGGCGCGACCCGCATCGCCCTCGGTCACCATCGTGACGATATTTTGCAGACCCTGTTTTTGAATATGTTTTATGGCGGAAAAATCAAAGGAATGCCGCCAAAACTGATGAGTGATGACGGAAAACACATTGTCATTCGTCCGCTGGCCTATTGTCGGGAAAAAGATATTGAGCGTTTTGCTACCGCCCGCCAGTTTCCAATTATCCCCTGCAATTTATGTGGCTCGCAGCCCAATCTGCAGCGTCAGGTAATCGCCGACATGCTGCGCGACTGGGATCGAAAATATCCCGGCCGGATTGAAACCATGTTCACCGCCATGCAAAACGTTGTTCCTTCCCATCTGGCAGATAGCCGGTTGTTTGATTTTCGCGCGCTTCAGCGCGGTGATGCGGTAATTGACGGCGGTGACCTGGCATTTGACCGGGAGACGTTACCGTTAACCGCTGGCTGGCGCACTGCAGACAGCGATGATGACACCGGGCAGGATTATCCGCGTCTTGATATTCAGCAGATTATCTGAGCGTCGGCGTACAGAACCCCGTTCTGTGCCTGCCGGTTTTAGCGCCAGGCACAGACAAGGTACTCAGTGCGACGCTGTTTTCAGCCGGTCAGCATTTGCCAGAGAAACGCTTCCGTCAGCGCATAATCAAACGCTATCTGGCTGTTTTCTGTTGCGTTACTATGGCCGGCGCTGTGCTGTTCATACAACCAGACGTTGCGATGACCTAGCTGCTGCATACGGGCAACCATTTTTCGTGCATGCGCAGGACTGACCCGATCGTCCTGAGTGCCGGTAGTAAACAGCACCGGAGGATAACGCCGTTTGCCGGAAACGTTGTCGAACGGAGAATAGCGTTGCAACCATTGCCTTTCTTCAGCAATCTCCGGATCGCCATATTCCGCTATCCATGAGGCACCCGCCAGCCACAGGTGGTAGTGGGTCATATCAAGCAGCGGCACTTCACATAACAGCGCAGCAAATAACTCAGGATAGTCTGTCAGCATATTACCAATAAGCAGTCCGCCGTTGCTGCCGCCCTGTGCGGCCAGACGGGCTGCACAGGTTACCCTGCGCTGTACCAGGTCCGTGGCCACTGCCGCAAAATCTTCATAGGCCCGATGTCGGTGTTGCTTTACTGCCGCCAGGTGCCATGCCGGCCCGTACTCACCGCCGCCGCGAATATTGGCCACCACGTAAACCCCACCTCTTTGCAGCCAGGTACACCCTCGTGATCCCAGATAGTGAGGTGTTAACGACTCGCCAAAACCGCCGTAACCATACAGCAGTGTCGGATGGTCCCCGGTCAGTGCCAGCGCTTTACTGGCTATCTGAAAATATGGGATCTGCGTGCCATCACGCGAGCGGGCAAAATGCTGGCTGACGTCAAAATCCGCATTATCAAAATATGCCGGGTCCTGCCTGATCAGCGTTAGACTGTTGTTATCAAAATCCCCATAACTCAGGCTGCAGGGTTGCAGAAAACTGTAAGTCACCAGCTGATAACGGTTGCTCTCTGTATCAATCGCAGCGGCAAAAATGGACGTGAAGTCGGCTAATGCTCGCTTTTGCACGCAGCGCCAGCGACCGTTTTCCACTTTTAATATTTCAACCCTGCCAACGACATCCTGGGTCAGGTTGAGAATGAGATAATCCTGGGTCGCACTGTAATCCTGCAGCGTGGTGTGCATATCTGGCGTAAACAGCAGGCTGAAGTCACGCTGTCCCTGCTGAAAAGCGACAAAATCTGTCGCCAGCAACGCGCCGGCCGGATAGGTTTTATCCGCGATTTGCCAGTCCGTGGTTAAACTGATAAGCAGCCAGTTACGTACAAAGTCGCATGTGGCATCAGGCGGGATAGCTATCAACTCCAGCCGATCATCAGCGGTCAGCAGGTAAGCATTACTACGCTGAGAATCCAGGCTACAGTGGATCACGGTTTTTTCGAAGCCAGCAGTATGATCATGACAGGCGTCAACACATATATCTGAGGTTTTGCCACTATAAATCAGACGGGCTTCCTGTGGTGATTCACCACGCTGCCACCGTCTGACACAACGCGGGTAACCGGAAGTAGTGACGGTATCACCGCCGGCATCCAGCGCCAGCAAAAGCGTATTTTTATCAAGCCAGCTGACCGCACTTTTGCTTTCTGGCAGAAAAAAACCATCGCGGACAAAGGTCAGGCTAATCAGATCAAATTCACGAATCTGGCAGGCATCGCCCCCCGAGGATAAAAAAACCAGTGCCCGGCTGAAGTCAGGATAAAGCAACTCAGCACCGTGATAGCACCAGCTAGCAGATTCCTCGTCATTCAGACGATCAATATCCAGCACGGTTTCCCATTCTGGTTCTGCTGTCAGGTAGGACGTCAGCGTGGTACGTCGCCAGATACCACGGGGATGGCAGTCATCCTGCCAGAAGTTATACAGGGTATCGTGATAATGATCGCACCAGGGAATATTGTTTTGATCGTTTAAGGATTGCAGGATGCTGTGTTGCATTTGCTCAAAACGCTTGCCGCGGGCAAATCTTGCGACAGTATGACGATTTTGCTCCGCCACCCAGCGCAAGGCGTCCTCATCATGCGGCTTTTCAAGTGCGCTTAGTAAATCCTGAAAATTTTTTTGCACCAACGGGCTCTCCTTTGGGTGATGGTATGGCCAGGTTAGCACGTGGTCGGCGCTCTGCATCGGTCACCGGCGCAAAAACGCCAACCGGCGCCCATCTGCATAGATTAACCCTGGCAGGCTGTTGTTTAGCAGAATCAGTAAATAAGAAGTGTCAGATCACGCAGCATAGTACGTAAAGATGATTTACCAGCTTTTACGCCAGTAACGGCTGATCAGGCCGCGGATAATCCGGGGTAATAACAGAATAGCGCCAGACCAGGGGCAAAAAAAAGCCGGCATCGTGCCAGCGTATCGAATTAAATGTGCTATGCAACAATTCAAAGGAAGTAAGACAATATAGAGCGCAACGCCCATCGCTTGACGTTGCATTCACCTGCAACATCGAGTCTGCGCCCCAGCGCTTTATCACGCATTGATGTCGATCATAATTTCTGTGTGTTATGCCAGTGATTATCCGTTACAACCATTTGCGTTTCCTTAGCCACCACGCAACGGCTATTACCAGTAGCAGTAAGAGCAGACAGAAAAAAGGGAAACCGTAGCGCCAGCCGCCGCCAGGGATGCCACCAAGGTTGACGCCAAATAAACCGGTAAGAAAAGTGGTTGGCAGAAAAAGCATCGCCAGCAATGACATCGTATAGGTTCGACGATTCATGGCGTCCGCCAGCACGCTGCTAATTTCGTCTGCCAGTACCGCGGTTCGCGCCACGCAGGCATCGAGATCGTCAAGTCCGCGCCCCAGGCGATCGGCAATATCCTGCATTCGTCGCCGGTCGTCGTCACTCATCCATGGCAGCCTTTCACTGGCCAGCCGCGCATATACATCGCGCTGTGGAGCCATATAACGGCGCATAACTATCAGCTGTTTGCGGATTAATGCCAGTTCACCCCGTTGCGGGATCTGCTGATCCACCACCGCGTCTTCCAGTTCGATAATTTTATCATGTAACTGTTCAATGAACTCCCCGGTGTGGTCGGTCAACGCTTCGCACAGCTCCACCAGCCAGCTGCCGCCATCCACCGGGCCATTTCCATTCTGTAAGTCAGTGAGAATTTCATCAATGGCAAAGACTTTACGCCGCCGCGTCGACACAATCAGTTTGCCATTGACAAACACCCTTATCACCACCAGCTGATCGGGCCGCGATTCACTATTTAAATTGACGCTGCGCAGGGTGATCATCGTGCCATCACCTAAGCGGTTTACCCTGGGACGCAGCGAGTCTCCCCCCAGCGCATCACGCACGTTATCCGGAATAAGTGGCGTGGAGGAAAGCCATTCGGCGCTCTCCCGATGCGTATAATTCAGATGCAGCCAGCAAGGGCGGTCACAATGAATAACATCTTTATCATCAATCGGAATCAGGCCACCTTTGCCGTCAAGCTGACAGGAAATAATGGCATCCGAAACCTGTAATGCGCGCCCCTCAATGATCTCCACAATGACTCCATCAACGTATAATCAGCCGGATACAGTTTAGCGCAGCGCAGCAGCGTGACAAACGCGCTGTCGGTCTGCACAGGTGACCAGGCGGGCCAAAAATGAAACAATTTTTAACAAGCAACCGGTACCCGGCCACCTCTGGCAAAGTGGCCACAGAATTTAATGCCTGAGAATAAACAGCTGACGGCTATATGCCACGTCCCCGGCATTGCTGATAGGGTAACCTTTCACCCAGGGTTTAATGAGCCGGCCATTGGTATACTGATAGATTGGCGCAATAGGCGCTTCATCAGCAATTATCTGCTCAGCACGCTGATATTCAGCGTTGCGCTGCCTGGCATTCGTTGCGGCGGCAGCCCTTGCCAGTACCGCATCATACTGGCTATTGCTAAAGCGGGCAAAATTGCCGCTATGGTCACTGGTCAGTAACGAAAGAAAGGTCGAGGGCTCATTATAATCACCAACCCAGGAGGCTCTGATAACATCAAATTTACCGCTATTGCGACTGTCGAGATAGGTTTTCCATTCCTGATTTTGCAGCCTGACGTTAACCCCAAGCGTCTTTTTCCACATCGAAGCAACAGCAATAGCTATCTTCTGGTTATTCTCTGAAATGTTATACAGCAGGGTCAGATTCAGCGGTTTTTGTGGGCCGTAGCCGGCGGCGGCAAGCAAGGCTTTCGCCTGGGCATTCAGCTCAGCCTGCGGGTGTTGCTGGATAAAATCTGTTTTCGGTGTATAACCAGCGGTCACGTCCGGGGTAAAATGCCAGGCCGGTTTTTCCCCGGTGCCAAGTACCTTATGTGCAATAATTTTTCGGTCAATACTCCAGGAGAGCGCCCTGCGCACCCGCACATCGCTGGTGGGGCCTTGCCGGGTGTTAAACGCATAATAATAGGTCCCTAACTGATCCGGCGTATATACCTGACCAGGTAACGATTTTTTCAACAGCCCGTACATATTTTTGGGAAAAGATTCGGTGATATCAATGTCCCCTGCCCGGTAGCGTTTGGTGGCGCTGGCTTCATCATTAACCGGGACAAAGGTGACTTTTGTCAGTACCGATTTGGCGTCATCCCAGTAGCGATGATTCCGTTCCAGGACAATTTTTTCATTCACTATGCGCGCCTGCAGCTTATAGGCGCCGTTACCAACCAGCGTTCCCGGTCGGGTCCAGTTATTACCGCTCGCATCAATAACATGCCTGGGCACCGGATAAAGACTGAAATTAGCCACCATTGCCGGAAACCACGGTAGCGGACGGTTCAGCGTAACTTTAAGATGACGGTCATCCAGCGCGCTAACGCCGAGCTTATCCAGCGGCAGCTTATGTGCAGCAATGTCAGCCGCATTTTCAATACCGGCCAGCGCCGCAAATGAAGCAAACGGCGATGCCGTAGCCGGATCCACCAACCGACGCCAGCTGTAAACAAAATCATCCGCCGTCAACGGCGTACCATCCGACCAGCACAGATTTTCGCGCAGGGTAAATATCCAGATTTTGTTATCGCTTGTTTGCCAGCGTTCCGCCACCCCCGGGATAATTTTGCCGTTCGCATCTTCATTGGTCAGTCCTTCAAACAGGTCGCGAATCACCTGAATTTCCGGCAAACCAGCGGATTTCGCCGGGTCCAGTGATGCCGGTTCGTCTTTGATATGGCGTACAATTTCCTGACGATCGGCCAGTTGTGTCCCTGGCGGAACCTCAGCAGCCGATGCTGGCAGTAACCCCAGGGGGATGCATATTGTACTCAGCACCATCTGGCCCAATCTGCCCATGGTTTTTCTCCTTGGTAGTGATTGAAAATGCTGTCTGCACTGTAACGCAATCTGTCGATTGGTAAACAGCTGTATCTGACAAAAATAAAGCTATCTGGTAAAAAACCTGTAAGACCGCTATGTTAGAGCAATAACCATCGTCTTAATGGTCTTTTTCATGGAGTTGTCATCATGAGCCAGCTGCATCCCCGCGCCGCCAGAGGACCACTGACTGCCGAAGCACGTCTTTATGGTCACTCCGTTATGGGCGCGCCATTACTGTGGTTCCCGGCGCCGGCAGCGGATGAAAACAGCGGTCTGATTCTGGCCG
Organism: Erwinia sp. OLFS4; assembly: GCF_002752165.1. Classification (GTDB taxonomy): domain Bacteria; phylum Pseudomonadota; class Gammaproteobacteria; order Enterobacterales; family Enterobacteriaceae; genus Izhakiella. The sequence goes on from NZ_MOMB01000048.1 coordinate 31,402, forward strand.
GCACCCATGGCGATGAAGTAGCTGCCGTTGTTGCCCTGTCCTGCGCTATGCGAACCCTGCAACAATCCTCACGTCGTCATCACGTGGTGCTGGCGGTGAATCCTGATGGCTGCCAGCTGGGTCTGCGCGCCAACGCCCGCGGCGTTGATCTTAACCGCAACTTTCCAGCCGCTAACTGGCAAAGCGGTGAAACGGTATATCGCTGGAACAGTGATACTGAGGAACGTGATGTGGTCCTGTCGACCGGTGAACGTGCTGGATCGGAACCCGAAACTCAGGCGTTGTGCACGCTGATACATCAGCTTAAACCACGATGGATTGTCAGCTTTCATGAACCCCTGGCCTGCATTGACGATCCCCTGGCCAGCCCCGTTAGTCGCTGGCTGGCTGAAAAAATGTCGTTGCCACTGGTTGACGATGTCGGTTACGCCACGCCGGGTTCATTTGGTAGCTGGTGCGGCGATCTTGGCCTGAACTGCGTAACCGCAGAGTTACCGGCTATTTCTGCCGATGCGGCAATACAGCACTATCTGCCGGCACTGGTTGCGCTATTACACTGGCAGGCCGCTTAGATCGATTTGCCCGCAGGTATAGGCCAGGGCGCTTTCAACATCCTGCGCCAGCCATGTCGGTCCATCCAGGTCAACAAAGCGTGCCGCTGGCACCAGCGGCAAGGCTGCAGTAATCGCACGTGATGTACAAAGCATACAACCCAGCATGATATCAAACCCCTGCGCCTGCGCTGCCGCGGCCAGTGCCAGCGCCTCGGTCAGTCCGCCACTTTTATCAAGCTTGATATTGATCATATCGTAATGCCCCACCAGGCTGGCCAGGCTGTCACGGGTATGGCAACTTTCATCAGCACAAATCGGCAATGGATGAATAAAATGCGCCAGCGCCGCGTCTTTGCCTGCGGCCAGCGGTTGTTCGAGCATCGCAATCTGCAAATCAGCCAGCAGCTGACAGCGTGCGGCCAGCCCTTCTGCCTGCCAGGATTCATTCGCATCAACAATCAGTCTGATGCCAGGTACTGCCGCCCGGATGGCCATCAGGCGTTCAGTAATCAGATGATTATCCAGTTTGATTTTTAACAGCTGTGCCCCTTTTTCTGCCAGCACTGCCGCGTTGTGCGCCATCACCTCCGGGCTATCAATACTGACAGTTTGTGCCATTAAAACGCTATCCGGCCTGGTAATGGCGGTCTTCTGCCATACGCTTTGCTGTTGTTGCCGGCATTCAAGATCCCATAACGCACAGTCAATCGCATTGCGCGCCGCACCGGCTGCCAGCTGTTGCTGTAATCTCTCTCGTGATAATCCCTGCTCCAGCTGCGGGGTAATACGCTGAAGCTGTTCCAGTACCGACGCCACGCTTTCGCCATAACGTGGATAGGGTGTACATTCTCCCCAGCCTGTCACGCCATCCTGCTCAATCTCTACCACCACCACCACCGCTTCACTTCGGCTGCCTCGGGCAATAACAAAAGGCGCATTTAGCGGCCAGCTTTGAGGATAGATCCTGACCTGTCGCATAGTATAATCCTGTTTATTTTCTGCTGAGGGCTACGGCCCCATTTATCCCTTCGCTCTGCCCCCCGGCGGACGATGAGCACCGGTCGGCTGGTGAAATGCGGCCATGAATGGCGAAAAAACGCAGCGTTACTATCACTGCACAATGATAAAATTATGACACATTTTGCCGTTACCCGGCACAGAATAAAAAACGCGTCGCTGTTAATAAGCGCAGAAAACAATGTCAGCCTGACCGATGGTTAAATCATGGAAGGATTAAATAACGCGATCGAAAATATGGCACACATACCCATAGAAATAACATGGTCATTAAATCAATTAAGCACAATGCCACTTATGAATTGAGATAATATTTAACATTACCACCGAATTTAATTTTTTTAATTCTGCAGGCTTGTTTTAAATTCATTAAAATTAAATTGTTAAAATCCTCATTAGCGTACTACTTGCGTTGCTATCTGTACGCATCGCCACAGCTTTATGACAATATATGTTTATAAAACTGATGATTAGTCTCAGGAAAAATCCTGAATGTCGATCTCAACCCTGGGAGGTAACTCCAACTGAAAATACCTGAACAGCGGGAGATATCGAGGAAATCGCCGCTAACAGCATGATGGACACAAGGATGTATTATGCCATCTGCAGATTAAATCATTAAGTTATTGCATGTATTATCACGGAGTAAAGAATGGTGGATTTAATTCTGGCAAAAAAGAAGTTAATTGCGTATGCCGACAAAATGGTTAAAGATAAACACTTTTTAGAAAGGATGTTTAACTCAAAAAACAAATATGTCAGTGGCATAAGGCGCGGATATCAACAAGGCGATAGCACAGCCAGTAAAAGCCGTGGTATTGCCATGAAGCTGGCGCCGGATCTGGCCAGTAAAACCGTCAACGCCGCTGTAAGAAGAATACCCTTAATAGGTCAACTACCCGTTATCCCTGGGATTATCACCTCATTTTCCGACTCAATATTCACTGACGCAAAAATTCATTACAGAAGTAAGAGATTACAGCAGGCCTACGACAGTGAGAATGAAAATGAGATCAGCACCTTCAGAATGAAAACGTTCAGTTTTCCTGATATTGACTCCCACAGACAAAAACTGGACGTTGCCATAAAAAAATATAACGAAGTGGTCAACAGAGCTTCCAGTAGTTTTATACAGGAAGCAAATAATAGCAGCATTTGCAATTATCATGTTGAAATCTGTACAGCCGCCGCACAGCTTGAGCGGAGATTATTAAAAATGATTTATGCTTATAGCGCCATTGATTCAATCGCAATGGTTTTACAAAAGAGGATATTAGCCGCGCAGGATGAATTCATTGCAAGTGAAAGCAAGTACTGGTCTGAGTTTTCAGGTCAAATTGCGTTAGATAATGATGCTATGCATCGTAATTGCAGTAAATGCGTGCGAAAAGAAGGCGATTTTTCTGTACCATTAAGTTCAAAATTTGGCACCTATATCATGAGCAAGCACATTTTTTCTGCCGCCGTAAAAAATACTGTTGATGCTTCGATTAAAGAAGCAGAGTCAAGATATTGTAATGCAATTAGTAAATAGTCAAGAGAGAATGAAGCAGTAATAGTCTTTATTTACTGTAAGTTAATTAATTTTATTTAAGCCATATATCAATGCCACATACTGTCTGCCGGCTTGCAGGGTAAAATGTGCCGGCAGACAGCCCTTTCCCTAACGCCAGCAGAGGCTTTTCATTGTTCAGAAATTTCTGAAATGGTGACTACCTTCCAGCGGCCATCTGGCGGCGTAACTTTGCCGCTATGGCGCGGCAAACGAACCCGGGCAGCCGGTCGCTCCCCCCTCCTGACCTGTCATCCCTGCTGATGGGTCATTCCTTGTCTATATCACACAACAAGCCGCCTTTACCGTCATGCGGCGATGTGCTATCACTGAACGACAGCAAATCCGATTCCAGCGGGTTCATAGTACAAGTTCACTCATAATCCCATGCCGGATATTCCGCCGTGCCGGTATCAAATCCTTTATACAGGAACGCTTATGTCTCAGACCGTACTTTTTCAGGGTAACCCGATCACTGTTGCCGGCCAGATTCCGCGTCCAGGCGCACAGGCCAGCGCTTTTACGCTGGTGGCAAAAGATCTTAGCGATACCGCCTTAAGCCAGTTTGCCGGTAAGCGTAAAGTGCTGAATATTTTTCCCAGTATTGATACCGGGGTCTGTGCCACCTCAGTGCGTAAATTTAATCAGCTCGCCAGTGAAATGACCAATGCCGTAGTCTTGTGTATCTCTGCTGATCTGCCCTTTGCACAATCGCGGTTTTGCGGTTCAGATGGTTTATCTAACTTGGTGACGCTGTCGACGTTGCGTAGCGCAAATTTCAACCAGGATTATGGTGTCGGCATTACCAGCGGCCCGTTACAGGGCTTAATGGCACGTGCGGTGATTGTTCTGGATGAAAATGATCGGGTGCTGCACAGTCAGCTGGTTGAAGAAATCACCAGTGAGCCGGATTATGAAGCGGCGCTGGCGGCACTGAAGTAAAACCGTGCGCCGGGATAATTGTCATCCGGCGCACGCTATTATAAATGTGCGGCAATCGGCACTATTCACCAGGCGGGTTTTCCTTATCATCCTGGTCGCTGCGTCGCAGCCCCAGTCCGTATTCCCGCAATTTATTGGCGATCGCCGTATGTGATACCCCCAGCCGTCTGGCCAGTTTACGCGTGCTGGGATAGCTGATATAGAGACGGGTCAGAACCGAGCGTTCAAAGCGACGGGTTATCTCATCCAGGCTACCATCCAGATTCTCTTCACTGATCATTGCGTCCTGATCGCCGTTTTCAGGCAGCAGCGTGGCAATATGACTCACTTCCAGCAGACTCCCTTCCAGCTGCGTCATTGCCCGGTAGAGCGCATTACGCAACTGACGCACGTTACCCGGCCAGCTGTAACGGATCATAAACGCCGTCAGTGATGCGGAAATGCGTGGACAGACTATAGCCAGCTCATCGGCAAATTGTGCAACAAACATCTCGCTGAGTGGCAGGATATCCTGGGTACGTTCACGTAATGCGGGAAGCGTAAGAGTCAGTACATTAAGACGATAATAGAGGTCTTCGCGGAACTCACCGCGCCTGACCAGTTCCAGCAGATTTTTTTGTGTGGCACAAATGACCCGCACGTCAACATGTACTTCCTGCTCCTCACCTACCCGGCGGAATGTACCATCGTTAAGAAAGCGTAACAGCTTGGTTTGCATGCGCGGCGACATTTCACCAATTTCATCTAACAATACCGATCCACCGTTAGCCTGCTCAAAAAACCCTTTTTTACCCTCCAGTGCATTCGGATAAGCGCCGGCCGCATGACCAAACAGTTCACTTTCAGCAACATCATCCGGCAGGGAGGCGCAGTTAAGCGCCAGAAATGGTTTTTTGCCGCGCGCGCTACGCAGATGACAGGCTCTGGCCAGTAAGTCTTTACCGGTGCCGGTCTCACCAACCAACAACAGCGGAGCATCAAGCATTGCCAGTTTACGCGCCTGCTCCACCAGCTGGCGCATTCTGCTGCTAACCGCCACCACATGCTGGAATTCAGCATCGTCACTGACCGCGAGGTTTTGTAGTTGACGGCCCATGCGCGCCGTTGATTTCAGCATGACCACCGCCCCGCTGAGCAGCTGTACCGGCGTGTAGATAGGCGTAATTTCTAATAAAAAGTCGCGGCCCTGTAGTACCACGTGCTGGGCCTGAGGCTCGGGGTGACCGCACTCAAGCCAACGAGAGAAATTAAAGTCACTGATTAAATGTCCTGCCTGACAGCCGCGCAGTTTCTCCTCACTGAGGGCAAAAAGTTGTTGCGCCGCCGGGTTAGTCAGTTCAATTTTTGTTTTTAAATCAAGAGAAAAAACCGGGTCCGGCAGTGCTATCAGCAAAGCACTCAGCGCCCGGTGTTCCAGCTCAGAAGGCATCCAGCTGACGGTGCGCACATCCGTCACGCCAGGAATTCGCCGAATTTCACTCATTAAGGCACTGAAAATGGTGAAATCAATAGCAGTAAAATTAAGATAGATACGCCCGGTTGACGCAATTTCGATGCCGCGTAAATCAATATCACGCTCGACCAGTAGATCAAGTAATTCGCGCGTCAGACCAATACGGTCATGGCAGAAAACTTCCAAACGCATCGGTGTATCCTGATTAGAAAAATGTGCAGGAGCGAATAGTATGCTATCAGTTCGCCTTGCGGGAAAAAACTGTCAGACTTTGCTGACAGCGCGCCAGCATAACGCCGGCACCATCCCACGTTAATGGCAGAATGTAAACACAATTTACCGCCCAATGGCAGCAATATATTTCAAAAATTCGTGGTTAATTACCATAAAAAATTAATCTGAATCGTGTGAACCGACGGGGCGTCCGGCAGATTTTTGCAGTGACTCTTTGAGTTGGGTGACCAGTTCACGGCGAAAATCACTCAGCCTGGGTTTATCATCCGCCAGCCAGGGCAACGGGCGACAGAGTTCCATTGTTTTAATCCCCAGCCTCGCCGTCAGCAATCCGGCACCAATCCCTTGCGCGGCACGCGCCGAGAGCCTCGCAGCCAGATCCTGTGACATCCAGTCAAGCCCTACTTCGCGCACCAGCTCACTGGCGCCGGCAAAAGCAATATTCAGCAGAACCAGTCTGAACAACCAGACCCGGCTGAAATAGCCAAGATCGATGCCATACAAAACGGCAAGACGGTTCACCAGGCGAATATTACGCCAGGCAATAAAGGCCATATCAACCAGTGCCAGTGGACTTATCGCAATCATGATTGCCGATTCTGCTGCACAACGGCTGATTTCATGGCGCGCCTGACGATCAAGGACTGGCTGAACCAGTTGTGCATACAATGCCACAACTTCCCGATCATTATGGGTTTCATGTAAGGACGCGTGCCAGCGCTGAAGTGCTGGATGGCTGTCATTGATACCGGCCTGTTGCGCCAGTTTTTCACAAAATGCACGACCACGTCCCATACCATGACTGTGCAGTAATTCCCGGCCGGTATCGCGTTCCCCGGCGCGCAGACGCAGTTTGTACAGACGTCGCCATTCCAGAATCAGTGAACCGACGGCAGCAACAATAATCAGGCTGGTTGCCGCTGCCGCCGTCAGTTCAATCCAGTCGCCAGCCAGCCAGCAGGCCCGTAGCCAGCTGACGCTCTGCGCAACGGCACTGACGGTAAATAATGCCAGCGCGCACCTTATCAGCCGCCGCCACAGGCTGCGTCGGGGGCGTAACGCGGCTTCGACTGCGCGTTCACCGGCCTCTTCAGCCAGCAGGTTATCGTCGTTTTCCTGCGCGATAAATTCAGGTTGCGATTGTGAGTCAAAATGCTTTGCCGGTTTCAATTGATTGGCTTGTTCAGGGGGCAGGGATTGGCTAAAATCCCGGCGGCCTTTCAGGGGCTGATGATTCATCGCAGCTTATCTCCCAGTAAAAATTCCAGCGCGGCATCAATGCGAATATGCGGTAACGGTTTGTCAGCATCGAGCCGCTGTGGCCGGAATTGTTCAAACTGAAACCCCTGCTGCTGCCAGAATGCCTGCCCCGGCAGACGGGCAGGCACTTCGCCGGGATAAAAGGTCAGCGGCGCATCATCACTTAAACGGTGACCACGCAACGCCGGAATCTTTTCTCCCTGCTGTTCGACCAGCCCGCTTTGTGTCGCCTGCACCGCCGCCAGTCCCATACAGTCAACGCTGATACCTTCAAACGCCGCATTTTGCCAGGCATCCTGTACCAGCTGCTGCAGCAACGACACCAGATTGGCATGCTGATCGGCCGTCACATGATCGGCCTTGCTGGCGGCAAACAGCAGCTTATCTATCACCGGAGAGAACAGCCGACGAAACAGCGTACGCTGGCCATATGAAAAACTTTGCATCAGCTGAGTCAAGGCAAAACGCATGTCGTTAAAAGCCTGCGGGCCACTGTTTAGCGGTTGCAAACAGTCAACCAGTACAATTTGCCGGTCAAAACGCAGAAAATAGTGACGGTAAAAATCTTTAACCACATGCTGGCAATAATACTGATAACGCGCGCGCAGCATGCCGATATTGCTGCGGCTATCTGCCTGCATCAGACTCCCTTCTGCCACTTCTTCAGATTGAGGCCAGGGGAAAAATTGTAACGCCGGCGCCCCTTGCATATCACCCGGCAACACAAAGCGTCCTGGCTGGATAAAATGCATCCCTTGCTGTTTACACTGATGTAAATAAGCAGTCCATTCTGCGGCAATCGCCGCCAGACGGCTTTCGTCGGCGGGTGCCAGCGGGTCCAGTGTGGTACACATTTTTTGCCAGGCTGCCGCCAGATGCGCCCGATCGCCTTGCAGTAAACCCGTCATTTGGCGCGACCAGCTGAAATAGTCCTGTGCCAGCATAGGCAAATCCAACAACCACTCACCAGGGTAGTCAACAATCTCCAGATAGAGGGTTGAGGTATCGAGAAAGTGGCGTAGCAGTGATTCACGCGAACGAAAGCGCAACGCCAGCCGGATTTCGCTGACGCCACGGGTCGGCGTCGGCCAGGCCGGCGGTTCGCCGTACAGCTGAGCTAATCCCTGATCATACGTAAAACGTGGCATGCCGAGGTCGCGTTGCGGTACCCGTTTGACGCCGAGCAGACGCCCTTCGCGCGCGGCCGAAAACAGCGGCAGGCGGGCGCCGCTATGCAGGCTCAGCAGCTGATTAACTAAAGAAGTAATAAAGGCGGTTTTACCGCTGCGGCTCAGACCGGTTACCGCCAGTCTGAGATGGCGGTCGCCGCCCCGGTTAATCAGTGAAATCAGTTCGTCTTGCAGTCGTTTCATCTTTCTCCCTGATAAGCCGCTTGCTGACGCCGGAAAAAATCCTGCTCAGTAGCGGTTCCAGCGTCATCGCCAGCAGCAGGCGCAGCGGTCTACGGGAAACCGACCTGACAGCCCAGCCAGCAATGCCGCCAGGTGCGGCGGCAACCGCAGTAATTAGAATAAATTTCCCGGCGCGCTTTAATGTCGGTGACGAACGGTGCAGCGCCTGATTCAGTAAAGAACGCTTGTGCATAGTCTCCTCTCTCTGGCGCCGGTTTTAACAGCTGCCGCTAATTATAACTGGCGAAAACGACTTCGGGTGGAAAAGGTTTCAGAGGTTACGTAGCGTTCAACATCGCGCAAACGGTCTTCACCCTGGCGTAACAAGGCATCAGCCTCATCCAGCAGTTTGCGCCGGCTTGGTGGCATTGCCGTTGTGGCCTCCTGCGCATCAAGCGGGTCCAGCACAAAGCTGAGAATGATATACAGCACGGCGGTAAAGGCAAATAAGCCAAAAAACAGCGATAGCACGCTAATAACCCGTACCAGGGTCACCGGAATTTCCAGATAGCGTGCAATACCGGCACAAACGCCTTTAATTTTTCCTTCTTCCGGGATGCGATACAGCTTACGACCCTGAAACATTATGACTGCCTCCAGTTAGGATGTTCTGCATCCAGAATTTCCTCCAGCGCTAAAATACGATCGTTCATCCGCTGCGCCTGTTGAGTCAGCTGTTGCAAACGCTGCGCTTCAGAGACATTCGGTATCTCACTGCGCTGACGGTTGCTGTAGTGCAGCCAGAGCCATATTGGCGCGACAAACAGCACAAACAGGGTTAGCGGTATGGCTATAAATAATGCGCTCATTCACTCTCCTTGATCTGATAATCGTACACCTGTTACTCCGCATCACTTTTATTAATGCGCGCCTTCAGCGAAGCCAGCTGCTGGCTGATTTCATCATCAGCTTTGAGATCGACAAACTGCTGGTCAAGGGTGTTACTTTTACCAAAGCGATGGCTTTCCGCTTCAGCTTCCATATGATCAATACGGCGCTCAAATGATTCAAACCTGGCCATGGCATCATTCAGTTTATTGCTATCAAGCTGACGACGCACATCGCGTGAAGAAGACGCCGCCTGATGACGCAGGGTCAGAGCCTGCTGACGTGCGCGGGTCTCTGTCAGCTTGTTTTCCAGCTCAGCCACTTCTGTTTTCATTCGCGTCAGCGTCTCTTCAACCTGGCTAACTTCATCCCGTAAGGTTGCGCTGAGATCGGTCAGTTTTTGTTTTTCAATCAACGCCGCCCGCGCCAGATCTTCTTTATCTTTACGCAGTGCCAGCTCGGCTTTTTCCTGCCATTCTGTTATCTGCACTTCCGCCTGTTCTATGCGGCGCAGCAGCTGTTTTCTTTCCGCCAGCGCACGGGCAGAATGTGAACGGACCTCTACCAGGGTATCTTCCATTTCCTGAATCATCAGGCGCACCAGTTTTTGCGGGTCCTCTGCTTTGTCGAGCAGCGAGTTAATGTTGGCGTTGACGATATCGGCGAAGCGCGAAAAAATGCCCATGTGCTATTCCTCATAATAATGGTGTGTATCCGCCGGCATTAATACAAATTGCGTGCCAACTTTTATCTTACTGATAACCAATGCTTTTTATTATTTACATTATCAATAACGCGGTATAAAGTGGTGTAAATAACCACTTACCTGGTGAATTTCATCATGTCAGAGCAAAACGATAGCTTACTGGGTGAATCCAACCTGTTTCTTGAAGTCCTTGAGCAGGTATCAAAAATTGCCCGACTGAATAAACCTGTGCTGGTAACCGGCGAGCGCGGTACTGGCAAGGAGCTGATTGCCCGGCGTTTGCATTTTCTGTCTCCGCGCTGGCAGGGACCATTTATTTCGCTTAACTGTGCTGCCCTGAATGAAAATTTGCTGGATTCAGAATTATTCGGCCACGAAGCCGGGGCCTTCACCGGGGCGCAAAAACGCCACCAGGGGCGTTTTGAACGTGCCGATGGCGGTACGCTGTTTCTTGACGAACTGGCAACGGCCCCCATGCTGGTGCAGGAAAAACTGCTGCGGGTTATCGAATACGGTCAGCTGGAACGTGTCGGCGGCAGCCAGCCGCTGCAGGTCAGCGTGCGGCTGGTTTGCGCCACCAATGACGATCTGCCAGCGCTGGCGCAGCAGGGACGCTTCCGGGCCGATCTGCTCGATCGGCTGGCCTTTGATGTTGTGCAGTTGCCGCCGCTGCGTCAGCGCCTCAGTGACATTGCGCTGCTGGCGGAACATTTTGCCATTCAGATGTGCCGCGAACTGGGCTTACCGCTGTTTGCCGGTTTTACCCCCCAGGCCCGCCAGACGCTGCTTGATTACTCATGGCCCGGCAATATTCGTGAACTTAAAAATGTGGTTGAACGTTCGGTCTACCGCCATAACAGCAGCGAACAGCCTGTGCATGATATTATCATCAATCCCTTTGCCAGCGCCGGGCGGCGCGACGCGCCCCCCGCCAGCCTTTGTGCTAACCCCCTGCCAGGACTGCCACTTGACCTGCGCCGCTGGCAGCATGACAGTGAGGCGCAGTTATTAACCCGCGCGCTGGAAAACGCGCGTTATAATCAACGCATCACCGCTGAATTACTGGGACTGACTTATCACCAGCTGCGGGCAATGATGAAAAAACACGGTATTGAGGTTAAAAACCCTGGCAATAACGGTTAGCCGCTGTCCATCACGCCACGACAAGGTGAATAAACGGAAATTTTTCGAAAAATTTCTTATAATAACCCTATCCTTCCATTGTCAGAATAGGAACAGGTTTTACGGCGGGTCACCGGCGGCTAGCAAATCAAACCGCGGGTCAATTGTGATTAAATCACCGGTTTTGTTATGATCCCAGCCTCAGGCTATATGATCATGCACAGACCTGTTCGCTAACGTTGCCTATGTTGAGCTCTTATGAAAAAAACAATCTTATTATTATCCGTGCTAACGGTAACATCCTGTTCTGCTACGCAACAAAAACCTGAAAAACTGATTGGTATGCCGAATCCTGCTTCGGTTTATTGTCAGCAGGTTGGCGGCAAAAGCATTATGGTAGACACCGCGAAAGGGGTGGTTGGAAAATGTATCCTGCCATCTGGTGAAGAAGTTGATGAATGGGCGTTATACCGCCAGGCACATCAGCAGCATAAACCGCACTAATAATTTTCGCTGAAGCAAGGCCCCCAGCCAATCCGGCAAAAAAAAGCCCGCGTTAAGCGGGCTAAAAAATACTGGAAGCAATGTGAGCAATGTCGTGCTCTTCTTCGGTAGAGCCACCGTCGAAGCGCGGATGTAATAGTAATCACTCTCGTTATCACTTGTAAAGCATTTTGTTGAGAATCTTTCTCATTTCCACACCATTATTGCGCGTATTGCTAACGTGATGAAGGCTTTTTTGCTTATCATTGCTAAACGTTTGTAACTTTTTCACTTTCTTCCGCTGCAAATTTGGGGCCCGGCCACCGAGTGCGGTACACTGCATAAATTGCCTTATTTTACTGAAACTCTATGCGCACATTTGTTCTGACGCTTCTCTTTCTGCCGCTGCTGATTGCCAGCAAAGCCCATGCCACACAAGGCCAGGACATTCGCCAGACCGGCTTTGTTTATTGCGTAAATGGTGTGGTTAATACTTTTAACCCTCAGCTGGCCTCCGGTGGCGTGGTGGTTGATACTGTCGCCGCACAGATTTACGATCGGTTGCTCGGCGTTGATCCTTTCACCTACCGGCTGACGCCAGAACTGGCACAAAGCTGGGAAGTCAGTGATAACGGTGCCACCTATATTTTTCATTTACGCCGTGATGTTTCTTTCCAAAAAACCGCATGGTTTACCCCAGGCCGTCAAATGGATGCAGACGACGTGGTGTTCAGCTTCGATCGCATTTTTAACCGTAAGTCAGCGTGGCATAACGTTAATGGTGGCCGCTACCCCTATTTTGACAGTCTGAAATATGCCGATGCGGTCAAAAGCATCCGCAAACTTGACCGCTATACTGTCGAAATCCGTCTGGAAAAGCCGGATGCTTCCTTTCTCTGGCATATGGCCACCCATTACGCGCCGATTCTTTCCGCCGAATATGCGGCCAGGCTGGCCCACGCCGATCACCAGGAACAACTTGACCGTCAGTCAGTAGGGACTGGGCCGTTTCAGCTGGCACAATATCAGGCTGGCCAGTTCATCCGTCTGGCGCGTAATCCTGACTACTGGAAAGGAAAGCCCCTGATGTCACAGGTGGTTATCGATCTGGGTGCCGGCGGCACCGGCCGGTTATCTAAACTGCTCACCGGGGAGTGTGATGTACTGGCCTATCCTTCAGCCAGCCAGCTGTCAATTTTACGCGACGATCCCCGCCTGCGGCTGACGCTTCGCCCAGGCATGAATGTCGCCTATCTGGCTTTTAATACCAGCAAAGCCCCGCTCGATCGTGCCGGGGTTCGCCAGGCGCTGGCGCTGGCTATTAATAATCAGCGACTGATGGCATCTGTTTATTATGGTACCGCTGAAACTGCCGCCTCTATTCTGCCCCGGGCCTCCTGGGCCTTTGACAGCAGAGCACAGATTACGGCTTATAATCCGGAAAAAGCCAGGCAGATCTTAAACGCGCTTGGTATCAAAAATCTTCAGCTTTCACTTTGGGTCCCTACCGCGTCCCAGGCATGGAATCCAAGCCCACTAAAAACGGCCGAACTGATCCAGGCCGATCTGGCATTGATTGGTGTACAGGTCACCATTCATCCGCTGGAAGGACGCTTTCAGGAAGCCGGCCTGATGGATATGAGCCACGATCTGACGCTAAGCGGCTGGGCCACTGACAGTAATGACCCGGACAGCTTCTTCCGCCCGCTGCTCAGCTGCGGGGCTATCGGTTCACAGACTAATCTCGCCCACTGGTGTGATAGTCGTTTCGATACCCTGCTGCAAAAAGCCGTATTATCTCAACAGCTGGCGACGCGTATTGAGGCTTACGATCAGGCGCAGCAGATCCTTGCCAGTCAGCTGCCGGTATTGCCGCTGGCTTCTTCGCTTCGTTTGCAGGCCTACCGTTATGATATTCATGGGCTGGTATTGAGTCCTTTTGGTAATGCTTCCTTTGCCGGCGTGCATCGCGATTCAGCTAAGGATAAACCATGATTATTTTTACCCTGCGACGACTGTTGCTCTGGCTTATCACGCTGTTTCTTCTTTCACTGGTTGGTTTTAGCCTGAGTTATTTTACCCCTCATGCTCCATTACAAGGGGCGTCGCTGTTTGATGCCTGGCTTTTCTGGTTTGAAGGTATTTTGCGTTTTGATTTTGGCGTATCCAGTATTAACGGAATGCCCATTAATGTGCAGCTCCGTGCGGTATTTCCCGCCACGCTGGAGTTATGCATTCTGGCGTTTACACTGGCATTATTCACTGGCATTCCGCTGGGGATCTGCGCAGGTATGCTGCACCACAAATGGCAGGATAAACTGATTAACGTCCTGACGCTGCTGGGTTTCTCTTTGCCGGTATTCTGGCTGGCGCTGCTGTTAACGCTATTTTTCTCGCTGACACTGGGCTGGCTGCCGGTCTCCGGACGCTTTGATTTGCTCTATCCGGTGGAAAAAATCAGTGGTTTTGGCCTGGTTGATGCTTTCCTTAACCCGCCGCAGTGGCGCCATGAGCTGGTTATCAGCGCCCTGCGCCACCTGATTTTACCGGTGATTACCCTCGCGGTGGCACCCACTACCGAAGTTATACGTCTGATGCGTATTTCTACCCGTGAAGTGATGGAGCAGAACTACATTAAAGCCGCCGCCATACGGGGGCTGTCACGCCTTACCGTTATCCGGCGTCACGTGCTGCACAACGCCCTGCCACCGATTATTCCGCGCCTTGGCCTGCAGTTTTCAACGATGCTGACCCTGGCGATGATAACTGAAGTGGTTTTCAGCTGGCCCGGCATTGGCCGCTGGCTGATCGACGCGATTCGTCAGCAGGATTATGCCGTGATCTCAGCCGGCGTTATGATTGTCGGTGGTCTGGTAATTAGCGTCAACGTGCTGGCCGATATTATTGGTGCCATGATGAATCCGCTGAAGCATAAGGAGTGGTATGCTCTCCGATAATATATATGCAGAAAAACGGTTACCCAGTCCGCTGCGCCATACCTGGCGACTGTTCTACCGCGATACCAGCGCTATGATTGGTTTTTATGCCTTTATCGGCCTGCTGCTGTTATGCCTGACCGGCAGCCTGCTGGCGCCCTACAGTATCAATCAGCAATTTCTTGGTTATCAGCTGCTGCCCCCTTCGTGGTCACATTACGGTGACGTCTCTTTTTTTCTCGGTACTGACGATCTGGGGCGCGATTTACTCAGCCGGCTATTGAACGGTGCCGCACCAACCGTCGGCGCAGCAATTATTGTTACCCTGGTGGCGGCTGTATTTGCCACGCTGCTCGGCATTTTCGCCGGTATCAGCCATGGTTTGCGTTCAGCAGTGCTCAACCACGTGCTGGACACCTTTTTGTCAATACCCTCGCTTTTGCTGGCCATTATTGTTGTGGCCTTTGTCGGCCCGGGGCTTGGTCATGCCCTGCTGGCGGTCTTTCTGGCCGTTCTGCCTCGTCTGGTTCGGGAAATTTACAGTGCGGTTCACGACGAGATGGAAAAAGAGTACGTGGTGGCTTCGCGGCTGGATGGCGCGCGGAATCTGTTTCTTCTGCGTTATGCCATACTGCCTAATATCGCCCCGTTGCTGGTTTCCGAGTTTACCCGTGGCTTGTCAATGGCCATTCTGGATATTGCCGCACTGGGTTTTCTCGATCTCGGTGCGCAGCTTCCCTCCCCGGAATGGGGGGCGATGATGGGCGATTCGCTGGAACTGATCTACGTAGCGCCCTGGACCGTGATGCTGCCGGGCGCGGCAATTATGGTCAGTGTGCTTATCGTCAACCTTCTGGGTGAAGGCATCCGGCGGGCAATTATTGCAGGGGTAGCATAAATGCCATTACTGGATATACGTAACCTGACCATTGAGTTTATGACGGCTGATGGCCCGGTGAAAGCGGTCGACCGCGTCAGTTTCAGCCTTACTGAAGGTGAAATTCGCGGACTGGTCGGTGAGTCCGGCTCAGGTAAGAGCCTGATTGCAAAAGCCATTTGTGGTGTCACCCGGGAAAACTGGCGGGTAACCGCAGACCGCATGCGTTTTGATGATATCGATTTACTGCACCTGACGCCGCGCGAACGGCGCAAACTGGTTGGACAGAACGTATCGATGATTTTTCAGGAACCGCAATCCTGTCTTGATCCTTCGGCAAGCATCGGTCGTCAGCTGGTACAGGCCATTCCAGGTTCAACGTTTCGTGGCCGCCTGAGTGAACGCTTTCGCTGGCGCCATCGCCGCGCCATTGAACTGTTGCACCGTGTCGGCATTAAAGATCACAAAGACATTATGGGGAGCTTTCCCTATGAGCTGACCGAAGGTGAATGCCAGAAAGTAATGATTGCTATTGCACTGGCAAACCAGCCGCGCCTGTTGATTGCCGATGAGCCAACGAATGCCATGGAACCCACCACTCAGGCCCAGATCTTCCGCCTGCTTTCACGCTTAAATCAGAATAACAACACCACGATTTTGCTGATAAGTCATGATCTGCAAACCATGAGCCACTGGGCCGATCGGATTAACGTGATGTATTGCGGACAAACGGTGGAAACGGCAGCGAGTGAAGAATTAATTACCGCCCCACACCATCCTTATACCCAGGCATTGATCCGTGCGATGCCTGATTTTGGCCGATCTCTGCCCCATAAAAGCCGCCTGAATACGCTGCCGGGTGCAATACCGTCACTGGAAAGCCTGCCGATCGGTTGCCGGCTTGGTCCACGTTGTCCCTATGCTCAGAAAAAATGTATTGAAGCCCCACGGCTGACCGGCGCGAAAAATCATCTGTTTGCCTGCCACTTCCCGCTGAATATGGAGACGCCGTAAATGGTTGAAACCCTCCTGGAAGTCCGTAATCTGAGTAAAACCTACCGTTATCGGACCGGTCTGTTTCGCCGTCAGCACGTTGAAGCGGTTAAAAATGTCAGTTTTACCCTGCGCGAACGCCAGACGCTGGCGTTAATCGGCGAAAATGGTTCCGGTAAATCAACCCTGGCAAAGATGCTCAGCGGCATGATCGCCCCCAGTGAAGGTGACATTATCATTGATGACCATCCGCTGCATTTTGGTGATTATGGTTACCGTAGTCAGCGCATTCGCATGATTTTTCAGGATCCAAGCACCGCGCTCAATCCGCGCCAGCGCATCAGCCAGATTCTGGATTTTCCGCTACGACTTAATACGTCGTTACCCCCTGAAGAACGGCAAAAACGCATTATCGCCACCCTGCGCCAGGTGGGCTTACTGCGCGATCATGCCTCTTATTATCCCCATATGCTGGCGCCGGGCCAGAAGCAGCGTATTGGACTGGCGCGCGCCCTGATTCTGCAACCCAAAGTGATCATTGCCGATGAAGCCCTGGCATCGCTGGATATGTCAATGCGCTCTCAGCTAGTCAACCTGATGCTGGAGCTGCAGGAAAAACACGGTCTGGCTTACATTTATGTTACTCAGCACCTGGGAATGATGAAGCACATCAGCGATCAGGTTATTGTCATGCATCAGGGCGCCGTGGTCGAACGTGGCGGCACCGCAGATGTACTCTCTGCTCCGCTGCATGAACAAACCAAACGATTAATTACCAGCCATTTTGGTGAAGCGCTGACGGCAGAAGCCTGGCGCAAAGACCGTTAACGCTGCAGCAGTGACCATTTTTACCGCAGCCCGCCGGGCCAGATTAACGCCGTGAAACGAGTTGTGCTAGAATCGCCGGGTCGATTAACGCCGGCCGCGTATTTATTCTATCCTGCGGCCGCAACAACAATGACTTATAAGGACTACAGCTATGGGTTTTCTTTCCGGTAAACGCATTCTGATTACTGGCGTGGCCAGCAAACTTTCCATTGCTTATGGTATTGCTCAGGCAATGCATCAGCAAGGCGCTGAACTGGCTTTTACCTATCAGAACGACAAACTTAAGTCGCGCGTGGAAGAGTTTGCCAAAGACCTCGGTTCTGACATCATCCTGCCCTGTGATGTCGCAGAAGATGAAAGCATCCATTCATTGTTTACTGAACTGGCAAAAACCTGGCCAAAATTTGACGGATTTGTCCACTCTATCGGTTTTGCCCCTGGCGATCAGCTGGACGGGGATTACGTCAATGCGGTGACCCGTGAAGGCTTCAAAATTGCACACGATATCAGTGCATACAGCTTTGTTGCGATGGCCAAAGCCTGTCGCCAGATGCTGAACCCGCATTCAGCCTTACTGACGCTGAGTTATCTCGGCGCAGAACGCGCCATTCCGAACTATAACGTAATGGGCCTGGCGAAAGCCTCACTGGAGGCAAACGTACGTTATATGGCAAACGCCATGGGGCCTGAAGGCGTGCGGGTAAACGCCGTTTCTGCCGGACCGATCCGCACGCTGGCGGCATCCGGTATTAAAGATTTCCGCAAGATGCTGGCACATTGTGAAGCGGTTACGCCTATCCGCCGCACCGTCACCATCGAAGACGTCGGCAACTCCGCTGCTTTCCTGTGTTCCGATCTGGCCGGTGGTATTACGGGTGAAGTGGTGCACGTTGATGGCGGTTTCAGCATTGCTGCCATGAATGAACTGGAACTAAAATAAGCTTTTCGGGTGAGGTTTACCTCACCCTCCTCCTGCGCGGTTATAGCCCGTCGTTATTAATTAGTGCTGAAGATTATTTTATCTACCCGGCCGACCAGGCGAGGATAGTCCTGAAATTGCCTTCTGCCGCTGCTATTTGATTGTTCAGGCAGCGCTGATAACAAGGACACTTGCCATGCCATCGCGCCGCTTTTCCGGCAATAATCACTGGTATCATGAAACGCTCAGCACCGGTAACCACCCTGCGCCACCTTTCGCCACCGAAGCCGCAAAGAGTACCGATCCTTTTTTGCTGGGTGCCGACGCCAACGCCGACCGCCCGCTGCAACAGGTAATTCGTTACCGTTCTGCCGTGCAGCAAATCAACATCGCACTCTACCAGCGGCTTTTTCCCGCGACGGTAATAACCAGTAACCTGCATACGCTGACGCTTTATGACCGGCTAAGCAGCGCACTGACGGTGGCGCAGGTGACCGGTATTCAGCGCCTGTGCAATCATTATGCTGCCAGACTGAATCCCTTACCTGGACCCGATTCATCGCGGGAGAGTAATCAGAGGCTGACGCAGATCACCGAATATGCCCGACTGATGGCCGGTCAGCCTGCGCGACTCAATGCCGCCGCATTACAGCGACTCGATGAGGTTGGCCTGACCCTGCCTGACATTATCAGTTTTCATCAGCTGATTGGTTTTGTCTGCTATCAGGCGCGTATTGTTGCCGGCATACAGGCGCTTACCGGACAAGCGCTGCGCTGGCTGCCCGGCCAGTCAGTCAATCCGGATGCGCCATTTATGGCGCTTGATGCGCAGGCAAGCTGGCAAGCACATCTGGATTATCCCCAGACCCGCTATCTTTCTGACCGTCAACGTGACATTGTCACTAAATGCAAGCCGTCAGATTTTCCCGCCGGTATTCTCTGCCTGCTGGTACAGGATGAACAGCTGTTATCCGCGATAGCACAGTTACACAGCGAAACCGGCAGTATCAACCCGCTGGTACAGGCGGTCTGCGCCTGCATCAACGGCAGCGCCTGGTGCCTGCAGCAGTATGCTGACAGCCAGCGACGCAGTCTGCTACAAGCCGGCGTTGATACCCTGCCTGCCGGCAGTTTTACGCCAGCAGAGCAAGCCATCATCCACGCGGCAGTCTGGCTGACCCGGGCACCTGATCGCTTCAGCGCCGGGCATCTGCACGCACTACGTCAGCAGATGACAACCGCGCAAATCTGGTTACTGATTGAACAGATCGCTTTCACTAACTGGAAAAATCGCCTGTTTCAGACCCTGGGTTCGCTGTCGCCGCAATAATCGTGCTACGCGCGGCGTCAAAAAAGCGTTGCGCCAGCGGCGTAGCGCGCCCGGGCGCGGCAATCGCTAGCGCGCCGTAGCGCGCCATCGGGGTAATCTCCAGCGGTAGGGTTTGTAACGCCGGCATCATCCCGGGTAACAGGTGTCCCACCGGTGAAAGCGCACAGCCGAGTCCGCAATACACCGCCTGCATAAGCTGAAATATGGAGCTACTTTCCATTACAATGCGCGCTGTCACACCGGCTTCACGAAACTGACTATCAAGGTAGCGACGAAAATAGCGTGTAGGTTCTGCAAGACATAACGGCAACGCCGCCAGATCGCTGAGCGTCAGACGTGCAGCCACCGGTGGGGAAAAAAATGCCGGGTTGAACACCAGTTCAACACCGCGATCAATCAGTGGCTGAGCCTGAAACTGCAGACCGCTTAGCGTTGCCAGCTCAAAAAAACCAATGCCGGCATCGATGGTATGACTGACAAGTGCGTCAAGCAGCTGGTCGGCACTCAACACCGCCACCCGGTAATCAAGCTGTCTGAACTGCTGACTGATCCCGGTCAGTAACGCCGCCAGCGCCAGGCTACACTGCGGCACCACACCGATACGTAAGGTTCCGTTAACACCATACTTAAGTGATTCCACTTCCAGCTTCAGTCCCTGATACACCGAAACAATTTCACGCGCCCAGTCCAGCACCCGCTCTCCTTCGGCGGTGAACCCGGCAAAATTATTACTGCGATTAATCAGTGACACGCCCAGCTCACGTTCAAGATTTTTTAGCCGCATTGACAGCGTTGGCTGACTGACAAAACTGGCTTCTGCGGCCCGGCCAAAGTGACGCTCACGCTCAAGGTTACACAGGTATATTAATTGTTTGATGTCGATTTTCTGTCTCCCTTCCATCCCCGGCCATAGCCTGAACTATACCAGAGCAAGCCCGTGCAAGCAGTGTCACTGAATGTTTGCCTTCTGTTGTGCTGAACCCGCACCGGGATTTTACCGGCTAAAGCCAGGAATAATCTGAAGACGTTAGCCGGCTATCGATTTTACATCATGGATTGTGTCACATTGCAGCAGACTGACAACAGCGGGTGCTGTCAGTCTGTCACCGCTTTTTGCCAGGAGGTTTCATGTCTGACGTATCACGTATTGCGCAACTGGAACAGCGCGTTCACCAGTTAACCATTGAAATAAAAATATTGCGTGAATTGATGCAGCAGCAGGTTGCCCTGAATAACATCAGTTTTAAAGGCAAGTTTGACGATGTAATAATCCATCTGGCGCAGGAATATGAGGCCGCAGGTCTGGAGAACGATGATAACCAGGCCCTTCGCGATACGCTCAGAAGTTACCTTAAAGAAAAAAAACCGGATGATGCAGATTAAACCAGACTCTTGTCGCTATGGCCGGCGGCAGAATGTTAATTCAGGCGTAGAAATTACCCTGCAACAGGCCACCGATATTATTTTTTCAGCCGCGCTGAATTTAACCATATAACGCTATATACGTGCGTCAGATCACAAAAAATAGCCGGTCACGATAAAGGCGGTTTATCGCTTGATTCTGGTAATCAATTAGACATTTTATTCACCAGCAATCACACTTCTAATACTGGAAAGTCGTATATCATTAACACACCAATAACAAATCACCTGCTCCTATGAAATTTAAATCGCAGATTAAACCGTATCAGGCCGCCGCCGGTGGCTGGGGTTCACTGGAAGCCACCACGCGTTTTGTATTTGACAGCAAACAGGTAATTAAAAACCTGCGTAACCTGATGCGCGTCAATAAAGCAAAAGGTTTCGACTGTCCCGGCTGCGCCTGGGGTGATGACAATAAAAGCACCTTCAGCTTCTGTGAAAACGGCGCCAAGGCCGTGACCAGGGAAGCCACCCGTCGCTATATCGACGCCGGATTCTTTAAACGTTACAGCGTCAGCCAGCTGTATCAGCAAAGTGACTATTTTCTGGAATACCAGGGACGGCTTACCGAACCGCTGCGCTATAATCGGGCAACCGATCATTACGAAGCCATCAGCTGGGATGAGGCTTTTGCCCTGATTGCCCGCCATATTCAGGCGATGGATAATCCCGATCAGATGGAGCTTTATACCTCAGGACGCGCCAGTAACGAAGCCTCCTGGCTTTATCAGCTGTTTGGTCGCATGGCGGGCAGCAATAACTTTCCTGATTGTTCCAATATGTGCCATGAAGCCAGCGGTACCGGCCTGAAACGCAGTATAGGCGTCGGTAAAGGCACCATTCTGCTGCACGATTTTGAACAGGCTGACGCGATCTTTGTTTTCGGTCAGAATCCGGGGACCAATCATCCGCGTATGCTGCATAGCCTGCGTCACGCGGCGGATCGGGGCGCACGTATCGTAACCTTTAATACCTTGCGTGAACGCGGTCTGGAACGCTTTGCCGACCCACAAAACCCGGTAGAACTTCTCACACCAAAATCAGGCACCATCAGTTCAACCTATTATCAGCCCAATCTCGGCGGTGATATGGCCGCAGTGCGTGGCATGGTCAAAGCGTTACTGGAAACTCATCGTCAGCGTATTGAAGCCGGTGAGTCGGGTATCTTCGACGCGGAATTTATCGCCGAACATACCGACGGACTGGCGGACTACCTGGCCGCGGTGGATGCCACCGACTGGTCCACTATTATCCACCAGTCAGGACTCAGCGAACAACAGTTGCGCCAGGCTGCCGCTATTTATCAGCAGGCAAAACGCGTGATCTGTACCTGGGCAATGGGTATCACACAACATAAACATTCGGTGGATACCGTACGGGAAATTGTTAACCTTCAGCTGCTGTTTGGTCAGCTGGGCAAACCGGGGGCCGGCCTCTGCCCGGTTCGCGGACACAGCAATGTGCAGGGCAACCGGACGATGGGCATTGATGAGAAACCCAGCCCGGCGTTTCTTGACCGGCTGGCTGCCCATTTTGATTTCACACCGCCGCGTGCAGCAGGACATAATACCGTTCAGGCCCTGCAGGCAATGCTTCGTGGTGAAATTAAAGTATTGATCGCCCTTGGCGGCAATCTGGCCGCCGCCGCCCCTGACAGTCCGCGCACCGAAATGGCGCTGCAACGTTGCGGGCTGACGGTGCAAATCAGTACTAAGCTTAACCGGACTCATCTGGTGCCTGGCCACGAAGCATTAATTCTGCCTACGCTTGGCCGCACTGAAGAAGATATTCAGGCCAGTGGTCCGCAGTTTGTCACCGTTGAGGACTCTTTCAGCATGGTGCATGCTTCCCAGGGCGTGGGTAAACCGCTGGCCAGTACGCAGCGTTCTGAAACCGCTATTGTCGCCGGCATCGCACAGGCAACCCTCGGCAAGCAAAAAGTTGACTGGCTGGCATTAGCCGCCGATTACAATCTGATTCGTGATCATATTGCTGCAACCATTCCCGGCTTTGAAGACTTCAATAATCAGTGTGAAAAGCCTAGTGGTTTCTGGCTGGGTAATGCCGCCGCGCAATATCGGTTCAATACCCACAATGGCAAAGCCAATTTTAATGCCTCCGCCCTGCCGGTTTCACTTTTTCCGGCAGTCGATAACCTGACGGTTCCTTTTACCCTGCAAACCCTGCGTTCGCACGATCAGTACAACACCACGATTTACGGTCTCGATGACCGCTATCGCGGCGTTTATGGTCAGCGTGAAGTGCTGTTTATCCACCCTGATGATATGGCTGAACTGGGGCTGGCAGCCGGCGAAAACGTCGATATTGAAACGGTATGGAACGACGGAATTACCCGCCGGGTGGAAGGATTCAAGCTGGTACCCTACGCCATTCCCCGTGGCAATCTGGCCGCCTATTATCCGGAAACTAACCCGCTGGTTCCTCTCAGCAGCTATGGTGATGACAGCGGTACCCCGACTTCCAAATCGGTGCCGGTTAAAATCAGCCGCTCCCAGCATCATGACCAGCAGCGTGTTGCCTGAGGGTTATCTGCCCGTACCGTTAATGGCGCGGGCAGCGCGCCAGCTGTTTTAGCGTATCAGCCAGCGACGGTCAGGAATATTAACCTTGCTGCCCGGGCGCGATTCGCGTAAAACTGTCACCCGCTTCCCGATCACTTAAACTGTTTAAATTATGCTCCAGGATAATCCGCTGCTTGCGCAGCTTAAAGAAAAACTTCACGCCCAGACGCCCCGGGTGGAAGGTTTAGTAAAAGGCACGGAAAAAGGCTTTGGTTTTCTTGAAGTAGACGCGCAAAAAAGCTACTTCATTCCGCCCCCCTTTATGAAAAAAGTAATGCATGGCGATCGCGTGGTGGCCATTATCCAGACCGATAAAGATCGTGAAATTGCCGATCCTGAAACTCTGGTAGAACCCTTTCTGACCCGGTTTGTTGGCCGGGTACAGAAAAAAGACGATCGTCTGTCCATCGTGCCGGATCATCCGCTGCTTAAAGAGGCCATTTCCTGTCGTCCGGCACGTAACCTGACTCATGAATTTAACGCCGGTGACTGGGCCGTTGCTGAAATGCGTCGTCATCCGCTCAAGGGCGACCGCGGCTTTTATGCTGAACTCAGTGAATACATTACCTTTGCTGACGATCATCTGGCACCCTGGTGGGTGACGTTGTCACGTCATAATCTTGAGCGCGAGGCCCCGGACGTGGCAACGCCGGAAATGCTGGATGAGCAGCTGCCGCGCGAAGATTTAACGGCACTGACATTCATTACGATCGACAGTGCCAGTACCGTAGATATGGATGACGCGCTGTTTGTCAGCGAGACCCCCGCTGGCGAGCTGCAGCTGACCGTCGCCATCGCCGATCCAACCGCCTGGGTTGCCGCTGACAGCCCGTTGGATCGCATTGCGGCAGAACGGGCTTTCACTAACTACCTGCCGGGTTTTAATATCCCGATGCTGCCACGTCAGCTGTCTGACGATCTCTGCTCACTTCGTCCTGATGAACGGCGTCCGGCACTGGTTTGCCGCGTTACCGTAGCAGCAGACGGTAGTTTGCATGATGATGTGGTTTTTTTCACTGCCTGGATTGAATCTAAAGCCCGGCTGGCCTATGACGATGTTTCCGACTGGCTGGAAAATACCGGCAGCTGGCAACCGCAGAATGATGCGGTTGCACAACAGCTTCGGCTGTTGCATCGCCTCAGCCTCGCGCGCACTGAATGGCGTCAGACGCATGCGCTGGTGTTCAAAGATCGGCCGGACTACCGCTTTCTGTTGGGTGAAAAAGGGGAAGTGCTGGATATCGTCACGGAACCACGCCGCACGGCCAATCGCATCGTGGAAGAAGCGATGATTGCGGCAAACATCTGCGCCGCCAGGGTACTGCGTGATAAACTCGGTTTTGGCGTGTATAACGTTCATCCTGGTTTTGACAGCAGCAATGCGGCACAAGCCAGCGCAGTACTGGCAAATCACGGTGTGCAAACCGATCCTCAGGCACTCACCACCCTGCAGGGTTTTTGTCAGCTACGCAGAGCGCTCGACAATCAACCGACACAATTTCTCGACAGCCGTATCCGGCGCTTTCAGTCCTTCGCTGAAATCAGCAGCGAACCCGGACCACATTTCGGACTGGGTCTCGACGCCTATGCCACCTGGACTTCACCCATCCGTAAATATGGCGATATGATTAACCATCGTCTGTTAAAAGCCATTATCCGCGGTGAACAGGCGCAACGCCCTGCCGACGAGATTACGCAAAAGATGAGCGAACGCCGGCGTCTTAATCGTATGGCTGAACGGGATGTGGGTGACTGGTTATATGCCCGCTTTCTGCAAAAAGCTGCCGCGACCGACCAGCGTTTCAGCGCTGAAATTATTGATATTTCACGCGGCGGCATGCGCGTCCGACTGCTGGATAACGGCGCCGTCGCCTTTATTCCTGCTCCCTTTCTGCATGCAGTTCGTGACGAACTGGTTTGCAGCCAGGAAAACGGCACGGTGGAAATTAAAGGCCAGGTTGTCTGGCGCGTCTCTGACCTCATTGAGGTTACTATTGCCGAAGTGCGCATGGAAACCCGCAGTATCGTCGCTCGCCCGGCTTCATAGCCAAAGCGGTGAGGCCGGAAACGGCCTCACCAAAAATTTTCAGCCTCTCCTGACCCGCGCATTAAGACTTCTTACCTATCTGCCACTGCCCTGCTCAATGGCCGTTAAACTGGCTGTTCATTTATTGGATTTAACTGGCTAAAAATGCCTGTTAAATCACAATTTTACCAATAACCCCCCCCCCCCTGCCGCCGCCATTTAATTTACTTTTAACCTTCCTTAACTTTCCTTAACCTTCCTTAACCTTTCTGATACGTCATCAGCAAAATGACAAGGAGAGAAGTAATGAAAAATATCAGGTCGATGTTAATCTGGCTGGTAGTGGCGCTGACCGGCGCCGGCGCCTTTTCCGTACTGGCACTCAAGCGGGGTGAGCAGGTCAATGCGCTGTGGCTGGTTGTAACGGCGATTGCCTGTTATTGCATTGCTTATCGTTTCTATAGCTTGTTTATTTCACGCAAAATTTTTCAGCTCAATGATAACCGGCTGACCCCGGCCGAACGGTATAACGACGGCCTGGATTACGTACCAACCAATAAATGGGTATTATTCGGCCATCACTTTGCCGCCATTGCCGGTGCTGGCCCGCTGGTGGGTCCGGTACTGGCGGCGCAAATGGGATTTTTACCCGGCACCCTGTGGATTCTGGTGGGCGTGGTGTTTGCCGGTGCCGTTCAGGACTTTCTGGTATTGTTTATCTCCACCCGGCGTGATGGACGTTCCCTTGGCGAAATGGCCCGACAGGAACTGGGGCCATTCGCCGGCGTAGTCACCATGCTCGGCGCCTTTGGCGTCATGATAATCATCCTCTCCGCGCTGGCACTGGTGGTAGTAAAAGCCCTTGCTAACAGCCCATGGGGACTATTTACTATTGCCGCTACCTTGCCAATTGCGCTGCTGATGGGCATCTACATGCGTTATCTCCGGCCTGGCCGCGTGCTTGAAGTCTCGTTACTCGGCTTTGTGCTGATGATGGCCGCCATCGTTTATGGCGGTAGCGTGGCACAGCATCCTTTCTGGGGACCTTTTTTTACTCTACCTGGCACCACCCTGACATGGGTACTGGTTATTTACGGTTTTATCGCTTCCGTGCTACCGGTATGGTTACTGCTGGCACCACGAGATTATTTGTCCACCTTTCTCAAAATTGGCGTTATTCTGGGCCTCGCTGTCGGCATCGTCTTTGCGATGCCTGAATTAAAAATGCCGGCTGTCACCCGTTTTATTGATGGCAGCGGACCGGTTTTTTCCGGCCACTTATTTCCGTTTTTGTTTATTACTATCGCCTGTGGATCGATTTCTGGTTTTCATGCGCTGGTTTCCAGCGGCACCACGCCAAAACTCATAGAGCGCGAAAGCCATATCCGCTTTATTGGCTATGGGGCAATGCTGATGGAATCCTTCGTCGCCATCATGGCGCTGATTTGCGCCTCGGTTATCGATCCCGGGGTGTATTTTGCTCTGAATGCCCCGGCCTCAGTAATTGGCACTACGGTTGACAATGCAGCACAGGTGATTAATGGCTGGGGCTTTGTACTGACACCAGACACCCTGTCGCGAATTGCTCAGGATGTTGGTGAAACCTCTATTCTTTCACGAGCCGGCGGCGCGCCAACTTTCGCCATTGGCATGGCGCATATTATTACTGAGGTCATAAACAGCCGGGCGATGATGGCATTCTGGTATCACTTTGCCATCCTGTTTGAAGCATTGTTTATCCTGACTGCCGTTGATGCCGGCACCCGTGCCTGCCGTTTTATGGTCCAGGATTTAGTCGGGGTTATTGTTCCTTCACTGGCCAATACCCGTTCCTGGGCGGGGAATATCGCCGGCACTGCCGTGGCGGTAGCCGGCTGGGGATTCTTTGTTTATCAGGGCGTCATCGATCCACTCGGGGGCATTAATACCTTATGGCCACTGTTTGGCATTGGTAACCAGATGCTGGCATCAATGGCGCTGATCCTCGGCAGCGTGGTGCTGTTTAAAATGAAAAAACAGCGCTATGCATGGGTCACCATCGTCCCCACCCTGTGGTTATTTATTACCTCAATGACCGCCGGCTGGCAGAAAATATTCGATAACACGCCGGCAATCGGCTTCCTCGCTCAGGCAAAGCGATTTACACAAGGAATCGATAATGGCGTGATCATTGCGCCAGCCAAAACCGTGACAGATATGCACACGATTGTCTTAAGTAATCAGATCAATGCCGCATTATGTGGTTTCTTTATGCTGGTAGCCGTGACAATGCTGATCGCCGGATTACTGGTCATTCGCCGGGCATTAGCCAGCGACCAGATCACCGCTCATGAAGCCACGCCACTATTACGTGATGAGGTCAACCATGTTTAGCGCAGTTAAAGTATGGCGACGCCCTGTTGCGCCTGTCCGGGCAAAAAAATTCATTCCGCTTAATCTATCTCCCGCCACAGCCGGTGGCGGCTGGCGCCTGTTTTTAACCCGGCTGGCGCAAAGTTTTCGCCTGATGGTTGTGGTGGGCGATTATCAGGCTTATCGGCGTCATCTGCAGCGTAACCATCCGGAAAAAATGCCGATGACCCCTCGCCAGTTTCATCGTTACTGCCTTGAAAAACGCTATCCAGGCAAGGCTGGCGCGGCGGGACGATGCCCCTGCTGAACAGATTAGCCCCGGTGGATAACCGGGGTGTTTTGCATCCACTACGCCGATCTGATAATAAAAAATTTCTTCATTATCCAGCCTGTAACGATACAGCTCTCTGAATAGTATTGCTAAAATAGAGAAATATGCCTGCACTGTTACTATCGCTGAGGAATTAAACATGACCGATGAGTTGGGGCAAACGTTGCTATACACCTGTTTCGGTACCACCAGCCCCCATTGGCGTCTGACTTCTGATAGCGATGCACTCTGTTTTGCTCTGGACGAGAAATCGCCTGTTCGTCTGGCGGTCCCCTTAACTGCGCCCCAGGCCAGCCTGATTCGCTCCATGACCGGAATTACTGCCAGCGTGAATTTAACCCTCAATGTGCAGGGAGAAACATTATCCCTGCACCTGGTGGGACGTAAAATTAATCAGCATCAGTGGAAAGGCACCGCCTCGGCATGGGGTGACAGTAGCGGCGTGGCACGTGATTTACAGCATGGCCTGTCATTTGCCGAACAGGTGGTTTCAGAAGCCAATTCGGTGATTGTGATTGTCGATCGTCGTGGCAACATTCAGCGTTTTAACCGCCTTAGTGAGGAATATACCGGCCTGAAGGAACAGGAAGTCATTGGCAGAAACGTGTTTCAGCTGTTTATGACAAAACAGGAAGCAGCGGCATCACGGCGTAATATCACCGGTTTTTTTCGCAATGGTCAGTCTTATGAAGTTGAACGCTGGGTCAAGACCAAACGCGGGCAGCGCTTATTCCTGTTTCGTAATAAATTTGTTCATAGCGGCAGCGGGCGTAATGAAGTTTTTCTGATCTGTTCCGGGATCGACATTACCGAAGAGCGCCGTGCACAGGAGCGGCTTCGCGTGCTGGCAAATACCGATAACATTACCGGATTGCCAAATCGTAATGCCATTACCCAGGAAATATGCGAAGCCCTGGAACAGCGAGGCGACAGTGAGGTAGGCCTGGTCTATCTTGACCTCGATAATTTTAAAAAGGTCAATGATGCCTATGGCCACATGTTTGGTGACCAGCTGCTTCAGGCGGTTTCACAGGCCATTCTCGGCTGTCTGGAAAAAGAACAAGCACTGGCACGCCTCGGGGGCGATGAATTTTTAATACTGGCCGAAAATACCAGTAAAGCAGCGCTGGTTGACCTGGCAGAACGCATCCTCGAACGGCTCAAGCAACCGTTTCGTATTGGTCTTATAGAAGTTTATTCCGGCTGTTCAGTGGGTATTGCTATCAGCCCGCAACATGGTGAAGACAGAGAAAGTCTGATTCGCAATGCGGACACCGCAATGTATTACGCCAAGGAAAATGGCCGGGGAAAACAATGCGTGTTCAGTATTGAAATGAATCAGCGCGCGTTTGAATACATCTGGCTTGATACCAATCTTCGTAAAGCGCTGGAGCAGCAGCAACTGGTGATTCACTATCAGCCTAAAGTCGATACTGATGGCCGGGTAACCAGTGCCGAGGCCTTGGTACGCTGGCACTCGCCTGAGCGTGGTCTGGTGGCACCTGCCGACTTTATTCCCTATGCAGAAGAGTCAGGATTGATTGTTCCCCTTGGTCGCTGGGTACTGCTGAGCGTTATTACACAGCTTGCTGAATGGCGGCGTAAAGGTATTCCTCTGAGAATTGCCGTTAATGTTTCACCGCGCCAGCTCATGGATCACAGTTTATATAACGATTTAAAGCAGGCGCTGGATACCGCCGGGTTGCAGGATTGTCCGCTGGATATTGAACTAACCGAAAGTTGCCTGATTGAAAATGAAGATCAGGTGCTGGCGCTGATGCAGCTGTTTCGCCAGCTCGGTGCACAAATTCACCTTGATGATTTTGGTACTGGCTACTCTTCGCTGTCACAGCTTACCCGTTTTCCCATCAATGCTATCAAACTTGATCAAAGCTTTATCCGCGGAGTTAATCTCCAGCCGGTTTCACAGTCGCTGGTGCGGGCCATCGTTGCCGTCGCAAGAGCGCTGGATTTGTGCGTTATTGCTGAAGGTATTGAAACCGTTGAAGAGGATAAATTTGTTATTGCCAACGGCGTGAATGCCCGGCAAGGGTTTTTACATGCAAAGCCAATGCCCGCAGAGGCCCTCGAGCACTGGCTTAAGCATCATAGCAAACCTTAGCGAAACCGCCGGATTAACCGGCTTTACGCAATATTTGCGCACTATGCCGGTTTTGCAACAACACCAGACGCTCCATATAAGCCAGATCGCCGGCGCCAATCGTAAAAGCAGAATCAACCCAGTCTTCTGTAATATCCATCAGTTCTGAACGATCAAGTTGCAGCACGCGCTGACGCGCGCGCAACATAGCTTTTACGCCATTTAGCTTGGGAGCCAGGGTATCAATAAGCGTTCGGGTAGCGCGGTAACCATCGCCAGGCTGGAACAATTTATCCACCAGGCCGCGGGTTTCGAACCATTCTGCCGTATGTGCTTCACCTTCACAGATCAACTCCTCCGCCAGCTTCATCCCGGCACGGCGGGCAACCAGCGAATACCCCCCCATACCGGGAAACAAATTAAAAGCGATTTCCGGAAACCCCATGCGTGCATTGGTTTGCGCCAGAATAAAGTGATGTGCCAGCGCGGCTTCAAACCCGCCCCCTAGCGCACTGCCTTCAATCATCGCCAGCGTGACCGCACCGGTATCAAAGCCCCTTGCCGCCGCGTGTACGCAATCAACACAGGCGCGGGCATACGCGCGCAGCGCTTCACGCTGGCCGGATTTAATCGTTTCAACAAAAAAGCGTAAATCTCCCCCGACATTGAACATTGATGGTACCAGCGAACCGGTTACCCAGAAATCAATCTTCAATCCGGAGCGCCGGGCGGCATAACTCAGGTTCATGATTTCCTCAATCAGCAGATGATTGAAGCTTGGTCTGGGCTGCGAACGTAGCAGCATCCACATGGTGCGACGTTCTTCTTCATAGTAAGCAGAAAGTTGGGTGGTTTTACCTGCTTCGCTGAATAACCGGCAGGTAGTCTGATTAATTACTGTCATAGTCATATCCTCAATGATTAATGCGTCTATCGCATCGTCAGACTAATCCAGACCGACGTTTCACTGAATGGATGGTTGATTTTCAATGTAAAAATAAACCTTATCCCCTTCATATCACTGAATAAAAATATTAGCGTTGTTAAAAATAATCGCCTGATATTGCCTTGATATAGCAGTGAATTCGCCTGAAATGATTACCAACAGTAAACAATGTTAATGTGCATCAGCTTGTTACGATTTCAGAATTTTTACCTGTAAATGTAACCAGCAATAGTTACAATTTAACTGGATAAAAACCACCGGTGTCAGTGTTAACCAGGTTGCGTTCTACTCCTCTGGCGCTGCGCATCCATATGCAATGACAGCTGCGTGACAAACGCGCAACGGCAAATGCCAGACAGGGAATTCTCCGTGTTAAACGGTAAACCACGACATGATGCAGCTGGCTGAAAAGTCTCAATCAACAGCGCTGCAGGTTTTCAAAGGAGAAGTATTATGAATACAAGCAGTAAGCGTATTTTTGCGGTGATGCTGGCTGGCGTGCTGGCGGTTTCTCTGACGGCTTGCTCACTCTGGTCCAAACGCGACCGTAATACCGCGATTGGTGCCGGTGTCGGCGCGGTAGGGGGAAATATTCTGACCGGTGGTAGCGGTCTTGGCACCCTGGGCGGTGCGGCAGTAGGGGGTATTATCGGTCATCAGGTCAGTAAATAATTTTTATTCAATACACTCCCGCGTTGAACAGCGAGGCCGCAGCGTTAAACAGGCTGATATTATTTTAAACCTGCGGCCTTAATAAAACGCTTCAGCCGCCAGCCAGTTTCACTTTCATGCCCTTTTCTTCCAGCAACGTTTTCAGTAATTCGCGTTTGTCCCCCTGAATTTCAATGATGCCGTCTTTAACCGCACCACCGCAGCCGCATTTTTTCTTCAGAGCGGCAGCCAGCTGTTGCAGCGCATCATCATCGAGGTCAATACCGGAAATCAGGCAGACGCCTTTACCTTTACGCCCGCTGGTCTGGCGCTGAATGCGCACAATACCATCCCCCCTGGGACGTGCCGGTTTGTCTTCCTCCGGGTTAATACGTCCAATGCCGGTCGAGTAAACCAGACGGCTATTATTAGCACCCATTTATGCTTCCTCCAGCGAGGCCAGAATTTGTTGCAATGCGCTGGCCGGATCCTCGGCCTGAGTCACAGGACGCCCAATAACCATATAATCAACGCCCGCAACCTTAGCCTGCTGCGGCGTCATGATGCGTCGCTGGTCATCACTGGCACTGCCCGCCGGGCGGATACCTGGCGTTACCAGTTTAAAATCAGCAGAAAACTGTTGTCTGAACCTCACCGCTTCCCAGGCGGAACAGACAACACCATCCAGGCCACTCTGCTGCGTCAGGCTGGCCAGATGCAGGGCATATTCTGCCGGTGACTGGTGAATACCGAGCGCGGCTAAATCGCCACCATCCATACTGGTGAGCACGGTTACCGCAATCAACAATGGCGCGGACTCCCCGAATGGGCGTAAGGCATCGCGCGCCGCCTGCATCATACGCAGCCCCCCGCTGGCATGTACATTAACCATCCAGACGCCAAGCTCTGCCGCTGCAGCAACTGCGCGTGCAACGGTGTTAGGAATATCATGGAATTTAAGGTCTAAAAAAACCGCAAAACCACGTTGTTGCAGCTGCCTGACAAACTGCGGTCCGAACAGCGTAAACATCTCTTTGCCCACTTTCAGCCGGCAGCTCCGCGGGTCGATTTGATCTACAAACGCCAGCGCACGATGACAATCAGCATAATCTAGCGCGACCACTACCGGGGACTGGACAACGGGTGTTGGCATGTTCTGGCCTCATTTGTGAGCATACGAAATCGCAAGCATTCTACCGGGATGGCGAAAAAAATCACCCTTTGTGACGGTAATGACTTAGCGGGCCTCGCAGACTATCGCCTGAGGTTGCCGCTGCCGGACTCAGGTAATAACCGACTAGTATGTTGTAACTAAACTCATCCCTGATAAGTATGTTGTCACTAATAATCGCTGGCAACCGACCAGCGTGTTTCCGGTTTACTGTCCGTCGAGCCCGCGAATTGGCTTTACTGAAGACCAGGCTCGACAGGATGGGCAATGCCAGTACAAGGCGTGGGCGGTAAAACCGCATTTATCACAACGATAGCGCGGCTTAGTCCGGATCTGTTCACCAACCATCCCTTGCAATACCTGCAGACTTTCTTTGGCCCGGCCGTCTTCAGCTTCCTGCAGATGAAAATCCATTAAACGATAAAAGCCGCGCATTGTCGGATGACGCTGCATTTGTGTGTTGATATACAACTGTGCCGCTTCTGTACCCTGTTGGTGTTCAATAATATCCGCCAGATAGAGTTCCGCCGCAGCGCCGGTATTTTCTTCAACACAGCGGCGTAAATAATCAACCCATGCGGCCGGCTGATTAAGCTGCTTGTAACAATTTTCCAGCATCTCAAGCGTTTCGCTAACCAGCTCTTTGTCCTGTTCCAGCACGCGCTGTAAACGCTCTACCGCACGGCTGTAATCACCTTTGGCAATGTGAATACGTCCCATCATAATCGAGACCCGGGCGCTGTCACGATCGGCAGCTTCGCCTTTTTTCAGCAGACTGATTGCCCGATCAAGATCATCGCTGCCTAATGCCTGCAGCGCCAGTTCACAGTAAAAATGGGCTATTTCCAGACGCTGAGTGTCTTTGCCCTGACGCACCAGTTTTTCAGCCACGTCAATCGCTTTCGGCCAGTCACTGACGGCCTGATGAATAATCAGCAGCTGCTGCAGGGCGCTGACGCGAAAATCGGTTTCATCAGTCAGCTGGCTGAACATCTCTTCGGCCCGATCATAAAAACCGGCGGCCATATAGTCCCGTCCCAGCTGCTGGATAGCCAGCAGCCGCTGTTCATAAGAGAGTGATGCGCTTTCCATCAGCGCCTGGTGAATGCGTATTGCCCGATCGACTTCGCCACGGGAACGGAACAGATTACCAAGGGTAAGATGTGCTTCTACGGTGCCGCTGTCCTCTTTCAGCATATCCAGAAACAGATCGACTGCTTTATCCTGCTGATTGGACAGCAGAAAGTTTACCCCTGCGACATAGTCGCGTGACAGGCGATTCGCTTCCTGCTGCTTATGCTGCTGCGCACTCCTGCGCCCCATATACCAGCCATAAGCGGCGGCGACGGGCAGTAACAGAAACAGCAGCTCATACATAGAACGTTATTCCTTCGCCTGCGGTGTTTGTGTCACTGCCAGCGCCTGGTCATTCTGGATTTGTTGCTGAATACGCTTCAGTTTACGCTGACTGTGAGCCAGCTGCACGCGCAGCCGCAGCCAGAACAGACCGCAGAGGGTCCAGCCGAGCAAAAAGCCCGCGCCAAACAGGCATACCAGCAACGTCGAGATACGAAACTCGCCTTGTGCCAGCAAAAAGTTAAAGGTGACCTGCTGATCGTTATGGGCTCCCAGGGTGATTGAAATAATGAAAATCACCAAAACCAGTAAAAAGAGCAGTAAATATTTCACGGTTGGTCCTGTTGCCGAGATTAAGCAGATGAATTATGCCAAAAAAAACGCCGTATTGCTTGTAATCCTGCGTCTTCACTGACCATCTGCAAGTTATGGGGACGGAATCAGTAAAAACAATGCTAATGGGGATTCTGCCGGCGGGTAATTTCCCGCTGCTCCTGTGCTGGCGGCGACAATGAACCGCTCCAGCGCAGGGCACACCAGCTTGCCAGCATGACCAGTAGCCAGCTAACCAGTACCGCCGCCGCCAGATCGCGCGGCCAGTGCATGCCTAATACCAACCGACTGCACATCACCCCGCTGGCCCACAGCATCATTACCACAATCGTTTTATAGTGACGCCGCGGCCACAGCAGCCCGACGCTCAATAATGCCCAGCTAACGGCAAACACGCTGTGGCCCGACGGAAACGCATAGCCGGTTTCAAATGCCCAGTGAGGTTTCAGCCAGTGAGGAATCCGATTATCCTGCGCAATCAGGCGCGTCACCTGCTGACTACGCGCTTGCCGGCTCTGGCCATAAAAATCGCTATTGTTTACCTGATAAACCTGCTCCAGCCACAGGACATAAGGCCGGGGCTCTTTCACCAGTGCTTTAATCGCATGGTTACTGTATTGCCCGCAGGTGATTGCCGCTAGCATAATGAGCAGCAATACCAGCGCCGGCCGGAGACGAAAGCGCAGACACCAGAGAAACCAGCCGCTTAACACAGCGCTGGTGAGTATGCCCCAGGGACGGGTGACACTTTCGGTTAGCCCATACAACGCATACAGCCATGCGCTGTTGCCACCCGGCGTCCACTGCCAGCCAGATAACCAGACCAGCAATGGCATCATAATCAGTATCAGCGCGCCGAAACCGGTACGCTTGACAATCTCAGCCATTCTGTTTTCCCGTGACAATCGCTTATTAATCGATTACTTCAATAAAATAGTAGAAAAAATAATAACCTATAAATGGGAAAAGTGGTATCAATGACGAAAAGCATTAAACGCTCTTTGCGTTACCCCTCCCCGGCCAGGATGTGGCAAAATAGCCGCCGGACAAACGATGGTTGCGTTGCCCGCTCAGCACAGGCTGACAATGCCATTGAATGATCATGCGTTTCTGGAGAAAAAAATGCAGCTTAAACGGGTGGCGGAAGCCAAACTGCCCACCCCCTGGGGTGATTTCCTCATGGTGGGTTTTGAAGAACTGGCAACGGGCCACGATCATGTGGCATTAGTTTACGGCGATGTCAGTGATAATCATCCGGTGCTGGCGCGTGTTCATTCTGAATGCCTGACCGGTGATGCCTTGTTCAGCTTACGCTGTGACTGCGGCTTTCAGCTGGAAGCCGCTCTGGCGCAAATTGCCAAAACAGGTCGCGGCGTACTGCTTTATCACCGTCAGGAAGGTCGTAATATTGGTCTGCTGAACAAAATTCGCGCTTATGCCCTGCAGGACCAGGGCTTTGATACCGTAGAAGCCAATCACCAGCTGGGATTTGCCGCTGATGAACGCGATTTTACCCTCTGTGCCGATATGTTTAAGCTGCTGGGTATTCATGAAGTCCGGTTACTGACAAATAATCCGCGTAAAGTGGAAATTCTCAGTGAAGCTGGCATTAATATTGTGGAACGCGTGCCGCTTATCGTTGGTCGTAATCCGAAAAATGCCCACTATCTTGATACCAAAGCCGATAAAATGGGACATTTGTTGAAATAAGTCCGCCGTTCTGGTAACCAAGCCTGGCCTGAGGCCAGGCTTTTTTGCTGATGTCAGTTCAGCATATTGCGAATGACATAATGCAGTATGCCATCGTTCTGATAATAAGTGAGCTCGTTACCGGTATCGATTCGACAACGGGTATCCAGCGTCAGCTTACTGCCATCGGGGCGCGTCAGCACCACTTTGACGCTACAGCCTGGGCTAAGATGGGCAAGGCCGTCAATATCAATCACCTCCTCGCCACTCAGTTTCAGCGTCTTGCGGCTCTCACCCGCCGGAAACTCAAGCGGCAAAATACCCATGCCAATCAGATTTGAGCGATGTATCCGCTCAAAAGATTCGGCAATCACCACCCTGACACCCTGTAAGCGCGGCCCTTTAGCTGCCCAGTCACGGCTCGAGCCGGAACCGTATTCTTTGCCGGCAATAATCGCCAGCGGCGTTGCGGTTTCTTTATAACGCATCGCTGCGTCATAAATTGCCAGCTGCTCGCCGGAAGGAAGATGGCGCGTCATGCCACCTTCAACACCCGGCACCATTTCATTACGAATGCGGATATTAGCGAAAGTACCACGCATCATCACCTCATGGTTACCACGCCGGGAACCGTAGGAATTAAAGTCCTGAGGTTCAACGCCATGAGCCAGCAAGTAGCGCCCGGCTGGACTGTCCGTTTTAATACTACCGGCCGGTGAAATATGGTCGGTGGTCACTGAATCCCCCAGCATTGCCAGCACGCGAGCCCCGTGAATATCCTCGACTGGTTTCGGTGTTTTTTCCATATCATCAAAAAACGGCGACAGCCGGATGTAGGTAGACCCCTTGTCCCAGTCGTAGGTTGCCGCTTCGCTGACGCGGATTTTCTGCCATTCCGGCGTTCCCTCAAACACTTCCGCGTATTCTTTATTAAACATGGCGGTTGAAACCTGCTCAACTGCAGCCGCAATTTCTGCTGGTGACGGCCAGATATCTTTAAGGTAAACCGGCTTACCGCTGTTATCATCACCAATAGGATCGCTGTGCAGATTAATTTTCATGCTTCCAGCCAGCGCATAAGCCACCACCAGCGGTGGTGACGCCAGCCAGTTGGTTTTTACCAGCGGATGAATACGCCCTTCAAAGTTTCGGTTTCCGGAAAGCACTGCGCCGACGGTCAGATCGCCGGCTTTAATGGCCGCCTCGATGGCATCCGGCAGCGGACCAGAATTACCAATACAGGTGGTACAACCGTAACCTACCAGGTTAAAACCCAGTTTATCAAGATAGGGCGTCAAGCCAGCCTGCGCCAGATAATCCGACACCACTTTTGAACCGGGTGCCAGCGACGCTTTTACCCATGGCTTGCGGTTAAGTCCCCGCTCAATCGCTTTTTTCGCCAGCAGCCCGGCCGCCATAAGCACGCTGGGATTAGAGGTGTTGGTACAGGAGGTGATGGCAGCAATCACCACGGCACCGTCGTTGAGCTGCATCTGCTGACCGCTGGCAACATCGAGATAATTTACCGCGTTGTGTTGCTTCGCTGGCTGATTCACTTCCAGTTCATGGCTGGCGCTGAACGCGGCCGGCACCTGGCGGAGTGATACCCGATCCTGGGGGCGTTTTGGACCGGCCAGGCTGGCTTCCACCTCATTCATATCCAGTGATAAGGTACTGGTAAACACCGGTGCATCACCGGGGTTACGCCATAACCCCTGGTGTTTTGCGTAGGCGGCCACCAGCGCAACCTGCTGTTCACTGCGGCCAGTCAGGCGCATATAATCCAGGGTGACCTGATCCAGCGGGAAAAAACCGCAGGTGGCGCCATATTCTGGCGCCATATTGGCAATCGTTGCCCGGTCCGCCAGCGGTAAATCGTCCAGACCATCGCCATAGAATTCAACGAATTTACCCACCACCCCGTGTTTACGCAGCATCTGCGTGACGGTTAATACCAGATCGGTGGCGGTGATACCGGGACGTAACTTACCACTCAGCTTAAATCCGACCACATCAGGGATCAGCATTGAAACCGGTTGGCCCAGCATCGCGGCTTCCGCTTCAATTCCGCCAACGCCCCATCCCAGTACGCCTAATGCGTTAATCATAGTGGTATGCGAGTCAGTGCCAACCAGGGTGTCCGGATAGGCTAGCTCCTCGCCATTTAACTTTTCATGCCAGACTGACTGGCCCAGATACTCAAGGTTAACCTGATGACAGATACCGGTACCCGGCGGCACGACCCGAAAGCGATTAAAGGCTTTCTGCCCCCAACGCAGGAAAACATAACGTTCATGGTTGCGCGCCATTTCCAGCCGCACGTTTTCTTCAAAGGCATTATCATGACCAAACGCATCAACGGTAACTGAATGGTCAATGACCAGATCCACCGGTGACAATGGATTCACTTTTGCCACATCACCGCCAAGCCGTTTAACCGCTTCGCGCATCGCTGCTAAATCCACCACTGCCGGCACACCGGTGAAATCCTGCATTAATACCCGCGCCGGGCGGTATGCAATCTCCCGCTCGGCATGTGCCGTTTTTTGCCACGCTGCCAGCGCCATAATATCGTCTTCAGTGACCGAATCGCCGTCCTGCCAGCGCAGCAGGTTTTCCAGCAATACTTTTAACGATTTTGGTAATTTGCTGACATCGCCCAGTGTTTGCTGTGCGCGAGGAAGGCTGTAAAAACGGTATCGCTGGCCGGCAACTTCCAGCGTGTCCTGACTCAAATCCCCTGCTGACGACATTGCTCCTCCTTATAATTCTGACATCATCTGGTATAACCCGATTAAATGAAGGGTTAGCTTTAAAGATAGTACATCAGGCCGCTAACGTCCTGATAACGACACTATTTGACAAGTGGGGATTTAATAAATGCAAAACGCCCCGCAGTCACTGCCTGCAGGGCGTTTTAACTTAATCAGTGGGTTGGAACAGCGTCAGCGTATCATCATGCCAGTCCAGTACAGGGCGGCCCATACCAGCGCGGAAAACATCCAGGCACCTGACCAAATCACTAAGGTTTTATTCATACATCACCTCATTTCTTAATCAGAGTTCCTTTCTGTTAACCAGGAAATCAGCGCAATCTCAGCCTGATTTTTCTTCTTTCCTGCCAGTTTGCCGGCCAGGTTAACGACGCAGTTTTTTATCAATCATGGTGTCGATAAAACTGCGCTGTAACTCGTTTAGCCCCCAGGATTCAGGAATGGTGACCAGTTCCTGGGTTTTTGCCTTGCAGGTTTTTTCACTCAGTTTGCCTGGGGCCGGTACGAGGTTATGGCGACGCTGAGGATACATGTCGTTAACTCCAGATCTGCCAGACCAGCAGCGCCACAAAACCCCAGAAAAGTGCGCAACCCGCAAAAATAGCCAGCCAGGCTTTGCGTTTCACGTCGCTGTTACGCGCAACTTTAATGGTTTTGTGCCCGAAGTCAGGTTGTACTGATAATCTTGTAGCCATAGCTTTTGATAATCACTCTTAGTTAAACGATTGTCTTAACCAATCAAAAATTGGGATGAATCCTAATCAGTTGCTGCCTGAAAATCCAGCTATTTTTCTCCAGCAGCACAATTCGTCATGTTGAACATTCGCGTAACAAATAACTGTTTAACACCCTGGAATCCGCTAGCTGTCTGCAGTTTCTGTGCCATTACCTTGTCAATTACGGTCTGGCAACCTCAGTGAATCACAGCAAAATTAAACCAGACTTAAGCAATCCGTCTGTCATCTGCTTTTAATCAAAGTATGAGAATATTCCTAGCTAACTGCAAAGCGCTAACGGTGAAATTGTGCATTGAATCGCATTTAGAAAATGACAATCGTAAAAGCTGTGATGTCGTTGTCATTTATGGAAAATAAATGACAACGGTAAAAAAAATCATTGCAAAACGGCGTGGCGTTTTTCTGGCAGGGGTATAATTCAGGCGGCATCGATCGGGCGGCATTAATCTCCTGTAAACTTCGCTATTTCACCGGCAGCTTAATATCCTTGAACATCGCTTCAATCTCTTCATTACTGCGTAATCCCACTGCAGTGTCCACCACATCGCGGGTCAGGTGGGGTGCAAAGCGTTGTATAAAGTCGTACATATAGCTGCGCAAAAAAGTACTGCGCCGGAAGCCTATTTTAGTTGAGCTGTAGCTAAAAAGATCGGTTGCCTCAATGCGCACCAAATCGGCGTCCGTCACAGCATCCACCGCCATACTGGCAATCACCCCAACCCCGAGTCCCAGACGAACGTAGGTTTTTATTACGTCGGCATCGGTGGCAGTAAAAACAATGTGCGGGGTTAAGCCGGCGCGATTAAATGCCGTATCCAGCTCGGAACGACCGGTAAAACCGAAGGTATAGGTGACTAATGGATACTCTGCCAGCTCTTCAATGCTTATCTGCTTTTTGTCAGCCAGCGGATGGTCAGCGGTAACCACAACCGACCGGTTCCAGTGATAGCACGGTAACATAATCAGGTCGTCATAGAGATGTAACGCTTCGGTGGCAATCGCAAAGTCAGCATTCCCTTTGGAAACCGCCTCGGCAATTTGTGTGGGCGACCCCTGATGCATATGTAGCGACACCCGTGGATAACGTTCAATAAAACCTTTAATGACATTCGGTAACGCGTAACGGGCCTGGGTGTGGGTGGTTGCCACAAACAGTGAACCTTTATCAGGCCAGGTATGCTCCCCTGCTACCGATTTAATCGCGTCAACTTTTGACAGGACTTCACGCGCAATACGAATAATCTCTTCACCGGCAGGCGTCACCTGAGTCAGATGCTTACCGCTGCGGGAAAAAATCTGAATACCCAGTTCATCTTCCAGCATGCGTACCTGCTTACTGATACCGGGTTGCGAGGTATAAAGTCCTTCGGCGGTGGAGGAAACATTAAGGTTATGATTGACAACTTCCACGATATAACGCAACTGCTGCAGTTTCATTGTTCATTATCCCAATCGCGTGTCACCGTTACGTCAGAACCTGCTGGCTTTGCGGGTTTTAATAAAAAAATATAATAAGAAACACCTTTTCTATAACCACTATAACATTGTTGTCACAGATGTATAGTGCTCACAGACAAAAGTACAGGGCCAGCAGGAAGCTGGCCCGGGAGGATTATTTGTGACTGACCTGCCACTTGCCATCAATGTAGAAAGCAGACCAGCCGGTGGCTTTGCCCTCTTTCTCACTGCTGACATACTGTTGTTTAGTCTTCCGACTAAAGCGCACCAGCGTTTTATTACCTTCATCATCGACAGCAGGCGCTTGCGCAAGGTAACGCAGTTTTTCCGGCAGTCTGTCGCGGAAACGTTGTAACTCTTCAACCAATGGTGCCCGGGTTTCACGGGATCTGGGGAAGGTATTAGCGGCCAGAAATACCCCGGCAGCGCCGTCACGCAGCACGAACCATGCATCGGATTTTTCGCACGGCAGTTCCGGCAACGGCACCGGATCTTCTTTAGGCGGTGCCACTTCACCATTGCGTAAAATCTTACGGGTGTTTTTACACTCGTCATTGGTACAGGCCATGTACTTGCCGAAACGCCCCATCCTGAGATGCATTTCTGAACCACATTTTTCGCACTCAACCACCGGACCATCATAGCCCTTGATGCGAAATTCACCCTGCTCAATTTCATAACCATCACAGGCCGGGTTGTTACCACAGACGTGCAGCTTACGCTGGTTATCAATCAGATAACTGTCCATGGCCGTACCGCATTTCTGGCAACGACGGCGCGCGCGCAGGGCATTGGTTTCGGCATCATCACCTTCCAGAACGTTAAGCACTTCATTTTCCGGAATCAGATTGATCGTCTGTTTACAGCGCTCTTTTGGCGTCAGGGCATAGCCGGAACAACCAAGGAATACCCCGGTGGTAGCAGTACGGATACCCATTTTCCGGCCGCAGGTCGGGCAGTCAATCGAAGTCAGGATCATCTGATTAGGCTGCATCCCGCCCTCATCAGCTTCTCTACCAGCCTGATCGAGCTGCTGACTAAAATCAGCGAAAAATTTATCCAGTACCGCTTTCCACTGCGCCTGATTATTGGCTACCTGATCAAGGCTGTTTTCCATATGGGCGGTGAAATCGTAATTCATCAGGTCGCGAAAATTTTCTTCCAGACGGTCAGTTACAATCTCGCCCATTTTTTCGGCATAGAAGCGACGGTTTTCCGTCCGCACATAGCCCCGGTCCTGAATCGTCGAAATAATTGATGCATAGGTTGATGGCCGGCCTATTCCGC
Source organism: Erwinia sp. OLFS4 (assembly GCF_002752165.1). Lineage (GTDB taxonomy): Bacteria > Pseudomonadota > Gammaproteobacteria > Enterobacterales > Enterobacteriaceae > Izhakiella. The sequence goes on from NZ_MOMB01000048.1 coordinate 74,064, forward strand.
GCTTTTCCAGTTCACGAACCAGCGAAGCTTCGCTGAAACGTGCCGGCGGTTTAGTAAAATGCTGCGCAGGCATCAGTTGCTGCAAGGTAAGTTCATCACCAATACTGACTGCCGGTAAGGTCCGATCTTCATCACCTTTGCGCAGAGCAGGCATGACTTTTGTCCAGCCGTCAAAACGCAGCGTACGCCCTTTAGCCCGCAGTCTGAAACCGGCGGCTTCAACGGTCAGCGTGGTGGAGTCATACTGCGCCGGCGTCATCTGACAGGCCACAAACTGACGCCAGATCAGCTGATAAAGTTTCTGAGCATCGGCTTCCATATCCTTGAGGCTATCGCCAGTGACGCTGACATCAGACGGACGGATTGCTTCATGCGCTTCCTGGGAATTCTCTTTACTGGCGTACTGATTCGCCGACGCCGGCAGATAGTTATCGCCAAAATTTTTTGTAATGTAATCGCGCACCATGCTCAGTGCGTCCTGACTAAGATTGGTTGAGTCAGTACGCATGTAGGTGATATGGCCCGCTTCGTACAACCGTTGCGCCATCATCATGGTTTTCTTAACACCAAAACCCAGCCGGGTGCTGGCGGCCTGCTGTAGCGTTGAAGTAATAAACGGTGCAGACGGCTTGCTGCTGGTCGGCTTGTCTTCACGATCCTGGAGGACATAACGCGCCTTTTCCAGCAGGCTGATAGCGGCTTCTGTTTGTGCCCGGTTAACCGGACGAAATGCTTTATCACCCTGATGGGTTACCTGCATCGGTAAATCGCTGCCCGCCGGCGTCGACAGATTGGCCGCCAGTTCCCAGTATTCTTCCGGAACAAAGGCTTTAATTTCACGTTCGCGCTCAACAACCAGCCGCACCGCTACCGACTGAACCCGCCCGGCAGAAAGACCACGGGCTATCTTTTTCCACAACAGCGGTGACACCATGTAACCGACAACACGGTCCATGAAACGACGGGCTTGCTGGGCATTGACCCGGTCGATATTCAGTCCGGCAGGTTTTTCAAATGCCTGGCGGATAGCATTCTTAGTGATTTCGTTAAACACCACCCGGCTGTAGCGGGTATCATCCCCGCCAATAACCTCGCGCAGATGCCAGGCAATGGCCTCCCCTTCGCGATCAAGGTCGGTTGCCAGATAAATGTGGTCTGCGTTCTGTGCCAGGCTCTTCAGCTCAGACACCACTTTCTCTTTGCCGGGCAGAATCTGATAGTCGGCTTTCCAGTCATGCCAGGGATCCACGCCCATTCGCTTGACCAGCGCGCTCTTTTCATCTTTCTTGCCGGTTTTACTGGTTTTAGCGTCAGTGCTCTTTTTAACGGTTGAGCCACTGGTCGGCAAATCCCGGATATGACCGACGCTGGATTTCACCACATAGTCTTTTCCAAGATATTTATTGATTGTTTTGGCCTTTGCCGGGGACTCAACAATTACCAGCGCTTTACCCATATTTACCTTTACCTGATGATAACTTCCGAGTTTAAGAAAAGACGTAAGCTGAAACAGTCAACAGCGCGCGGCTTAATCGTGCGGTGGTTGCTCAATTTTAACCCTCGCTGATCTCAGTCAGAAGGCTGATAACACAGACTTCAACCGACTGATTGACTACGTCTTTTTCTGGCTAACTTCCTGCATGCTACGCCCGCATGCCAGCGAATTTACGCCGGAATTCTGAAACGCCCACACTCTACCTGATAAAATCAGTTACGCAACTTAATTAGCATCCGCCGGCAATTTACGCCAGAAACAAGATGATAATCAGCGTAAAAGGGTTAAACACGGTTAGCATTCAGTTTACATAACGCAGGTTACTGTTTAGCGTTGTTCTGTTTTTTATGCCGGAGGTTTTATGACGCAATCACAACAGACGATCAGCGCCGCTGAACTGCTCATTATCGCTAATGGGTTACTGCAGGCCCATGCGGATTATTTAGCCGGGGTGCAGGTATCTTCGGTAAAACAACAAGGCGATCTGCTGATATTTAGCGGTGATTTTTATCCCGATAACCAGGGGTTGCCGACAGCAAAATCCACGGTAGTATTTAATTTATTTAAATACCTTACCACTACCCTGTCAGCGCAATACCGGTTGAGGTAAACCCGTTGTATCGCGGGCCGGCAACACGGCCCGATGAGGATCAGTTCAGCGGCCGGTTACCCCGTTGCCACAACCGTAGCAGCAGTTGTTCCATGCTTTTACTGACGCTGTGCGTAAAACGATCCATCATTTTTTTCTTGCGCAGATAGCGCACCGCAATCACCTCAAAATGCTCAAGCTGACGCAGGATAACATCGTCGCTGGTATTGATTTCATCAACCAGCCCTTTTTCTCTGGCCTGACTGCCGTACCAGTGTTCGCCGGTTGCCACCTGGTCAATATCCAGCGTCGGACGCATTTGCTGGACAAACTGTTTGAACAAAAGATGGGTTTCATTGAGATCCTCGCGAAACTTCTCGCGTCCCTCTTCGGTATTTTCACCCAGCAGCGTCAGCGTGCGCTTATACTGACCGGCGGTATGCAGTTCAATATCTATATCGTTACGTTTTAGTAGCCGGTTAAAGTTGGGTATCTGCGCCACCACGCCAATTGAGCCAATCACGGAGAAAGGGGCCGCCACGATATTATCCGCCACACAGGCCATCATATAACCGCCGCTGGCAGCCACTTTATCAACCGCTACCGTCAGCCTGATTCCTTTCTGGCGCAGGCGCTGAAGCTGCGACGCCGCCAGACCGTATCCATGCACAACGCCGCCAGGACTTTCCAGCCTCAGCAGCACCTCATCCTGTTCACCGGCCACCGCCAGCACTGCCGATACTTCTTCACGTAATGAAGCAACTTCACCGGCATCCATGCTGCCTTTGAAGTCAATGATGTAAAGCACTGGTTTGCCAGCGTTATCCCCCTCAAGTCTGGCGCGTTTTTTTTCCGCTTTTTCCTGCTGTTTTTCTTTTTTCTTCTGCGCTTTGTGCCACAGTTTTTGCTGGTGATGTTTCATCCGTCCCAGCTGCATATCCTCTTTCATATGACGATAGCGCTCACCAAGGTCGGTCAGTCTCAGCTGACCAGCTTCATGACGCTTTCTCAGCGCAACATGGCTAATCATCACAATCAGTGCGGCAATCGCAACGACAATCGTCACGGTTTTAGCCAGAAAAAGAGCATAATAAGAGAGTAACTCCACGGATTCCGCCTTACAAAATCTAACATTCCATACAAGAAGCTGTCAGTGTAACCGGGTTAGTCTGTTACGTCGCCTGTTTAACCAGCACGCCAGACAAATTTCGCTTATGTCTCATTGAAGCAACTGACTTTTTCAGGCATAAAGCTGATTATTTTATCAGGTTAATATCAGGAAAGGGTTCGCCCGGACGAGCGTGCCACAATAGCCGCGAGGAGGAGTAACGTGCATTATCAACCTAAGCAGGACCTTCTGCAAAATCGCATTATTCTGGTCACCGGCGCCAGCGACGGGATCGGGGCCGAGGCGGCGATCACTTATGCCCGCTACGGCGCGGAACTGGTGCTGCTTGGCCGTAATGATAAAAAACTGCGCAATGTGGCCGACCGGATAACTCAGGCCGGTTCAGGACCAGTGCATTACCGCCTGCTGGATTTAGATACCGCAACCCCTGAGCAGTGCCACATGCTGGCACATGAAATCGCCCAGCTGGTGCCCCGCCTCGATGGGGTGTTACATAATGCCGGGGTGCTCGGTGAAATCGCACCGATGATGACGCTGGCACCGGAAATCTGGCAACAGGTGATGCGCATCAACGTTGACAGCACCTTTTTTCTTACCCAGGCACTGCTGCCACTGTTACTGAAATCAGATGCCGGTTCACTGGTCTTTACCAGCTCCAGCGTCGGCCGCCAGGGGCGCGCCGGCTGGGGCGCTTACGCGGTGTCTAAATTTGCCACTGAGGGCATGATGCAGGTGCTGGCAGAAGAGTATCGCAGCCAGAATTTACGGGTAAACTGTATTAATCCTGGGGGCACCCGGACCCAAATGCGTGCCAGTGCCTTTCCCGAAGAAGATGCAACCAGGCTGAAAACCCCGGCTGACATTATGCCCCTCTACCTCTATCTGATGGGGGATGACAGCCGGCGTAAAACCGGTATCAGCTTCGACGCCCAGCCCGGACGCAAGCCAGGGGCAGCAGAATAACAACCAGAATAAGCCAGCGGCCGGCTGTCCATATCAGGAAATGAACTAGCGGCCCTGATCGCTGCGACGCGTGGCGCTACGCCGGCCTGGTGCAGTTCGAGCGCCCGCTGCGCTTTTGCTGGTATGACGCTTAACCGCCCGGCGAATCTGATTGGCTTTGGTGCGACGACGATCTTTTTCTACCGGGACGCGGCTTGCCGTTTCGGCAGGCAAACCGACCATTTCACGCAGATAGTTCACTGGCTGTAAATCGAGCTCGGTCCAGCCACCGCGCGGCAGTCCCTTCGGTAACAGAATGTCACCGTAACGAACACGCAGCAGGCGACTTACCTGTACCCCCACCGCTTCCCACAGCCGGCGGACTTCACGGTTACGGCCTTCCGTCAGCGTGACGTTATACCACTGGTTGATGCCTTCACCGCCGCTGTATTTCAGCGTTTTAAATGCTGCCGGGCCATCTTCCAGCTGGACACCCCGGCTGAGCTGACGGATTTTTTCATCATCAATCTGGCCGAATACCCGCACGGCATACTCGCGTTCCACTTCACGACCCGGATGCATCAGGCGATTGGCCAGTTCACCGTCGGTGGTGAAAAGCAGTAAACCGCAGGTATTCACATCAAGCCGGCCAACGGCTATCCAGCGTGCGCCGCGCAGGCGCGGCAGGCGGTCAAACACCGTCGGTCTGCCGTCAGGATCGCGGCGGGTACAGAGTTCACCTTCCGGTTTGTAATAGGCCAGCACCCGGCAGATTTCGCTGGCACTCTCGCCGAGGTTAACCAGATGGCCATCAATACGAATTTTGAGATTTTTGCTGGCTTCAACGCGATCGCCAAGGGTCGCCAGCTTGCCATCAATACTGACGCGTCCAGCGGCGATCATCGCTTCAATTTCACGGCGTGATCCTTGTCCGGCACGGGCTAATACTTTTTGTAACTTTTCGCTCATTTTGCGACCTCGCTGTTGCCTTCACAGGCATCAGTATCATGATATAAAAGGTCGTGCCCACCAACGGCAGGCACTGACAGGAACCAACGGCCGGGCATTCTACCCGAACTTAACGCCGAATGATAATAAATAGCGTGACCGGCCGTTCCTCTGCACAGGCCATCAGAGAAAAGGTTTAATACTGCCGGCACCTTCCCGTACCACCTGCGGCGAATCGCTGGTTAAATCGACCACCGTTGTTGGCTGCTGGCCCAGCGAACCGCCATCAATAACCAGATCCACCTGAGTACCCAGTTTATCGAAAATTTCTTCCGGATCAGATTCAGTGAAATCATTGCCAGGCAGAATCAGTGAAGTGGACATAATCGGCTCATTGACCTGTTCAAGTAATGCCAGCGCAATAGGATTAGAAGGCACGCGCAGACCAATGGTTTTGCGCTTGTCGTTCATCAGACGCCGCGGCACTTCTTTGGTCGCTTTCAATATAAAAGTATAGTTGCCAGGGGTGTTATTTTTAATCAGGCGAAAAGCACTGTTATCCACCTGGGCATAGCTGGAAAGCTCGGACAAATCACGACAGATCAGCGTGAAATTATGATCATCAGCAAACTGACGGATGCGGCAAATCCGCTCCATGGCATTTTTCTCTTCCAGCCGGCAGCCCAGCGCATAGCCGGAATCCGTGGGATAAACTATCACGCCCCCTTTATTAACAATTTCCACCGCCTGCTTGATCAGTCGGGGCTGGGGGTTCTCCGGGTGTATCTGAAAAAACTGACTCATTGATCCTCCAAAATCGCGGTTCCGGGCTGAGGTTGTAATTCGGGATATCTTGTCCAGACGGCATCAACACCGGCGGGCAGCCAAAGTTTTCTGCCCAGCTCAATCCAGGCACAGGGTTGATGAAAATCGGAGCCCTGGGACGCGGCCAAATCGTAATCACGGGCATACTGTGCCAGTTGGCTACGTTCTGCGGGTGCCTGCTGGCACTGGGCAACTTCGATGGCTTCTCCGCCCTGTTCCCTGAAATGCAGTACCAGCCGCTTTAACCATTTTGCCGAAAGATGATAACGCCCCGGATGGGCCAGCACCGCCCTGCCAGCAGAATGATGAATGGCCTCAATCGCTTGTTTAATAGTACACCACTGCGCGGGGACATAGCCGGTTTTGCCGCGCGCCAGATAATTTTTAAACACCTGGCTGATGTTGCTCGCTTTACCTTGCGCTACCAGAAAGCGGGCAAAATGGCCGCGGGTAATTGCGCCGCCGGCTGCCAGCGCCATCACACCTTCAAGCGCGCCGGGTATCTGCGCTTTTTCCAGCCGGCTGGCGATCAATTCAGCCCGGTATTGTCTGCACATAGACTGATTCAGTAACAGCTGTTTCATTGCCGGCGCCTGCGGATCAATCCCCAGCCCGACAATATGAATTTCATGATTTTCCCACAGGGTTGATATCTCCACGCCAGGCAGCAAATACAGTGGCAGCTGCTGTTGCGCAATGGCCTGCTGCGCCGGCGCGATGCCTGCAACGGTGTCATGATCGGTCAACGCCAGCACACTTACCCGCATTTGCACTGCTCTGGCAACCAGTCCGGCAGGCGTCAGCAAGCCGTCAGAAGCCTGAGAATGGCTATGTAAATCATAGAGCGGATAATCCGTAAGCTGATTCATCGCGTTACTTTGTTGCCCCATAACAGAAATCAGCGCGCATCATACGCTGTTTCCTGACAGATGGAAAAAGCTGCTTGACATTAGCACCTCGAACTAGTTTACTAGTACGCAAGTTCAGATAGAAGGTTCTGCATCATGGCGAAATTAACGTGTGTATTAATCGGTTGGTGGCGCAACACGCCTGTATGGGCAAGGTTGCCGTGCACCCGTTAACCGGAGATTGCAGCTACCTGAGCCCGCTTAAGCGGGTTTTTTTTTACCTGATTGTTGGGAATATTTTATGCCGACTGTAAAACCTGCGCTCAAACTGATTAGCAGTGACGCCCCTTATCGCGAAGACGCGACCAGCGTCTTTAATCAGCTTTGTGGTGCACGCCCGGCCTCACTGCTGCTGGAATCTGCCGATATCGACAGCAAACATAATCTCAAAAGCCTACTGATTATTGACAGCGCCCTGCGTATCACCGCACTGGGCCAGCAGGTGACAATTAAAGCCCTGTCACTCAACGGCAGTGCTCTGTTGCCGTTACTGGATGCCGCACTGCCTGATCAGATTGATAATTGTCAGCATCCTGATGGCCGCACGCTAACCTTCCCCACGGTTGACGATCAGCTTGATGAAGATTCGCGCCTGAAATCCGTGTCAGTATTTGACGCGCTGCGTCTGATAACCACGCTGGTCAGCGCGGCCGATAATGAACGTGAAGCTATGTTTCTCGGTGGCTTATTTGCCTATGATCTGGTGGCTGGTTTTGAAGATCTTCCGCAGCTGGAAAGCGATCAACGCTGCCCTGATTACTGCTTTTATCTGGCAGAAACATTACTGATTATCGATCATCAGACCCAACAGTCCCGCCTGCAGGCAAGCGTGTTCGGTCAGGCACCCGCCGAATTTGTTCGTCTGCAAAGTCGTCTCGAACAGCTACGCAGTCAGATGATGCAACCGGCAGCGGCGCTTACCACCAGCGCGCTTGAAAACATGACGCTGAGCTGTAACCTGAGTGATGAAACCTTTTGTCAGGTTGTTCGCGATATGCAACAGGCCATTCGCGTCGGAGAAATTTTCCAGGTTGTGCCTTCGCGCCGTTTTTCACTGCCCTGCCCGTCACCGCTGGCCGCTTACTCGGTACTGAAAAAGAGTAATCCCAGTCCCTATATGTTTTTTATGCAGGACGATGACTTTACGCTGTTCGGTGCATCACCAGAGAGTTCGCTGAAATACGATGCCAGCAGTCACAAAATTGAAATCTATCCGATTGCCGGCTCCCGGCCGCGGGGTCGCCTGGCAGACGGCACCCTCGACCGCGACCTTGACAGTCGTATCGAACTGGAAATGCGAACCGATCATAAAGAGCTGGCGGAACACCTGATGCTGGTTGACCTGGCGCGTAACGATTTAGCGCGCATTTGTGTTGCCGGCAGCCGTTATGTTGCCGATCTGACCAAAGTGGATCGCTACTCTTTCATTATGCACCTGGTCTCCCGCGTAGTGGGCGAGCTACGCCCGGAGCTCGACGTGCTGCATGCTTACCGGGCCTGCATGAATATGGGTACCCTGAGCGGAGCACCCAAAGTGCGGGCCATGCAGCTTATCGCCGGCGCGGAACAATCACGCCGGGGCGCCTATGGCGGCGCGGTTGGCTATTTTACCGCACATGGCGATCTCGATACCTGTATTGTTATTCGCTCAGCCTATGTTGAAGAGGGTGTGGCTTATGTGCAGGCCGGTGCCGGTGTGGTACTCGACTCCGATCCGCAGGCTGAAGCCGACGAGTCGAGGAATAAGGCTCGTGCGGTACTGCGCGCCATTGCCAGCGCACATCATTGCAAGGAGATGTTCTGATGGCACAGATTCTGCTGCTTGATAATGTTGATTCTTTTACCTATAACCTGGTCGATCAGCTGCGTGCAGCCGGACATCAGGTGGTGGTCTATCGTAACAGTGTTCCCGTCACTACCCTGACCGAACGCCTGAAAACCATGGAACAACCGGTACTGATGCTGTCACCAGGACCTGGCTCGCCTTCTCAGGCTGGCTGTATGCCCGAATTATTACGGCAGCAACGCGGTCGTCTGCCCATCATCGGTATCTGTCTTGGCCATCAGGCTATCATTGAAGCCTACGGTGGTCATGTCGGCCAGGCCGGCGAGATCCTGCATGGTAAAGCCTCGGCAATCAGTCATGATGGCGAGGCGATGTTTGCCGGCCTGAGCAATCCTCTGCCGGTCGCCCGTTACCATTCACTGGTTGGCAGCAATACCCCGACAGAGCTGATTGTTAACGCAACCTTTAACGGCATGGTGATGGCCGTGCGCCATCAACACGATCGCATCTGTGGTTTTCAGTTTCACCCTGAGTCCATCCTGACCACACAAGGCGCCCGTTTACTTGAACAAACCCTGGCATGGGCACTGGCCTGAAGCCACCTCCGGAAGAAGGAGTTAGTCAATGAATAGCATTCTGGAAAAAGTTTATCAGGGTCAGTTCCTGAGCCAGGCGGAAAGCCACCAGCTGTTTTCGTCTATTATTACCGGACAGCTTGAACCCACGCAGCTGGCGGCCGTCTTAATCGCCATGAAAGTCCGTGGCGAGCAGCCGCAAGAGATCGCCGGAGCGGCCACTGCACTGCTGGCTGATGCGCTGGCGTTTCCCCGCCCGTCTTATGCCTTTGCTGATATTGTCGGCACCGGGGGTGACGGCAGCAACAGCATTAATATTTCTACCGCCAGTGCTTTTGTCGCTGCCAGCTGTGGTCTTAAAGTGGCAAAACATGGTAACCGCAGCGTATCGAGTAAATCCGGATCTTCCGACCTGCTGGCCGCCTTTGGTCTTCGCCTTGACCTGTCCCCTGAACAGGCTCGCCGGGCGCTGGATGAACTCAACGTCTGTTTTCTGTTTGCCCCGCAGTATCACAGCGGCTTTCGCCATGCCATGCCGGTACGCCAGCAGCTAAAAACCCGCACGCTGTTTAATGTACTGGGTCCACTGATTAATCCGGCCCGGCCGCCTCTGGCCGTGATTGGCGTATACCGTCCTGAACTGGTGCAGCCAATCGCTGAAACCCTTAAAATGCTGGGGTATCAGCGGGCGGCAGTGGTGCACGGCGGCGGCATGGATGAAGTCGCGCTGCACAGTGAAACCCACATTGCCGAACTGCGTGATGGCGAAATTACCCGCTATCAGCTGACGCCCGGGGATTTTGGCTTTAGTTACTCGCCTAAAGAGGCCCTGGCGGGCGGAACGCCACAAGAAAACCGTGACATTCTTAGTCGTTTACTTCAGGGTAAAGGCGAGCGCGCCCATGAAGAAGCCGTTGCCGCAAACGTCGCACTGTTACTCAAAATATTTGGCCACGAAGATTTACGCTCAAATGCTCAGCAGGCGCTGGAGACTATCCGCAGCGGACAGCCCTACCAGCGCGTTGTCGCCCTGGCAGCCAGAGGATAATCATGCAGGAAACGGTACTCAATCAAATTGTTCGCGATAAAGCTGTCTGGATTGAAGCGCGAAAAAAACATCAGCCCCTGGCCAGCTTTCAGCATCAGGTCACCCCGGCCAGTCGTAGTTTTTACCACGCACTGAGCGGTAATCGCACGGCATTCATTCTGGAATGTAAAAAAGCCTCGCCGTCAAAAGGGTTGATTCGCGATGATTTTGATCCAGCGAAAATCGCCAGTATTTACCGGCCGCACGCTGCGGTAATTTCAGTGCTGACCGATGAAAAATATTTTCAGGGCAGCTTTGACTTTTTGCCACAGGTGAGCCTGGCGGCCCATCAGCCGGTCCTGTGCAAAGACTTCATTATCGACCCTTATCAAATCTATCTGGCGCGCCACTACCAGGCCGATGCGATTTTACTGATGCTTTCGGTGCTGGACGATGAGCAATATCGCCAGCTGGCTGACGTTGCTCACCGCCTGAAAATGGGGGTACTGACGGAAGTCAGTAACGAACAGGAACTGGCGCGGGCGATTACCCTTGAAGCCAGGGTGGTAGGCATTAATAACCGCGATCTGCGCGATCTCTCTATCGATCTTAACCGTACCCGCACGCTGGCACCCCGTCTGGGCGCTAACGTCACGGTTATCAGCGAATCCGGCATCAGCCATTACAGCCAAATCCGTGAACTCAGCCGCTATGCCAACGGTTTTCTGATTGGTTCGGCATTAATGGCAGAAGCCGATCTGGCCGCTGCGGTTAACCGTGTTTTGCTGGGTGATAACAAAGTTTGTGGCCTCACCCGGCCGCAGGATGCAGCGGCAGCCAGCCAGGCGGGCGCGATTTATGGCGGCTTAATTTTTGTGCCCGGATCACCAAGACAGATAGACGAAAATCAGGCCAGATTGATTATTGCCGCGGCGCCGCTGCAATATGTTGGCGTGTTCCGCGATGCCAGCATAAGTGACATTGTCACTACTACCCGTCATCTGAACCTGCACGCTGTTCAGCTACATGGTACGGAAAATCAGATATTTATCGATCAGCTGCGCCTGGCGTTACCCACCACCACCCGCATCTGGAAAGCACTCAGCGTCAGCGACAGCATACCGGCTCTGGACTGGCAGCAGGTTGATCGCTATCTGCTGGATAATGGTCAGGGCGGCAGCGGACACCCCTTCGACTGGTCTCTTCTGGCAGGTCAGCCGCTGTCCAACGTCATGCTGGCCGGCGGTCTATCTGCCGCTAACTGCGTTCAGGCAGCCCAGTCCGGCTGCGCCGGACTCGATTTCAATAGCGGTGTGGAAAGCGCACCAGGCGAGAAAGACGCCGCGAAAATCGCCGCGGTTTTTCAGACATTGCGCGCCTATTAACCGGGCGGGGCGCTTTCATTGCCACTGCCCCATCGGTTTTACAGAGGAAAACATTGCATGACATTACTTAATCCTTATTTCGGTGAGTTTGGCGGTATGTTTGTGCCACAAATTCTGATGCCGGCCTTGCTGGAACTGGAACAGGCCTTTGTCAGCGCCCGCCAGGATCCTGAATTTCAGGCGCAGTTTGCCGGCCTGCTTAAAAATTATGCCGGCCGGCCTACCGCGTTAACCCGCTGTGATAATCTCACCCGAGGTAGCGCAACCCGTCTTTATCTCAAGCGTGAAGATCTGCTACACGGCGGAGCCCATAAAACCAATCAGGTACTTGGCCAGGCACTGCTGGCTAAACGCATGGGGAAAAGTGAAATTATTGCTGAAACTGGCGCCGGCCAGCACGGCGTCGCCTCAGCACTGGCCAGCGCACTGTTAGGGTTGAAATGCCGGATTTATATGGGCGCAAAAGACATTGAACGTCAGTCACCTAACGTATTCCGCATGCGTCTGATGGGGGCTGAAGTGATCCCGGTCCATAGCGGTTCTTCCACCTTAAAAGATGCCTGTAACGAAGCGTTACGCGACTGGTCCGGCAGTTATGAAACCGCCCATTATATGCTGGGCACGGCAGCCGGCCCGCATCCATATCCCACTATCGTGCGTGAATTTCAGCGTATGATTGGCGAAGAAACCAAAGCACAAATTTTAGCCAGCGAGGGGCGTCTGCCAGATGCGTTACTGGCCTGCGTCGGTGGCGGTTCAAATGCCATCGGCATGTTTGCCGATTTCATCGATGACGCTGAGGTGGCATTAATTGGCGTCGAACCCGCCGGCCATGGTATTGAAACCGGCGAACATGGCGCGCCGTTAAAACACGGTCGCGTTGGGATTTATTTCGGTATGAAAGCGCCGATGATGCAAACCGAAGAGGGTCAGATTGAGGAGTCCTACTCCATTTCAGCCGGACTGGATTTTCCCTCTGCCGGCCCGCAGCATGCCTTTCTGAACAGCACCGGACGCGCTGAATACGTTTCCATCACTGATGATGAAGCCCTTGAGGCGTTTAAAACCCTGTGCCGGAGTGAAGGGATTATTCCGGCGCTGGAATCTTCCCATGCGCTGGCCTACGCGTTGAAAATGATGCGAGAGGCACCACAAAAAGAACAACTGCTGGTGGTCAACCTTTCCGGGCGCGGCGACAAAGATATTTTTACCGTTCACGATATTCTTAAAGCCAGGGGAGAAATCTGATGACGCGTTATCAGCAACTTTTTACACGGCTGGCCGAAAAAAAAGAAGGTGCTTTCGTCCCCTTCGTCTCTCTTGGTGACCCAAGCCCCACGCTCTCTTTACAGATTATCGATGCCCTGGTTGCAGGGGGCGCTGATGCCCTCGAATTAGGCATTCCGTTTTCCGATCCGCTGGCCGACGGCCCGACGATTCAGGGAGGCAATCTGCGTGCCTTTGCTGCCGGCACGACCCCGCAACTCTGCTTTGAACTGCTTGCCGGGATCCGTAAAAAATATCCGGAAATACCTATCGGATTGTTAATGTATGCAAACCTGGTATTTCACAACGGCATAGATAACTTTTATCGCCGTTGTCAGCAGGTCGACGTCGATTCGGTACTGATAGGCGATGTTCCTTTTGAAGAATCTGCCGCCTTCCGCCAGTCTGCTATGCAGCACAACATTGCACCTATTTTTATGTGCCCGCCTAATGCCAGCGACGATCTGTTGCGCCAACTGGCGTCACACGGCCGCGGCTATATCTATCTGCAATCACGCGCCGGGGTAACCGGAACCGAAAACCGGGCAGATAAATCGCTCAGTGTGCTGGTCAACCGGCTGCGTGAATATCATGCCGCCCCCGCTATTCAGGGGTTTGGTATTTCAGAACCTGCCCAGGTGCGTAATGTCATTGCTTCCGGTGCTGCCGGTGCCATTGCCGGTTCGGCCACGGTGAAACTGATTGAATCGCACCACCGCCAGCCGGCAGAGATGCTGACCGCCCTTCGTGACTTCACCCGCGCGATGAAAGCTGCCACACGCTGATCGCTGCTGCGCCTTAGTGCTAAGGCGCAGCCCGCTGTTTCTTCATCATGACAGCGCTTTTTTCTGTCGCTACACTGATGACACAGCATTGCTGCTGTTAACGCTATGATTCACAGGGAGAGCATAATAAATGAACAGGTTTAAATGGATCGCCGGTCTGGTTGCTGCCAGTGTGTTAACAATAATGATCAGCGCCTGTGCGCCTACGGCACATCAGGAAGGAACCGGGGGCTACATTGACGACACCGTCATTACCACCAAAGTAAAAAGCGAACTGCTGGCTGATGAACAGCTAAAACATTCTGATCAAATTAGCGTTGAAACCTTCAAAGGACGGGTACAGCTAAGCGGCTTTATTTCGTCACCCAAAATGGCAAGCCGTGCCGTTGCCATTACCCGTAGCGTGGCGGGGGTGACATCGGTAATCAATAATCTGCACGTTCGCTGATAACGTACAGGCCAGCGCAGAAAGCTGTTTTGCGCTGGCCGCTTTTTACTGCTGTCAGAACTTATAACCCGCGCCGAAGAAGAACACTACCGGGTTAATATCGGTATGAATCTTGTCTTGTTTCACGCCGCCTGCACGAAAGCTGACGTCAGTATCAATATTCATGTACCAGACGGAGGCGTTAAGCATCCAGTTGTCGGTTAACTGATAATCCAGCCCGGCCACCCCGGCAAAACCCCAGGAGTCCTTGGCGTGCAGATCGCTCAGTCCCAGATTGCGTCCGGTATCATTAAAACGCTCCTGAAAGAAGCGGGTGTAGTTCACACCTGCGCCGATATAAGGATTAAATTTGCCCAGCCCGCTAAAATACCACTGCACCACCAGTGACGGTGGCAACTGTTTTAAATTTGCGATATTGCCGGTGCCCGGCGTGCCGACATGATGACTGAATGGCGTGGCACCCAGCAGCTCAACACCAATGTTATCCGTCGCCATGTAAGTAAAAGTTAATCCAAGCTGCGTGTTATTACTGACGTTAAACTCTCCCAGCCCGAGTACGTCGTCAGAGCCGCCGGTCGGCCGTACTGTTGCTGTGCCAGCACGGATAAAGAAATCCCCCGCCTGATGTGCTGAAGCGACAGCCGGAAGTAACATTACGATTGCCAGTGCTGCTGCTTTTAATTTCATTTGCCACTCCTTTATTAATATTTGCTACATCAATGTCATTTTTGGTCAGTGCATTAGTCCCTGTCTGTCGGCTAATTTCATTGACGCAGCGCAACCAATAAGTTGGATCAATTCTTTCGCCACATGAAATAAATTGCAGTTTGACTGAAATCAATTTTTTCGTTTTCGGCGAACGAAAAATTTGGTTGGCAACAGGCCTCGACAACACTTTATTTTCAATTATTCATCAACAATATATAAGCGTTGTTGCCCGGAGGGCCGGTAATCAGATGAGCAACGGTGATAACCCTTGTGTTTCCTGTGGTGCCTGTTGTGCCTGTTTTCGCGTCTCTTTTTACTGGCGTGAGGCTGATGACGGGGGGGGGAGATGTCCCGGTTGCCCTGACTGAACCGCTGAGTCTGCATATGCGTAACATGACAGGAACCAATGACCGCTCTCCGCGCTGCGTGGCGTTACAGGGTGAAGTCGGCCAGTGCGTGTCATGTTCCATTTATGCACAACGCCCTTCTCCCTGCCGCGAATTTGCCATGTCCGGTGACAACGGTCAGGTTAATGATGCCTGTGATCGCGCCCGGCAAAAATATGGTCTGCCACCGCTTTTTAGCCCGCACCAGCCTGTGCAAAGTGAAAGTTATGTAATACAGGGTGCCAGTCCTTTATCAGACCATGTACAATCTGCGGATTAACAGAATGGGTTTTTTTAAGGAGTGTACATGTCAATCACGGCAGGTTCGTTATACCGTGAGGCGGGGAATTTTTTTCGCCACCAGCTGATAACCATTTTACTGATGGCGCTGCTCACCGCTTTTATCAGCGTGATGATTAGCCAGGCAATGACCCCCGGTGACGATCAGCTGTCACAGTTACCCCAGCAAGGTTTCCCGGGGGGGAATCTGATGGAGATGGTGCGTAATCTCACTCCTGAACAACAGCATATTCTGCTGCGCGCCTCGCTGGCGGGCACCCTGGCGTCACTGATTGGCAATACCCTGCTCACTGGCGGAATGCTGATGCTGATTCCGCTGGTTTCTGCCGGTGAACGCACCAGCGCCCTGCGAGCTATCGGGCTGTCAGCACCTCTGCTGCCCAGACTGCTGGTGCTGACTTTTCTCATGACGCTGGTGATACAGCTCGGCTTTCTTTTTGTGGTGATTCCCGGCATTATTCTTGCCATTTTGCTGGCGCTGGCACCGGTTATTCTGGCCGCCGGCCAGCAGGGTATTTTTGCCGCCATACGCCAGAGCGTTTCTCTGGTATGGCATAATATGCGGCTGGTCACCCCGGCGGTGTTGTTCTGGCTGCTGGCCAAAATGGTACTGCTGGTTGTCATTACCCGGGTTCTTGCCCGGATGCCGGACAGTTATTACACCCTGCTTAGCGTGCTTGCCAGCGGTATCAGTAATCTGATTTCAGCACTGCTGATCATTTATCTGTGCCGGCTGTATATGTTATTACGTTAATTATCCAGGTGGCGCCAGTGGCGCCACCCTGATTCACCAATCTATCCTGTTCCGGTATCTGAAAAGCCTATGAAGCAGTTACTTGATTTTCTCCCCCTGGTGGTCTTTTTTGTTTTTTACAAGCTGTACGATATTTTTGTCGCCACCGGTGCCCTGGTTATCGCCACCGCCGTTGCGCTGGTCGCGGGCTGGTTGTTGTACCGTAAAATTGAAAAAATGACGCTGGTGACCTTCGCGATAGTGGTGGTATTCGGCCTGCTGACTATCATCTTCCATAATGATGAGTTTCTTAAATGGAAAGTCACCATTATCTATACCCTGTTTAGCGTCGCTCTGCTGGTAAGTCAGTTTGTAATGAACAAACCGCTGATTGAAACCATGCTGGGTAAAGAATTAAAACTCCCGCAGCAGGCATGGCGCCGGCTGAATGTGGCCTGGGCATTGTTTTTCTTTTGCTGTGGTCTGCTTAATATTTATGTTGCTTTCTGGCTACCGCAGGCCATCTGGGTTGATTTCAAAGTCTTTGGCCTGACCGGTCTGACGCTGCTGTTTACCCTGGTAAGCGGGGTGTATATTTACCGGTTAATGCCGCAGCAACAATAATATGATTCTCCGGTCGCCTCGTGCGATACATTTGATAGCGGAAGCCTTGTAAATGAGTGATGAAAGAAAGTTGCCGCAGGGCGAGGTGGTGCTGCGCACACTGGCAATGCCGGCCGACACTAATGCCAACGGCGATATTTTTGGCGGCTGGTTGATGTCGCAAATGGATATGGGCGGCGCCATCCTGGCGAAAGAAATTGCCGGTGGACGCGTTGTCACCGTTCGGGTTGACGGTATGACCTTTCTCAAACCGGTAGCGGTAGGCGATGTGGTGTGCTGCCACGCCCGCTGCATCCGTACCGGCACCAGCTCCATGACGATCAGCGTCGAAGTCTGGATTAAAAAGGTCTCATCAGAACCGATCGGCCAGCGTTATTGCACAACCGAAGCGGTTTTTATCTACGTCGCAGTCGACAACGAAGGCAAGCCGCGCGCACTGCCGGAAGGCCGTAGTCACTTCTCACTGGATGAGAGCACCGGCTAGCCCTCCTCTGCAGCAGTTTTCGCTGTTGCAGAGGCGCTGTTTTTCCTGTCAGTTCAGATTAATACCACCTTCAAAGCGAAACTGAATATTCATGGTGATGTTTTGTCCCGGCCTGCCGGGCTGATAGCGCCATGACCGCATCGCCTGTTTTACTTCTCTTTCAAACATATTTTGCGGCCGGGCATCAAGAATACGGATATTCTCTACCCGTCCTTCATTGTTGACATCAAAAGCAATCCGCACATGGCCTTCAATACGTAACGCATACGCCCGCGCTGGATAGACGGGCTTACCCGTACTGATCGCCTGCGGACCGCTCTCGACCGACTTCACCGGCGAGGGATTAACTTTTGGCGCGGTGGCTGGCTTGACTGCTTTGCTGGTCTGATTTTCCGCAAAGGGATCCGCCAGCGGTTTCTGTGCCGGTTTTGGCTTAACCTCTTTCGGCTTCACAACGGTTTTTTTAACCGGTTTCGGTTTCGGCTTTGGTTCGGGCTGGGGTTTTGGTACGGGTACGGGTTCAGGTTTCGGCGGCTCGACAACCGGTTCAGGCGGTTCGGGCTCAGGTTCCGGCTGCGATATCGCCACAGGTTGCGGCTGTGGCTGCACTTCTGGCGCCACCAGCGTCACGCTGATAGGCTGGGACGCGTCCGGCTTCTGCCGTTGGTGATGGTATGAAGCGTACAACAACGCAGCCACAAGCGCGCCGTGCATCATGACAGAAACCAGCATAGCAAGCGGTGAACGGCGGGGAAATTCGCAAGAGGTCAAGGTTGTCATAACTCATACTGTGGTTTAAGCAAAGCGTAATTTTAAATGCAAATAGCAATCAGTTTCAATAACAACCCTTCATTGTTCCACTTTTTGTGCGTTTAGCTGAGGTTAATGTTTTCTTGCCCGACAAATTGCACTACCTTTAGCAAAATGTTTTCCGCTGCCAGAGCGATTTATTCGTCAGGAGTCCCGCCTGTGCTGTATGTCATTTTTGCTGAAGATAACAGTGATTCACTGGAAAAACGTAGCGCTGTGCGACCAGCCCACCTTGCCCGTTTGCAGCTATTGCAGGATGAAGGTCGCCTGATTGTAGCCGGCCCGATGCCGGCGGTAGACAGCAATGAACCGGGCGTTGCCGGCTTCAGTGGCTCAGTGATTATCGCTGAATTTCAGTCGCTTGAGCAGGCAAAAGCCTGGGCTGACGCTGACCCGTATATCGCAGCGGGCGTCTACCAGCAGGTGACCGTGCGACCGTTTAAGCGCGTCTTCTGATAGCGTAAGCAACCGTACAGGGTAAGCACAGCGGTTTTGCTTACCTGCAGCACAACAAAAAAAGGGGCCTGCCGGCCCCCTTTCTGTGGCATGACAAGAATTAATGCATTGCAGCAGTAAGGCCGTAAATTACGATGACTGCCAGTGCACAAACTGTAGTGAGCAAGGCCATTTTCAGATCGGTCGTCATTTTATTCTCCTTGTTAAGCGCTTATAAACGCCAGCAGCGCTGATTCTGGCACATTTACAGGTAAAAATCTCGTGTTCTGTCCGCAGCCTTGTTAAAATCCGTTGCCTCGTTGCGCAACGGCGAGATAGCCGTATCAAATCTGAAGTCAATGCGTCCAGCCGTTTCTGGCAGCAACATATTAAAGAAAAGTTGTTATTCTGGAGCGTCAATAGCGGCGTATTCCAGGCAAACGATTAACATAAGACTTATTCTTGCGGAATAACGTCAGGAGTCACCGGTTCATGGCAACAATTAAAGATGTGGCAAAACAAGCCGGAGTGTCGACCACTACGGTTTCCCACGTCATCAATAAAACGCGCTTTGTGGCGGAAGAGACCCGCGAAGCGGTGTGGCAGGCAATTAAAGCGTTACATTATTCGCCAAGCGCTGTCGCCCGCAGTCTGAAAGTTAACCATACCAAAACAATCGGTTTACTTGCCACTGCGACCGAAGCCCCTTATTTTGCCGAAATTATCCAGGCGGTGGAAAATCGCTGTTTCACCCGTGGCTATACCCTGATACTGGGCAATACCCATAATGATTTACAAAAACAGCAGGCCTATCTGGCTATGATGGCGCAAAAGCGCGTCGACGGCCTGCTGGTTATGTGCTCTGAATATCCTGATAGTCTGATCACCATGCTGGAAGACTATCGTTCGATCCCGATGGTGGTAATGGACTGGGGCGAATCGCGCGGCGATTTTACCGATACCGTGCTGGATAATGCGTTCAGCGGCGGTTACATGGCCGGACGCTATCTGATTGAGCGTGGCCATCGCGATATTGGTGCCATTCCCGGCCAGATGGAGCGTAATACCGGCGGCGGTCGCTTTGCCGGCTTTCTGAAAGCATTGCATGAATCCGGTATCAGCCTGCGCGATGAGTGGGTTGTTCAGGGCGATTTCGAACCGGAATCGGGTTATCGCGCCATGCAGCAAATTTTGTCATGCAAGCAACGACCTGGCGCGGTGTTCTGCGGGGGCGATATCATGGCAATGGGTGCTATCTGTGCCGCTGACGAAGCCGGCCTGCGGGTTCCTCAGGATATTTCGGTGATCGGTTATGATAATGTGCGCAACGCGCGCTATTTCACGCCGGCACTGACTACCATCCATCAGCCAAAAGAGCGGCTGGGAGAAACGGCGCTGGAAATGCTGCTCGATCGTATCCTTAACAAACGGGTTCAGCCTCAAACCATTGAAGTCCATCCGCACCTGATTGAACGCCGTTCAGTGGCCGATGGTCCGTTTCGTGATTACCGGCGTCAGCAGTAGCGGCGCCCTATTCCTGCAACCATTCACTGTTGAGCGTGTCCGCATCCCCCAGATAACTCAACAGCCAGGATAACGCCGGTGAGACATTGTTCTGCCGCCAGCTCAGACAGCAAGGGCTGGGCGGAAACGGCGTTTCCAGTCGCAATTCTACCAGCGCACCGCGCACCTGCCAGGCACGTGCAAGGTGACCGGGTACCATTCCGACCCCCAGACCGGCCTCAAGGCAGTCAAACGCCGTTTCCCAGTCAGGGACCACGCGCCTTTGCTGATTATCCAGCGTCCAGGTTGTCCGACGCGGTAAGGTCCGGGCAGTATCTTCCATTACCAGTGATGGCCAGGCGCGGATTGTCTCTTCATTCAGCGGTTGATCAAAGGCCGCCAGCGGATGGCTGGCACTGACCAGGCAACGCCAGTGAGCGTAGCCCATATCGCGAAAAGCAAACTGGCCACCTACCGGTACCGCCTGGGTGGCGCCAATTGCCACCTCAACCCGGCCATCCGCCAGCGCGTCCCATACACCGTTAAAAACTTCATGGCTTATATGCAGCTCCATTTCGGGAAAGTGGCGATAAAAATCGCATACCAGCTGCCGGGTACGTGCTGGTTTGACAATACGATCGATGGCAATGGTCAGCTCACCCTGCCAGCCTTTTACCAGCTGCTGACAACGCCGGCGTGTGTCGTGCATTATTTTGATAACAGCACGCCCTTCTTCAAGGAATATCTTCCCGGCGGGCGTCAATACCACATCACGATGCCGGCGTTCAAACAACGCCACACCGAGCCAGTTTTCCAGCTGGCGCACGGTATAACTCACCGCAGATGGCACGCGATTCAACGCCTGGGCAGCAGCGCTAAAACTTCCGCTGCGCGCCACGGCATCAACCACTTCAAGAACATGCTCTGACCACATATTTTACCTGCAAAATTTTTGATAGCACTGCGCAAATTATAGCGTTTTACAACCTTCAGTTCAGCTCAGTAAACTGCCAACCCTATAAAAAAGGAGTTTTTTCCGCTATGCAAAATCTGGGTTTTCTCATTTATCTCGCGCTATTAAGCATGCTGGGTTTCCTGGCCACCGATATGTATCTGCCTGCATTTGGCGCTATCGCGCACGGACTGCAAACATCTGCCGGGGCCGTCAGTGCTTCATTAACCGTATTTCTCATCGGCTTTGCGCTGGCTCAGGGCATCTGGGGTTCGCTTTCTGACCGTCTGGGCCGTCGTCCGGTTCTGATTTGCGGCCTGTCAGTTTTCGCCCTTTCCTGTCTGGCTATCATCTGGGTGGATCAGGCCTGGCAACTGCTGCTATTACGATTTTTACAGGCATTCGGCGTCTGCGCTGCAACCGTCAGCTGGCAGGCGTTGGTGGTCGATCGGTATAAGGGACAACAGGCAAAACGCATTTTCGCCACGATTATGCCGCTGGTGGCACTTTCTCCGGCGCTTGCCCCTCTGATAGGGGCATGGTTACTGAACAACCTTGCATGGCAGGCCATATTTATTGTTTTGATGCTGATCGCAACCGGCCTGCTGCTGTTTACCCTGAAACTGCGTGCCCCACGGCCAAAAAGCAAAAAAGAGCAACCGGTAAGCTACTGGCAGCTACTTAGCTCCCCGGTCTACAGCGGAAACGTGCTGATTTACGCAGCCTGTTCAGCCAGTTTCTTTGCCTGGCTAACCGGCTCTCCATCAATGCTGGCCGGCCTCGGTCTGAAACCGGTTGATATTGGCCTGAGCTATTTTCCACAGACCATTGCCTTTCTGGCCGGTGGATTCGGCGCCCGCGCTCTGCTTAATCATCTGCCGGCAAGCAGACTTTTACCCTGGCTTTTGGCATTTTATGCGCTCAGCGTGATTGTGCTGTTTATCTGCGGACTGCAAGCCAGGCCAACGCTTTTTTCATTACTGACGCCGTTTTGTGGCATGGCACTGGCTAATGGCGCCATTTATCCAATCGCAGTTTCCGGCGCTCTGCTCCCCTGGCCACAGGCCACCGGTAAAGCGGCTGCGCTGCAAAATATGCTGCAGCTCGGTTTATGCTCGCTTGCCAGTCTGATCGTATCGTCATTTATCGCCGCCGTTACCCTGACGACAACTATTGTCATGCTAATGACAATTTTATTGTCTATTATTGGATTTGTGCTTCAGCGCACAGGCAGGGAACAGATGAGCGACCGGCTATCTCTGAAAAACTAACCGGGTGCGCCCGGTTAAATTAATTAGCTTGCTAATGGTAATCCATTGAATATTGCCTGCCGTAAGCATATACTCGAAACCAGTTATAAAAATAACCAGATAAGACTTTTACTGACAGGGCTGTCGTGAAAATTACTAAAACGTAACGTCAGTTTACGTACCCTGCCGCAATTTAAGGTTCAATCCTCTGTTTACGTCAGATTTCAGGCGCACGGATTCCCGTGATTATTCTTAAATTAATCTGGAAATAACCCTATTTCCAGGCCGTCCACAGGGTGATGGAGAGGTTATGAGTTCATCGTGCATAGAAGAAACGCGCTTACAGGACAATCACTGGTACAGAATCGTTCAGGAGATGCTGGAGAAAGCGAACATTGCAATTAACGGCTCTCATCCCTGGGATATTCAGGTTAATAATCCCGAACTGTTTAAGCGCGTTATTCAGGAAGGATCGCTCGGCTTAGGGGAAGCCTACATGGATGGCTGGTGGGACTGTGAACGCCCCGATATTTTTTTTCATCGCGTGCTTAACGTACATTTAGATCAGCAACTTCCCCATCACTTTCGTGACACGCTGCGCGTTGCCGGTACCCGGCTGTTCAAT
This sequence comes from Erwinia sp. OLFS4, assembly GCF_002752165.1. Taxonomy (GTDB): domain Bacteria; phylum Pseudomonadota; class Gammaproteobacteria; order Enterobacterales; family Enterobacteriaceae; genus Izhakiella. The sequence continues at coordinate 96,982 of NZ_MOMB01000048.1, forward strand.
TTGCAGTCCCGGCGCCGGGCATGGATTGTCGGTAAAGAGCATTACGATTTAGGCAATGACCTGTTCACTCTGATGCTCGATCCCCATATGCAATACTCCTGCGGCTACTGGAAAGAAGCAAAAACCCTTGAACAAGCCCAGGACAATAAGCTCAATATGATTTGTGAAAAGCTGCAATTACAGCCAGGCATGACGCTGCTGGATATTGGTTGTGGCTGGGGCGGACTGGCAGAGTTTGCGGCCCGCCGCTTCGGGGCTAAGGTAACCGGCGTAACCATTTCTGCCGAGCAGCAAAAACTGGCCCAGCAGCGCTGTCAGGGTCTGGATGTGACAATTTTACTGCAGGATTACCGCGACCTTAACCAGCAGTTTGATCGGATTGTTTCCGTCGGTATGTTTGAGCATGTCGGGCCAAAAAATTATGCAACCTACTTTAACGTTGTTGACCGTAACCTGAAACCCGACGGCCTGTTTCTGCTGCACACCATTGGCGCAAATAAAACCAACGATAACGTCGATCCCTGGATTAATAAGTATATCTTTCCAAATGGCTGTCTGCCTTCGGTACGGCATATTGCTAATGCTGCCGAATCACATTTTGTCATGGAAGACTGGCACAATTTCGGTGCCGATTATGACCGGACATTAATGGCCTGGTATCAGCGCTTTCTGCAGGCATGGCCCCAGCTGGAGGATAAGTATGGCGCGCGCTTTAAGCGCATGTTTACGTACTATCTTAACTGCTGCGCCGGGGCGTTTCGGGCACGGGACATACAGCTGTGGCAGGTGGTGTTCAGTCGTGGCGTGGAGGGCGGACTGCGCGTCCCTCACTAACCTGGCCGTTGCGCGAAAAAAAGCGGGAGTCCCCCGCTTTTTTTTCATCTGAAGATCAGCGTTAGCTGCCCTGCGGCTGCTCAGCCACTGTTCGCTGCGCCATCACGCGTTCAACGGTATCGACAATTGCCTGCGTATGCGGATCGATTTCAATATTGACAAACTGCCCCAGTCGCTTAGTCCCCAGCGTGGTGCGCTCAAGGGTCTCGGGAATCAGATGAACGCAAAATTTGCTTGCTGTGACGTCACCCACCGTCAGACTGATGCCATCAATACCGATAAACCCTTTATGTAAAATATATTTCATCAGCTCCGCCGACTGCGGTCTGAACCAGACTTCACGATTGTGCTCCGACTGAACAATCCGGCTAATTTCAGCCTGGGTCATAATATGGCCGGACATTAAATGGCCACCAATTTCATCACTAAACCTGGCCGCGCGTTCAACATTGACTTTATCGCCAACGACGAGTTCACCAAGATTAGTAATGCGCAGGGTTTCCTTAATAAGGTCAAAGCTGACGTTATCACCGGCAATTTGCGTCACCGTCAGGCAGCAGCCATTGTGGGCAACTGAAGCACCCATTTCCAGCCCCGGCAGCAGGGCCTGCGGCATTCTGACGATATGGGTACGAAAATTCGGTTTTTCTTCAATCGCCAGCACCTCGGCGATGCCCTGCACAATCCCGGTAAACATACTCAACCGCCTCTTTGTAAAATCATTGACTGCGCGTAGTGTGCCATTCAGGCCGCCAGCCGGCAAATATCAGGGCATAAATCGTCGCAGCGCATTTTATTTCTCTCCTGCCCGGTTGGCGAAAGCCCTCGCGCCATCTACACTATCCGCGCGGTGCTGCGCTTTTTTGCCTGTGTACTGATAGCGAGCGCCTCCTTATCAAGGATATAAAACGTATAAAGGTGTATGCGTGCAGAAGTATTTTATTGAGGCGCGTCAGTTACTCGCTCTGGCTATCCCCGTCATCTTCGCCCAGGTGGCACAAACCGCGATGGGCTTTGTCGACACCATCATGGCCGGTGGCGTCAGTGCGACCGATATGGCTGCGGTCGCCGTCGGCACATCCATCTGGTTACCATCAATTCTGTTTGGTCACGGACTGATACTGGCATTAACGCCGGTGGTTGCCCAGCTAAACGGCTCCGGAAGACGTCACCTGATTGCTCATCAGGTCCGTCAGGCATACTGGCTGGCCGGTATGGTGTCTGTGGGGGTCATGGTGGTGTTGTTCAATGCTGGCTTTGTTATCTACGCAATGCACAACATTGATGCCCAGCTCGCCGATAAGGCGGTGCGCTATCTGCGTGCGCTGTTGTGGGGCGCGCCAGGCTATCTGTTTTTTCAGGTCGCGCGCAATCAGTGCGAAGGCTTGTCAAAAACTAAGCCGGGGATGGTACTCGGCTTCCTCGGCTTACTGGTGAATATTCCGGTTAACTACATCTTTATCTATGGTCATTTTGGCATGCCGGCGATGGGCGGGGTCGGTTGCGGTGTGGCCACCGCTTCAGTTTACTGGGTCATGTTTATTACCATGAAAGCATGGTGCCGGCGCGCCGCGTTTCTGCGGGATATTCACCAGACCCCGTCGCTACCCGGACCAGACTGGCAGGTGCTGCGCCGTCTGTTCTCTCTTGGTCTGCCGGTTGCGCTGGCGCTGTTTTTTGAAGTGACGCTGTTTGCCGTGGTGGCGCTACTGGTATCGCCAATGGGTATTGTCGACGTCGCTGGTCACCAGATCGCCCTGAACTTCAGTTCACTGATGTTTGTTATCCCGCTGTCACTGGGCGTGGCGGCGACCATTCGCGTCGGTTATCGTCTTGGCCAGGGCTCAACCGAGGATGCCCATACTTCGGCCTGGGCGGCGCAGATGGTGGGGGTTTTAATGGCTTGCTGTACCGCGCTGTTTACCGTGACATTCCGTAAGCACATTGCGCTGCTATATAACGATAATCCGGCGGTGGTGGCGCTGGCGGCACAGTTAATGTTTCTGGCGGCTATCTATCAGATTTCCGACTCAATTCAGGTTATTGGTAGCGGCGTACTGCGCGGCTATAAAGACACCCGCGCGATATTCTTTATCACCCTGATCGCTTACTGGTGTCTGGGATTACCCAGTGGTTGCATACTGGCCCTGACTGACTGGCTGGTTCCGCCAATGGGACCGGCAGGCTTCTGGTGCGGATTTATTATTGGGCTTAGCTCCTCTGCGGTACTGATGCTATGGCGAATCCGCCGTCTTCAGCGTCAGCCCGCCGAGCGCATTCTTGGTCGGGCCGCACACTGATGACATAACGCGCAAAATTGCTGCGTTCTGCACAGATGCGCAGCAGTTACGCAGAAATTTATCGCTTTCCCCTTGCCAGTCGTCAAGCCTGCCGCTAATATTCGTCCCCGCTGACAGCAGGCTGTTTTTAAAATGATTGCGACTGTCACAGCCCGCGTTCTTAGCTCAGTTGGTTAGAGCACCACCTTGACATGGTGGGGGTCGGAGGTTCGAGTCCTCTAGAACGCACCAGTGCGTCCGTAGCTCAGTTGGTTAGAGCACCACCTTGACATGGTGGGGGTCGGTGGTTCGAGTCCACTCGGACGCACCAATTGCAAAATCAAATGCACACCGCACCGTGGTCGGCGCACAGGAAACACACCGTCTTTATTGGCGTTCTTAGCTCAGTTGGTTAGAGCACCACCTTGACATGGTGGGGGTCGGAGGTTCGAGTCCTCTAGAACGCACCAGCGCTTTCTTGTCTTTTCGCTGATTTCACACACAACAAAAATGCAGGTTATCTGCACAATACTGCGGCTGCTTTTAATTGGTTTTCCGCTATTTTCGTGACTATAATAGCCTCCTTTGAGTGATTTGAATGGTTTCAGCCTATGGAAGAGCCTGATTTACTGCCTTTCTCTATTTGTTGCGCACTTGCGCGCTGGCCTTCTGCAAACCCTTGTTATCACTTCCACAGCATATTTTATCGCAATCTCCTATTCTTAACGTTGTATCGTTGCCTGTTACCACGCACCCAATTCCTCTTTCAGCCTGAGGCTGGAAGAAAAATACTCATCATTTATCTCAACTTACAGAAAACATTGTCATGAAAAAGACCAAAATTGTTTGTACTATCGGCCCGAAAACCGAATCTGAACAGATGCTGACTGACCTGCTGGATGCCGGCATGAACGTCATGCGACTTAACTTCTCTCATGGCGATTATGAAGAGCATGGTCGTCGTATCGCTAACCTGCGCAACGTGGTGAATAAAACTGGCCGCCAGGCGGCAATTTTACTGGATACCAAAGGGCCGGAAATCCGCACCATGAAGCTGGAAGGCGGTAAAGACGTGACGCTGCAAGCCGGCCAGACCTTCACTTTCACCACCGATCAGAGCGTGATCGGTAACAGCGAACGCGTAGCCGTCACCTACCCGGGTTTTACCAGTGATTTAAAAACCGGTAATACCGTGCTGGTTGATGACGGCCTGATCGGGATGGAAGTGACCTCGGTTAGCGGCAACAACGTAGTCTGTCGCGTACTTAACGGAGGCGACCTTGGGGAAAATAAAGGCGTTAACCTGCCGGGCGTTTCCATTCAGCTGCCGGCACTGGCAGAAAAAGACAAGCGCGACCTGATCTTTGGCTGCGAACAGGGCGTCGACTTTGTTGCGGCGTCTTTTATTCGCAAACGTTCTGACGTAGTGGAAATTCGTGAACATCTTAAAGCCCACGGCGGCGCTCATATTCAGATTATTTCCAAAATCGAAAACCAGGAAGGTCTCAATAATTTTGATGAAATTCTTGAAGCCTCAGATGGCATCATGGTTGCCCGTGGCGATCTCGGCGTTGAGATCCCGGTTGAAGAAGTGATTTTTGCGCAGAAAATGATGATCAAGAAGTGTAATAAAGCCCGCAAAGTAGTCATTACGGCAACCCAGATGCTGGATTCAATGATTAAAAACCCGCGCCCGACCCGGGCCGAAGCCGGTGATGTCGCCAACGCTATCCTCGACGGCACGGATGCAGTAATGCTGTCCGGCGAAAGCGCCAAAGGCAAGTATCCGCTGGAAGCCGTGCGTATCATGGCGACCATCTGTGAACGTACCGACCCGGTGATGAAAAGCCGCATAGAGATTAAAGATCCACAACACAGAATGCGCATCACTGAAGCAGTTTGTCGTGGTGCGGTTGAAACCGCCGAAAATCTTGAAGCCCCGCTGATCGTGGTGGCAACGGAAGGCGGTAAATCGGCTAAATCTGTGCGTAAATACTTCCCGCACGCCACCATTCTGGCGCTGACCACCAATGAAATCACTGCCCGTCAGCTGCTCCTGACCAAAGGCGTGCAAACCTCACTGGTGAATAAAATCGCCTCTACGGATGATTTCTACCGTCTCGGTAAAGAGGCCGCGCTGGCCAGCGGCTATGCGCGTGAAGGTGACGTCGTGGTGATGGTTTCCGGTGCACTGGTACCGAGTGGAACCACCAATACCGCATCGGTACATGCCCTTTAGTAAAGCGCCGGTTTTAAATATGTAACAGCGCCGGTCACGGCGCTTTTTTTTTGACAATAACCCCTGCTTTTCTTTTCTGAAAATAACCGGTGAATTTAACCTGACAATCACACTGTTTGTTAAGATTGCTCCGATTCAAGCTGTCTGTTTTCTCTGTTTTTTTATTTCTGTGCGATTAACAGCCGTTTCTTTGAGCGAACGATCAAATTTAAGCGTGTTATCAGCAAAAATTTATTCTCATCGCAAAAAAGTTTGTGTAATACTTGTAACGCTACATGGAGATTAACTCAATCTAGAGGGTATAAATAATGAATCGTACTAAACTGGTACTGGGCGCGGTAATCCTGGGTTCAACTCTGCTGGCTGGTTGCTCAAGCAACGCTAAAATCGACCAGCTGTCTACTGACGTTCAGACTCTGAACGCCAAAGTTGACCAGCTGAGCAACGACGTGAACGCTATGCGTTCTGACGTTCAGGCTGCTAAAGATGACGCCGCTCGCGCTAACCAGCGTCTGGACAACCAGGCTCACTCTTACCGTAAGTAAGAGTTCCTGTAAGAAAAATGGCGCACACTGTGCGCCATTTTTTTTGTCTCTGGCTGGCCGGAATCTGCGCCGCCTGCTGTCGCTGCTTGTTGTCACCTTGTTATGGCCTCTGCTCTTAGCGCAACGTCCCCTGCATTCACCAGCACCGGCATCCCTGAACGCCGGCTAAGGGCCTCGCTGATGACCTGCCCGTCGCTTTGTTTGCTGTGAATAAAGCGTTTCAACGCAGGGCTGATGGGAATCACCTTCGTCTGGGGATCATCCTGTTCAGAACGCGACAGCGGCTGATGTACCTCAATATAACGTTTGCCATCGGGTTCTATGGCGTATTTTACCGGCTGATTGATCACCTGAACCCGGGTACCTTGCGGCACGTTACTGAACAGGGTGGCTATATCATCCGGACGCAACCGGATACACCCGGAACTGACACGCATCCCGATGCCAAAATCCGCATTGGTACCATGAATCAAATAATGTCCTTTGCCATATGCCAGGCGCATGGCATAAAGCCCCGTCGGATTATCCGGACCTGCCGGAATAACCCCAGGCAGTCGGACGCCTTTTTCCGCGTAGCGTTTACGGATATTTGGCGTTGGTGTCCAGGTCGGATTGGGAATTTTCTGGCTAATAGTCGTAACCATACTGGGAGTAATCGCTCCCTGCTGACCAATGCCAATAGGATAAACGATGACTTTATTTTCGCCCGGCGGATAATAATACAGGCGAAGTTCAGCAAGATTGACCACAATGCCTTCGCGCCGGGTATCAGGCAGTAGCATTTGTTGTGGAATGATGAGCTCGCTGCCGGCCTCTGGCAGCCAGGGGTCGGTGCCGGGATTGGCCTCAAGTATCCCCAGCAAACCAACCTTATAGCGCGCGGCGATATCTTCAAGCGGACGTTTATTATCCGCCACCACCGTCGTCACATTCTCGCCAATCAGGCGACTGTCAGCCGGGGGTAAGGGATATTCAGTGGCAGTTGCCTGCTGCAGCCAGCCAGCAGCAGCAAAAGCAACCATCACCAGCAAACGACGGCGGGTAGTCATACAGCTCTCCCTGTAATTAGCATAAATGACAGCTGACTGGCAGCACGTTGCCGTCAGTCAGCGCCAGTCTGACTCAGGAAAGGCTTTCTGCCCGTTGGCGAATGGTGCGAATCATCGCTTCAAGGCCCTGGGTACGTGACGGCGTCAGGTGCTGAGTCAGCGCCAGATGTTCAAACCACGGTCGTACATCAAAGGCGACGATTTCAGCGGCGGTCATCTGTTGATACAGGATAAAAACAACGGCAATCAGCCCCTTCACAATCGCTGCATCACTGTCACCCTGCAGGCTGACTTTACCATCGCTGTCCTGATCAAGCAGAACCCAGACCTGGCTCTGGCAGCCGGATACTGCGTTTTCTGGCTGGTGCAAGGAATCAGATGATTCTGGTAATGCAGCACCCAACTCAATAATATACAGATATTTCTCTTCCCAGTTGGCGCAGCGATTAAAATTGCGCACCAGCTTCTCTTTATCTGGCAACGTTGCCATTTACTCCTCCTGCCCGCCCGGCATACTTAGCCAAGCAGACGGTGTATGCGTATCAGACCTTCCGCCAGCCGGTCTGCCTCTTCTTCAGTATTGTACATCGCAAAACTTGCCCGACACATGGCCGCAACGTTAAAGCGACTCATCAGCGGCATAGCACAATGATGCCCGGTGCGGATAGCAATGCCATACTGGTCGAGGAAACTACCGACATCATAGGCGTGGTGTTGCGCCAGATTAAATGAAATCACGCCCACGCCGTCGGCAGGACCGTAGGTGACTAGCCCAGGAACTGCCGCCAGCTTATTACGCGCATAATGCATTAGCTGATGTTCATAGGCGCTGATATTTTCCAGTCCCAGCTCACTGACGTAGCTCAGCGCCGCGCCCAGCCCCAGTATGCCGGCGGTATGGGGCGAGCCGGCTTCAAAACGCCAGGGGGCAGCATTCCAGCTGGTACCCTGTGTCAGGCTGACACTTTTAATCATTGACCCGCCTCCTTCCCACGGCGGCATCTCGTCAAGCAGTGCTTTGCGTCCATACAGCACGCCAATACCGGTCGGGCCATATATCTTATGGCCTGAAAAGACATAGAAGTCGCATCCCAGCGCCTGTACATCCACCGGTTGATGCATCACCGCTTGCGCGCCATCAATCAGGGTAGTGACGCCGGCAGCCCGCGCTTTCGCCACCATCTCCTTAAGCGGGTTAACCGTACCCAGTACGTTTGACACCTGGGTGATAGCCAGCAGCCGGGTGCGCTTATCCATCAGCGCATCAAGGCGACTGACATCCAGCCGGCCATCATCCGTCACCGGCAGGTAGCGCAATTCAGCGCCGGTGCGCGCTGCCAGCAGCTGCCAGGGCACGATATTAGCGTGATGCTCCATTTCGCTAATAATCAGGTTATCACCGGCTTTAATCTGCGTCTGGCCCCAGCTGTTCGCCACCAGATTAATGCCTTCCGTGGTACCACGTACGAAAATAATTTCTTCTGCCGAGGCCGCATGAATAAAGCGGGCAACCTGCTGACGGACATCCTCCATCTGGCCGGTGGCTTCAGCACTCAGGGTATGAATACCACGATGTACCGCCGCGTAACCATGCTGATAAAAATGACTTTCCGCGCTAATAACAGACTGCGGTTTTTGCGCACTGGCCGCACTGTCCAGATAGGCCAGCGGACGCCCGTTAACTTCACGCGTCAGAACGGGAAAATCCGCCCTGACGCGGCGGATATCAAAACTCATTCCAGGCCTCCCGGGAAGCGCAATGCGATACGGTCTAAAACCGCCGCTTTCAGCATGCTGTCGCTGATAGCTTCCGTCAGTTCAGCAGCAAAAGCATAGATAATCATGCGCTGCGCCGCCTGCTCATCAATACCGCGCGTACGCAGATAAAACATCTGTTCGTCATCAATGCGGCCGATGGTCGCCCCGTGACTGCATTTCACATCATCGGCATAGATTTCGAGCTGAGGTTTGGTATCCACTTCAGCCAGTCGCCCGAGCAACAGATTGTTGTTGGTCATCTGACCATCCGTTTTTAGCGCATGACGGGCAACGGTGATTTTGCCGTTGAATACCGCTTTAGCACGGTCGCGCACGATAGTTTTATGCAGCTGACGGCTGAGGCAGTAGCCTTTATTGTGTTCCAGATAACTTCGGGTATCACACACTTCTTTTTCCACCGGCAACACCAGGCTGTTTAACCGCAGTTCGCTGTTTTCGCCGTTGAGCTGCACGCTGGTGTGATGGCGTGTCAGGCCCGCGCCAAGTAAAAAGCTATGGCTTTCCACCCATGCATCGCGACCAACACGCATATCATTATGGGAAAAGTGGTAGCTGGCCGCACTCTCAAAACCGAGTTTATAGTGGCTGAGCCGGGCGTTGTCAGCAATATGGAAAGTCGTGCGGGCGCCGCTGAAATGGCCACAGTGGTCGAGACTGACATAGTGTTCAATCAGCGTCGCTTCTGCCCCCTCTTCCAGCTCCAGATGGTGACGGTAATGCAGCGTATTCATCGCATCGCTTCGCCCGCTGCTGATATGCAACAGATAGAGCGGACGTACTGCGCTTTTCCCCCGCGCCAGCCGCAGGCTGGTAACCTCTTCCGCCAGACTTTCTGTCAGATGTAAAAACACTTCCGGTTGGATCGGTGCATCAAGCTCATGACGTCGGGCCGACTGCTGAACGTCAACCTGGAACAGGTCGTAATTTTTGTCACTTAGGCTGGCATCAAAACGCCCGTCAATAAACACCAGCCTCACGGCGTCAATATCCAGCGCCAGTCCCGCCAGATCGGCGGCACTCAAAGGCGGTGAGCTTTCCGCGAGAGTAAAACGCTGAGCCAGCAGGCTATCAAGCGGCGTATAGCGCCAGTTCTCGTGTTTACGCGTAGGCAGACCCAGTCGCAGCACCTGCTGCCAGTGTTGCTGAGCCTGCATAGAGCGTTTATCACCACGGCTTTCAAATAAATGATGCCACTGCTGCAATGCGTTATCGTTACTCCTGGTCGGTAAGCCAGCCATAGCCCTGCTCCTCCAGCTGTTTCACCAGAGTAAAATCGCCTGATTTGACAATTTTTCCCTGATAAAGCACATGCACAAAATCCGGCTTAATGTAGTCGAGGATGCGCTGATAATGCGTGACAATAATAAACGCACGTTTGCCGTCACGCAGAGAGTTGACGCCGTTTGCGACAATTTTTAATGCGTCGATATCCAGACCGGAATCGGTTTCATCAAGGATACAGAGATCGGGCTCCAGCGCAGCCATTTGCAGAATATCGTTACGTTTCTTCTCACCACCAGAAAAACCCACATTGACTGAGCGGGTCAACAGATCTTCCGGCATTTTCAGCAGATGAATTTTATCTTCAATAAAGTCCTGAAAATCGAAGCGATCGAGTACCGGCTGTTCACGGTATTTTCTCACGGCATTGACCGCGGTTTGCAAAAAAAACTGATTACTGACGCCAGGAATTTCTACCGGATACTGAAAAGCCATAAAAATGCCTTCACCGGCGCGATCTTCCGGATCCAGTTCCAGCAAGTCTTTGCCCTTAAAGCTGACGCTTCCGCCACTTACCTGATACTCTTCCCGCCCGGCGAGGGTCGCTGACAGGGTACTTTTACCGGAACCATTGGGTCCCATAATGGCATGCACTTCGCCGGCTTTCACCTCGAGATTTAACCCGCGCAGAATGGCTTTTTCTTCAATATTTACCTGTAAATCTTTAATACTTAGCATGTTTTTTCCTTGGCGACACCACCGGGTGTCGGTGAAAAATCGCAGGCGTTTTAACCAACACTGTGTTCCAGACTGATAGCCAGTAGTTTTTGCGCTTCAACGGCAAATTCCAGCGGCAGTTCTGAAAATACATCTTTACAAAATCCATTAACAATCATCGAGATAGCATCATCTTCACTGATGCTACGCTGCAAACAATAAAACAGCTGATCCTCACCAATACGCGACGTGGTCGCTTCATGTTCCAGCTGGGCACTGTTATTGCGGGTTTCAACGTAAGGGAAAGTGTGGGCACCACAATCCGGACCGATCAGCATTGAATCGCACTGGGTGAAATTTCGCGCGTTGGTTGCCGTCGGCATAATTTTTACCAGACCACGATAAGTATTCTGGCTTTTACCGGCCGAAATTCCCTTAGATATAATGGTTGAGCGGGTATTTTTACCAATATGAATCATCTTGGTGCCAGTATCCGCCTGCTGACGGCCGCTGGTCAGCGCCACCGAAAAGAATTCACCCACCGAGTTATCACCACGCAAAATACAGCTAGGGTATTTCCAGGTAATCGCTGAACCCGTCTCAGACTGAGTCCAAGACATTTTACTGTTTTCACCTTCGCACAGCGCCCGTTTAGTGACGAAGTTCAGGATCCCCCCCTCACCTTCACCACCGGGAAACCAGTTTTGTACTGTGGAGTATTTCACTTCAGCATTTTTGTGGATGATCACTTCCACCACCGCCGCATGCAGTTGATAACTGTCACGCACCGGTGCTGAACAGCCTTCGATATAGCTGACATAGCTATCTTCATCGGCAATCAGGATAGTGCGTTCAAACTGCCCGGTTTTCGCCGCATTAATACGAAAATAGGTGGAAAGCTCCATCGGACAACGCACCCCTTTCGGGATATAAACGAAGGTGCCGTCGGAGGCGACCGCGGAATTCAGCGCGGCAAAGAAATTATCGTTATGGGGCACCACTGTGCCAAGGTATTGTTTTACCAGCTCAGGATGTTCCTGAATCGCCTCACCAAAGGAACAAAAGATAATGCCCTGTTCCGCCAGCTTATGGCGATAGGTAGTCGCCACCGAAACGGAATCAAAAATGGCGTCAACAGCCACTTCTTTACCTTCACGCACCGGCACACCCAGCTGGTCAAAGGCATTTTCCACTTCCTGAGTCAGGTAGTTGCTGGCTGGCTGCGCGCCGGATGTCTGTGTGGCACCTGGCTCCGAGGCACAGCTGTCATTACACACCCCGCATGAAGGTGCAGAATAGTAACTGTAATCCTGATAGTTTAATGCATCATAATGCGCTTTCAGCCAGTGCGGCTCTTCCATCTGTAGCCAGGCGTTATAAGCTTTAAGGCGAAATTCCAGCATCCATTCTGGCTCGTTGCGCTTAGCGGAAATCGCGCGCACCACGTCTTCACTGATGCCATGTTCCAGCTCATCAGTTTGCAGCTGAGTAAAGAAGCCCTCTTTGTACTTTTGCGGGCCACCTTCCCAGATATGTACCTCTTCAGATGCAGAGGCATCACCGTTACGAGACATAAGGATCACTCAATGCCAAAGCTTTCACCACACCCACAGGCGTGCTGCGCTTTAGGATTATTAAATTTAAATACCTGATTCAACCCTTCGCGGACATAATCCACTTGTGTACCATCAATAAAAGGCATTGCCTGCAGCGGCACATACAAATGTGCTCCCTGGTGGCTAAAGACCAAGTCATCGCTGGCGGGCTCTTTCACCAGATCCATGGTATAGCCAAAGCCGGCGCAACCCGACGGTTTAACCCCCAATCGTAGCCCTTTAACTTGCGGGTCACTGGCCACCAGCGTCAGGATTTGCCGGGCAGCGCCATCGGTCAGCGTCAGCCCCTTCCAGACAAAATCTTGCGGTGAAAATGATGCGGGATTTACAGATTGCATAAATTACCTCACTATGCGTTAGCCCTGCGGCTTTCCCTCTATGGTAGTTATAACAATACGTACTTCAACCTCTTGTTTTGCAGGGATAATATGAAATCGCTGTTTTTGCCTGATTATTCACTAAGTTTAGCCCCTTTCTGCTACCCTGCGCCGGGCTGAGGTTTTGATAATTGTTATTTTTATCCATTTGTTTTTAAAAAATTATTTCCTAATCGTTTCACATCGCACCGGACCAGCAAGCACATTAACTTCTTTTTTCACTGGAAAGATTGGTTTTACCGATTTCTGTAACAGAAAGCATATTCGGTTAAATGCGACAAGCGTATTGCTAATTTATCCGGGCGATATATGATAATAATTATCATTACCATAGAGGGTCGCTGTTACCGATGTCGCAATCTATTAATGCCTGGCTTCAGCAGCATATTGATGAATACAAATTCCGTCTCCGCGATCTGACCGTCGATTTTTATATGGCGCAGGCCAGACTCAATCGCCCCGAATGTCAGCTTGATCAGCTGCGCGGCTTTAATGACGCCTGCATGAATATGGCCGAACTCTGTCAGATGAACGGCGACGATGACAGCTATCTTCATGCCCTTGGTCGGCTGCATCAGCGCCTGCTGACCGAAGTCAGAAATACCCAGCGCGACAAACTGTTTCGCGCCCAGGCATGGCAACTGGCGCGGCATTCCCTGACGCGCTTGTGTCATCAGTTTGCGGTTAACGGCGAGTGGCAAAAAGCCAGCGCGTTGCAAACCGAATTTGTTAAATATGTCTGGTAATACCCCAGGCGTTATATTTCCAGCGAGGTTTGCGCCGGCATAACAGCCGGGTCGGGTATAAGCTCCAGTAACGCCTGCAAAGGATGGCGTACACCGCTGCCTTCAAAGCGCTTCACCTGACTGCGACAGGAATAACCGGTTGCCAGGCAACGCTGCCGCGGCAGTTTTTCCAGCGCCGGATGCCACGACTGCTGAAAAATTGCCAGCGAGTTTTCATGGTTGACCACTTCATGACCATAAGTCCCCGCCATACCACAGCAGCCGGTGCTGATACTTTTCAGCGTGGCGCCAAAACGGGCAAAAATGCCTTGCCATTGCTGCGGCGCCGTTGGCAGCGCCGTCACTTCGGTACAGTGGCCAAACAGATACCAGGCTTCACCACGGGCTGGGGCTTCTGGCTGGCTGGCTAATACCTGATGGAGCCATTCATGTACCAGCAGGACATGAAAATCACCGCGTTTATCCCCCAGTGACTGACGGTACTCATCGCGATAGCATAATACCAGCGCAGCATCGACCCCTACCATTGGCATACCCAGCCGGGCGACACGATTAAGCCACTCAGCGGTCTTTGCCGCGGTACGGGCAAAACGCTGAAGAAACCCTTTCACCTGCTGAGCCTTACCGTTCGGTGAAAATGGCAGCACCACTGGCTGAAATCCGAGTCGGGTAATTAAACGGACGAAATCAGCAACGAGCTGCGCTTCATAATAACTGGTAAAGGGATCCTGAACCACCAGCACCGTTTTGGCACGCTGTGCTGTGGTCAGTGCCTCCAGCTGCGCCAGGGTCATTGAAACCCCGGTATAGCCCGCCAGCTGCTGTTTCAGGGTGGGGGAAGAGAGCAGCGGTAGATCCACCATGCCAATATGCTGACGACTCAACTCGCGCAACCAGGGCTGGCGCAGAAAAAAATTGAAGGTTTTTGGCGCTTTGGCCATTAACGGAGCATAACTTTCCACGCTGGCAACCAGATAATCACTGGCCGGACGCAGGTAACGCGTGTGATAAAGCTGTAAAAAGCGCGCGCGAAAATCAGGCACATCTATCTTAATCGGGCATTGTGTTGAACAGGCTTTACAGGCGAGGCAGCCAGACATCGCCTCTTTCACTTCGTGCGAAAAATCATATTCACCGCGCCGGGCATGCCAGCTGTTACGCGTGCGCTGAATTAAACCGCGCAGGCTGATACGCTTCTCTGCCAGCTGTCTTTCCAGTTGCTGTGGATCAACACCCTGCTCTGCCAGTAGCCGCAGCCACTCACGCGTCAGCGTCGCCCGCCCTTTGGGCGAATGAATACGGTTAGCGGTCACTTTCATTGACGGACACATCGGGCTGTTGACATCAAAATTAAAGCACAACCCGTTGCCATTACATTCCAGAGCGCCACGAAACGCCTGACGTACCGTCACCGGGATCTGGCGGTCAAAACTGCCGCGTGTGGCAGAATCAACGCTTTTCATTTGCGCATCAACACCATATGGCGGACAGATTTTTCCCGGATTTAGCCGGTTTTTCGGATCGAACGCCGCTTTGATGCGCCGTAATTCGTCATACAGTTCAGCACCAAAAAACGCCGGGCTGTAACCCGCGCGAAAACCTTTACCGTGTTCCCCCCATAACAGCCCACCGTAACGCGCGGTCAGCGCCACAACTTCGTCGGACAGCGTTTTCATCAGTTTTTCCTGCTGAGGATCGCACATGTCGAGCGCCGGACGAACATGCAGCACCCCGGCATCCACATGCCCAAACATGCCATAACTGAGGTCATGGCTGTCGAGCAGCGCGCGGAATTCCGTAATATAATCAGCCAGATGTTCCGGTGGCACACAGGTATCTTCAACAAAAGGAATTGGTTTCGCACGCCCTTTGGCGTTGCCCAGTAAACCCACTGCTTTTTTTCGCATGGCATAAATACGTTCAATACCCTGCAAATCGCCACAGATTTGATAACCAATTACCCCGCTTTGCTGCGTGGAAATCAGCGTATCCAGTTTCTGGCAAAGGGCACTGAGTTGCGCCTCAATCAGCGCACTGTCATTACCGGCAAATTCGACGATATTCAATCCCTGCATGGTTTTGTCCGGGACATCGCTGATTAGCGCCTTGACCGAATGCCAGACAATGTCTTCCCGCGCCAGATTAAGCACTTTGGAATCAATGGTTTCTACCGACAGCGCATTGGCTTCCAGCATCAGCGGCGCATTGCGCAGCGCCGAATCAAAAGAATCATATTTAATATTAACCAGCCGGCGTACTTTGGGTAACGGCGTGATATCCAGCCTTGCTTCGGTAACCAGCGCCAGGGTTCCTTCCGCACCACACAGAATTCGCGTCAGATCAACCTGTTGCAGATCGTCGCTCAGCACGTGCCGCAAATCATAACCGGTAAGAAAACGATTCAAACGGGGAAATTTCTGCAAAATAAGCGCTCGCTGCTGGCGGCAACGCTCCAGTACCACGCGATAGATTTGCCCTTCCGCCGTATTTTCGCCGGCGAGCGTTTCTGCCAGCGCTACGGGTATTGCCCGGGTGTCAATAATATCCCCGCCGAGTAATACCGCACGCAAGCCAAGCACGTGATCAGAGGTTTTCCCATACACCAGCGATCCCTGTCCGGAGGCATCTGTGTTAATCATCCCCCCCAGCGTGGCGCGGTTGCTGGTAGACAGCTCAGGTGAAAAAAAGTAGCCATAAGGTTTAAGCCAGGCATTGAGCTGATCTTTTACCACCCCGGCTTCTACTTTGACCCAGCCTTCCTGCGGGTTTATCTCCAGAATACGGTTCATATAACGCGACATATCAACCACAATGCCCTGATTAAGCGCCTGGCCGTTTGTGCCGGTTCCGCCTCCTCGCGGGGTAAACACCAGCGATTCAAAGCGGGGATCGCCCGCCACGCGGGCAATCAAAGCCACATCGGCGGTGGAGCGGGGAAAAAGTACCGCATCGGGTAACAACTGATAAATGCTGTTATCCGTTGACATCGCCAGCCGATCGGCATAACTGGTAGCACTGTCGCCGGTAAAACCTTGCTGATTGAGGGTATCTAAAAACGTTAGCACCAGCTGTATCAGTCCTGGCGCCTGGGAAATCTGTGGGATCATTATCAGGTGACCAACTCGGTTAAATGAATGCTGGGATTAATCCCGGTTCCTGGAGTACCGCAGTGATGTTTTTATCATATTTTTCTACTGACTGCCTCTACTCTGCCACTTATCATGATGCAGCCGCTTTAGGCCTGTAAAAAACTGCAGATATATATCATGCTTACTATGTTGTCCGCCGCCTCCCGATTCCGGCAAGCGGTCTGTCTCTCTTATCCAATAATTAAAGGAAGTGCCGCTGCATGAATCTGTCGCAAAAGGAGTGGGATTTAACACAAATCGTCTTCCTGTTGATGTTCATTACGCTTTTAATCCTGGCCTGCTTCTGGGTGGTCCAGCCCTTTATCCTGGGTTTTGCATGGGCAAGCATGGTTGTCATCGCGACCTGGCCACTGATGTTACGTATTCAGCACTGGCTTTGGGGACGGCGCAGCCTGGCGGTGGTGGTCATGACGCTGCTGCTGTTGCTGCTGTTTATCCTTCCGGTTGCCTTGCTGGTCAGCGGCCTGATTGATAACAGCGCGCCAGTGGTTGCCTGGGTGACCTCCGGCCACCTGCAGCTACCGGAACTGGCCTGGCTGAAAAGTATTCCGCTGGCAGGTGATAAGCTCTATGCCGGCTATCACAGCCTGGTGGCCGGCGGTGGCGATGCGCTGATGGCGAAATTACAGCCCTACATCGGCCGTACTACCGGATTTTTTATGGCGCAGGCCGGCCATTTTGGCCTGCTGATGATGCATCTTGGCCTGATGTTGTTATTCAGTATTCTGCTTTACTGGCGCGGTGAACAGGCCGGCAACGGTATTCGCCATTTTGCTTTTCGCCTCGCCGCCCGTCGCGGTGATGCCGCAGTCTTACTGGCCGCTCAGGCAATACGTGCCGTGGCGCTTGGGGTGGTGGTAACCGCGCTGGTGCAGGCTATCCTCGGTGGTCTCGGTCTGGCTATCTCAGGCATTCCCTATGCCACGCTGTTAACGGTTTTGATGTTTTTATGTTGTCTGGTTCAGCTCGGCCCGCTGGTGATCCTGATCCCCGCGATTATCTGGCTCTACTGGAGCGGCGACACAACCTGGGGCACCGTCCTGCTGGTCTGGAGCTGCGTGGTGGGTACGCTTGATAACGTGTTGCGGCCGATGCTGATTCGCATGGGCGCCGACCTGCCGATGATTTTGATTCTGTCCGGGGTTATCGGCGGCCTGATCGCGTTTGGCATGATCGGCCTGTTTATCGGCCCGGTAGTCCTGGCCGTATCCTACCGACTATTGTCGGTTTGGATGCATGAGTCTCCGGCGCCTCAGGACGCGCCTGAAGAAGTTGTTGAAGCACTTAGCGAAGAAACAGAAGTATAAACTGGCGGGCGGCTCGGGTGACTAATGCTGCCCCACCAATGTCTTCACCGCCCGCAATTCATAGTGGTGAATTGCGGTTTCACCACGGTGCAACGCACGCAGTGAGGCAGTAATAAATAGTTCAGATAATCTGTATAAATAGCTAACTAACTAAATAGTTGCCGGGCGTAAACCCTCTTGTTCACTGATGATTTTTAACCATCAATGCCATGAAATCGCCTTATCCAGACCAGTAATGGTTAACCGGCTTTAAACTATTAAGATGATTCTTAGAGACGCCTTTAACCACACTGAATAGTATGATGACTATGTTGAAATCAACTCTCTGATTTTTCAACGACCTTTCCCTGAGTAAAGTGAAGAATTGCTGTGTGTAGTCTTTGCCCATCCTATGAGATGGGCTTTTTTTTAACGCGCTTGATTACCTGCCGGGTTCATCCTGCAACAGGGTTGATAAAATTTTTCCAGCGCAACAACTCAGCGCACAATAGTCATCGGTACGGTGTTTGTGGCCGCTACCGGCAGACAATTTTCAGGTAAAAAAAATCCCGCAACCTCCGGGTAGCGGGACCGCTGCATACTGCCTGAGTGCACAGGCTGAACCGTCGCGTTACCGGCCAGCTTTTGCCCCCTCAGCGCTTTAGTGTTGTAACTGTGACAAAGACAGCCAGGTTTGTACTACGGTATCCGGGTTTAACGACAGGCTGTCGATACC
Source organism: Erwinia sp. OLFS4 (assembly GCF_002752165.1). Lineage (GTDB taxonomy): Bacteria > Pseudomonadota > Gammaproteobacteria > Enterobacterales > Enterobacteriaceae > Izhakiella. The sequence continues at coordinate 115,555 of NZ_MOMB01000048.1, forward strand.
CTCAGCCATCAGCCAGGCGGCAAAATCTTCGTGATCTGACGGTCCCTGACCGCAGATACCGACATATTTCCCCTGTGCCTTAGCGGCTTTGATAGCCATCGACAACAGCGCTTTCACCGCATCATTACGCTCATCAAATAGCTCGGACACCACGCCAGAGTCCCTGTCCAGCCCCAGCGCCAGCTGCGTCATATCATTGGAACCAATGGAGAAACCATCAAAGTATTCAAGAAATTGTGCCGCCAGCAGAGCGTTGGAAGGAATTTCACACATCATAATAAGCTTAAGACCGTTCTCGCCGCGTTTAAGTCCCTGACGCGCCAGTTCTTCAACTACCGCTTTAGCCTGGGCAACCGTGCGGACAAAGGGGATCATAATCTCAACGTTAGTCAGCCCCATTTCATCACGCACCCGCTTGACCGCCGCACACTCCAGCGCGAAGGCAGCGCGGAAGCTGTCAGAAACATAACGTCCGGCGCCGCGGAAACCCAGCATCGGGTTTTCTTCTTCCGGCTCATAACGTTCACCTCCCACCAGATTGGCGTATTCGTTTGATTTGAAATCACTCAAACGTACGATGACCCGTTTAGGAGAAAAAGCCGCGCCAAGGGTGGCAATGCCCTCTGTCAGGCGGGCAACGTAGAATTCGACCGGATCGTCAAAGCCTTTCATCATCTCACGAATCTGTTTTTGCAATTCAGGCGTCTGCTGATCAAACTCCAGCAGAGCACGTGGATGAACGCCAATCATGCGATTAATAATAAACTCCAGACGTGCCAGACCAACCCCTTCGTTGGGCAGACAGGCAAAATCAAACGCCCGATCGGGATTGCCGACGTTCATCATGATTTTTAGCGGCAACGGCGGCATTTCATCTACCTGGGAACTGGTTACTTCAAAATCCAGCAAATCGTCATATACATAGCCAGTATCCCCTTCCGCGCAGGAAACGGTAACTTTATGACCATCTTTAATTTTATCGGTGGCATCACCGCAACCCACCACTGCCGGAATACCGAGTTCACGTGCGATAATGGCCGCATGGCAGGTCCGTCCGCCGCGGTTTGTTACAATCGCCGCCGCTTTTTTCATAATGGGTTCCCAGTCGGGGTCAGTCATATCGGTGACCAGCACATCCCCTTTCTGGATACGATTCATTTCACTGATATCATGAATCACTTTCACTTCACCGGCACCAATGCGGTGTCCGATCGCCCGTCCCTCAATGACGACTTTCCCTTTGCCTTGCAGGCTGTAACGTTCCATCACCTGGCCATTAGAGCGAACGGTTTCCGGCCGGGCCTGTACAATAAACAGTTTGCCGGTATGACCATCTTTTGCCCACTCAATATCCATCGGACGCTGATAATGCTGCTCAATCAATACCGCCTGACGCGCCAGCGCTTCAACCTCGTCATTAGTCAGGCAGAAACGATCGCGCTGGTTTTCCGCCACCTCTTCCACTTTGACCTGCTGGCCGTGTTCGCGCGAGTCGGCATAAACCATACGCACTTTTTTCGACCCCATATTACGGCGCACAATCGCCGGACGGCCCGCAGCCAGCGTCGGTTTATGCACATAGTATTCGTCAGGGTTAACTGCGCCCTGAACCACCATTTCGCCAAGACCCAGCGCCGCGGTGATAAACACCACCTGATCAAAACCTGATTCGGTATCAATGGTAAACATCACACCGGAAGCCGCCAGATCGGAGCGCACCATACGCTGTACCCCGGCAGAGAGTGCCACGCCGCGATGATCATAGCCCTGATGCACGCGATAAGAGATAGCTCTGTCGTTAAACAATGAAGCATAGACGTGCTTAACGGCGGTCATTACCGCATCCATTCCCTGAACATTAAGGAACGTCTCCTGCTGTCCGGCGAAGGATGCATCTGGCATATCTTCTGCCGTTGCCGATGAGCGCACCGCAAAGGATGCCTCGCTGTCATCGGCGGACAAACGTTGATATGCGTCGCGGATTGCCGTTTCCAGCGCCGGCTGGAAAGGGGTTTCAACGATCCATTGACGAATTTGTTTACCGGCTCTGGCCAGTTCATCAACGTCATCCACGTTGGTTTTATCGAGCAAATCATAGATCCGCTGATTCACGCCGCTTTGATCGAGAAACTGATTAAACGCATCGGAAGTCGTGGCAAAACCATTTGGCACCGCGACGCCAACCGAAGACAGATTAGTGATCATTTCACCCAGAGAGGCATTCTTCCCCCCTACCCGATCAACATCATTCATACCTAGCTGGTCGTACCAGAGCACGAGCGGCATATCACTTTTCGTGGACATTGAAACTATCCTTTTATCATTCAGTCAGGAATGGGATGCAAAAACTGGTATTACACGTTCTGTTCTGAGCCTGGCACAATTATCCGGATTAAATAAAGTGGTGAATCGAGAAAGTAATTAAAAAAGCACTTTTTTAAGAAAACTCCGCGCGCCAAGTAAATTTGCGCAACAAAAATAAGTCACAACACGCTGATTTTATTTACGTTACCATCAGGCATCCCCCCAGCCCTTCCGGCCTGTTGCGCAACTGATATTAATGAAAAAAAGGCATGATTTTTAAATTAGCTGTATCAAAAAGGAATGACAAATAGCCATGTTGTTGCTGTTATCTTAATTATTCCGCGACTAAATCAGTCGTGGACTACACGCGCTGGCGAAGAGTATTCTGATTAATATTTGCAATATTATTTCGTGCCGGCGGCCATTTTTACGTTACTCTTTGCTACAGCTTTCCGTTGCTCAGGAGAAGATATGGACACCCCCAGCGAACGCAGCGTATTTTACATTTCAGATGGCACTGCCATCACCGCCGAAGTACTGGGACATGCAGTATTGTCACAGTTTCCGGTGGCGACACACAGCGTCACTTTGCCCTTTGTGGAAAACGTTCAGCGGGCGCAGGCCGTTAAAGCGCAAATTAACGCCCTCTATCAGCAAAGCGGCGTCAGGCCACTGGTGTTCATTTCAATAGTCACCCAGCAAATTCGCGACATTATTTTGCAAAGTGAGGGATTTTGTCAGGATATTGTTCAGTCGCTGGTAGCCCCCCTGCAACAGGAATTAGGCATCGCCCCGGCACCGGTCGCCAATCGTACCCATGGGCTGACCGCCAGTAATCTGGGAAAATATGACGCACGCATCGCGGCAATTGATTACACCCTGGCCCACGATGATGGTATCTCACTGCGCGGACTGGAAGATGCCCAGATTATCCTGCTGGGGGTTTCCCGTTGCGGTAAAACGCCTACCAGCCTCTATCTTGCCATGCAGTTTGGCATACGCGCCGCCAACTATCCTTTTATTGCCGATGATATGGATAATCTTAAACTGCCAGCAGCACTGAAAGCTTTTCAGCATAAGCTTTTTGGCCTGACCATCGATCCGGAGCGGCTGGCCGCCATTCGTCAGGAGCGTGCTGAAAACACCCGTTATGCTTCGCTGCGTCAGTGCCGGCTGGAAGTGGGTGAAGTCGAAGCGCTGTTTCGTACCCATCAGATACGTTATCTCAACAGTACCAACTATTCGGTGGAAGAGATCGCCACCCGCATACTGGATATTGTCGGGCTGAACCGTCGCATGTTTTAGCCGCTTGCTTTGTTGTCACAGCCTGGGTGTTGGTAGCAGACAACAGGTGCAAGAAGTGCTGGCAGGCGGTTGAAATTACCCGCCATTGGTTTATTGTGATCCTCATCACTTCGCAGCCTGATGCCGAAGCAAAGTACAACATTTTCAGAGAGTCACATGAACAAAACCGATGAGTTGCGCTCCGCGCGCATTGATACGCTTATTACACCAGGTGAACTGGCACGCAGACTGCCGCTGACAGCGGCGATCGCCGAAAATGTGACAATGTCACGAAACCGTATCAGCCAGATTCTTTCCGGGCGGGACAACCGCTTACTGGTCATTGTTGGCCCCTGTTCCCTGCACGATCCGCAGGCAGCCCTTGACTACGCCACACGTCTGCAGGTTTTACGCACACAGCTCAGTGACCGCCTTGAAATCGTGATGCGCGCTTATTTTGAAAAACCACGCACCGTAGTCGGCTGGAAAGGCCTGATTTCCGATCCCCATCTTGACGGCAGCTACCGGGTCAATGAAGGTCTGGCCATCGCCCGTCAGCTTTTGCTGGATATCAACGCACTGGGTATGCCCACCGCCACCGAGTTTCTGGATATGGTCATTGGCCAGTTTATTGCCGATCTAATCAGCTGGGGCGCAATCGGCGCACGCACCACAGAAAGTCAGATCCATCGCGAGATGGCATCCGCACTCTCCTGCCCGGTTGGTTTTAAAAACGGTACCGACGGGAATACCCGGATAGCCATTGATGCTATCCGCGCCGCCCGCGTCAGCCATATGTTCCTGTCGCCGGATAAATCTGGCCAGATGACCATTTATCAGACCAGCGGTAATCCGGACGGACATATCATTATGCGCGGCGGTAAACAGCCAAATTATCATCCGCAGGATATTGCTGAGGCAGTCGCCGGGCTGCGTGAGTTCGGTCTGACAGAACGCCTGATTATTGATTTCAGTCACGCTAACTGTCTTAAGCAACATCGCCGGCAGCACGATGTTGCCGCCGCTGTCGCCCGGCAAATTCGTGACGGACAGCAGGCAATAGCCGGGGTGATGATTGAAAGTTTTCTGCAGGAAGGCAATCAGCAGGTGCGCAACGATACCCCGCTGGTTTATGGTCAGTCAATCACCGACCCATGCCTTGGCTGGCAAGACACTGAAGCGGTGCTGGCACAGCTTTATGACGCTGTTGCCAGCCGGTTGTAATCCGTCATCATGGTGTGACCGTTGTGGCGCCGGTGATAGTAACCTGGGCTAAGAGCCAGAATCCGGCGTCCGGCCACCTGCGATTGCCTTTAGCCGGAATTAACTCGAACAGCTAACCTCCAGCCTTTTCCCCCATTCCGGCGGTCGTTGCAGGTAGTCGCTGTTACTCTGTGCAACAGTAAATGGATTTAGCAGCGCCTGATGTAAACGCGTCAGTTCACTGATATCGTCGGTTTGCGCTTTTTCAATCGCCTGTTGCGCCAGATAATTACGCAGCACCAGTGCTGGGTTAACCGCTTTCATTGTCTGTTGCCGCGTGACATCATCACACTCATCCCGCAGCAGGCGCTGGCGGTACAATGCATACCAGCTGTCAAACGCCTGGCGATCAATAAACTCGTCACGTAACGGTGAACGCATCTGCCCCTGTTCCGTCTCGCTTAGCAGACGAAAAATGCGGGTATAATCGCTGCCTTCTTTTGCCATCAGCGCCAGCAGCCCGGTGAGGATATTATTATCGTCTTCAGCAGCCTGCATCAGGCCCAGTTTTGCCCGCATGCGCTCGCCCCAGACTTTCATCAGCATCGGTTCATAGGCGGCCAGCGCCTGGCTAAGCTGGTCATGACTCATCAGCCCGCAAAGGGCATACGCCAGCCGGTTAAGATTCCATAATCCCACCGATGGCTGATTATCAAAAGCATAACGCCCCCGGTAATCACTGTGGTTGCAAATAAACCCCGGCTGATAATCATCCATAAAACCATAAGGCCCATAATCCAGCGTCAGACCCAGCAACGACATGTTATCGGTATTCATCACCCCGTGGGCAAAACCACAGCTTTGCCAGAGCGCAATCAGCCGGGCGGTGCGCTGCACCACATCGGTAAACCACAATAGATAGCGGTCCTGCTGCTCCACCAGCTGCGGCCAGTGATGACGAATGGCATAGTCTGCCAGACGCCTGACCTGCTCCGGCTGACCTGCATAGTGAAAATGCTCAAAGTGGCCGAAACGCAGGTGACTGCTGGCGACCCGAAGTAACATAGCCCCGCGCTCTTTTTGCTCCCGGTAAACCGGTTCATCACTGGTAACCACCGTCAGTGCCCGGGTGGTGGGAATGCCAAGCCCGTGCAGCGCTTCAGAAGCAAGAAATTCACGCAGCGTCGAACGCAATACCGCCCGGCCGTCGCCCATCCGTGAATAGGGTGTCAGACCCGCACCTTTCAGATGCCAGTCAAACTGCCGGCCGTCAGCCAGCTGCTGTTCTCCCAGCAGCATGCCACGCCCATCGCCAAGCTGACCGGCCCAGACACCAAACTGATGGCCGCTGTATACCTGTGCCAGCGGCTGCATTCCGGCAGCCAGGCGTTCTCCACCCCAGAGCTGGCTGTGCCCGGGGCTGAACCAGTGGCTTTCCAGCCCCAGTTCATCAGCCAGAGGCTGACTGTGATACAGCAAACGTGCCTGCTGCAATGGCTGAGGAGAAACCGTGGTGTAAGTGCCTTTCAGCTCACTGAACCAGCTGTTATTAAACTTCATTACTGCTCCGCCAGGGGGATGTTGATTATCCCGCGTTATGCCTGTTCCGATCAGTGCAGGCAGACGTGAAAAGGAATACCGCCAGCCGCCTGATTAACCCGGGTCGGCAACCAGAACGGCAGGAGCAGGAAGTAAATCTGGCAATCCCGCTTCACTGACCACCGGGAAAAGCGTGCCGGCAACGCCATCAATATCAAACTGGCGGATTATCTGCATCATGGCCGCGCTGTCTACCCCCTGCACCACCAGCTGCTGGCAATAAGGCCGGACATTCTTCACTATGGCATTAAAGAAAGGATTAAAGGAAATTTTTCCTATTTGCTGATGTAAAAAACTCTTATCAAGAGTAATGCGTTTAAACAGTGAGTCATACACCGCTTTAGAATTTGCCTTCCCTGCACCATAATTAGCCAGTGACATCGGATTAATATGATACAAACACTTTAAAATATCGTTTTCAATCCCCTGATTAATACCAGAAAATTGTTCTGAAATTTCCAATTCAAGCGTCTTAATTGCTGCTAACCGATGCTGAAGAAACTCACTATTTACAATAGTTTTAGCCGTCCAGTCATCAACAGCAATAATCACATAAATTTTATTTTCAGACAAAAAAGAGGATATTTTTTCAGCAACCTGAAGTTTTTTCTGTAATAAATTCAGGCGCTGTTTTTCATCCAGCTGCGGCAGCATCAGTTCCTGTGGAATTGAAACGTTGGCGCTACTTTGATGAAAATGAAGCTGTAATGTGACCGACAGAAGTTTCCCATCAGGACGATAGGTAGGAGAAAAAACTGTGGAACCGGTATAATCTGCTTCCAGATGGACTTTCATGTTGTTCAGCCATATTCAGGAGGCAACTGGCGCATCCTATATCAACCTTTTGTGACAATCAATAGTACTTAACGTTAATAATAATACCGCTGAACCTATCTTTTTTCGAGTAAGATTATGCTGACCACTTTGCTGATCACAATCGGCGTGCCTGCCAAAAGTTTTTTTTCCAGTAAATATTATCCAGCGATGAACGCACTACGCCCTGGCTGGTTGACGCATGAATAAACTGGTTATCAGTGTCATATATTCCGACATGTAATCCGTTTTCACCTGCACCTGTTTTAAAAAATACCAGGTCACCCGGCAATAAGTCTTGTTTATCAATCCGGGTGCCGACCGCGGTCTGTGCTTCGGTAGTACGCGGGAGTTGTAAAGCAAATCGATCGCGCATTGTCAGATAGACAAACCCTGAACAGTCAACGCCCTGCCGCGACATACCGCCGTAACGATAGGGTGTTCCGCGCCACTGAGAAAGCTGATCGTTTAGCTGCGCTATTACCGCAATAGAATCAGCCAAACGCCCATCAGGCGGCGGCGCACGATGATGACTGCTACAGCCAGCCAGCATCAATATCAGCAACAGAATCCTCAGGCGCAGCATAATCTTTCCTTGCCAGTTAAGCAGATAAATTAACGATAGTCGTTTTCCGCCAGCACCGTTACTTTGCCACCGGTTAATCCGAACCTCATGGTACGGCCGCCAATAAAATGTGCTCCCGACCGGACTGCACTCAGTAACCGCGCGCTAGCGCAATGGCTGCCGGCATGCTGAATGATATCGCGGCACCATCGCCTGCTGAATACGCCGGCGCGTAAATCAAAGCATCGCAACGGCCGCCCGGACTCAGGGCACTAAAACATTGCCTGCCCGCAGCAGGCGCTGGCGGCAGCTTTTATTCAGTAAAGTGGATCATTTCAGCGTCAGCAACTCAGCCTACGGCAATCGCGATGCCGGGCTGACATCAGCCCGGGCACGTTTATATCAGGCGCTCAGAGCCTGTTCAATCCGGGCAATAATGTGTTGATCATCCGGTAGCATATCGGGTGAAAAACGTGCGTTCGGCACGCCGTGACGGTTAACCAGAAATTTTTCAAAATTCCATAAAATATCGCCGGTTTGCTTCGGCGCACGCCCTTTACTCACCATGCGCGCCAGAAAACCACTGTCCGCCGGCGCTATTGCTGCCGGTTGTGCCGCCACCAGCTGCTGATAAAGCGGATGACGATGGGGACCGTTAACGTCTATTTTATGGCTCATCGGGAAGGTAATGCCGTAGGTCGTACTACAAAAAGTCTTAATTTCCTGTTCGCTGCCGGGTTCCTGCTCAAGGAACTGATTACATGGAAAGCCAATAACGTTAAATCCCTGTTGGTGATACTTTTTCTGTAAGGCTTCCAGCTGGGCATACTGTGGTGTCAGGCCACATTTTGATGCCACATTCACCAGCAGCAGGACCGAACCCTGCCACTGCCCTAAGGTCGTATTTTCACCATCCAGCATGGTTATTGGTGTTGCATAGAGATCCATCACGCTCCCCTTATCTGCATTGTGTTTATCAGGCAGGCTATCATGCGTCAGGCAATGATAACCAGATAAATAGCTCAGTCGCCAGGTCGGGCGGTTCCTTTAACCTGTCTGAGCCAGCTATAGAGGATTATCAGATGATCCCGGCCGCCAGCGCATGGAATACAACCGGCTTGTCAGGCCTGGCTGACCGGAATAACGGACGTCGGCAGGCTGGCGACAGAAAAGATTTACTTTTATCGCTGCTGAGAAAATTATGGTAATACAAACGACCGAACAACTCAGGAAAAAGCCGGTGAGGAAAAAACAGACGGACTCTGTATACTTACCGTCAGTCACAAGCATAAACATGTTCGCTGGAACAACAGCGTGTTCCAGCGAAAACATGTGGCGCTTTTACCAGCAACGGCTATTGTCGTTGCCGGCCACTGAAATCAATCATTTTTCGGTGAAGCGTTTTCAACACGGCTTTTCAACTTCTGCCCTGGACGAAAAGTCACAACCCGTCGTGCGGTGATAGGAATATCTTCACCGGTTTTCGGGTTACGACCCGGGCGTTGATTTTTGTCGCGAAGGTCGAAGTTACCAAAGCCGGAGAGTTTTACCTGCTCACCGTTTTCAAGAGCCCTGCGGACCTCCTCGAAAAACAACTCCACCAGTTCTTTAGCATCCCGTTTGCTCAGCCCAAGCTTTTCAAACAGGTATTCGGACATTTCAGCTTTTGTAAGCGCCATAGGTTCAATCCCTCAAGGTTGCCTGGAATCGCTCTTTTAGTACCGCAACACATTTGGCGACGGTTGCGGCAATCTCCTCTTCTTCCAGTGTCCGGGCGGAATCTTGCAGGATTAGGCTGATAGCAAGGCTCTTTTGACCCTCGTTTACACCCTTGCCGCGGTACACGTCAAACAAGTTTACGCCAACTACCTGATTTACGCCAACTTTCTTACACTCTGCGATGACATCTGCTGCCGGAACCTTTTCATCAACCACCACGGCGATGTCGCGGCGGTTCGCCGGATAGCGGGAAATCTCGCTGGCCTCAGGCAACAGACGCTGTGAAATCGCCGGCCAGAGCACTTCAAATACCACCGTCCGCCCGTTGAGATCCAGCTTACGCTCCAGCTCCGGATGCAGTACGCCAATAAAACCAACAGGCTGATCGTCAAGGTAAATTGCCGCACTTTGCCCAGGATGCAGTGCCGGATTTTCCTCAGCACGAAACTCAACTTTAGCGAGTTTACCGGTTAAATCCAATACCGCTTCTAAATCACCTTTTAAATCATAGAAGTCAACGGCCTGACGCGCCAGATCCCAGTGCTCTTCATAACGATTTCCACTGATAACACCAGCCAGCATAACGTCCTGACGAATGCCGAGGTTTGCCTGAGTATCAGGCACAAAGCGCAGTCCACTTTCAAACAAACGTACCCGCCCCTGCTGGCGGTTCTGGTTATAGACCACCGCGCCCAGCAGTCCACTCCATAGCGACAGACGCATGGCCGACATATCCACTGAAATCGGGCTGGGCAACAACAGCTGCTCCTCGCCAGGATGCAGTAATTTCTGCACTTTTGGATCAACAAAGCTGTAGGTAATGGCTTCCTGATAGCCTTTATCCACCAGCATCGCCTTAACGCGTTTCAGGGACAAACGGGCTTCCTGATGTTGTGTCATCACCAGGCCGGCCTGCACCGGTACATCCGGAATATTGTTGTAACCGTAAACGCGGGCGATTTCTTCAATTAAATCTTCTTCAATCGCCAGATCGAAGCGCCAGCTCGGGGCCAGTGCGGTCCATTTACCCTGCTCTTCCGTCACCTGACAACCAAGACGGCATAAAATATCCGACACGGTTTTATCGCTGACCGAATGACCAATTAAGCGATCGAGTTTATCGCGACGCAGTACAATCGTTGCCGCTTTTGGCAGCGTATCATTATCCGTCACATCAATGATTGGCCCGGCCTCACCGCCACAGATTGCCAGCAGCAGGGCCGTTGCACGTTCCATTGCCTGATACTGTAATGCCGGATCCACACCGCGTTCATAGCGGTGTGATGCATCGGTATGCAACCCGTGACGACGTGCCCGTCCGGTAATGGCCAGTGGATTAAAGAAGGCACATTCAAACAGGACATTGCGTGTTTCACTCTGCACCCCCGAATGTTCACCACCAAAGATGCCGGCCATCGCCAGTGCTTTATGCTGATCAGCAATAACCAGGGTATCGGTATCCAGTGTAGCCTGATTGCCATCCAGCAATGTCAGGGTCTCGCCCGGCTGTGCCATGCGTACGATAATACCACCGTCCAGACGATCGAGGTCAAAGGCATGCATTGGCTGACCAAGCTCCAGCAGCACATAGTTGGTAATGTCCACCACCGGATCAATAGAACGAATGCCACAACGACGCAGCTTTTCTTTCATCCACAGCGGGGTCTCCGCCTGCAGGTTGATGCCCTTCACCACCCGTCCGAGATAACGCGGACAAGCCTGTGACGCATCGACACGAATCGGCACGGTATCAGCAATCGTGGCTTTAACCGGCGCTATCGCAGGCGCTGTCAGCGACAATTTATTTACCAGCGCCACGTCGCGGGCAATACCGATAATACTTAAGCAGTCGGCCCGGTTGGGGGTGACGCTGATTTCAATGGTATTGTCATCAAACTGCAGATAATCACGAATATCACCACCCGGCACCCCATCAGCCGGCAGCTCAATAATACCGCTGTGGTCATCACTGACCCCTAATTCAGACCATGAACACAGCATGCCTTCTGACGGTTCGCCGCGTAATTTTGCCGCTTTAATTTTAAAATCACCAGGCAGTATCGCCCCCACGGTGGCAACGGCAACTTTTAATCCTTTACGACAATTAGGGGCACCGCAAACGATATCCAGCAGGCGTTCCCCGCCTACGTTAACTTTGGTTACCCGCAGTTTGTCGGCATTCGGATGCGGCGCACATTCGACCACCTCTCCAATTACCACGCCACTGAACTGGCCCGCGACAGCGTCCACGCCATCAACTTCCAGACCCGCCATGGTGATTTGCTCCGCCAGCGCGGCACTGTCAATAGCCGGGTTCACCCATTCACGTAACCAGCGTTCACTGAATTTCATTGGTATACCCTGCCTTTATTTAAACTGTTTGAGAAAACGAAGGTCGTTTTCGAAAAATGCACGTAAATCATTGACGCCATAGCGCAGCATTGTCAGACGCTCCATGCCCATGCCAAAGGCAAAGCCAGAATAAACTTCCGGGTCAATGCCCACATTACGTAATACATTTGGATGCACCATGCCGCATCCCAGCACTTCCAGCCATTTACCGTTGTTTCCCATCACGTCAACTTCGGCACTGGGTTCAGTAAACGGAAAATAGGAGGGACGGAAACGTACCTGTAAATCCTGCTCAAAAAAGTTGCGCAGAAAATCGTGCAAAGTGCCCTTCAGGTTGGTAAAGCTGATATTTTTATCAACAATTAACCCTTCCATCTGATGGAACATCGGGGTATGCGTCTGGTCGTAATCGTTACGGTAGACCCGACCAGGTGCAATAATCCGGATAGGCGGTTGCTGTGCTTTCATGGTGCGGATTTGCACGCCAGAGGTTTGCGTGCGCAGCAGACGCGTAGCGTCAAACCAGAAAGTATCATGGTCGGCGCGGGCAGGATGATGCGCCGGAATATTCAGCGCGTCGAAATTATGATAATCGTCTTCGATTTCCGGACCGGTGGCCACGCTAAAACCCAGTTCACCGAAAAAGGTTTCAATGCGATCAATGGTACGGGTGACCGGATGCAGCCCGCCATTCTCGATACGACGACCTGGCAGCGAAACATCGATGGTTTCTGCCGCCAACCGGGCGTTCAGCGCCGCCGACTCCAGTGCTGCTTTGCGTGCATTAAGGGCTTCCTGCACCTGCACTTTGGCCTCATTGATCACCGCTCCGGCAGCCGGCCGTTGTTCTGCAGGCAGATCGCGCAGCGTCGTCATCTGCAACGTCAGATGCCCCTTTTTCCCCAGGTATTCCACGCGCACGTCATCCAGCGCATTAACATCCGGAGCAGCCGCGACAGCCGCTTTGGCGCGGGCCACCAGTTCTGCAAGATGTGACATTATTTCCCCTTTATCCGGCCGCCGCGGCCGGTTTTGTCATTAACGGTATAGGCTGCAAACCGCAGATATAAAAAAGCCTCCACAAGGGAGGCCTTTCGCGCGATTTTCCGTTTCTTTTCTTTGCGCAAAAGCCCCCGGATTCAGGTGCTAAAGTAAAAAAAGAAACGGAAAATAGCAGCATTCATGCTTGGTTACCTAAAGTCTCTGTTCACTGTCAGCGCTATTGAAAATCGCTGGCGTCAAAAAGTCAATGCTTTACGCCGGCGCCGCTATGTTAGCCAGTCAGCCTGTGATGACTTAATGTTGTTATAAAAAACAAAAGAGGGAGCCGGGCTCCCTCTTAGTCTGACTTACGCCAGTGCTGATTTTGCTTTTTCAACCAGTGCAGTGAATGCCACTTTGTCGAATACTGCGATGTCAGCCAGGATCTTACGGTCGATTTCAATAGAGGCTTTTTTCAGGCCATTAATGAAACGGCTGTAAGACAAACCGTTCTGACGCGCGGCTGCGTTGATACGCGCAATCCACAGCTGACGGAACTGACGTTTTTTCTGGCGGCGGTCGCGATAAGCGTACTGACCAGCTTTAATAACGGCCTGGAAGGCAACGCGGTAAACACGCGAACGTGCACCGTAGTAACCTTTAGCCTGTTTTAAGATTTTTTTGTGACGTGCGCGAGCAATTACACCACGTTTTACGCGAGCCATCTGGACTCTCCTGTATCAAATTCTGTTGTTACCCCGACTGCATACGCACTCTGCGGGTAGGAAAAATTAACTTATGCGTACGGCAGGCAGGCAATAACCAGACCCAGATCGCCTTTAGACACCATGGCTTTAGGGCGCAGGTGACGTTTACGCTTAGTCGCTTTTTTAGTCAGAATATGACGCAGGTTAGCGTGCTTATGCTTAAATCCACCTTTACCGGTTTTTTTAAAGCGTTTTGCAGCGCCACGTACTGTTTTAATCTTTGGCATGTTAAAAATATCCACTTCGCATTGTTAATAAAACGAATCAGACAGGCGAATAAACGTCCGCGCAGCACGCTGGCGGCGCGGCATTATTACTTGATGGCCTACTGTTTCTTCTTCGGCGCGAGCACCATGATCATCTGGCGGCCTTCGATCTTCGAAGGGAAGGATTCGACTACCGCCAGTTCACTCAAATCGTCTTTGACGCGGTTAAGCACTTCAATGCCGATTTGCTGGTGCGCCATTTCACGTCCGCGAAAACGCAGGGTGATTTTGGCTTTATCGCCATCTTCCAGAAAACGAATCAGGTTGCGTAGTTTGACCTGATAATCGCCTTCATCGGTACCAGGACGGAATTTAATTTCCTTAACCTGGATAACTTTCTGCTTTTTCTTCTGTTCCTTAGAAGATTTGCTTTTTTCATAGAGGAATTTGCCGTAATCCATAATACGACAAACCGGCGGTTCGGCGTTAGGGCTGATCTCAACTAAATCCACACCTGCTTCTTCAGCCTTTTCAATGGCTTCACGCAAGCTGACAACGCCTAACTGCTCGCCATCAACGCCTGTCAGGCGTACCTCAGTTGCACGGATTTCGCCGTTAATTTTATTTGGACGCGTCGGTTGAACTCGTTTTCCGCCTTTAATACCTTATTCCTCCAATTGATGAAGATTGCGGCTGCGAATCTCTTGCTGCAGCTTCTCGATTACATCGTTTACGTTCATGATACCAAGGTCTTTACCACGGCGGGTACGCACGGCGACAGCGCCGGCATCTACCTCTTTGTAACCGCAGACCAGCATGTAGGGTACGCGACGTAAAGTGTGCTCGCGGATTTTAAAGCCTATCTTCTCGTTTCTCAAGTCCGCTTTTACCCGAATGCCAACATTCTGCAATTTTTGCGTCAGTTCAGCCACATAATCTGACTGTGCATCGGTAATATTCATCACCACCACCTGCACCGGGGCCAGCCAGGTGGGGAAGAACCCGGCAAATTCTTCGGTGAGAATACCAATAAAACGTTCCATTGAGCCGAGGATTGCCCGGTGAATCATCACCGGCGTTTGCCGATCATTATTTTCACCGACATAGGTAGCATCGAGACGTTTTGGTAATGAAAAATCCAGCTGTATGGTGCCACACTGCCAGGCGCGATCCAGGCAGTCGTACAGTGTAAACTCAATTTTCGGTCCGTAAAACGCCCCCTCACCCGGCTGGAAGTCAAACGGGATAGCGTTTTCATTCAATGCGCTAGCCAGGTCCTCTTCGGCGCGATCCCACATGGCATCACTGCCAATGCGTTTTTCCGGGCGCGTGGAAAGTTTCACCACAATTTTTTCGAAGCCGAAGGTGCTGTACATGTCATAAACCATGCGGATACAGCTGTTGACTTCATCGCGAACCTGGTCTTCAGTACAGAAAATATGGGCATCGTCCTGAGTAAAGCCGCGTACACGCATCAGGCCATGTAGCGCGCCGGACGGTTCATTACGATGACAGCTGCCAAACTCGGCCATCCGCAACGGTAAATCACGATAGGATTTCAGGCCCTGATTAAAAATCTGTACGTGTCCCGGACAGTTCATTGGCTTAATGCAATATTCACGGTTCTCCGATGAGGTGGTAAACATGGCTTCTTTATAATTATCCCAGTGGCCAGTTTTTTCCCACAGCACGCGGTCCATCATGAAAGGACCTTTGACTTCCTGATACTGGTACTCTTTCAGTTTGGAGCGAACAAAAACTTCCAGCTCGCGAAAAATGGTCCAGCCATCGTTATGCCAGAACACCATGCCCGGTGCTTCTTCCTGCATATGGTAGAGATCGAGCTGTTTACCAATTTTCCGGTGATCGCGTCTGGCCGCTTCTTCCAGTCGCAGCAGATAAGCCGCCAGCTGTTTTTTATCCGCCCAGGCGGTACCATAAATACGCTGCAACATTTTATTATTGCTGTCGCCACGCCAGTAGGCGCCCGCCGTCTTTTGCAGTTTAAAGTGGTGACAAAAACGCATGTTCGGCACATGGGGACCACGGCACATGTCAACGTATTCTTCGTGATGATAAAGTCCCGGCTGGTCGTCACGGGCAATGTTTTCATCAAGAATGGTGATTTTATAAGACTCACCGCGGGCGGCAAACGTATCACGTGCCTCCTGCCAGCTGACCTTCTTCTTAACGACGTCGTAATTTTTTTCCGCCAGCAAATGCATCCGCTTTTCCAGCAGCTCAATATCTTCCTGGGTCAGCGTGTGGTCGAGGTCGACATCGTAATAAAATCCGTTATCAATTACCGGGCCGATGGCCATTTTGGTATCCGGCCACAGCTGTTTAATCGCGTGGCCCAGCAGGTGAGCGCAGGAGTGACGGATAATCCCGAGACCGGCATCATCTTTAGCGGTAATAATTGACACGGCAGCATCTGCACTGATGGGGTCAACTGCGTCGACCAGCTCACCATTGACCCGACCGGCAATACAGGCTTTTGCCAGACCAGGTCCGATATCCTGTGCGATCTCCATGACGCTGACAGCATGATCAAACTCGCGTTTACTGCCGTCGGGAAGAGTAATTACGGGCATGTTACATCCTTTATTGCAGTGGTATTCCACACGCAGGAATACTTGCATTGGTTAATTAAAATCGTTGCTCCCTCGTTCAGCACGTAAACTGACTTACGGTCGTCAATTTGGTACGCAGCGCGCTACAGACAGCCTCCGCTGGCTGAACGACAGATGTGCCACTATTTTACACAGTGCAGAGCAATTGCCAAAGCAGCAACGCCGCAATCAGCATGAATAATGGCTATTTTTTCTGCGAATTCTATTTTATAGCGCCACGCTTAACCCTGCGTGCGTTTCTGCCGGCGAGCGGCAGGATAAAATACCCGCGGCGCAGCGGGACAGCCCACGGCTGCTACACTGTAGTTTTCATCAATCAAAAAGGAGCAGATTATGTTATCAGGCAAAGCGAAAGATAAAGCAGAAGAATATGCTGGCTTAGCAGAGGAAGCATATGGTGAAGCGACTGATGCGCCAGGACATCGTCTACGTGGGGCCACCCGCCGCTATGCGGCACAGGCCAGCGACGCCGCCCGTGATGTCACCAGCAACGTACGCGAGCAGGTCTCTGACAACCCGCTTTCCGGTCTGGCGATTGCCGCCGGTATTGGCATTATTTTTGGTTATCTGCTTGGACGTAAGTAAGGCCTGACGCCATCACCGGCGTTATAAAAAAAGCCGCCTTGTCATGACACAGGCGGCTTTTGCGTTTCTGTATTACTCCATCACATCGCGTAGGAAAGCTGAAGAACGGTTTTCGTATCGGTGTGGTCCGGGGCAGATTCCGGGGGATGCTGGTTCCAGGTCACGTTATAGGCCAGCTTAAGGGCAAACTTCTCATTTAATGCCACCTGTAACCCGGTTTCTGAGTTTACCGTCGTGTCATCACTCCCCAGTACCGATACACCCTGAATAAATTTGGTGTTATCCGTCAGCTGCCACTGGTAGGTCAGCGCACCGTAAGCCAGGGCCTGGGTTTTATGGCCACCTTCGCGATAATCATCATACCGCACGCCAGGACCCAGTTCCGCTCGCAGCGAATGAACCGGCCCGTTGAGGATCTGGCGACCGTAACCGATAGCGGCAACGGTACGCCCATCGTAACCATTAAAGCGGTCGCTCAGCCAGCTGACCTGGCCGAACAGGTAATCAAAATCATTAACGTTGTAACGGGAACGGCCACCCAGCGCATAGGTTTCAGAAGAACGCTCATCATTTGACGAAGTATTTGCCGCATTCCCCCACAAACTGTAAGCGGTAGACGGTTGATACCAGGTGGCGTTTGCTGAGGCTGTTGCTGACGAACTCCTTGTATTACCGCTTTGCGCCAGATAACCGGCTGCAATATCGCCATCAAACGGCTTTTTGGCGGTGGAAGGGTCATCCATGACGGTGAAAACAGCATTGTCGGCGAGCGCCTGATGTGAAACGAACCCAGCAGAGAGTAACAATATTGCAGACAGCTTATTAAGCGTTTTCATTAAATTAAGACCCGTAGCAACGTATTTTAAAGACACAAAGTTTGAAGCGTTTTACAAGGCGATCAATGCAATTTACGGTAAGTATAGTAACAAATTGTTAAATCACTCTTATTACCAAGCATCCATTTGTAATTACGCCACTAAATCAGAAAATTCCGATTAACGTGCCATAATATGCCCGTCAGCCCGGTTACAGGGCACGCCGTCACCACCAGGCTATGCTTAGCATTCCCCCTTCAAAAGGAGCCGGACCATGAATGATCGCCGCGCACACGCTTATGTGGTAACGGTCAAATTTGATGAGCAAGGGTTAAGCGATCTGATGGCGCTTAACAGCGCAATGATCAATGGCGGTTTTAAAACCACGCTGAATGACGCTGACGGTCATGCCCACGCGCTGGGCTCGCATACCTTTGGCATTATCAGTGCCAGTGATGAAACAACCCTGTGTCAGCAGGCCAGCGAGCTGGCGGAAGCCGCATTGCAAAAGAAACCCACGGTAAAAATTGCGACATTTGAGGCATTTTTACGCCAACAGACAACCGATCCTCTATAAAACAGCTTTAATGCTGGCGCTTCGCTGGATATTGATTATTATTTAGGCGCTGAATCCATCCTTATCGCGACAAGAGGACAACCGCTATGTGGTCAGCCATTGCTCGTATGCTAAGCGAACAACTCGGTGAAGCGGAGATCACAGGACGTACTTCCCTGCCCGCCGGTGACGTGCATCCTGCCTGGCGCCTGCGTTACGGCGACTATGACGTTTTCGTCAAATGCAACAAAAAAGAGATGCTGGACCTGTTCACCTGGGAAGCCGACCAGCTGGCGCTACTGGCACGCAGTGATACGGTGCGGGTGCCAGAAGTGTACGGCGTTGGCAGTGACCGCGACAGCAGCTTCCTGCTGATGGAATATATCCCGTTAAAACCGCTTGATGAAGCCGATGCGTTTCTGTTAGGCCAGCAGCTGGCAAGGCTGCATCAGTGGAGCGAGCAACCACAGTACGGCCTGGATTTCGATAATAATCTGACCACCAGTCCGCAACCCAATAGCTGGCTCAGACGCTGGTCGGTGTTCTTCTCTGAACAACGCATTGGCTGGCAGCTGGAACTGGCGGCAGAAAAAGGCATTCACTACGGTGATATCGATCATATTGTTGCCTGCGTCCAGCACGCCCTGCAGGGCCATAATCCACAACCGTCTTTGCTGCATG
The DNA here is from genome assembly GCF_002752165.1 of Erwinia sp. OLFS4. GTDB lineage: Bacteria > Pseudomonadota > Gammaproteobacteria > Enterobacterales > Enterobacteriaceae > Izhakiella. Next base: position 134,618 of record NZ_MOMB01000048.1, read on the forward strand.
GTGACTTGTGGCCAGCCAATTGCGGCGGCAGCGAAGAAGGCCCCTGGATTTTTGATCCGGCGTGTTACTGGGGCGATCGCGAATGCGATCTGGCAATGTTAAGCTGGTATCCCCAGCTGCCTGCACAGATCCTTGAGGGTTATCAGTCAGTCTGGCCCCTTACCATTGGCTATGCGCAACGTCAGCTGGTCTATCAGCTTTATTATTTACTGAATCGTGCCAATGTATTTGGCGGTCACTGGTCTGGCGAAGCACAGCATGCGGTGGGCGTGTTACTCGACAGCGAAGGTATGCCGGGCAAACAGCGTGCCCGCCCGGCCTGATAGTCAAATCAGTGGATATAGCCTGCCAGTCTGAGGATAAAATAACCGGCAACCACAATAATCACTGGCAAAATGTACAGGGGGAAGATCTGCAAAAAGAAGGTGTGATGCGGCATAACAATTTTACTCTCCAGCGCCTGCCGGCTCTGCCCCTCTTCCCCGCGCGCTTTTTCCAGAATCAGCCGGTCCTCAATTCCTTCGCGAATATGGCGGTACTGCCGCCACATGCGCGCACCGGAAGCCTGTAACGCCAGACCAACAAAAATCAGGATATAGATAATCCAGAAAACCACGTTACTGCCACCATTAAAATCCGGCGTGGGAGAACCGTTCCATAACCCATTGAGAAAAGTGGTATTAAACCGTGCCATATCAATCATGACATGCATGAAATCCTGCATTACCGCGTTGATTCCCTCGCGTTTATCATGGGAAAGATCAAGAAACTTAAGCAGCGAGATAAGGGTCGACAGAAACGCAGGAATAAAAATCACCCAACCCAGAATACGTTTAGCAATGGCCACTCTGCCGGCCTGTTGGTAAGTCATGTTTTCTCCTCTCCCGATGCAATCTGGCAGTAAGTCTACCTGCAGTTCCATAAAAGCGCCTGAAAAATCCATCACATCGGTATCGTAATGATTTCACCGGGCTTAACCTAAGGTTTTATCCACCCTCTGGCACGTGATAATGTGTCGCAAAACCTTTCAGGAGATGCAGAATGTCTTACAGCAGGCCGGTACAAGCGGCAATATTCGATATGGATGGCTTGTTAATTGACTCCGAACCATTGTGGAAACAGTCTGAACTGGAAGTTTTTGCCAGTCTTGGCGTTGACCTGTCACGCGCCAGCGAGATCCCGGAAACACTTGGGCTACGCATTGATCAGACCGTTAATTTATGGTTTGAGGTGCTGCCATGGTCGGGGCCGGATCGCCAGCAAGTCACCGGCCGCATCATTGCCCTTACCCTTAGCAAAATTGAGCAAAGCCGTCCGCTGTTACCCGGCGTGGTCGAGGCGTTGGCTTTATGCAAAAGTCTGGGACTTAAAATCGGCCTCGCTTCCGCCTCGCCGCTGCACATGCTGGAAACCGTCACTGAGATGTTTGCCATTCGTCGCTGGTTTGATGTGCTGGTCTCGGCAGAAATGCTGCCATACAGCAAACCCCATCCGCAGGTTTATCTGGATGCGGCATTACAGCTTGCCGTTGATCCGCTCAATTGTGTCACCCTTGAAGACTCGTTTAACGGCATGATCGCCACCAAAGCAGCACGCATGCGCTCGGTGGTGGTGCCGGCGGCAGAACTGCGCCATGACCCGCGCTGGGCGCTGGCAGACGTTCGCCTTCACTCTCTGGAGGCACTGCGCAGTAACGATCTGACCGGCGTCGCCAGCCACCATTAACGCGACCAGCCACCTTCAGCTGGCCGCCTGACGCTGGTTACTATTTTTGTTTCCTTCACAGGCAGCCAGCAAGCAATAACAATGCCCGTGTTTTTTAGCAATAGTGACAGTGTCACTATTGCCCTGTCCCTGTGTGATTTATTATACTGGATAAATAACCAGATTGAGACAGGATAAATCATGACAGCGGAAGGTCACCTTGTTGTTGCCCTTGCCAGCGTGATATTTGCCAAACGCGCAGCGCTGACACCGGTACTGGCGCAGGGTGACTGGTGGCACCTGCTCCCTGCGGCCCTGTTGAGCGGCCTGTTGCCCGATATCGATCACCCTCACTCCTTCCTCGGTCAGCGTTTATGGTGGATCTCACGTCCTGTTGCCCGCCTGTTCGGACATCGCGGCTTTACCCATAGCCTGCTGGCCGTAGCGGGCGCCATTGTGTTGCTGTGGCTGCAACCACCGTGCAGTCAGGTCCCTGCTGATGTCTTACAGGGCATGGTTATCGGTTATCTCAGCCACCTCGCCGCCGATATGCTGACGCCGGCCGGCGTGCCGCTGCTCTGGCCCTGCCGCTGGCGTTTTTGCCTGCCGTTGTTAAACAGCCGGCACGGCAATCAGCGGGAAAGAGGCCTGGGTATTGCTCTGGTGATATGCGCCTTATGGTTTCCTGTCAATGCCTCCCCTGCGGCAGCTGCCCGCCATTGGTCAGCACAGCTGATTGCCATTGGCCAGCGTGGCTACCAGCGGCCTGGTCAGGGCTGGGAATGCGGTGAAGGGCGGAAATAAAATAATCAGTAATAAGCCATTCTATTTGGATATAACAACCAATTCATGGGCTTATGCTATCATGCCTTTTTGATACAACTTAACGCGGAATATATACCGCGTGGCTTCTGTTTCAGGCAAAACAACGGAAGCATAAGGAGAACGGGGATGAATTATCCATTAATTGCCAATGTCGTACTATTTTTCGCCTTGCTAATCGGGCTGGCAAAAGCAACGCGTGATAACTGGAGTCTGTCACGTAAAGTGATGACCGGCCTGGTCGTGGGGGTGCTGTTTGGTTTTGCCTTACAACTGATTTACGGTGCCAGTCATCCGGTACTAAAAGCCTCAATTAACTGGTTCAATATTATCGGTAATGGCTATGTACAACTATTACAGATGGTGGTGATGCCGCTGGTGTTTGTTTCCATACTCAGCGCCGTAGCTCGGCTGCACAGCGCCACGTCGCTGGGCAGAATCAGCATGCTCACCATCGGCGTTTTGCTGTTTACCACCCTGATTGCGTCGCTGGTCGGTGTACTGGTGACGACACTCTTTGGCCTGACCGCCGAAGGTCTGGTACAAGGTGCCCAGGAGAGCGCGCGTCTGGCAACCATTCAGAACAGCTACGTTGGTAAAGTGGCCGATTTAAGCGTGCCGCAGCTGCTACTGTCATTTTTGCCAAAAAATCCGTTTGCCGACCTGACGGGTGCCAGCCCGACATCCATTATCAGCGTGGTGATTTTTGCCGCTTTCCTTGGCGTCGCAGCACTGCATCTGTTGCGTGACGATCGGGAAAAAGGCCAGCGCGTTGTCAACGCTATTGAAACGCTGCAAAGCTGGGTGATGAAACTGGTACGGCTGGTGATGAAACTGACGCCATACGGCGTCATGGCACTGATGACCAAAGTTGTCGCCAGTTCAAGTATTCATGACATTATTAAACTGGGTGGCTTTGTGGTGGCATCTTATCTCGGACTGGCTATTATGTTTGGCGTGCACGCTCTGCTGCTTTCGTTAAACGGTGTCAATCCATTACGCTTTTTCCGTAAAGTCGCCCCGGTGCTAAGCTTCGCCTTTACCAGCCGCTCCAGCGCTGCCAGTATCCCGCTGAACGTCGAAGCGCAAACCCGCCGCCTGGGTATTCCGGAATCTATTGCCACCTTCTCTGCTTCATTTGGCGCGACTATTGGCCAGAATGGTTGTGCCGGCCTTTATCCTTCAATGCTGGCGGTGATGGTCGCACCTACGGTTGGTATCAATCCGCTTGACCCCTTGTGGATCGCTACGCTGGCCGGGATTGTCACCCTGAGTTCAGCAGGCGTGGCAGGGGTGGGTGGCGGGGCAACATTTGCCGCGTTAATCGTGCTGCCGGCAATGGGGCTGCCGGTCACGCTGGTGGCGTTGCTGATCTCGATTGAACCACTCATCGACATGGGACGCACCGCACTCAATGTTAATGGCTCAATGACCGCCGGCACCCTGACCAGCCAGTGGCTGCGTCAGACCGACAAAAAGCTGCTGCATGCCGAGGCCGAGTCTGACTTCGAATTAATTAATCGCTGAGATAACCAGCCAGTCTCCCATCCAGCCCCTGCATACCGGGGCTGGTGACATCCCGTCAGGCCGTTAAGAAAGCGTTAAGCACTGTAATGAAGCGCAAAAACGCCGGTTTTCGGCTTGTTTTTTTTCCCTGCCGGGTGAATGCTGACAACCGTTTCACCTGGAGTCATCTGGTATGAAAAAAACCATAGCGTTATTACTGAGTGTCGCACTGATCGCCCCGATGGCGGCCAGTGCACAGCCCTGGGGTCCACACGGCGGCTGGGGTCCTGGCCCCGGACGCGGCTGGGGCCCTGGACCTGGCTGGCATCGTGCGCCTGGCGGCGGAATTCCAATCCTGCCAGGTATTGCCAGCGCAATTCTGATAGGCGGCCTGACCTATTATTTTTTAAATGGCACCTATTACCAGCGTCAGGGGGATAACTACTATGTGGTCGAGCCGCCGGTGCAATCCGTCGGCAGTTACAGCGAGCGCCCCATGCGCGCACTCGATTATAACGGGCAGCGTTTTTACGTCCAGGATGGCCATTACTACCGGCGCGATATTAACGGACAATATCTGGAAGTGCCGCGTCCGCCGGGCCTGTAGTGAATACGGTATGCCGTGTAAACAATAACGGTCGCCCAAAGCGACCGTTATTGTTTTGAACCGGCGAGTTTTACTGTCCGCTTTGCGGATCGGTATCATACTCTTTGCAGCTCTGGAATCCGTAATTCATCACGCGCCCGGTATCACTGTAACTGACAAAATAGGTTTGCTGTTTACCGTCACGCTGGCCAATAACATAAGTCTGACAGGTGCCACGCGCGTGAACCATGGTAATTTCCGTGGCGGGTGGTCCGGCAATGTCGCGTACCTGTTGTTTCGTCATCCCTTTTTTCACATCCTGCACCACCGGCTTGGTGACAAAACTTTCAGCACGATCGTAAGCGGTACAACCGGATAACACTGCCAGTGCCACAACACTGCCCATCAGTCCTGTTAACTTCGTCATCATTTTATCCTCATTATTATCCATATCCTGCATAAGCCTGGAATAGACTGACGCATTGATCAAGTTATTGGCAAGATTAAACTTTTAATCGGCATTGCCAAAGCCTGCAGGCGTGATTATTCTGCAAAGCCGATCGGTAACGACTAATTGATAATTCTGCTTTACAGAGGCAACATGACCACACCTGCTGCGCATCGCCGTATCGTTTATGCACTGACCCTGGGTTTACTGGCGGCAATGGGACCGCTTTGTATTGATCTCTATCTCCCTTCCCTGCCAGCCCTCGCCGCTGACCTGAATACCCCGACCGCCAGCGCGCAGCCAAGCCTGACTGCCGGCATGGTTGGACTGAGAATGGGTCAGTTGCTGTTTGGCACGCTCAGCGACAAATATGGCCGCCTGCGTCCGTTACTGCTGTCGGTGATTTTACTGCTGATTGCTACCGTTGCCTGTGCCGCTGCGCAAACCATCCACCAGTTCCTTGCTGCCCGACTGTTTGAAGGCCTGGCCAGCGCCGGCGGTTCAGTGCTGGCGCGGGCCATCGCTCGCGATATGTATAACGGTCATGAGTTAACTAAATTTTTTGCCCTGCTGATGTTGGTTAACGGTCTTGCGCCCGTCTTTGCCCCGGTACTGGGTGGCGTACTGCTCACCTTCCTCAACTGGCGCGGTTTGTTTATTGCGCTGGCAATTATCGCTGCACTCCAGCTGCTGATCGCCCGTATAAACCTGCATGAAACCCTGCCGGTTGAACGACGTAATCAGGGCAGTCTGTTACATGCCTGGGGCACGCTCGGCAAGGTCATCAGACATCGTGGTTTTATGAGCTTCTGTCTGCCACAAGGATTTATGATGGCCAGTATGTTTGCTTATATCGGTGCCTCACCGTTTGTGTTGCAACAGATTTACGGCCTGTCACCCCAGGCATTCAGCCTGTGTTTTGCCAGCAATGGCATCGGCCTGATTCTTGCTTCACAAACCAGTGTGCGTCTGAGCCAGGTCTGGGGAGAATATCAGGTTCTGCGTGGCGGGCTTAGCCTGGCAATTGTGGCGTCAGGATCGCTGATTGGCTGTGCCCTGTTATCTGCCCCCTTATGGGGCGTGCTGCTGGCCCTGTTTTTTAGCGTAGCCTGTACCGGAATTATCACGGTCACCGCCGGTTCCCTGGCGATGCAAAGCCAGGGAGAACGTGCCGGCAGTGCATCAGCCATTATTGGTGTCACCGCGTTTACCCTCGGTGGCGCCAGCGTGCCGGTTACCGGACTCGGTGGAACATCATTAATCAGCATGGCCGCCACTATTTTCGGCTGCTGCCTGCTGGCCACTATGTTGTTCCACCTGCTGGCACGTAAACCACAGCCTCAATCTGTCTGATTTAACCGCTGTCGGTTAGCCCGCAGCGATTGTGGCTTGTCGTTTAGCACGATGCACGTTAGCTTTGATCCATAATGGTCTCGCATTGCGCCGCGGGCCGTAACCTAACCGAGGAGTGATAAATGGCTCTGCAACAGGAAATTATTGCCGCCCTGGGCGTTAAACCCGTTATTGATGTGCAGCAGGAAATTCGCCGTAGCGTGGATTTTCTCAAAGACTATCTGAAAAAAAATACCTTTATCAAAAGTCTGGTGCTGGGAATTAGCGGTGGCCAGGACTCCACCCTCACCGGTAAACTTTGTCAGATAGCAATCACCGAACTTCGTCAGGAAAGTGGCAATAATGACTACCATTTTATCGCAGTGCGCCTGCCCTATGGCGTCCAGGCCGATGAGCAGGATTGCCAGGATGCAATCCAGTTTATCCAGCCAGACCGCGTACTGACAGTCAATATTAAAGAAGCCGTACTGGCCAGCGAGCGTGCACTTCAGGCCGCTGGCGTGGTGCTTTCCGATTATATCCGCGGTAATGAAAAAGCCCGCGAACGCATGAAAGTGCAATATAGCATTGCCGGCATGCATGCCGGGGTGGTAGTCGGGACCGATCACGCGGCAGAAGCTGTGACCGGTTTTTTTACCAAATACGGCGATGGTGGCACTGATATCAACCCTCTTTTTCGCCTGAATAAAGGACAGGGAAAACAGTTACTTAATGCGCTTGGCTGTCCGCAACATCTTTACCTGAAACATCCGACCGCCGACCTTGAAGATGACCGTCCCGGCCTGCAGGATGAAGTTGCGCTGGGCGTCACTTACGCACAGATTGATGCTTATCTCGAAGGCAAAACCATTTCTTCAGACGCCGCCAGCATCATTGAAAACTGGTACCGTAAAACCGAGCATAAAAGGCGTCCACCGATTACAGTATTTGATGATTTCTGGAAACAGTAATCCCACAGGCGGCAGATGGCGTTAGCGGCTTCATCTGCCCGTCTGGCGATGGCAATATCAGCCCCTGCTCTGCTGCGCGCCACGCTGGAATATATAAAAATTCACTGCTGGCCCTGGCGCGATGTGCCAGGACGGGTTGAGGAAAGTCAGTACGCGAAACACATTCACGCTGGCTGTAACGGTTTTTTCTGACCCGATGCGTCAGCTGCGGTAAGCCAGTGTACCGACGCAGACGCTCCCGGTGCTGATCGGCATAGGGATAAAAATTTGTCTAAGCCGCGGCTGCAGGGCGACTGGCTGATTATTACGCTGCAAAGCATATAAAACCACCGGTATTGTCTGTATCCGCAGAGACAGACAATAACCGGTGGTTTCTCAGCGCCGTGAGTTACCGGGTGAAAACGTTAACCTTTGCTAACCGGTGCTGACTGATGAAATACCGGCTTGTCCGTCAGGTGTTTTTCAAAATTAGCATTAAACTGCTTTTTCTGTTCTGCGGTCAGTACGTTATACAGTTTGTTCTGTGTTTCCATCATTTTCAGCATCCGCGCCTTATCTGCGCTGGCCATTTTATCGGCCTGCGCGTCGGCTTTCGCCGCATCAAAACTGTCGGCAGCAATAATACTGTGCATTTCGCGGCGTTCCTCCAGTGAAGGCCGTGGCATTTGTTTATGTGCCTCTTTCATGATGCTGCGCATTTGCTGTTTCTGTGCATCCGTCAGATTGAGGTTTTTATACATCCACATATCAGGCATACCGTGATGCGGCCCTTTATGCATCATGGGTTTTTCGCTACCTGCTGGCGGCGGGGTCAGATTGTCTGCGGCGGCATGCACCAGATTAGCCGCACCCAAAGCCAGTGACGTAGCAACAATAACTGAAGTTAACTTTCGCATAATTTTTTTCCTTTATAGACCGAAACAATAACGGCAAGGTGTCGTAATGCCGAAGAAAAGTTTATGACGTCTTTCGTCAAGCTATTTACCTTACTGGTAAAAACCTGCAAGCGTAAAAGACAGTAATGCGACAATCATGAAGGGAACAGGAAGAAAAGCGTGAGGAATTGCTAACGAATGTGACAAAAACGCTATTTGTGCAGAAATTATGGAGATAGCGCCTCGCCGCTCCCTGCAGCAGCGTACCGTGGCAAAACTGGCTGTTCCGTCTGCACAGAACAAACAACCTGAGCGCATTATCAACCAGCATTAATATGCCCTCTGCCACAGTGGCCCGGTTAGCCGGCGTGGTCGCAATGTAAAACCGCCGCCGGCCACGTGGTAATGTTATTCGTCAGACAAATAGGGAAAAATTATTTAACAGAATAGGCGTTATTACTCTGTCTGGGTGATGCCTCCAATTAGTAGAACATGTGTTTCTCGATAAACGCTCCAATGACTTTTTCGTGGATCTCAACTGAGCGCGAAAAGCAGATTGTTTTACGAGCCAACCGTTTAATGCGGGTGCGGAGCGTCAGGTTATTACGTTCAATGCGTTGGGTGAAAATTTTGCCCGTCAGATGCT
>NZ_MOMB01000086.1 GCF_002752165.1 Erwinia sp. OLFS4
TCTTAACCTCTTTCCAGGCTAACCTCCTGTTAAAAAACATATTTTCTATTGAAAATCATGTTTACATTTAGTTGACAAATAAATCTTCGTTTATGAAAGCATTTCATTCTATACAGAAATAAATGTTAGCAAAAAATCCCGCCATAACCCGTTAAAGCCGCTGAACAGGCTGCTTTTCCCGTTTGCTTGTCAAAATGGTCCTAATTGTAAAGCTCAATCATGAATCTATGGGGTGAGTAGGGCCGGCTGAGGGCGCTGCCCGGCGGCAGGATGCTTGCAAAAAACTAACCAATAGCTAAAGAGAAAAGACAAATGAAAAAGACATTTTTAAAGATGGGTTTGGCAGTGGGTGTGACACTGGCACTGGTTTCCGGTGCGCAGGCAGCGAACAACGCCACGGTCAACTTCAAGGGACAAATCACGCCGACGACCTGTGACGTGACGCTGAACGGTGCCGGTGACGTTGATCTGGGAACCTGGGCGAAAGCGGATTTCGATGCAACACAGGGCGCTGTTCTGCAAGCGAGTAAAAAAGTGACCTCGCTGCTTTTGAACAATTGTAAGGGTGATGACATTCCGATGAACAAATTCATGGTCCTGAAAGCAGAAAGCGCTGACCTGGACCCGACGCTGGCGACCGACGGCCTGTGGGGTGATACAGCCAGTCGTGCCACTGGCGTGGGTGTTCAACTGGAATGGAAAAGTGGGCCTGTGCCGACGCAGAAACCACTGACGTCCGCAGATAACACTATCCAAATCACGGAAACTAACAACACCAGTGCTGTCAATCCCGCGGACCTGGTGATTAAGCCGGTGACGGTGGAGGCTGCCCTGAAAAGTACCGCGGCAAACACGGCTCTGCAGGCCGGTAATATCCGTGCTTCGCTGGTGTTCTCGGCGGTTTATCTGTATTTCAGCGGGTGTTCGGGGGCATCTGTGCCTGCCGCCCTGCTGGTGCAGGGGGCGGTGGCCTCACGCCGATACGGTTTGTGGGGTGTCGGTGCCGGTGAGGGGCATGGCGTTGAACTGCGGGTCACTTACGGCGGGCGAACGCGCAGGGTGACGCCGACGGAGAATGCGTTTTTGTTGCCGCCGTCAGCGGTGGGTACGCAGTCGGTGCTCCCCCGACTCAGGATACAGAGTGCTCTGGCTCCTGGGACGCGAGGTGGGGTCAGGGCCGCGTTGCTGTTTTCAATGGTGTATGGCTGACAGAGCCGATGCGTAATGGAGTGAAGGGGTGTGAAACGATGCGGATAAAACGGTCTGCCGGGGTGTTGCTGGCGTTGCTGCTGGTATCAACCGCAAGCCGGGCCTTTATGTTGGGCGGGACCCGGGTGGTGGTGTATCAGGATGAGGGAAACTCTCTGTTGAAGGTGATTGGGTCGTCATCCGATCCGCTATCGCTGATCCGCAGCCGGGTGACCCGGTCGGTGGACGATAACCATCAGGTAGCAAACTTCTTTGTGACGCCGCCGTTGTTCCGTCTGGAGCCGGGGGGGCGCAGCATGTTGCGCATCAGTCTGTTGTCGCCGAAGGGGTTGCCGGTTGACCGCGAGAGTCTGTTTTATCTGAAGGTAGCGGGCATTCCGGCCACGAATCCGCTGGCGCGCAACAGCCGGCAGGGGTTTGCTGGCGCCTCGTTATTGCTGGGGACCGGCAACATCATCAAAGTGTTTTACCGGCCGCATGGTATCGGCGCGCCGACGGTCGACAGCTGGCGGCAACTGCGCTGGCAGCGGGTGCCGGGTGGGCTCCGTATCACCAATCCGACCCCCTGGACAGTGACCTTTTTCTCGGTTTCGGTGGATGGTTATCCGGTGGAGTTTGATGCGACACACCCCATCATGCTGGCACCGTTTAGCAGCCAGATGTATGGCAGTACCAGTGTCCAGAAGAAGCAGGCCGCCTGGGTGGTGTTGAATGACGCCGGCGGGAAGGTCAGTGGCACGGCGGCGATCAACTGACGGGTAGGCCCGTCAGTTGACAGGAGACGAACGATGAAAGATCGCGGGCAACGGACGGTATGGGGGGCGCTGCCGGTGGTGGGGCTGCTGTTGCTGAGTGGCGGTACGGTACGGGCCTCGACGACGGCCACGCTGAACCTATCCACCCAGATAGTCGCGGGGACCTGTACCTTCGTGCTGCCGGAGACGGTGTCGCTGGGCAATTTTGTGCCGGCGGACTTTACGGACAACAACGGCACGGTCAGGGTGCAACCCTTTGACATGACGCTGAAGGACTGTTCGGGGCCGTCGGGGTCGGCGGCGACGCCGGGGGTGATATTCGGCGGTACAACGCTGGATAACAGCCAGGGCATGATTTTTAACGACGCTCACAACGGACAGGCAGGCTTCATGTTCAAAGAGGGGCACTATGCCGGCAGTCTGGCGAATTATAAGGCGGCGCCCGTGACCGTCAAGTCCGGGGATATCAGTGCGCAGTCGCAGTTTAAAAAGGGTGAAGTACCGGCGGATGGCAAGGTGGTGCAATACAGTGTGGGCTTTGTTTCCGAAGGGGGACAGGCCCCTGCGGTGGCGGATGTCAATGCGGTCGTGAGTTTCCAGATGGCCTACCGATAGGTCATGGACATAGCGGTGAACGAGACGGAGACGAAGAGATGAAAATGGCGTCAGGATACCGCTGTTTGATGATGACGGCCCTGGTGATGGTCGGGGGCTGGAGTGGTGGCACCCGGGCGACCGACTCGACTGACTATGTGGTGTCCGTGGAGATTAGCGCGAGCACCTGTGATGTCCACTGGAGTCCTTCCTCCCCTTCCATCAGCAGTGTGGACCCGGAAGAGTTGGCCAAAGGCGGCCTGCACAGCATGACGCAGGTTGACCTTCAGCTGACGTGCACTGGGGTGCGGGGAGAGCAGGGGAAAAAGCCGGTGTTGACCGTCAGTGGGGACACCGTGCCGGTCACCGACAACGCGCAGGGGGCCTGGTTGTTCCATAAGGCGGGCGGGACGGGGGTCAGCGGGATGGGGTTCGTGCTGAGCAACAAAAACGCCGTGAACTGGGATACCAAAGATTTTGTCAAGGCCGGGGATGCGATTGTGCTTGGGAATGCCAATGAGACGCCGACGACCCAGATGAAGACGTACTACGTGGGGGTTGGCTGCGGGACGAACCCGACGTGTACCAGCGTGGCGGGTGAAAATAACACCGGCGAGCTGGCCGCGACGGTGACGTTTACGTTTGAATATCAGTGATGCGTGGTGGCAGACGTGAGGTGCCTCAATGAAAGAAATAAGAACGCGGCGGGGGGCCGGTCGCTGGCTTGCCGGGTGTCTGTTGCCTGTCGGGCTGGCGTTGTACGCCGGGGGCGTACAACGCCAATTCCGTGGCGCTGCAGTTTAATTACACGGTGGTGCAGGGGACCTGTACCGTTGCGGCCGATCCGACCGTGGTCTGGTCGGCGGCCGACCTGGCGACGGTGAATGGCGCGGTGGGGCAAAACTGGGTGATGCTGGCACCGAAAACGCTGACGGTCACGCTGAGCAACTGCAATGGGGCAGCGGATGCGTCCACCCGCCCGGCGTTGAAACTGACCGGCACGACGGCGACAGATGGCAGTACGAACCGGCAGAAGTACATTATCACCGCCGGGACAAACACTACGGGGTTTGGGGTGGTGGTGTCGGGGACGGTTGGCACGAACCCCGCCAACGGAGCGACCAACGACCTGGTGGCGATGAGTTGTATGA
>NZ_MOMB01000004.1 GCF_002752165.1 Erwinia sp. OLFS4
TGCCTGGCAGTTCCCTACTCTCGCATGGGGAGACCCCACACTACCATCGGCGCTACGGCGTTTCACTTCTGAGTTCGGCATGGGGTCAGGTGGGACCACCGCGCTAAAGCCGCCAGGCAAATTCTTTATGCCGGAAACAAATCTTCGTCACTGATGCCGCCTTGCCTCAGCACCGTATCTTTTGTTTCCGCTCATTCTTTATTCTCCGGCCCGCACGCCACTTCTCCTGCGCGCCGGCCGCTCTTATCCGTCACAAGCTGATTATTAATTCTCTCATCCGCTTTCGCAGAACGCCTCTGGCGTTGTAAGGTTAAGCCTCACGGGTCATTAGTACCGGTCAGCTCAACGCATCGCTGCGCTTACACATCCGGCCTATCAACGTCGTCGTCTTCAACGTCCCTTCAGGACCCTCGAAGGGTCAGGGAGAACTCATCTCGGGGCAAGTTTCGTGCTTAGATGCTTTCAGCACTTATCTCTTCCGCACTTAGCTACCGGGCAGTGCCATTGGCATGACAACCCGTACACCAGTGGTGCGTCCACTCCGGTCCTCTCGTACTAGGAGCAGCCCCCCTCAGTTCTCCAGCGCCCACGGCAGATAGGGACCGAACTGTCTCACGACGTTCTAAACCCAGCTCGCGTACCACTTTAAATGGCGAACAGCCATACCCTTGGGACCTGCTGCAGCCCCAGGATGTGATGAGCCGACATCGAGGTGCCAAACACCGCCGTCGATATGAACTCTTGGGCGGTATCAGCCTGTTATCCCCGGAGTACCTTTTATCCGTTGAGCGATGGCCCTTCCATTCAGAACCACCGGATCACTAAGACCTGCTTTCGCACCTGCTCGAGCCGTCACTCTCGCAGTCAGGCGGGCTTATGCCTTTGCACTAACCTCACGATGTCCGACCGTGATTAGCCCACCTTCGTGCTCCTCCGTTACTCTTTGGGAGGAGACCGCCCCAGTCAAACTACCCACCAGACACTGTCCCCGCGCCGGATAACGGCGCAAGGTTAGAACACCAAACATTAAAGGGTGGTATTTCAAGGATGGCTCCGCGCAGACTGGCGTCCACGCTTCAATGCCTCCCACCTATCCTGCACATCAAGGCTCAGTGTTCAGTGTCAAGCTGTAGTAAAGGTTCACGGGGTCTTTCCGTCTTGCCGCGGGTACACTGCATCTTCACAGCGAGTTCAATTTCACTGAGTCCCGGGTGGAGACAGCCTGGCCATCATTACGCCATTCGTGCAGGTCGGAACTTACCCGACAAGGAATTTCGCTACCTTAGGACCGTTATAGTTACGGCCGCCGTTTACCGGGGCTTCGATCAGGAGCTTCTCCTTACGGATAACCCCATCAATTAACCTTCCGGCACCGGGCAGGCGTCACACCGTATACGTCCACTTTCGTGTTTGCACAGTGCTGTGTTTTTAATAAACAGTTGCAGCCAGCTGGTATCTGCGACTGGCCTCGGCTCGGGGAGTTAATCCCTCCACCTACGCGCCAGCGTGCCTTCTCCCGAAGTTACGGCACCATTTTGCCTAGTTCCTTCACCCGGGTTCTCTCAAGCGCCTTGGTATTCTCTACCTGACCACCTGTGTCGGTTTCGGGTACGATTTCGTGTTACCTGGAGCTTAGAGGCTTTTCCTGGAAGCAGGGCATTTGTCACTTCAGCACCGTAGTGCCTCGTCATCACGCCTCAGCTATAACCTTCCGGATTTGCCTGGAAAGTCAGCCTGCACGCTTAAACCGGGACAACCGTCGCCCGGATGACATAGCCTTCTCCGTCCCCCCTTCGCAGTAACACCAAGTACGGGAATATTAACCCGTTTCCCATCGACTACGCCTTTCGGCCTCGCCTTAGGGGTCGACTCACCCTGCCCCGATTAACGTTGGACAGGAACCCTTGGTCTTCCGGCGAGCGGGCTTTTCACCCGCTTTATCGTTACTTATGTCAGCATTCGCACTTCTGATACCTCCAGCAGACCTCACAGTCCACCTTCAACGGCTTACAGAACGCTCCCCTACCCAGCAACGCTTGCGCGCCGCTGCCGCAGCTTCGGTGCATGGTTTAGCCCCGTTACATCTTCCGCGCAGGCCGACTCGACCAGTGAGCTATTACGCTTTCTTTAAATGATGGCTGCTTCTAAGCCAACATCCTGGCTGTCTGGGCCTTCCCACATCGTTTCCCACTTAACCATGACTTCGGGACCTTAGCTGGCGGTCTGGGTTGTTTCCCTCTTCACGACGGACGTTAGCACCCGCCGTGTGTCTCCCGTGATAACATTCTGTGGTATTCGCAGTTTGCATCGGGTTGGTAAGCCGGGATGGCCCCCTGACCGAAACAGTGCTCTACCCCCACAGATGAATTCACGAGGCGCTACCTAAATAGCTTTCGGGGAGAACCAGCTATCTCCCGGTTTGATTGGCCTTTCACCCCCAGCCACAGGTCATCCGCTGATTTTTCAACATCAGTCGGTTCGGTCCTCCAGTTAGTGTTACCCAACCTTCAACCTGCCCATGGCTAGATCACCGGGTTTCGGGTCTGTACTCTGCAACTTAACGCCCGGTTAAGACTCGGTTTCCCTGCGGCTCCCCTAAACGGTTAACCTTGCTACAGAATACAAGTCGCTGACCCATTATACAAAAGGTACGCAGTCACCCCACCACTAAGCCCCCTCTGCTTTTTGCCCGGCTGGCCGCCCGCGTAAACGCGAACGGCAACCGTTGCCTGAGCAAAGGATGCTGACGTGGAGTTTTCACCACTGGCTTAGTGGTGGGGCTCCCACTGCTTGTACGTACACGGTTTCAGGTTCTTTTTCACTCCCCTCGCCGGGGTTCTTTTCGCCTTTCCCTCACGGTACTGGTTCACTATCGGTCAGTCAGGAGTATTTAGCCTTGGAGGATGGTCCCCCCATATTCAGACAGGATACCACGTGTCCCGCCCTACTCTTCGAGTTCACACCACCTGCGCCTTCGTGTACGGGGCTTTCACCCTGTTTCGCTCACCTTTCCAGATGATTCCACTGACGCATGTGATGATTCAGACTCCGGGCTGCTCCCCGTTCGCTCGCCGCTACTGGGGGAATCTCGGTTGATTTCTTTTCCTCGGGGTACTTAGATGTTTCAGTTCCCCCGGTTCGCCTCACAGCACTATGGATTCATGCTGTGATGATGCACTCAGTGCACCGGGTTTCCCCATTCGGACATCGCCGGCTGTAACGGTTCATATCACCTTACCGGCGCTTTTCGCAGATTAGCACGTCCTTCATCGCCTCTGACTGCCAGGGCATCCACCGTGTACGCTTATTCGCTTAACCTCACAACCCACAGGCGTCCTGTCATGTTACCGGCAGGGACCTGAGTCGGTTGTAAGTTTCTGAGAGAACCCTCAATAACTTTCG
>NZ_MOMB01000089.1 GCF_002752165.1 Erwinia sp. OLFS4
CGCGGAGGGCGGTAAGCAAATTATCAACGGATGCAGGGAACATATTTTTAACGGCGGTAACGCGGCAAAGGCCATCTATCACCGCGCGAATATCTTCCGGTGCTTCTTCGTCATTCAGCATGTCGTAAGCGTTGGACAAATACTCCTGATTTACAGTTTCCGGCACTGCGCCATACATAACGATATAGGCAATTCGAACATCTGCCGGAAGATCGAAAATAACGACAGGTTCTTTGTTATTTGGGTCTTTTGTTACTATTAAATCAAAACATTTATTTTCTTCATTCCATGTGTGATTTGCCATCCATTCTTCATCGAATTCATTAACAGATGGATGCTCTACGCCGTCACGATGAAGACTAATTTTAGGTTTGAAGTAGTTATTTCCTGAGTCAGGGAAACTTTCTTCTAATGCGACAGAGGCTTTCATTTCGGCCAGCTTTTCATTTTTAGCCTCAACGGCAATAGCAAGCGCTATGGTTCCGTTGGCTAATGCTGATTTCTTTGGTATAAACCCACAAATATATAATGCCATTGGTCATTCCTCGCTTATTTATGTTCAATGCAACGTAAGGATTGAATTTTTCCCTCAATAATCTGTACCTTTGCATGTGCATCGGAAAGTATTTTTCTTTTCGATTCCTCCAGATGATTAATTTCCCCTTGTGTTAAATCGATAGATGGTATGTCAATTGATAAATCATGAGTTGTTAATAAAATAGTTGCTACATTGTCATTGCTTATTGGCTCATAATCTAAAACCCTGATGCTGAAGTCTTCTTCCCAGGAATATTTTTGCGCTGCAATGAATAATACCTTGTTGATCGATGATGGAAGGGTTGTTTGCATGATTACCTCGTAGTGTTATACTCCCTGAGTCCAATGGTAGAAGCCATTGGTCATACCTCGCTGGAGTCGGTTTGGTCGCTGACTCCGCCGTCAACGGGACGTTAAGCCGGTAGACTGGCCCGCCTTGTGCGGGCCTTTTTACGGCTACTCTTCCTCGCCGCCAATCGCTACGCTAATTTCGTTAGCGAGTGATAGCCCATCGTTGCCTACCTCATCACAATGTTTAACAAAGTCACTCCATTGGGAATCGATAAATTGACGTAATACAGTTGATTGAAATTCATCAAGTTCAAACATATCTTTATTCCTGTATGTATTCGTGTTTATAAAGCCTCACACATTAACGCCCATGAAAAAGTAAGAGGGGTTTATTTCTGATGGATGATGCTTTCTACTTCGTAACAGTTGCCGTTAAAAATACGCCTCTCATAAATAACGTTTTCACACTCCTGCTTAGAATCATAAATTTCATAAATAACGTCTTTGCATGTTTCATGCGCAGGACATACTGTTACAACTAATGCGAATAATAGTTGTTGCATATATTCCCCTGGTGTTTGGCGGCTTAATTTTTTTCGTCTACTACTGGGTGGTATTTCTGTTCGTCACCATCACAGTAGTATTCATAGCCGCGTCTATTAAATAGAAAAACCAGAGCGTCAATTGGAGTATTAGCGTAATCCATTTTTCATTCCTCTCTTTATTTGGAATTTAGCTGATTGTGGGCGGTAATCATGGACTTTATGCACATAGCTATAAGAGGTCGGTTCTCCGTCACCACAATCAGCTAAAACTGGTTATAGTGAAATTGCGTGCTTTAGTTGCTTTTCTTCTTTATGGCAGTCTAAAAATAACCACTTTTCACCGTCCCATATATATGAGTATTCTTCTTGAGTTAGCGGTTTATTTTTCTTTTTAAAATCAGTATTACTCTCTCCACGATCACGGCCATAGTAAACGGTGTAACCCTTAACTGGAGTGCTGAAGGAATGTCCCTCCGGCTGGTCACTGCTATTTTCCAGAGAGGATATATCTCCATGTGAAACCAGCTTTTCCGCTAATTCCTGAGAATTGTAATGCGCTGTCAGAATTGGGGCGTGATGTTCAGGATAGCCATCCCAGTGACAGTAGACGCAGTGATAAATGTCACCGACTTTTACATTGATATTTGATCTGGTCGCCATTGGTCATTCCTCGCTTATAACGTGATTGGTCATACCTCGCCCGTCTTTCCGGGGTGTCAGAACTTTTACCCATATCAGCCTGCTGTGCCGTGTTTCTCGCGATTCACCCGGTGTTTCATACGCTCGCCGGTAGCTACTTCGTGGGCTTTCCTTGCCTTATCGCATTGGCTGCTTGCCGTTGATGGGTTTGATTAAACCACCAGTTTAAAATTATTTCAACCTTGAATCTCATAAAAGTTAAACCGATGGTTGTAATTACCTGAATTTTGGACGAAAAAAAACCGACTCAAGTCGGCTTAGTAGGGGAGATATGGGAGATTAGTTATCTTTTTTGGTTTTCATTATCTCATCGATATTGCGTGATTTTAATAACTCCTTGAATAGACTATCATAATTTTCAACCATCTCTTGCAGAGCTGCAATGTGATTGGTCTTTGCACTTTCTGGTAGCCGCTCGAAAAGCTTCAAAAGAGTTTTCTGTCTGTCACTAAGTTCTATGGGATTGAAATCATCCTCAATTGGTTCCGAGTTCTCGGATAGCTCATCGCCAAGTAACCAAGTTAACGACACACCAAAAGCTTCCGCAATTTTTAAGGCTGATTCTTTGCTGATATTACCTGTAGTGAACCACTTACCCGCCGCTTGTGGTGTTACCTCACAAATTCTTGCCAACCCGGATTTGTTAACCCCAGATCGTTTCATCAATGTGTAGAGCCGCTCTGCCACAGGAGGCATAGAAGAAGATTTTTCTTTTTTCATATCAAAAGTATAAACCAAAGGTTGTGACTAAGAAATGATCTTTTGGTTGTTATTTTATTAAACTCATGGTTTAATTTATTCGCGATTAACACTGAGGTTTAACCATGATGAAAACTGCATTACAGCGTGCTATTGACTCCGCAGGATCTTTGCGGGGTTTTGCGGCGCAATTGGAAATATCCGAGCAATCTGTTTGCCGATGGAAAAATAAGTACAAGGGCAACGTACCTTCAGGCCGTGTTTTAAAGGTCTACGAAATTTCTGGAGTAACTCCACACGAGTTGCGGCCCGATCTTTACCCAAATCCAACTGATGGCCTACCACCAGATCATCAGAGTACATCACCAGGAGCATAAAAACTGACTTATGGAAATCAATCATGAAGCCATTTGCATTGAGCTACGCCGTTGGGCCAGTGCAACAAAACGGGAAACGGTAGCGGCTGAGATAACCCAGCGTTATTTCGATA
>NZ_MOMB01000039.1 GCF_002752165.1 Erwinia sp. OLFS4
AGCATCTGACGGGCAAAATTTTCACCCAACGCATTGAACGTAATAACCTGACGCTCCGCACCCGCATTAAACGGTTGGCTCGTAAAACAATCTGCTTTTCGCGCTCAGTTGAGATCCACGAAAAAGTCATTGGAGCGTTTATCGAGAAACACATGTTCTACTAATTGGAGGCATCACCAAAAAAAGATTACCCCCAAGTAAAGCCCGTCTATTTTTTAACACATCCTACTCTTCTCGTAGGAAGAAAAACAAAATATTATCAAGAGCCGGAATAAAATTAAGCTCTCAAACAGCCATAGTAGCACCATTTTATTTTGAATTTGGCAACATAAATTTTTCAGGTGAAGTACTTATCAATACCGGATGTAACTTTCTTGATAATGAAATGATAACAATAAAAACTGGCACCATGATCGGTCCAAACGTAACCCTTACTACAGTCAGCCATCATACAAACCCGGCCTTACGTCATAGTTCAAATATACTTGCTCCAATAGAAATAGGGGAAAATGTATGGATAGGTGCAGGGGCTGTAATCCTTCCCGGAGTAAGTATTGGTGAAAATAGTATTATTGCTGCAAACAGCGTTGTAACTAGCGACGTACCAGCAAATACTTTGTATGCAGGTACGCCAGCAAAATTTAAAAAACATATATAACAATGAATATTACAGTGTCGGTTGCTCCGGCCATTCAGGTTTATTGTAATCAACTCGGCTTAACAGAACACAATATTTTTTCCAGTCTATCAATGCCTGTTTTTCCTCATCTGTTGCCATATCGAGATCAACGGCATCCTGCAGAAGGGCGATTTCATCGCTGGCAACCTGCATTAGGCTAGCTTTTTTATCTTCCATCTCCCTCAGTTGAGCAGCCTTTTCCGCTTCGTTATCTTTTACCCATTCTTTACCGTTCCATTTCTGATACTGACCATCAGGTGCAATCGACGTTGTGCCCGCAGGTAGTGGCCCCAGATCACTAATATACACTGCTGAACCACTTTCGGTATCAAACACGGTTTTTCCTCGATGGTCCTCTACCTGAGACCAACTCGTTTTTTTATCGTCAAATATGGCAACTTTTCCAGCATCAGATTCCGGGGGTTCAATATCCGTACAGTTTGCAGGTAACCCAGTGTGCGGCGGTATATAGGCATCACTGGCACCGATAAATTCCAGCGTGTCGGCACGCAGGTTATAAATGGTAATAGTCTGTGCTTCTTCGCTCATTTTAAAAGTCATTATCTTGCTCCGTGGGTGTGTACGCCGATGTTGATACAACAGTGATGATCATGATCACCATCTATGGATGGCCTAACGTAGTGAGTATGAGTGCCAAATGTTATACTGTGTATGCGAGTCGCGCTGCTGATACGCCCCACTCAGAACATCATCAGCCTGATGTTTCAGACTGATGCAAGGCTGACCTGTACGGGAACAGGTGGTTCTGTAATCCCCAAACCCGATGTATCTTGTGCTGGCGTTTGGGCAGCAGGTTGTCGACGGGCAATATGCCGTCGTGTTAAATACTTCCACCTGGCATGCCGTAGCCTGCTGCCAGCTGATATTCTGCACGGGAGAGATAATACTCAGCCAGGCCAGTTTCATCTGACGGGCAACACTTTCTGGTGTCACTCGTCCGCAACCTGCCCCCATTGCCGGGAATACCACGGTGCAGATTTTTTTATCGTCGCCTGCAGCCCGGTTGTGATGATGAATAGCCAATAGCGCAGCTCGGGTGGCGTTATACACTGCATCGGTACCGTCGATAATCAGCGGCACCCTCATCGTCGGGGTGTGCACCAGCCAGGGGTGGGCATTATCCCCACTGTCGATAACAAACGCGGTCCCCACGGTTTGTTCACCCAAATAATGACTCACAATGTACTGCTGCACCCTAGACTGAAGCTGTGAGCCAAAAAATGCGGTTATAGCAGCATCCACTCCACCATCCATCAATCCGAAGCTGTTAGCCGCGCTGACCATGCAGTCAAACTCCGGGATGGTTTCAAAAGGAGCATTAATGACCTCAACGCCTTCAACATCTGAGAAAATCGCCTCGAATGCGGTAGCCATTTCCGGGACGGGCGCAGACAGAATCAGCTTAATCATGCCAGCCTCACTAAATAGTTAAATGCGATGTTTTTTACGGTATTTTCTGCGTTACCAGCTGCATCTACAGTAACGTCATGCTTATGCGCACCAATTGGCACAAGGTGAGCATGTGCCCCAATTGGAACTGTGTGATCATGGGCCCCTATTCCTACCCAGTGGTCATGAGCACCGATATAAACATTATGAGCGTGCGCACCATCTACAGAAGTCGAGGCCGCTGCACTAGATAATGTGTATTGACTACCGCTGGCACCATTCCCACCAGGATAATCTGGTCGTGAATATGTGTGGGCATGTGCACCCTGAGCATCAGTTGTCTTATTACCATAATCAAAAGCCGTTACTTGTTTCGAACCATAATCAAATCCACTTGTCGTCGGGCTACCATAATCATGGGCTTGTGTAGCTGGGCTTCCGAGGTCGGTCAGTGCAGATGTAGCAGTATGGTTATGTGACTTGATCCCGTCAGCTTCAGCGCTGAGCACGGCGCGACCACTGGCGGGTTTACCTTTAACGGTTTGCCCTCGCATATCAGGCAGAGTCCCTGCCGGATAGGCAACAGCAAGTTTTGGATACTGCGAAGTATCGAATGCCTGCCCCTGCATCAGTGCATAACCCACCGGTACAGTATCCGATGGCCATGGAATTGGACTCCCGACAGGTACCCCCGAATTTTGGTGATGCCTCCAATTAGTAGAACATGTGTTTCTCGATAAACGCTCCAATGACTTTTTCGTGGATCTCAACTGAGCGCGAAAAGCAGATTGTTTTACGAGCCAACCGTTTAATGCGGGTGCGGAGCGTCAGGTTATTACGTTCAATGCGTTGGGTGAAAATTTTGCCCGTCAGATGCT
>NZ_MOMB01000042.1 GCF_002752165.1 Erwinia sp. OLFS4
GGAGAGCATGAAAAATCCTGGGGCAGTGTGAGCTATGCCGCCGCTGATACCTTTCCGTCACTTTGAAAACCTGGATACCAGCAGACAAATTTATCCTGAAGTTCGTTATTCAAAACAGCGGTCCGGGTCTGTAACAAATAATGAGCCCCTTTTCTGCTCCACTGCATCTGCTGCTTTTTGGCCATCCGTCTGGCGATCACTTCATTGATCGTGGATTCCACAAACGCGGTTGATACCGGTTCCCCGTACCGGCGCATTTCGCCGTAATTTGGGATCATCATCTTATTATTCCGGATGTAGGTATACATTTCATCCAGATGTTTTTGCAGGGATTTCAGGCCAGAATAGCTGAGTTCAGAGTCATCGCAATACATGACGCAATCATCAATATGTTCCAGCGCGGCCACAACATTGCCATGCCATAGATATCGTTTACTGCTCTCCAGCAGAGCCAGAACTTTACCTCCTGTTTCTGGATCTGATGCCAGCAGTCCCCTGGCATATTGCATGAGCACCGTCAGCCTCATGGTGATATGAAACCAGTCCAGCACATGAGTTGACTCAGGGTACATACCGAACTGGAGGTCCCTGAGATTATCCGCACCGTCGGACAGAAAAAATATCTGTTGGTTGGCCTGCATTCCCTGCGCTGAAAGGTGGGCCATGAGCCTGCGGTCCGGATGACAGTCATCCTTCTGGACAAAACCGAAGCGGCGGGTTTCTGCTGGCGTTCCAATGGAAAAAGACTTACCGGCAATAATTTCAAAATTACGCTTTTTGTCCTCCTGATCGCGGACATAACCACCATCTATACCCACCACAAGCGGTTTTCCTGGCCGGGGCAGGTTCCCCCAGTCGCGGGGACAACCGGAAAGAACACCTGAATGAGCTTCAGCCTCAGCGTCAAGACGCAGCGCGACCTGGCATAAATGATTCCTCACCGTTGAGGCATTTAGGCTGTGGCCCACCGGCAGAATATCTTTAAGCAGACGGGTCGTCATTTCATACGAGATCATCGAGGCCCAGCGGGTTTCTATATATTTCAGTGCCGGGTGAGAATAATCGCCAGCCCAGCCACTGAGCAAACTGACGGTCTTTGTATCACTCTCTTCACAACGGCACCGGTACACCCGAAGCCCGGATACCGGAATAACGCCAAACAGCGTTCGGTACTTTATGTTCTGTTTGCCTTTGATTCTGCGTGCAGCAAGGCAGTGAGGGCACCGGATATGATGTTGAGTATATTCGTCTGCCTGCAGCTGGACCACCGACTGCTGGACCGTATTCAGCAACAGCTTAGATTCTGGTACCGATAATCCGATGTCGCTCCGGGCCTCCCCTGATTTCTGGAGTGTCATCAGCTCCTCCGTTCGACTGGAGCCTGATTCATCGGTGATGACTATCTGGAGCGTCAGTTGCATCATTGCCTCCTGCGGTGGTGGATGACTATCTCCCGACTACTGGTTGTTCATCTGGTGACGAAGCTTATAGTATGTGGAAACGCCAAGGCCCGCATGGTCGCAGGCGATCCTGAGCCTGACCCCTCTGCTTCTGAGTGCGTCAATCTCCTGGATCTTTTTGATATCGGCGCTGGGGCGCCCTGTTTTTTCACTCCGTGCTTTTTTCGCGGCGATGCCGTCGGCCTGCCTTTCCTTCAGTAAGGCTCGTTCAAACTGGCTGAATGCCGACATCATGTGCAACTGCAGCTCCTGCATCGGATTGTTTGTGCCGGCGCTGAACGTCAGCTGCTCCTGCAGAAAAATAAGGGTAACGCCCTGGTCACGAAGCCGGGTTGTGACCGCGCACATATCCGACATATTCCGGCAAAGGGGATCGATGGAATGAACCAGAAGCGTATCACCCGGCCGTAATTGTCCTAGGAGTTCCTGTAACCCCGGGCGGTTTGTGTCTTTCGCACTGGCATGCTCAATGCAAATTTTATCTGGCTGAAAACCCGTCTTTGACAATGCCTCTTCCTGACGGGCTGTATTCTGATCGGCTGAGCTCACCCTGATGTAGGCATATTGCACGTAAAACCTTCGGAAGGTCTTTAAACATCATAGAGATTTAAAGAATAATCCATAAACACCGACTTAGGGAGGTTTATAGACGTTTTTCCGGGGGTCTGCGAGGCATGTTGAAAACGCATACCTTTATAGATACCTGTCAGCGGTGGCGGCCCAGCCAAATCACTTCAGGCTCCAGCGCCGGAGACGCAAGGTCGAGCCTGCTCAATTGTCGGTTAATTTTGTTGCGGTTGAACCGGACAGCATCCAGGTCGTCAATAAAGGGCCGGATTTCTCCGACCGTTGTTGCATCATCCGCATTAACGATGGCTTCCAGAAACGCCAGAGTCTTATCAGCTTCATCTGCAGCGGTTGCTCCGGGCATACCATTACCGCTTATACAAAATGGCGTTTTCAGCGTTGAGTTTTCATGAATGGCCTCAACACGAATGTCATGAAACCAGTGCTCAAAGAAGTTGTATTCGTAGGTAAAGCGATCGCCGGTGTCAAAAGCGAAATCATCAATCACGATCCGGAACGGGTTACCCGGAAAACCAATGCCACCGTCGTAAGAGATACCGTAATCTTTGCCATAAATGTGAAATTGATGGAGATGGTCATCACCCCAACCCTGCACAATCTGGAAAATGAAGTGAAGTGCGGCCAGTGACGTATCGGCAGCGATTCTTAGCCGACGCCAGACCATGGGACTGACTCCACGAACTGCTATTTTGATGACGTAGATCTTCATAGCCAGCAGGTATTGTTATGAAATGGTGGCGGTTATTCTAGTCCCAGCAAATGAGCTATTCGATGACTGCCCCAGGGTTTTTCATGCTCTC
>NZ_MOMB01000040.1 GCF_002752165.1 Erwinia sp. OLFS4
GATAGCTCTCTCCTTTTATCTGGACTACGTGTGAGTGATGTAAGATTCGGTCCAGCATCGCCGATGTCAGGGCTGCATCCCCGGCGAACGTCTGGTCCCACTGCCCGAACGGCAGGTTAGAGGTCAGGATCATCGCGCTCTTTTCGTAACGTTTGGCGATGACCTGGAAGAACAGCCTGGCTTCCTCCTGACTGAACGGCAGATAGCCTATTTCGTCGATGATAAGCAGTTTTGGGGCCATGACACCGCGATTGAGTGTCGTTTTGTAACGCCCCTGACGCTGGGAAGTTGACAGCTGCAACAGCAGGTCCGCTGCTGTTGTGAAGCGAACCTTGATGCCCGCCCGTACTGCCTCGTAGCCCATGGCTATCGCCAGATGTGTTTTTCCCACGCCCGAGGGGCCTAACAACACGATGTTTTCGTTACGTTCGATGAAGCTCAGGGAACGCAGCGACTGGATTTGCTTCTGTGGGGCACCGGTGGCGAAGGTGAAGTCGTATTCTTCGAACGTCTTCACCGCCGGGAAGGCTGCCATCCGCGTGTACATCGCCTGTTTACGCTGATGACGGGCCAGTTTCTCCTCATGTAACAGGTGCTCCAGGAAGTCCATGTAGCTCCATTCCTGCTCCACGGCCTGTTGCGACAGCGCCGGCGCCGCGCCGCGCCGATAAGGCTGTCCAGCTGGAGCTGTTCAGCAAGCACCATCAGCCGTTGATGTTGTAGTTCGACCATCATGCGGCTCCTCTGCAGAACGTGTCATAGATGGACAGCGGATGATGCAACGGCTGCCTGTCGAAGGTCACCAGGCTTTCGTCAACCTGCACGTCATACTGTTTTTTCTCCGGTGGCAGTGCCAGCATGGATTGCTGTTCCTCCATCCAGCGATCACAGGGGCGGGTCTGGATAGTTTCATGCTTCCGTTGATTCGCCACATCGTACAGCCAGCGCAGGCCGTAACGGTTTGCGGTTTCAACATCGACGGTGATCCCCATCGGGCGCAGGCGCGTCATTAACGGGATGTAGAAGCTGTTGCGGGTGTACTGCACCATTCGCTCCACCTTACCTTTAGTCTGTGCCCTGAAGGGGCGACACAGCCGGGGAGAGAAGCCCATCTCTTTGCCGAACTGCCACAGGGAAGGATGGAACCGGTGCTGTCCTGTCTGGTAAGCATCTCGCTGGAGCACCACCGTTTTCATATTGTCGTACAGAACTTCCCGCGGTACACCGCCGAAGAAGATGAACGTATTGCGGTGACAGGATTCCAGCGTGTCGTAGCGCATGTTGTCGGTGAACTCGATGTAAAGCATTCTGCTGTACCCCAGAACAGCAACGAACACATGCAGGGGGGACTTGCCGTTTCGCATGGTCCCCCAGTCAACCTGCATCTGCCGACCGGGCTCGGTTTCGAAGCGAACGACCGGCTCTGCCTGTACGGGGAGCGTCTGCGAACGGATGAACTCCCTCAAAATAGTCAGGCCTCCACGATAGCCCAGCTCCATGATTTCCCTGGCAATAACGGTAGCCGGGATTTTGTAGGGATGCGCGTCGCTGATCCGCTTACAGATATAATCGCGATATTCATCAAGCAGTGATGATGATGCCGGGCGTGGTGAATACTGCGGCTTTTCAGATTTGGCTTTCAGGTGGCTGCGGACAGTATTGCGCGAAATACCCAGTTCTCTGGCGATGGCCCGGATACTCATTCCCCGCTTGTGCAAGACTTTAATTTCCATACGAATCTCAAAAGTGATCATAAGCTCCCCTGTATTCAGAGGAGCAGATTAACCCCTGGATCAGTTTTCAACCGTTGGGGTGGATCAGTTTTGCACCGTTGGTAACA
>NZ_MOMB01000041.1 GCF_002752165.1 Erwinia sp. OLFS4
TAAGCGTAAGTGAGTTGAAACACGCGGTGGCAGTCACGGCAGCGAAATCTGTCATAGCCTTTAGGGTTCTGACCATGGCGGTAAACCTGAACAGACTGACAACGGGGACAATGAACGTTAACGCTGGCCATAAGAGAACCTCAAAAGCCCGCATTATACATCAGATTCAACCAATTAGAGGCATCACCCAACCTGAGCAAGCCAGCTGATCGACTTGATGTCACCATTAATGCAATGGCAGCGGAAGGTCCTTATAACTCGGATGCAAAACGTGACGACACGGTAGTAACTGCGGATACAGCGTATTCGGCTAAGACAACCATAACTCTATCACTGGTATAGTGCTGTAGTGCTGTAGTGCTGTAGTGCTGTAGTGCTGTGCAATGTCACAACCTCCGCCGCCCGATCCTCCAATCCGGGCGGCGGAGTTTTTTCTGACGCCGGTCAGGCTGCTGAGGCGCTGTTACTGGCAGGGGCGCGTGTTGCTTTTTGCATCCGGCGCTCAGCGAAAGGTGCGTCTTACCAGCGACCTGCGGATATCCTGGTCGCCAAGCCGGCGGGAGTTGTATGGGGAGCGGCTAAAGGTGACGCCTGCGCCATGGTATCCGCTTACCTGAATTTGCTGATAACCGAGAAGATTCAGTTCTCTGCCAAGTAATTGTGCGAAGGGCTGGTTCTGCACCGGCGGCTGGCCTATCAGCGCCCGCAGCCTGTTGAGCAGACCTTTTTTGTCACTGATGCCGGCGCTGCTGGCCAGTTCATCGGCGGCGAAAGAGCGCGGTTTGATTCTGTCTGCGCTGTAGCAGGCGGTTATTCGCACATCACGGAAGGCAGCCGGTAATCCGCAATTTTTTAATTGTTCAGCCAGCGCTTTTGCGCTGATATGGCCGCGGGTCATGTACTGATTTGCTGCCAGGACGTTTATCCCGGGCCCGCCATGGCCGAGGATATATAACTTATCGTTTGTGCTTAATAAGGTACTGAGGGAGCCGCTAATAAAGGTGACGTTTTTTAGTACCAATAACTCCTGGCTGAGCCTGGCGGTGGAAGTCAGTCCGCTATCAAACAGTTCTGGTGAGACGGTATTTCTGAGGGTTTCTCCATGCCAGCCTGGGGCTTGCTGAAGATATCTGTCGAGGTTGTGAAGGTGGGCCGTGGTTTCATGTATCGTGCTGGTGAGTTCAAATATTCTCTTTGCCTGCAGTTTCTTTATGCTGGCCAGCCGGTTTTCATCAGGCGTATAGAAAGTATATAAAGGCTTGCCATGCTGATGGCGCAGAATATTCATCCCCAGCCCCTGCTCCAGCAGGTCGCTGGCGACAAAAGGCAGATACAGATACCCCTGACCGCAGCCGTTATCTGACGCCGCGCTATTATGGCTGGCATGTGGCAGGGAGTTTGGCGTGTTTTCTAAGCGTTGTAATGTCGTCGCTTTTTTCATTATTCAGCCTTATTATTAATTGCGGTGAAATAATATTTTTTATATTAAAAGTCATTCTGTTCTTAATATAATCTGATTGAAAAAGGCAGCGTATTAATTTTTTGTTGCTAAATATTGTTATGGTGATTGTACAAAACGCCAAGGCGATGCGGATAAAAAAGGTGGGTGATGCCTCCAATTAGTAGAACATGTGTTTCTCGATAAACGCTCCAATGACTTTTTCGTGGATCTCAACTGAGCGCGAAAAGCAGATTGTTTTACGAGCCAACCGTTTAATGCGGGTGCGGAGCGTCAGGTTATTACGTTCAATGCGTTGGGTGAAAATTTTGCCCGTCAGATGGT
>NZ_MOMB01000026.1 GCF_002752165.1 Erwinia sp. OLFS4
AGTATCAAGTCTTGAAGAGTGAACGCGTAAATTCATTACGTAACCGTCGGGTTTAAATACCGGACGGAGAGTTTAATTCTTTGAGCATCAGACACTTTTAAATTGAAGAGTTTGATCATGGCTCAGATTGAACGCTGGCGGCAGGCCTAACACATGCAAGTCGGACGGCAGCGGGGGAGAGCTTGCTCTCCTGCCGGCGAGTGGCGGACGGGTGAGTAATGTCTGGGGATCTGCCCGATGGAGGGGGATAACCACTGGAAACGGTGGCTAATACCGCATAATGTCGTAAGACCAAAGTGGGGGACCTTCGGGCCTCACACCATCGGATGAACCCAGATGGGATTAGCTGGTAGGCGGGGTAAAGGCCCACCTAGGCGACGATCCCTAGCTGGTCTGAGAGGATGACCAGCCACACTGGAACTGAGACACGGTCCAGACTCCTACGGGAGGCAGCAGTGGGGAATATTGCACAATGGGGGAAACCCTGATGCAGCCATGCCGCGTGTATGAAGAAGGCCTTCGGGTTGTAAAGTACTTTCAGTCAGGAGGAAGGGTGCGTTGTTAATATCAGCGTGCATTGACGTTACTGACAGAAGAAGCACCGGCTAACTCCGTGCCAGCAGCCGCGGTAATACGGAGGGTGCGAGCGTTAATCGGAATTACTGGGCGTAAAGGGCACGCAGGCGGTCTGTTAAGTCAGATGTGAAATCCCCGGGCTTAACCCGGGAACTGCATTTGAAACTGGCAGGCTGGAGTCTCGTAGAGGGGGGTGGAATTCCAGGTGTAGCGGTGAAATGCGTAGAGATCTGGAGGAATACCGGTGGCGAAGGCGGCCCCCTGGACGAAGACTGACGCTCATGTGCGAAAGCGTGGGGAGCAAACAGGATTAGATACCCTGGTAGTCCACGCTGTAAACGATGTCGACCTGGAGGCTGTGAGCATGACTCGTGGCTTCCGAAGCTAACGCATTAAGTCGACCGCCTGGGGAGTACGGCCGCAAGGTTAAAACTCAAATGAATTGACGGGGGCCCGCACAAGCGGTGGAGCATGTGGTTTAATTCGATGCAACGCGAAGAACCTTACCTGGTCTTGACATCCACGGAAGGCTCCGGAGACGGGGCTGTGCCTTCGGGAACCGTGAGACAGGTGCTGCATGGCTGTCGTCAGCTCGTGTTGTGAAATGTTGGGTTAAGTCCCGCAACGAGCGCAACCCTTATCCTTTGTTGCCAGCGATTTGGTCGGGAACTCAAAGGAGACTGCCGGTGATAAACCGGAGGAAGGTGGGGATGACGTCAAGTCATCATGGCCCTTACGACCAGGGCTACACACGTGCTACAATGGCGCATACAAAGAGAAGCGACCTCGCGAGAGCAAGCGGACCTCATAAAGTGCGTCGTAGTCCGGATTGGAGTCTGCAACCCGACTCCATGAAGTCGGAATCGCTAGTAATCGTGGATCAGAATGCCACGGTGAATACGTTCCCGGGCCTTGTACACACCGCCCGTCACACCATGGGAGTGGGTTGCAAAAGAAGTAGGTAGCTTAACCTTCGGGAGGGCGCTTACCACTTTGTGATTCATGACTGGGGTGAAGTCGTAACAAGGTAACCGTAGGGGAACCTGCGGTTGGATCACCTCCTTACCTGCTTATACATTGCTGCGAAGTGCTCACACAGATTGTCTGAT
>NZ_MOMB01000043.1 GCF_002752165.1 Erwinia sp. OLFS4
CTGGCGGGACTTCACCAGCATGTTGGGCTTCTTTGAAAACATCAATTAGCGTTGTTCTGACTACCTGAGCCATTCTGGAGTGCCCCTGTTTTTTGTAATCATCCAAAATGTCCGCAATATCACGAGTATCAACATCACGGATTGGTTTGGCGGCCAATGCCATACGCATGGCTTTAACCGGTGCGATTTTTTGTTTAACGGTGTTTTCAGTAATTTCATTTGCTGTCTTACGCTCCTCCTGGATCACAAGATAACGATCAAGCCACGTTGAAACACTGATGCTGCCGCCGACTGCCCGGCTCAGTTTGTCCCGTACTGCCAGGGTATTGCGTAACTGCTGTTCTGATAATCTGGTGTTGGCTTCAATGGCGATTGCTTTCGCTTCTTCAGCATTCGTTCCTAATCCATGAACCACCCCAGTGATGGGGTGCTTATATTTCCAATATATCCGCTGAGTTCGCTTATCGGTGCTGCAATAAAGCCCTGGAATATTCAACGAAAATTTACGAGGCCTGCCCATCATTTAAAATCCTCAACAAGCGGGGATCGTCATTTTTCCTGGTTACTGGCTGACAAGATATGCCGATATACCTGGCTCCTTTTTCAACACGCCAGAACCGGCCTGCTTTTTGTGGTGGTGGATATATCATTTTATTTTTTGCATAAGAAAGGATGGTTGTATAACTAGGGCAATCTTCTTTCCCAAATTCCTCTATTGCCCAATCCATTAATAGTTGAGTACGTGCCATTGGTCATACCTCGATACGACCGGCCAACAGGTTAACGTGCTGGCCGGTGCGGTTTTGATTTTTAAAAATCAGTTAGCGAACTGCGAGTGAAGGTGATCCTGTTTCAAGATGAGCACCTGGAATTTCAATACCCTCCTTGATTGCTTTTTTAATTTTGGCTTTATCCGGGGCGACAATAGTTGCCACATCGACATACTCATCGGGGATAGCGTTTTGGTTGTCGATGATCACACTGACTGAACCCGGTTTAACGGAGAAGGTATTGAAATCAGTTTTTAACGATTTCTTATCAGCGGCGATCAGACATTGTAGAGCGTATTTTTTAAGGCTGGCTGCATAGGTACTGAAGTGTTTCTCGCGTTGAGCGATTCGCTCACGCTCTGCCTTGCACGTTGCCGCCTGGCCTTCGTACTCACGCATTAATCCCATCATGCCATCAAGTTTATCGGCCAGCCCACCCTCAAGACCCTCAAACGTATCAGCCAGCATTTCAGGCGTCAGTTCGTCAGATTCCTGGGACAGTTCGAATAATTTACGGATGTCTGCTGCCAGTGAAATTGCTGTGCTCATGATTGCGCCTCCAGTTCTGCAATGTGCTTCTCGGTCAGTTTGTGAAGACTGAGAAGACGTTTTTTCAGGTAATCGGAATGCTGGGTATCGCCCGTGCTCTCGGCATTCTTACGATGGACATCAACTTCTCTCGCCATCGTTTCATACACTTTCTTGGCTTCGTTCGGTGTAAC
>NZ_MOMB01000090.1 GCF_002752165.1 Erwinia sp. OLFS4
CGCTGCTTGTCGAGGGCGTGGTGGTAGCTGTCGCGATAGTAGAATGCCAACCGGCCCGCAACGACGATCCCAACGACCAGTATTCCGACAGCCATAGTTCGCCAACTGAATGCGATATTCATCGCAGGCCATCCAGACAAAGGGCTGCATCTTCTTTTAGAGGCGATATCATGTTTGGTATCCTTCCTGCTTATCCTGGAGAAAATTTAATGCGTTTTTTAAAAAACACAGCCTGGCCATGTATCACCATCATTGTTGCTTGTGTTTCATGGGTCTTGGTTAACGGAGATAAAGTTGTAGATAACTTTCATGCCTTTCAGGCATGGTACGGGGCCTCTAAAGCGTTAGAGGGTATATGGAACAACTCTACTGAGTTCGATATTGATCCCCCAGAATGGCTAACAAACCAGAAGGACTTCGTTGAAGTTCGTATTACGCTGAAGAATTCGATTGTTGACGGTACGATTACTTCCGGAAAACTAAAGAGAGTCTTTCCATACGAATATGTCCTACTGACTGGCAAGAAAAGGGGCTTCCGCGATACCATAGATGCTTACGCATTTGACTATATACTCGGAAAAAAAATCCACTTCGGCTCCTTTATGCTCAGTCGTGAAGGAGAACGTTTATACGTGAAGGCAGATGAAACCGCGCAAAAGTATTTTCCAAAGGAGTCCTTTCTTCTGAAGGTATCTGAAGACGCTTTTCCAAATCTAAAAGCGGATAAATCAAGTGATAAGGAAAGCGAGACAAACGAGAACCCACCAATAAGGGGAATTTCTCGAAATCATATAGATAGCAATTAGTAAAAGTGGAAGATTCATAAACCATCCAGACAAAGGGCCTCTTCTTTATCAGCGCGATTTACCAGCCCGGGGAGAATGCGCCCACCTCCCCATACCCAGCGAGTGAACTGTCCGCAGGCGGCTTTAACCTGACCTGACCGCAGCAGGCTGAAAAGTGTTGAGGTGCGCATGTTGCCGCAGCCGGTCCGAAATGTCAGCGACACCGACGCGCTGAATGCGTTATCGGACAGGTCAAGCCCGTTGGCATAACGATTTACGCACTGCTCGGCATCAAGAATATTTTTCTCCCAATCGGCGGCGATCTGCTCATCTGTTTTGCGGTTGCCGGGCTTTACACCATGCGTATTGCCAATACCATCGGTCAGAATACCGGCTGGACAGTTATATGGATCTCGCCGGCAACCCTCCGCATTACCAATAAGCTCCAGCCCCCGCTGATTGGTGCGAACATGACCATTATCCAGTACCAAGCCGATGATTACCGCCACTGAACAAATGCCACCAGCAATACCCGTTTTTATTTTTGCTGACATAACATCCTCATTCGTTCATAGCGCGGTAAGCGGCTTTCGCCCGCTCTTTGTCATAGCCAACCGCCGTTAACTTATTAACCAGTTTGCGTTTGTAGTACCAGTT
>NZ_MOMB01000002.1 GCF_002752165.1 Erwinia sp. OLFS4
TAAGCGTAAGTGAGTTGAAACACGCGGTGGCAGTCACGGCAGCGAAATCTGTCATAGCCTTTAGGGTTCTGACCATGGCGGTAAACCTGAACAGACTGACAACGGGGACAATGAACGTTAACGCTGGCCATAAGAGAACCTCAAAAGCCCGCATTATACATCAGATTCAACCAATTAGAGGCATCACCTGAATATTGTCTTACCAGACACATAGCAACAATAACAGGCGTCAGAAATAGCTGAAAATAGCGATAAACCTTGCCATGGCAAAGGGGCAGAATTGCGCTATGCGTCAGATCGGCAGAACGGGCATGCTGAGCAGGCTGCGGGCGCTTTATTCCGCCGCATAGCCCTCAGGCGCCAGTGGCTGGCCATCAAGCCAGGCCATGTCGTCAGACATGCGCAAACGGCCGGCGCAAAACCAGGCGATAACCAGCGGATAGATAGCATGTTCCTGATGCTGCACCCGCGCCGCGACGTCAGCAACGCTGTCGCTGGCGAACACCGGTACCCGTGCCTGAAGAATAACCGGCCCGCCATCCAGTACCTCGGTGACAAAGTGTACCGAAGTGCCGTGCTCGCTATCACCGTTTTCTATTGCCTGGCGGTGGGTATCCAGGCCAGGATATTTTGGTAATAGCGAAGGATGGATATTCAGCAGACGCCCGGCATAGTGCCGGACGAAAGGGGCGGTCAGGATGCGCATATAGCCTGCCAGCACCACCAGATCCGGCTGGAAGCCGTCGATTTTGGCTATCAGCTGTTGGTCAAAGGCTTCGCGGCTGGTGGCGGGGGAAAGCGCGCAGCTAGCAATACCCGCCGCCTGCGCGCGCTGCAATCCGTAAGCATCGGCTTTGTTACTGATAACGGCCACTACCTGGCCGGCGATTTTCCCCTGCTGGCAGGCCGCGATAATCGCCTGCAGGTTGCTGCCATTTCCGGAGATCAGCACGACAATCCTCATCATGCAATAACCACTGCCTCCGGCCCGTCGTAAGCGTTGATCCGGCCAAGCTGCCAGGCGTGTTCACCGGCATCTGTCAGCAACCTGATGGCCCGGTCGGCATCCGCTGCATTCAGCGCAATCACCATGCCAACCCCGCAGTTAAAGGTGCGATACATTTCATGCCGGCTGACATTACCCGTCTGCTGAAGCCAGCGGAATACGGCCGGCCACTGCCAGCTGGATTCGTCGATCACCGCCTGGGTGTTCTGCGGCAGTACGCGCGGGATATTTTCCCAGAAACCACCGCCGGTAAGGTGCGCAATGGCATGAACGTCCAGCTGTTCAATCAGATTCAGCAGGTTTTTTACGTAGATGCGCGTGGGTTCAAGCAGGTGATCAGCAAGAGATTTACCGTCGAGCATGGTGCTTTGTGCGTCGGTATGGCTGACTTCAAGAATTTTACGAATCAGTGAATAACCGTTGGAGTGGGGGCCACTGGAGCCAAGTGCAATCAGTACATCACCATCCTGTACCTTACTGCCGTCGATAATCGCCGATTTTTCCACCACGCCAACACAAAAACCGGCAACATCATAATCGTCACCATGATACATGCCTGGCATTTCAGCGGTTTCGCCGCCCACCAGCGCGCAGCCGGCCTGCTGACAGCCTTGCGCAATGCCGGTTATCACGCTGGCAGCGGTGTCGACATCGAGCTTGCCGGTGGCGTAATAGTCAAGGAAAAACAGGGGTTCAGCGCCCTGTACCACCAGATCGTTGACGCACATGGCCACCAAATCAATGCCGATACTGTCATGGCGTTTCAGATCCATGGCCAGACGCAGCTTGGTACCAACGCCATCGGTACCGGAGACCAGTACCGGTTCACGATATTTTTGCGGCAGGGCGCACAGGGCACCAAAGCCTCCCAGACCACCCATGACTTCAGGACGGCGGGTTTGTTTTACCACGCCTTTAATGCGGTCAACTAATGCATTGCCAGCATCAATATCAACGCCGGCGTCTTTATAGCTCAGAGAGGTTTTATCGGTCACTGCAAAATCCCCACGCGGTTGCGGTTGGTGGTATAAACGGGAGCGCGGCAATTCTAGCAGCGTGAGAAATCGTTTGCGAGTACCATGTTAAGCCACATTGCCTTGCAATGGATTTTGCTGGATGCTTTATTAAATAACGCGCATTTGATTTATTACTCCTGGCAGGCCTGCTAAAAGGCGGTATAATCGCGCGATTTTTTTTGTCGCTAATATATTCCAGGAGTCCAAGCCATGAAGATCGTGGAAGTCAAACACCCGCTGGTCAAACATAAACTGGGTCTGATGCGTGAACACGATGTCAGCACCAAGCGATTCCGCGAGCTGGCATCAGAGGTAGGGAGTCTGCTGACTTATGAAGCGACGGCCGATCTGGAAACCGAAAAAGTCACTATCGAAGGCTGGAATGGCCCGGTAGAGATTGAGCAAATTAAAGGCAAAAAAATTACCGTCGTGCCAATTCTGCGTGCTGGACTCGGGATGATGGAAGGCGTACTGGTGCTGGTGCCAAGTGCTCGCATCAGCGTAGTCGGTGTCTACCGTGACGAAGAGACTCTGGAGCCGGTGCCCTATTTTCAGAAGCTGGCATCCAGCATGGACGAACGCATGGCACTGGTGGTCGATCCGATGTTAGCGACCGGTGGTTCAATGATTGCAACTATCGATTTATTAAAGAAAGTCGGCTGCAGCAGCATTAAAGTTCTGGTGCTGGTTGCCGCTCCGGAAGGGATACGCGCGCTGGAAAAAGTCCACCCGGACGTGGAGCTTTATACTGCCTCTATCGACCATGGACTGAATAATAAGGGCTACATTATTCCCGGTCTCGGCGATGCCGGCGACAAAATATTTGGTACCAAATAACTGTTAAAGCCGACCGCAGAGTCGGCTTTTTTTTAACAAAAAACAACTCAAGGGGATTGCTATGACTCGTCGTGCTATTGGTGTCAGTGAACGACCACCGCTGTTGCAAACTATTCCACTCAGTTTTCAGCATCTGTTTGCCATGTTTGGCGCCACCGTACTGGTACCGATCCTGTTTCATATTAATCCGGCCACGGTATTGTTATTTAATGGCGTCGGCACCTTGCTTTACTTATTGATATGTAAAGGTAAAATACCGGCTTATCTTGGTTCCAGCTTTGCGTTTATCTCACCGGTTTTACTGCTGTTACCTCTGGGATATGAGAAAGCGCTTGGCGGTTTTATCCTCTGTGGTGTGCTGTTTTGTCTGGTGGCGCTGATTGTAAAAAAGGCCGGTTCTGGCTGGCTTGATGTCATGTTTCCACCTGCGGCAATGGGGGCGATAGTTGCGGTAATAGGCCTGGAACTGGCCGGTGTAGCGGCCGGAATGGCTGGACTGCTTCCTGCCGAAGGGGCGGCCGCAGATGGTAAAACCATTGCAATTTCCATGATAACGCTGGCGGTGACGGTTTTTGGCTCCGTGCTGTTTCGCGGCTTCCTGGCCATTATCCCGATTCTGATTGGCGTGCTGGTGGGTTATCTGCTGTCTTATTTTATGGGCGTCGTTGACTGGACTGCGGTTAATCAGGCGCAGTGGTTTGCCCTGCCAACGTTTTATAAACCCCAGTTTGACTGGGCGGCTATGCTGACCATCGTCCCGGCGGCGCTGGTGGTGATAGCTGAGCATGTTGGCCATCTGGTGGTGACGGCCAATATCGTGAAAAAAGACTTAATCAGGGACCCCGGTTTGCATCGCTCAATGTTTGCCAACGGGATTTCCACCGTCATTTCCGGTTTCTTTGGTTCGACGCCCAATACGACCTATGGTGAAAACATCGGTGTTATGGCGATAACCCGCGTCTACAGTACCTGGGTGATTGGCGGTGCGGCTATTCTGGCTATTTTGCTTTCCTGTATTGGTAAACTGGCGGCGGCAATTCAGGCTATACCAGTACCGGTTATGG
The DNA here is from genome assembly GCF_002752165.1 of Erwinia sp. OLFS4. GTDB lineage: Bacteria > Pseudomonadota > Gammaproteobacteria > Enterobacterales > Enterobacteriaceae > Izhakiella. The sequence continues at coordinate 3,924 of NZ_MOMB01000002.1, forward strand.
GCGGGGTTTCCCTGCTGCTATATGGCGTTATTGCCGCATCCGGGGTACGGGTACTGATTGAGTCAAAGGTGGATTATAACAAAGCACAAAATCTGATTCTGACCTCGGTTATTCTGATCATTGGCGTCAGCGGTGCCCGGGTTCATATTGGCGCCGCGGAGCTGAAAGGGATGGCGCTGGCAACGGTAGTTGGCGTACTGCTGAGCCTGATTTTCAGGGCGATTTCATTGCTGCGTCCGGAAGAGGTTGTACTGGATGCGCAGGAAAATGACCGCCGGTAATCGTGGCGGACAGGCCGTTGCCGCTGGTTTCATTTCCGGCGCTGAACTGTGATAAACTCAGCGCCGTATTCTGCCGCTTAACTCAGAGGTGATTCTGAACACGCCAGCGCAGCTCTCCCTGCCACTTTTTTTGCCGGATGATGAAACCTTTGCCAGCTTCTGGCCAGGGGAAAATCCGGTGCTGCTAGCGGCATTACAGAATGCGCTGATGCAGGATCATGGCAGCTATTTTTATATCTGGGCGCGCGAAGGAAGCGGTCGCAGTCATCTGCTGCATGCCGCCTGTGCCAGCCTTTCTGCCCGTCATCAGGCGGTGGGCTATGTCCCGCTGGATAAACGTACCTGGTTTGTGCCCGAGGTACTGGAAGGAATGGAACAGCTGGCGCTGGTATGCATTGATAATATTGAATGTATTGCCGGTGATGATGCCTGGGAAATGGCGATTTTCAATCTGTACAACCGCATCCAGGAAAGCGGTCGCGCGCGGCTGATTATCACCGGCGACCGGCCGCCGCGTCAGCTTAATCTGACGCTGGCGGATTTAGCCTCACGCCTTGACTGGGGACAAATTTATCGCCTGCAGCCGCTGTCCGATGACGATAAAGTACAGGCTTTGCAGCTGCGGGCCCGTCAGCGCGGATTTGAGCTGCCGGAAGACGTTGGCCGCTTTTTGTTAAAGCGGCTGGACCGTGAAATGCGCACGTTGTTTACTACGCTTGACCGGCTGGATTATGCCTCAATCAGCGCCCAGCGAAAATTAACCATCCCCTTTGTTAAGGAAACCCTCGGCCTTTAGCGGGCCGCCGGCAGCCTTCTACAGCAAAGAAAGTACCTGCTGCGGTGGCCGCCCCAGTTTTGCCTGCTCCCCAACCACCACAATCGGACGTTCAATCAGCGTTGGATTTTGCGCCATGGCCTGCAGTAAAGCAGCCTGGCTGAGGCTGGGATCGGCCAGATTAAGCGTTTTATACAGGCTCTCTCCGGTGCGCATAAGCTGACGGGCATCGCTGAAACCCAGCTGGACTAATAACCTGTTTAACGTGGTTACGTCAGGGGGCGTGGTTAAATAGGGAATGATGTGTGGATGAATGCCTTGTGCTTCCAGCAGGGCCAGTGTTTCCCGGCTTTTGCTGCAACGAGGGTTGTGATAAATCGTTACCTCTGACACGTTTTCCTCCTTGTTGGCGATTAAGAACGCTGATATTGCCGGAAGCGCTGCTGCAGCTGGCGCAACTGGTCGATGCGTGCATCATAACGCGCTTGCTCAAGACTGCCGAGACGCGACTGGGCGCTGGCACTGCTGAGCGCGCGAATAGCCTGATCCAGCTGGCCACTGAGAGCCAGACTTTCTGCTCTGGCCGCCAGCTCTTCACTGGTCAGGCCCTGAGCCGCATCGGCCTGGGCCAGCAGATCCCAGCCGTTAGCGTCATCTTTGTGATTCCAGGTATAGCGGTTCAGTATGCGGGTGGCCTCGGCGGGCTGGTTGGCTTCAACGTAAGCATTCGCCAGATTGAGCTGCAAAATCGCATCATTTTTATTTTTCACCGCCAGCAGCCGGTGAATGGCTTGCTGTGGTTGCTTCAGACCAATATCGATATCGGTCATGATATCCAGATACCAGACATTGTCCGGGTCGTCCGCCAGTAACGGCGTCATTATCCGGCGGGCATCATCAAAGGATTTAGCCTGAAGAAACTGCACGGCTTTACCGTAACGGGCGGCCAGTTTTTCCCGGCTGTTTCCCTGTGACCAGCTATGCAGCAAATCATCGGTTAGCTGGTTTTGGCCGGTAGCATACATGCCGAGGGCACGTGCTTTGGCCAGATAAAATCCCAGTGAGGATTGTACGACCACTGGTTTCATTTGATTGGCGCGGTTACGGGCATCGGACAAACGACTGGCCGGCAGCGGGTGTGTCAGCAGCATTTCCGGCGGTTTTTGTCCATAGCGCGACTGGTCGGCCAGCTTTTGCAGAAAATTGGGCATCGCCTGGGGATCATAACCTGAGCGCTGTAATACCTGCAGGCCAATGCGGTCAGCTTCCTGTTCGTTTTGCTGAGTGAAGCTGATAATGCCTTGCTGGGTACCGGCCAGCGTGCCGGTCAGCGCAGCCATACCGGCCTGAGGATTTGCCATAATCAGTAATATTGAACCCAGTGCGCCTACCCATGTCAGCGGCGCATTGCGCTGCTGCTCTTCCATGGCACGGGCAAGGTGGCGCTGGGTGACGTGCGAGATTTCATGGGCCATCACTGACGCCAGCTGGCTTTCATTGTCGACATAGCGAAACAGGGCCGAGTGCAGCACCACGTTACCGCCAAAGAAAGCGAAGGCATTCAGCTCATCATTACGAATGAGGAAAAAGTGAAAAGGGGTGCGGACGGACCAGGCGTGAGAGACCAGGCTCTGCCCCAGACTGTTAATATATTGATTCAGCAAGGGATCGTTGATTAACGGCGCGCTGGCGCGCAGCTGGCGAACGTAGAAATCGCCCATCTGCCGTTCCTGATCAATGGTGAGCGTACCACCTGCGGTGGTGCCCATATCCGGCAGATTATCGCTGACATCTGCGCGTACTGGCGCTGCTGTGTGAACCAACAGGGCGAGCAGAGCTGAAGCAAGCATTCTGTTTTTTGATGGCTTGAACATGCATCTTTTCCTGATAAGAAGTCTTAAGTCAGACTGCGGGCCTGAAAAAATGTTAGCGCACCCGGTGAAATTTTACGGTGTATTTTACCTTCCTGACACCCGGATGAAAATCCAGCCAGCACTCGGGTGGTTTTGCTGAAAAAATTGCTTTTTGTTATTGCCCGGATTTTGAATGAAGATTAACACCATGCCATGGTTAAATAATGATATTAATCAATTCATTATAATAAATAAAGCCCAGTGATAACCATGATTTTGTTCAGAGAGCCGCAGATTATGTATTCAATAATGTCTTATCTTTTTCAAATAAACTGATAAATAGCTAGCATAAGGTTAGGTATACTCTGAAAAAGTATTTAGCCGTTCACAGTGTTATATTTTCTTCTTTAATCTTTGCTGGCGTAACTATCAGGCTGGTAAATGTATTTTTAGTGCCAGTATGGCTGAGGAAGGAATAATTTTTTGTTCAGTAAATTGGCCCGTTTTGTTCAATTTTATTTTTAAAAATGGCACGTCTTAAATATTGGTTTCATCAGGTTATCATAATGGTTTTCTGATAAGATATGATGGGTTGCCTGGTAGCGAAACCCCTGCAATTACCCTCCGCCTTTTTTCTCCCATCACCAGGATACTTTGCCTGTGATATATCTTCCTGCGTAGTCGTCTCTGATGTCACGCGCTGTTGCGTGAACGATTTTAATTGTGGTGTGGAGAACCGGTAAAATGCGTCAGATTATTTCTTATATAGCCATTGCTGCCGTGGCGGGCTTTGTGGGAGCGAGTTTTTCTAAAGCTCCGGAATTAGTCAGTAAGGTCAACGCACGTTTAAATAGCCCGCCAGCCGAGCCGGCCGGTTTCTGGACCACACCAGCCATTGCGGGTTATGGAAAAATTCACTACGAACAGAACGTGGCCTATAAACCAGATGTGCAGGATAGTAATAAGATTGTTTTTCAGATAACCAAAAGTGAAAATAATATGAGGGACCCTAATCTTGGATTAGAGCGCGTTGCGCGGGTGGTCAATCTTTATATTGCTTCCGGCGTGCCGGCGGAGAAGCTTAAATTTGTCGTTTCTGTGACCGGTGATGGTACGCCAGCCATGCTGGACAATAGCCATTATCATGCTGCTTACGGAATTGATAACCCCAATCTGAAATTAATCAGTGAACTGCGTGACAAAGGCGTCGACGTTTCGGTGTGCGATCAGTCGGTGGCATTTCATCATTATCAGTATAACTGGATTGATAAATCAGTGACGCATGCACTGTCCAGTCCGACCACCGTTTCTACCTTACAGAATCAGGGCTACGCTTACCTGCAAATGTAACTGATCCGGCGGGCCTGGCGCACAGAATAATTTGCCTGTCCGGCATTTGAGATTATTCCTATGCTGAGTGGTCAGTGTACAATAGCGCTATAGTTTGTCAGGTTCCCGCCTGATTTGCCAAAAACAGGGTAAGGCATCGAGAATGAACCACACCGGTATTGCCGTATGTTAAGGTCGCTGCGACCTAAAACAGATTTAAAAACGCTGATAACGCTGCTGGTGGTTGCCAGCATTGTCATTACCCTGGCGAATGCACTCTATGCAACGAGGCGTGTTCAGCAGACGGTACTGATTAACAATGCGCTGGAGGCAAACCGTGTCTATGCCACCAAGCTGGCTTCGACCACTGAAATCTTTTTCCAGCAGGCGCAGTCTCAGCTGGCCTGGAGTGCGAACGGGATGGGGAAAGCGTTCAGCAATACGGCTCTGTTGCAGCAGGAAGTGCAGCGACTGCGCACACAGACTAATAGCTTTAATTCCGTCGCGGTAGTGGATGCCAGAAGCGTGGTACTGGCGGCGTCTTCTGAGTCATCCATGCTGGAAGGAAAACAGCTGCATACCGATGCTACACGCCAGGCACTGACGGCGCGACGGCCGCTTATTAGCAAGCCTTCGCTTTCCGCTACCGGCAATCTGATTGTGCTGATTTCGTGGCCGGTGACGGCGCCAGATGGCCGGTACCTTGGCTATGTTGGTGGCACTATCTATCTGAAAAAACACAGTGTGCTCAATGCGCTGCTGGAAGAACAATTTTACCGTGACGGCACCCGTCTGTTTGTCACCGATGAAGATAATCGCATGCTATACCATCAGCACAGTGAGATGATTGGCAGAATCATTGAGCCATTCATTTCGCCTCAGCTCAGGGCGCAGCAAAGCAGCGGTTATCAACAGGTGGTGCGGGCTAATCAGGATGTGATGCTGGCAGGTTACGCCATTGTCCCGGTGGCTAACTGGACCATCGTTGCGTTGAAACCCCGGCAAACTACCCTGGCACCGCTGGACACCCTGTTGTTACAGGTACTGAAACATTCGGTTCCGCTGGCGCTGCTGACGCTGGTGCTGGCGCTGTTGCTGGCCCGGCTGATTGCCTTGCCTTTGTGGCAGCTGGCACGTAAGGCGGGAGAAATGGATGTTCAGGGCGTGTCAGGTGAGATCGAAGGGATTCGTTCCTGGTATTTTGAAGCATTACAGATTAAGCGCGCTATTCTTACTGGCATCAGCCTGCTGCAGGATAAAATCGGTCGTCTGCGGGTTGAAGTGCAAACCGATCCGATGACACAGTTACTTAATCGTCGCGGTCTGAATGCGGTGCTGGAGTACTTTCTGGCCACTCAGCAATCTTTTGCCGTACTGGCCATGGATATTGACCATTTCAAACGGGTGAATGACAGTTTTGGTCATGATGTTGGTGACCTGGTGCTGCAAAGCGTCGCGCGCCAGATGGAAGCCTGCTCACGCAAAAGTGATGTCATCTGTCGTAACGGTGGTGAAGAATTTTTGATGATTCTGCCCGGTGCGACCCAGGAGACTGCCCTGAGTATTGCCGAACGGCTGCGCGAACAGATAGCACAACAGGCGCTGGAAACGGTGGGGCATATTACGATTTCCATTGGGGTGGCGTTCTGGCACCCGCAAGAAACGACTCTGGAACACACGTTCAAACTGGCTGATGCTGCGCTTTATCAGGCCAAAGAGGCGGGGCGAAACCGGGTCATCATGCTGCCCGCAGGCAGTTAAAAGCGCCATTACTGGCGTGTCATGCAGTACTGGCACTAAAATAGAGCATTAACCTGTGTTAAAAATACCCATTGCGCAGGGATAATCGCCATCAAATGGGCTTACCCGCACGGCAGGTTAGGGTACACTGTCAACTCTTCTTTCCTGGTACAGGCGGCTTGAATGCTGGAGTTGTTAAGGCAGTGGTATCGCCGACGTTTTAGCGATCCACAAGCAATTGCGTTGCTGATCATTCTGGTTGGCACCTTTTGTATTATTTACTTTTTTAACGGCATGCTGGCACCGCTATTAGTGGCGCTGGTGATTGCTTATTTGCTGGAGTGGCCCACAGCGCGTCTTGAAAGAATGGGCTGTACGCGCGCCTGGGCGGCGGCACTTATTATGTTGCTATTTGCTGGCATCGTGTTAATTCTGACGTTTGTGGTGGTGCCCGTTGCCTGGCAACAAGGCATTAATCTGACCCATGATTTACCCAACATGCTCAATAACCTTTATCGCTATGCGATGCGTCTTCCGGAACGTTTTCCTACTTTAATGGACGTCGGCATTATTGACATTGTGGTCAACGATCTGCGCAACCGGCTGAGTGGACTAGGCGAACAGGTAGTGAAATATTCTCTGGCCTCGTTGGTGGGATTGGTGACGCTGGCAATCTATCTGGTGCTGGTGCCGATTATGGTTTTTTTCCTGCTGAAAGATCGTGAACAACTGTGGGGCAGCGTACTGCGTATTTTACCGCGTAATCGCGGGCTGGCCGACCAGGTGTGGTTTGAAATGAACCAGCAAATCACTAACTATATCCGCGGCAAAGTTGTTGAGATGGTGGTGGTGGGCATTGCGACCTGGATTGGTTTTATCGTCGTGGGAATGAATTACGCGCTGTTGCTGGCGGTACTGGTTGGCATTTCAGTGTTGATTCCTTACGTCGGGGCGGTTATTTCGACGATTCCGGTTATCTGCGTCGGGCTGTTTCAGTGGGGTCTGGGCGGTGATTTCTGGACCATGCTGGCTATTTATCTTATTATTCAAGGGCTTGATGGTAATCTTTTGGTGCCGGTGCTGTTTTCTGAAGCGGTTAACCTGCATCCGCTGGTGATCATGATGTCGGTGGTGGTATTCGGCGACTTGTGGGGATTCTGGGGCGTCTTTTTTGCCATTCCTCTGGCAACGCTGATTAAGGCGGTAATGCACGCCTGGCCGGATGAGGCGCTGTTACCAGACCACAAACAACCGTGAAGCCCGGGCCGGTTATCCGGCCCGGGTTCTTATCATCAGGCGGACTTCAGGTAGTCCATGACGATGTCATGATGATTGCTGGTTTTGAAATCATCGAAGACTTTTTCTATTTTTCCTTCACTGCTGATGAGAAAACTGATGCGGTGAATACCATCATAAGTTTTACCCATAAAACTTTTCTCTCCCCATACGCCGAACTGCTGGCAAACCTGATGATCTTCATCAGAAAGCAGCGTAAAGTTCAGCATCTCTTTTTCCGCAAAGCGGGACAGCTTTTCCGGTTTGTCAGTGCTGATGCCTAATACCTCAACACCGGCTTTTTTCAGCTCGTCCATGTTATCACGCAGACCGCATGCCTGGACGGTACAGCCCGGCGTCATCGCTTTCGGGTAAAAATATACCAGAACGCGCTGTCCCTGGAAGTCGGTTAAATTCACTTGTTCGCCATCCTGGTCGGGCAAGCTAAATTTCGGTGCGGCGTCACCGGCTTTCAGTGGATTCATCACTACTCTCCATTTTTTCATCATGCTGTGGGTAATTCACGACGTTAATAGTGCCCTGAGCACCCAGTTCTGTACATAGATCGTTAAACGCTTGTTCGATTTGTGACGCAGCCCGCCGGGCGGGACTGTGAGCGGTTATCTGAATATAGAGTAAAGGCGGCTGGTTTTCTTGTGCAGTCTGTGTGCGGGAAACCAGCTCGGCAATATTCATCTGATAGGAATAAAATAAATCGGTGAAGCGTTCTATCAGATGCGGTGAGTCAGCAACCTCTACCTGAACCCAGACGGTTTCAGGCATTGGCGGCCTTTCCTGTGCCAGCGTGCGTTTCATCACGATAAGCAACTCCAGCTCGGCCCCTTTGAGGGGCAGGGTTGACTCTATAAGGTTAATCGCATTCCAGTTGCCGGACAACAGCATAATGAAAGTGAATTCTTCCCCTAGCATCGCCAGCCGGCTGTCTTCAATGTTGCAACCGCAGCTACTAACATGGCGGGTGATAGTGTTTACGATACCAGGACGATCGACGCCCAGCGCGGTAATCACAAGATGATGTTGCTGTGACTGCGGCAAAATAAGGATTCCTGTCAGGATACTAATAACAATAAGGTAAACATAAAAAAATCTGCTGACAAGCGCTTGAAACGCCTTGCGCCCTTGCTTTTGACCCAGGGTCAAACGTACCATGAAGTACTTGTTTGTCGAGGGGATGGCCAATGTTTACGGGAAGTATTGTTGCACTCGTTACACCGATGAATGAAAAAGGTGACGTCTGTCGGGCGAGTCTGAGAAAACTAGTTGATTATCATGTAAATAGCGGCACCTCCGCTATCGTCTCTGTTGGCACAACCGGTGAATGCGCCACCCTGACCCATGCTGAGCATGCGGATGTGGTCATGATGACGCTCGAGCTTGCCGATGGGCGCATTCCGGTGATTGCCGGCACCGGCACGAATGCGACCGCTGAAGGCATCTCCCTGACGAAACGTTTTGTTGGCACGGGTGTGGTAGGTTGCCTTACCGTGGTACCTTACTACAATCGCCCGACCCAGGAAGGGTTGTATCAGCATTTTAAAGCGATTGCCGAAAGTACCGAGCTGCCGCAAATGTTGTACAATGTGCCTTCCCGTACCGGCTGCGATATGCTGCCGGAAACCGTCGGCAGACTGGCAGAAATTAAAAATATTATCGGAATCAAAGAGGCGACCGGGAACTTATCGCGTGTTGCCCTGATCCAAGAGCTGGCTGGTGATGACTTCATTATCGTTAGTGGTGATGATGCCACCGCACTTGACCTGATGCAGCTTGGCGGCCGGGGAGTGATTTCCGTGACGGCGAACGTTGCCGCGCGTGAAATGGCTGACCTCTGCCGGCTGGCTGAAAACGGCGAGTTCGCAGCCGCACGTCGCCTTAACCAGCGACTGATGCCGCTGCATCAAAAACTGTTTTGTGAACCGAATCCTGTTCCGGTGAAATGGGCAGCCAGAAGACTGGGGCTGATAGAAACCGATACGCTGCGTCTGCCAATGACCCCGCTGAGCGCAGCTGCTGAGGCGGTGGTGGAACAGGCGCTGAAGCAGGCTGAACTGCTGTAATTTTAGGGAGAGTTGATGGCTTTTACAGTAAAAAGGTCCGCGCTATTTACGGTGCTTGGCCTTTCCACCGCGATGCTGCTGGCCGGGTGTTCTAACGATCAGCATTATAAACGTCAGGTCAGCGACAGTGACGACTACCTGAAAGCGCCTGGCCTGCAGGATCTGCATGCTCCGTCAGGAATGATTTTACCTATTCAGAACGGCGATTACGATGTGCCGGCGGTTGCCAGTAAAGGCCCGGTCGGCAAAAAGCTTGATATCCGCCCTCCGGCTCAGGCACTGGCTCTGATGAATGGCACCCGTACTCAGTTTAGCGGTAACACCGGTATGCTGATGTTAGATGGGGTGCGGAACGCCGGACTGTGGCCACAGGTGGTCAGCGTGGTGAAGTCACACCATTATCCGATTGCTGAACAGCAGGATGCCAGCCAGTCGTTAACGACAGACTGGGTTGAATGGCAGCGTGCCGACGAAGATCAACAGTATCGCGGCCGTTATCAGATTAGCGTTCAGCAGCAGGGTTACCAGCAGCTGTTGACCGTGCGCCTGTTACAGTTGCAGCAGGCCGGCAAGGATGTGAGTTCGTCAGCAGAAGTGCAGCGTTATACGGCACAGATGCTTAACGTCCTTAGCGGCGAACTGAATAAAGCCGAAGACGCCCGCGAAAATGCGGCGGCCAACCGTAGTGCCACTCAGCTCGACGTGCAGAGCGGTGCCGATGATACCGGCCTGCCGAATCTGATCGTGCGGGCGCCGTTTAATACCGTGTGGCAGCGCCTGCCGGCTTCACTTGAACGTATAGGCATGAAGGTGACCGACAGCAATCGCTCTCAGGGCAGCCTCAGCGTGAGCTATAAGTCACCGGGTAGCAGTAGCTGGGATCAGCTGGCTGCAAAAGATCCCGGTTTGCCAAATGGTAAATATAAACTTCAGGTCGGTGATTTAGGCAACCGCAGTAGCCTGCAGGTGCTGGACCCGAAAGGCCATACCCTGAGCCAGTCGCAGAATGATGCGCTGGTGCCGGTGTTACAGGCGGCTTTCAGTAAATAAAATGACCAACAGGCCGGGGCTATCCCCGGCTTTTTTATTCAGTCTGCGCAAACGTTACCGTTATCAATGTGCGGCAAGTATCTGGCAATCTGTGTGGAGTTAATAAAGATGCAAAAGCAAGCTGAGTTGTATCGTGGTAAAGCGAAAACCGTATACAGCACCGACAATCCGGACCTGCTGATACTCGAATTTCGCAATGATACGTCAGCAGGCGATGGAGCGCGTATTGAGCAGTTTGATCGCAAAGGAATGGTGAATAACAAGTTTAACTACTTCATCATGAGCAAACTGGAACAGGCTGGCATTCCGACCCAGATGGAAGCGCTGCTTTCCGCAAATGAAGCGCTGGTAAAGAAACTGGACATGGTGCCGGTGGAATGTGTGATGCGTAACCGCGCGGCAGGTTCACTGGTGAAGCGTCTTGGGGTAGAAGAGGGGATGATACTCAACCCGCCGCTGTTCGATCTGTTTTTGAAGAATGATGCAATGCACGATCCGATGATCAATGCCTCGTATTGCGAAACCTTTGGTTGGGTCAGTAAAGCGCATCTGGCGCGCATGGGTGAACTGACCGTTAAAGCTAACGAAGTACTGAGCCGGCTGTTTGATGATGCCGGGCTTATTCTGGTTGATTTCAAGCTGGAATTTGGTTTGTATCACGGCGAAGTAGTGCTGGGGGATGAGTTCTCACCGGATGGTGCGCGCCTGTGGGACAAGCAAACAATGGACAAGATGGACAAAGACCGTTTCCGTCAGAGTCTCGGCGGTGTTATTGAAGCCTACGAAGAAGTGGCGCGTCGTCTTGGTGTTAATCTGGATTAATGTTTCCCGGTGCCCGGTGAGTATCGGGCGCCGATTTTCCTGCTCCGCGCTGGTGTTCACGCGCCGCCCCGACTAAAATCCATCTTATTTATTCAGATTTATTAACCTGCTGCACGCCGGAGAAAAGTTATGCGCTGGAGAGGCCATCGCGAAAGCGACAATGTCGAAGACCGTCGGGATCAACCCACTGTGGGCGGTGGTCGTATGCGCATTCCGCGCGGCAAGGGCGGATTTGTGTTGCTGGTGATTGTGATGATAGCTGGATATTACGGGTACGATCTGACGCCGTTGTTAACCGGCGAATCAACTTCGTTAAGCGCACCACAGCAGCAGGGCGCGCGCAGCGCGCGCGATGATGAAGCGGCTAAATTTACCTCGGTGATGTTTGCATTAACGGAAGACACCTGGCAAAAATTGTTTAAACAGATGGGTAAACCCTGGCAGGCACCCACGCTGGTGATGTATCGCGGTGTGACGCCGACCGCCTGCGGCAGTGGTCAGGCCGCCATGGGACCGTTTTACTGTCCGGCAGACAGTAAGGTTTATATCGACCTGTCGTTTTATGATGAGATGAAAAACAAACTGGGTGCCGGCGGTGAATTTGCTCAGGGATACGTGATAGCCCATGAAGTGGGGCACCACGTACAAAAGCTGCTGGGTATTGCATCGAAAGTGCGGCAAATGCAGCAGGGGGTCAGTCAGGCACAGGCTAACCAGCTGTCGGTTAAGATGGAACTGCAGGCAGATTGCTTTGCCGGCGTCTGGGGACATTATATGCAGCAACAGGACATCCTCGAACCGGGAGATTTGCAGCAGGCGCTGAACGCAGCGCAAGCTATCGGCGACGATCGCCTGCAGCAGCGCAGTCAGGGCCGGGTGGTGCCCGACAGCTTTACTCATGGCACTTCCCAGCAGCGATATAGCTGGTTTAAGCGTGGCTTTGACAGCGGCAACCCGGCTGACTGCAATACTTTCCGGTGAACCGGTTAGCCGACTATACCGCTAAAATGTCAGTCTGCGGTATCCGCAGACTGGCCGTGTTGAGTGGCGATGCTCAATGGTGTCTGCAGCAGGCCGCCTGCTGGCAGCAAACGCTGCCGGGGGACTGGTTGTGGGTTGGCGGTGCGTCACCAGTCGCGCTAAGCTGTGCGCCGGATGCCATCCGTACGCTGCTTGGTCGTGAATTCCATCATGCGGTGTTTGATGCCCGTCAGGGCTTTCATGCCGAGGCATTTGCAGCGTTAGCCGGTACGCTGCGAGCGGGCAGCTGGCTGTTACTGCTAACGCCTGCGTTGGAAAGCTGGGCACAGCAGACTGACAGCGATTCACTACGCTGGAGCGAACAGCCTCAACCGATTGCAACCCCCAATTTTATCCGTCATCTATGCCAGCTGCTGTCTGATCCTCAGGTGCTGCTGCATCAGCAGGGCGCTGCGGTGCGCTGGCCGGATAACCACGCCTTTCCCCCCTGGCAAAGCCAGCCCGGGCAGCAGCAAGCATTGTGTCAGCAATTGCTGGCTAGTCCACCGGCGCTGCACGTGCTGACCGCCGGCCGCGGCCGCGGAAAATCGGCGCTGGCCGGAATGCTGGTACATCACTGGCCGGGCCCCTGCTGGGTAACTGCGCCGGCAAAAGCTTCCACGGCGGTGCTGTCCGCCTTTGCTGGCGAGCGCTTTCAGTTTATTGCTCCCGACCGGCTGCTGGCGTTATGCCGTGCCGGTGCGCCGCCGCAGGGAGACTGGTTGCTGGTAGATGAAGCGGCGGCGATCCCCGCACCTGTCCTGAGACAGCTTATCCAGTGCTTTCCCCGTGTTCTGCTGACAACCACGATTCAGGGCTATGAAGGAACCGGACGCGGTTTTGTACTGAAGTTCTGCGCTTCGTTGCCTGGGGTACGAATGTACAGTCTCAGTCATCCGTTACGCTGGGCTGACAACGATCCGCTGGAAAACTGGCTGCATCAGGCGCTGATTTTTAACGAGCCAGCGATTGTCAGCACTGACGGCGAGCTTCATTATGACGACTTGCAGCCCCGGGACTGGCGGCAGGCTGCAGACAGGCTTAGTCAGCTTTATCAGCTGTTATGCAGCGCGCACTATCGTACGTCCCCGCTTGATCTGCGGCGGATGATGGATGCGCCGGGCCAGCATTTTACTTTGCTTGTGCAGCAGTCGCGGGTACAGGGGGGGCTATGGCTGGTTGAGGAAGGCGGACTGGATCGGGCGCTGGCGGACAGAATATGGGCTGGATGGCGGCGTCCTGCCGGTAATCTGGTGGCACAATCACTGGCCGCCCATGCCGGTTTGCGCGACGCGCCGCAGCTAAGTGCCCGACGCATTAGCCGTATTGCCGTAGCGCCGGCATTGCGGCGGCAGGGGGTTGGCCGGCGGCTGGTGGCGCGAGCGGTGCAGCAGGCTGGTGGTTGTGATTATCTGTCCGTCAGTTTTGGCTACACGACGGAACTGGCGGCATTCTGGCAGGCCTGTGGCTTTCAGCTGGTACGTATTGGCAGTTATCGGGAAGCCAGCAGCGGCTGCTACACCGCTATGGCGTTGTTACCGCTGACCAGGCGGGGCAGCTGGCTGACCGAACGCGCGCAACGACGCTTTCGCGATGAGCTGGGCTGGCTGCAGGAGATGATTGATGAGCCTGAACTTGCGCCCGTTGCACGCTGCGAACGGCCACCTGACCAGCAGGACCTGCTGGAGCTGGCGGGTTTTGCTTTTGCTCTGCGCCCGTTTGAAGCCACCCGGGCGCCGCTGGGCAGGCTGTTGTTGCACAGCGTGGAGGCGATGCCGCTGCTGCGCGCGACGATATTACAGCGTCAGCCGGCAGCCACGCTGTGCCAGCAGTTTTCGCTGCGTGGCCGTCGCCAGCTGATGGCGCGCTGGCGTGAGGAAGCCGGTCGTGGTTTATACTCACTGGATGCCGGGCAGGCTGCCTCTTTGCAAGGGCAGATCCGCTTGTTGCAATAAATCCAACAACACCATCAAAAATTGCGCGTTTTCCTCCAGGCTGAGCAGCGTATAGTTATCAGCAGCACACAGGAGAATAGCCATGAAATCAGAACAAATCATCGTTCAGCGTCCTGCAGGACCTGCCGTACAGCTTTTTTTGCTGTTTCACGGTCAGGGAGAAAACCCGGCAGGGATGGCCAGCGCCATCGGCGACGCGTTAGCCCACTCTTTTCCGCAGGGGCTGGTGGTCAGTATTGGCGCGCTGCGTGCATGTGGCAGCGGGGTGGGACGACAGTGGTACTCTACCCGCGGGATGACGCCGGCTCAACGACAACAACGGGTTAATGACGCGATGCCATCGTTCATTGCGGCGGTACGTCGCTGGCAGCATGAAAGCGGGCTGGGGGCGGATGCCACAGCGCTGATTGGCTTCTCGCAGGGCAGTATTATGGCGCTGGAAGCGGTTAAACAACACGATGCCCTTGCCGCACGAGTTGTGGCCTTCAGCGGGCGTTATGCTGAATTACCGCAGCAGGCAAATCAGCACACCACCATTCACCTGATTCATGGTGATGATGACAAGCAGATCCCGTTGATTCACGCTGTTGATGCCCAGGAGAGGTTACAGGCACTTGGTGGCGATATCACGCTGGATATTATTGACGATCGCAGTCTGCAGCGGGCGCTTGATCACCTGCATCACACAATTCCGCTGCGCTACTTTGAACAAGCCATGAGCGGCAGCACGCCGGGGGAAAATGACGTGGTGACCTTTATCTGAGCTGACTACGCTGCCACGCGCTATGAATGTGAATAAGCAGCGCAGATGTATCAGCTATCGATAAGCGCGTTGCCGGCGGTTTGTTGGGCAACGCGTCTGGCGCTGAACCGTCTTCAGGATTTTTTCGGCCAGTCATCATCATCGTCCCATTTGGCATTATTATCACGATGGGGCGGCAGTTTGGGTTTGTTTTCCATATATTTTTTAGGATCAATGCGTTTCAGGTCCTTGTACACGTTAATCAGTACGCCGACCATCAGCACGATAATAATGATCCACCAGTATTGTTTTAACCATTCCATATTGTCTCCTTGGGTAAGCCGGGCGATCAGGCAATAAGCTGTTCCATAATGCGCTGATACATGCGGCTAAGCAGCTGCAGGTCTGCCGCTTTTACGCACTCATTAATTTTATGAATAGTGGCATTGACCGGCCCCAGTTCAACAACTTGTGCACCCATACGGGCAATAAAACGTCCATCAGAGGTGCCGCCGTTTGTCAGTAACCGGGGGGGGTGTTCAGTATAGTGTCCAATCGCGTTTACCACCGCATCCACCAGTTTGCCACGTTCAGTCAGGAAAGGCTGGCCGGAAAGCTCCCAGTGAATACTATAAGGCAGCGCATGTTTTTCCAGCATTGCTTCAACCTGGGCACGGATCTGTCCGTCAGTCAGTTCGGTGCTGAAGCGAAAATTAAATTGCAGTTTCAGATCGCCCGGAATGACGTTATTACTGCCGGTACCGGCATGGATATTGGCAATCTGCATACTGGTCGGCGGAAAAAACTCGTTGCCGTTATCCCATTCGGTGTTAATCAGTTCCTGCAGGAAAGGAGTGGCACGATGCACCGGATTATCGGCAAGATGCGGATAGGCAACATGTCCCTGAACACCGTGAACGGTCAGATTGGCGGTGATGGATCCCCGGCGGCCGTTTTTTACCACGTCGCCCACTGATTCGCTACTGGATGGCTCACCCACCAGGCAGTAATCGAGGGTTTCATTGCGCGCCATCAGCGTTTCGACCACTTTAACCGTGCCGTTTACCGCGCTGGCTTCTTCATCAGAGGTGATCAGAAAGGCCAGCCGGCCGCGGTGATCGGGATGTGCTGCGACAAAACGCTCAGCCGCTACTACCATTGCCGCCAGTGAGCCTTTCATATCGGCGGCACCGCGACCAAATAGCAGACCATCACGGATGGAAGGCTCAAACGGCGGACTGATCCAGCGTGAAGTATCACCAGGGGCTACCACGTCGGTGTGGCCGGCAAATGCCAGGGTTTCGCCTTCCCCCCGCCAGGCCCAGAAATTGTCCGTATCGCCGAAAGACATTTGTTCAACCGTAAAGCCAATCGCCTGAAGCCGGGAAATCATGATGGCCTGACAGCCGGCATCATCGGGGCTGAGAGAAGGGCGGCGGATCAGCTGTTGCGCCAGCTCTATGACCGGACAAAACATAATTAGCGGTTCTCCTGAATAAAGGCCGTATAGCGTTGCGCGTCAAAACCCAGCAGCATGGCACCGTTTTCCGCCAGCAATAGCGGCCGCTTAATCAGTGACGGATGGGCGAGCATGAGTTCAGCGGCGCTGGCTGCGTCCTGAACATTATTGCGTGTTGTTTCATCCAGTTTTCGCCAGGTTGTCCCGCGGGTATTCAGTAGCGCCTGATAGCCGAGGCTGTCAATAAAGCGGGCCAGCAGTCCGGCATCGAGACCATCAGTACGGTAATCATGAAAGTGCGCGTCGACCTGCTGTTCCTGCAGAAAACGGCGTGCTTTTTTTACCGTATCACAATTTTTGATGCCATAAATTTTAAGCATTTTTCCCTATTTCCTTGTTAAAAACGGGGTCATAATTCAGAGGATGACCTGCATCAATACATTAGTTTACAGCGGATGCATGCTTATGACAGCAGGTAATATGTCGCAGCTACAGACAGGAGGCAGAACACCATGAATTATATGAAAGATTCAGCGGCGCACCTGGTGCAGGAGACCCGCTCAACGATTATTTTCAAACGGGTGAAAGGGAGCCGTTGCGATAAGTTTAATCAGGTGGTGGAGGCCGTGCTGGCTGAACACCCTGAAGCTAAAACCCACATTGACAGCGAAAGCGGTGCTTATGACACCGTCGTTGTCGCCAAATAAGGGTGAATAAGCGATCAGCGAAAGTTATCCATTTTTTCAACATTCGCCGGGGGAAATACCGCATACCCGGCGCTCTCAGCAGGCTGGCGCGCTGAGTAACCTGCGGCCAGCCGGCCAGCCAGTATAACAGCACTTTTGCTTTCAGCCATTTTCTGAGCCGCTGC
Organism: Erwinia sp. OLFS4; assembly: GCF_002752165.1. Classification (GTDB taxonomy): domain Bacteria; phylum Pseudomonadota; class Gammaproteobacteria; order Enterobacterales; family Enterobacteriaceae; genus Izhakiella. The sequence continues at coordinate 21,174 of NZ_MOMB01000002.1, forward strand.
GGGCGGTCTTCTGCCCCGGCAGCCTGAGGGATGATTGCGCTCAGGCTGTTGGCGGCCGGGTTTTCAGCGGAAAGCGTTTTCTCACCAGCATAAAGAATAGCGGAACAAAAAAGATTGCCAGCAGCGTCGCGGCAACCATCCCACCCAGCACCCCGGTACCGACCGCATGCTGACTGTTGGAACCGGCTCCTGATGCCAGAACCATCGGTAGCACGCCGAAACCAAATGCCAGTGAGGTCATAATAATTGGTCGCAATCGCTGACGCGACGCTTGTAATACCGATGCCATCAGCGGCAGTCCCTGACGATTCATGCTGTTGGCAAACTCAACAATCAGAATGGCGTTTTTAGCGGTCAGACCAATGACGGTCAATAGCCCAACCTGAAAATAAACGTCGTTATCCAGACCACGTAACCAGGTGGCAACCAGCGCGCCAAACACCCCCAATGGCACCGCCAGCATCACTGAAAAGGGAATGGACCAGCTTTCATATAAAGCGGCCAGACAGAGAAAAATAACCAGCAGTGACAGTGCGTACAGCGCGGGAGCCTGAGAGCCGCTCAACCGCTCCTGGTAAGACGCCCCGGTCCATTGCAGGCCAAATCCTTCTGGCAATTGTGCGGCCAGCTGTTCCATTACCTTCATAGCGGTACCGGAACTGGTACCGGCCGCCGGCTCGCCAACAATCTCAACCGACGGGTAACCGTTGTAACGTTCCAGCCGCGGTGAGCCACTTTGCCAGTGAGAGGTGGCAAATGCGCTGAATGGCACCATCTGACCGCTGGCATTGCGGACATACCATTTATTGATGTCATCAGGCAGCATGCGTGAGTCAGCTTCCGCCTGGACATACACTTTTTTGGTACGACCGCGATCGAGGAAATCGTTGACATAGCTTGAGCCCCAGGCAGTGGTCAGGGTGTCGTTAATATCAGTGATTGATAATCCCATCGCCTGTGCTTTACGCTGATCAACGTCAATTTGCAGCTGCGGACTGTCGTCCAGACCATTGTGACGCACCCGGGCCAGATCGGCGTTATGACCGGCCATTTCCAGTAATTTATCGCGTGCTTGCATCAGTGCGCTGTGGCCCATACCGCCGTGATCCTGCAATTCCAGATCGAAACCTGAGGCACTGCCAAGGCCGCTGATTGCCGGCGGGCTGCTGGCAATGACGCGCGCTTCATTAATCTGGCGGAAATAGCGGGTGGCGCGTTCAATAATAGCAAAGGCGCTGTTGTCGCTGCCCGGGCGGGCTTGCCAGTCTTTCAGACGAATAAACAGGCGGGCGACATTTTGTCCGTTGCCACCCGGCCCGGCGCCCACGGTGGAGAAAACCGACTGCACATTCTGTTTTTCATCATGCATATAGTAATTTTCAACTTTTTCCACCACCTTCAGAGTCTGGTTCATGGTTGAGCCTGGGGGGAGCTGCACCTGGGTCATAAACACGCCGCGATCTTCCAGCGGCAGAAAACTGCCGGGCAGGCGGGTAAACAGGACAACCAGTCCAGCCAGCAGCAGCAGGTAAAGCAGCAGACAGCGACCCGCCCGTTGTAACAGTCTGGCGACGCAGTGCTGGTAACGATCGGCATTGCGGTTAAACTGCCGGTTAAACCATGCGAAGAACCCCCGACGGTGGTGACCGTTTGCGCCCGGTTTTAACAGGCTGGCACAGAGTGCAGGCGTCAGAATCATCGCTACCAGTACCGAAAGGGCCATGGCAGAAACAATGGTGACGGAAAACTGACGGTAGATTTCGCCGACGGTGCCGCCAAAAAATGCCATCGGCACAAACACCGCAGACAGGACCAGAGCAATACCGACCAGCGCGCCCTGAATCTGCCCCATCGATTTGCGCGTAGCGTCACGCGGGGAAAGGCCTTCTTCACTGATAATACGCTCGACGTTTTCCACCACCACGATGGCATCGTCTACCAGCAGGCCAATGGCCAGCACCATGGCAAACATTGTCAGCGTATTGATGCTGAACCCGCAGGCATCCAGGATAGTAAAGGTCCCCAGCAGAACGACCGGGACGGCGATAGTGGGTATCAGGGTTGCCCGGAAGTTCTGCATAAAAAGGTACATCACCGCGAATACCAGCAGAATGGCTTCGAGCAGGGTCTTGACTACATCGTGGATCGACGCTTTTACAAAAGGGGTTTCTTCATAGGCGATGCGTGCCTGTAACCCGTGAGGGAAATAATGCGACAACTCTTCAACCCGCTGACGCACCAGCCGGTCAGTTTCTATCTCATTGGCGCCATCGGCCAGCTTGATGCCCAGTCCGGAAGCGGTTTGTCCGTTATATCGGGTGATGTAGTTGTAGCTTTCCGCGCCAAGGGCGATGGTCGCCACATCGCCAAGCGTAACCAGTGAACCATCCTGTGCCACTTTCAGCGTAATCTGGCGAAACTGCTCCGGCGTTTGCAATAGCGATTGCGCGTTAACGGTGGCGTTAAGCGCCTGCTGGCTGGTTTGCGGCAGACCACCCAGCTGACCGACAGCAACCTGGGTATTCTGGGCTTTAATGGCATTAACCACGTCGGCGGTGGTGAGTGCATATTTAATCAGTTTGTCGGGATTAAGCCAGATGCGCATGGCATACTGCGAGCCATACTGATCGATTTCGCCCACGCCGTTAATACGGCTGAGCGGATCCTGGACGTTACTGGCTATATAGTCAGCAATGTCCTGGCGGCTCATGCTGCCGTCAGTGGAAACAAACCCAAACATCAGAATATTACTGTCACCCACCTTTTTTACCGTCACCCCCTGCGACTGAACAGCCTGTGGCAGACGCCGTAGCGCGGTATTAAGCTGATTTTGTACCTGCTGTAAGGCTTCATCGGGATTGGTGCCGGCACTGAAGGTCAGCGATATGGTGGCCTGACCGGTGTTACTGCTCTGGGAGGACATATAGAGCAGATGATCAATGCCGGTCATGTTTTGTTCAATGGTCTGCGTCACGGTATTATCAACGGTTTTAGCCGAGGCACCGGGATAAGTTGTGGTGATACGCACATGTGGCGGCGCAATATTCGGGTATTGTTCTACCGGCAGATTAACAATAGCCAGCGTGCCGGTCAGGCACAACAATATCGCCAGCACCCAGGCAAAAATGGGGCGGTCGATAAAAAAATTCGCCATGAAAACTCAGCTCCCGATGCATGCCAGCCGCAAAGCGCTGTTGCTGACCGTCAGTCCGCGCAGCGTCTAATCAAATTTAAAAGCAGTCTAAGCAAATCACTCTACCTGCTGAATTAGCCTGAATAGTGAAGAAATTAAGAAGAATGTGTAAGAGATCGTAGCATGCCGTCGCGCCGCCACTGAGCGCTGAAGCCGTTATCGGCTTATCCGGGCTACAAGCCGCAGACTGAATGGGTTTGCGGGCAGCGGATGCAACATTTTTTTGCGCCTTTTCAGCTTTTTTTTGCGCGCGCAGACAAAATTAAAATCTTTTACCCGCCAGGGGCTGAGAAGTTTTGCGTCATCGCCGTGGAACGGTTAGGATGCATCGCCATTGATTTGCCACCTAATAGTAAAAAAACAGGGTGATCATAATCTTGCCTGATCATTGAGAAGACGGAACATTTCTCAGGCTTCTGGGGCGGTCAGGCTACGAGAGTCAGTCGGCCATCGGAATGACTGGAGGCTGACATTTTTGGACAGGTTATCAGGAATAAAAATGAGATCGAATAGAAAAAGTGCGGCCGCGAAACATGCAGCCAGAAGACGTTGGTTAAATTCCCACGACTCCGGTTATCACAAAGCGATGGGAAATCGTCAGGTACAGATGATAGCTATTGGCGGTGCTATCGGAACCGGCCTGTTTCTCGGTGCCGGGGCACGGCTTCAGGCAGCGGGCCCTTCGCTGGCAATTGTTTATCTGGTCTGCGGTATCTTTTGTTTTTTCATCTTGCGGGCGCTGGGCGAACTGGTGTTACATCGCCCCTCCAGCGGGAGTTTCGTTTCTTATGCCCGTGAATTTATGGGAGAAAAAGGCTCATATGTTGCCGGCTGGATGTACTTTGTTAACTGGGCGATGACTGGCATTGTCGACATTACCGCCGTCGCGCTCTATATGCATTACTGGCATGCATTTGGCGATGTCCCACAGTGGGCGCTGGCACTGGGCGCGCTGGCGATAGTCGCTTCGATGAACCTGGTAGGAGTAAAGTGGTTTGCCGAAATGGAGTTCTGGTTTGCACTGATTAAAGTGGCGGCTATTGCCCTGTTCCTGGTCGTGGGGGTGGTATTCCTCGGTAGTGGCAAGCTAATTGACGGCCACAGCACCGGCTTTCATCTGATTTCAGATAACGGCGGCGTGTTTCCTCATGGCATCCTGCCGGCGCTGGTATTGATTCAGGGCGTGGTGTTTGCTTTTGCTGCCATTGAAATGGTGGGGGTAGCGGCCGGTGAGTGTAAAGACCCGAAAAACATGGTGCCGAAGGCCGTTAACAGCGTTATCTGGCGTATCGGCCTGTTTTACGTTGGCTCGGTGCTGCTGCTGGTGCTGCTGCTTCCCTGGAATGCTTACCAGGCCGGCCAGAGTCCGTTCGTGACTTTCTTCTCCAAACTTGGCGTACCTTATATTGGTAGCATCATGAATATTGTGGTGCTGAGCGCAGCGCTTTCCAGCCTGAACTCCGGTCTTTATGCCACGGCGCGTATTTTGCGGTCGATGTCGATGGGCGGTTCGGCGCCGAAAATCCTGTCAAAAATGAGCAAAAGAAAAGTACCTTATATGGGGATTCTGGTCACCGTACTGGTTTACGTTATTGGCGTTTATCTGAATTACGTGGTGCCTTCCCAGGTATTTGAAATTGTGCTTAACTTTGCCTCACTGGGCATTATTTCTTCATGGGCTTTTATTGTTCTGTGCCAGCTGCGTCTGCGTAAAGCCATCCACGAAGGCAAAGCCGAAGCGGTGAGTTTTAAAATGCCAGGGGCGCCATATACTTCCTGGCTGACGCTGATGTTTCTGGCCGGAGTGCTGGTGCTGATGGCCTTTGATTATCCCAATGGTACCTGGACTATCGCCAGCATCCCGTTGCTGATAGTCATTCTGGTGCTGGGATGGTTTGGCGTGCGTAAACGGGCACATGCCATTTCCCAGCAGCAGCATGATGAAGAACATCTGAAAAATCTGCCTGACTGATCTCTTTCCCCGGTACACAACCCTGTGCCGGGGGAAATCGCGGCCTGAATAAGGCCGCACTATTCAGATAGTTTTCCACGCCCGCACGCACTATCATCGTTTTTTCCCCGGAAACCGGACAAGGTTATGTCTCTCAAAGTCCATCTGATTAAAAATAAAATTTTGTCAGAAAACTGGTTTGTTTTGCGTAACTACACTTATGAACTGGAAAATGCCAGTGGCGACAAAGTGCGCCACAAACGTGAAGTTTACGATCGTGGTGATGGTGCGACTATTTTGCTGTACAACCGTCAGAAAAACAGCGTGGTCCTGACCCGTCAGTTTCGTATCGCTACCTGGGTGAATAACAACCCGGACGGTATGCTGATTGAAACCTGCGCTGGTCTGCTGGATAACGATTCTCCGGAAGCCTGCATCCGCAAAGAAGCTATGGAAGAGACGGGATATGCCATTGGTGAAGTGGAAAAGCTGTTTCAGCTTTATATGTCCCCTGGCGGAGTAACGGAAATTGTGCATTTTTTTGCGGCGGAATACCGGGACGGACTGAAAAAAAGTGCCGGTGGTGGCGTTGACGACGAGCAGATTGACGTGCTGGAGTTAAGCTATCCCGACGCCATGGCCAGGGTGGCTGATGGCCGTATTTGTGATGGTAAAACGGTGATTCTGTTACAGCAGGCTCAGCTGCGTGGCTGGCTGGTTGTCTGACGTTGGTGGCGAAGTCGCTTCAGAGTCCTTGCCGGGCGGTGGCCGGCGGGGGGGGGATGGTTTTTTCGGCGAAAATACGCCGGATATATGGCTGATATATAAAATGGCTGCAGATAATTTTTTATCATCGCTCAGATAATTTTTGTACTTAATAAAGTTTTGAACCATCTGGCGGCATTGCGGCAATAAAATATTCTTTTAAAGCGCAGTATATCCACTTTTTCTGCGTGATTAATTTCACAAAATAAAAAACTAAATCTGATAAATATCAGCTAATTAATATAATAAACAGCGATTATAAACTATTATTGTAATTATTTTCCTTTTTATCGATTAAATAGCCGTCAGCCAGCCGGTTAATGTCCGATAAATCTTATTGAGAAGGCGGGCAGTGAGTGATTATGCTTGTCATTATTACTTTAAAAACGCTTGCTAACAACGGCGGCATGTTTGCCAGCGTGAGCTGCCCTGAATGATTTTTGGCCAAAAAACGCCGGCGTTTTGCGCCTGACTATATCGACCTTATACAATTTTAGGACCCCATTAATTAATGCCACGCTGGATGAAATTTTTTCTTTCGTTGTCTTTGTTGCATGCTGCCAGCCTGCATGCCGAACCGTTGCAGAAAGTCATTTCTGACTGGCAAATTACCTGTAATAACCTCAACTACTGTGTGGCAAGAAATATTCCCGGTGATAATGGTCTGGTGATGACTATCAGCCGGCATGCGGGTAATAATGATCGTGCGCTGATTCGTATTGATTACGGTAATCGTTACAGCGGTGAATTGGCCGGTGGTCCGTTAAAAGATAATCTTCTGTTGGATCAGAAACGCCTGAAACTCGATCTAAAACACTGGCAGGTTGCTGCACATCATCTGAGTACGGCACATACTATTTCACTGGAGGAATTTCTGGCGCAAATAATGGATGCAGACAATATTCAGCTGCTATACCGCCAGGGGGCCACTATTTCACTGCACGGATTAAAACCTGCGCTGGCGCTGATGGATGAGATACAGGGCAGAGTGAATAGCCAGGGGGCCTTTGTAAAGCGCGGCGATCGGCCGGCTGATGCGGTGCCGCCTGAGCCGGTAACGCCAAAGGTGTACCCCCAGCCTCATCCGCCGGCTGCCCTGACGCGTGATGAGGCCAGTGGTCTGATTGACTTCGGCACCTGGCGGATCAACACCGACGAATGTTCCCTCGATCCGCAACGGCGTCAGGTCAGCGTATCACCGTTAACCGATGATAAAGCGCTGTTGCTGATTAGCTGTGAAATGGGAGCATATAACGTGATTGATCTGGCGTTCGAAATTACCCGCGTCCAGCCCTATGTTGCAAAAGGTATTTCCCTGAAGCTGCCTTTTACCGCGCCGGGCCAGGCAGAAAAAGATCTTGAGCTGGTCAATGCAGAATATGATGCAGCCAGCGGTGAATTGCTCACTTTCAGCAAAGATCGGGGGCTGGGTGACTGTGGCGTTGCCACCCGCTGGCAGTTTGATGGTGGCCAGTTTCAACTGGCAGATTACGCCCGGGAAGGGACCTGTGATGCCTGGCATAGCAGCGATGACTGGCCGGCACTCTGGACCACGGTTGTTGCCAGAGAACCTGCGGCAACGGTATCACTTGAGCCGCAGCCGGCATCCTGACCGCTGCCAATCTATCATCGCGATATAACTAACTATATCTGGCACAAAAAAACCGGCGTGATGCCGGTTTTTTATCGCCAGACGTCGGTTAAACCGGTTTCAGTAATGCTTCGGCCTGGCTTACGATGTTTTCTACCGTGAAGCCAAATGCGGGAAACAGCTTATCGGCGGGCGCAGACTCCCCAAAAGTGGTCATACCGACAATTTTACCGTTGAGACCCACGTACTTATACCAGTAGTCAGCGATTCCGGCCTCGACGGCAATGCGCGCGGTTACCGTCGCTGGCAGCACCGATTCACGATAGGCCGCATCCTGCTTATCGAACAGATCGCAGGAGGGCATAGAAACCACCCGCACTTTGTGGCCATCGGCGCTCAGCTTTTCCTGCGCCTTAAGCGTGATTTCCATTTCAGAACCGGTGGCGATCAGAATAATTTCCGCAGTGCCGCTGCATTCTTTCAGCACGTAGGCGCCACGCGAAATATTTGCCAGCTGGGTTTTATCACGCGCTGGCTGTGCCAGATTCTGACGCGACAAAATCAGCGCCGTTGGCCCATGATGCCGCTCAATGGCATGCTTCCACGCCACGGCGGTTTCAACCTGATCGCAGGGGCGCCAGACACTGATATTGGGCGTCAGTCGCAGGCTGGCAAGCTGTTCTACCGGCTGGTGGGTCGGGCCATCTTCACCGAGACCGATTGAGTCATGGGTATAAACCAGGATCTGTCGTGCTTTCATCAGTGCCGCCATACGCACCGCGTTGCGGGCATATTCAACGAACATCAGAAAAGTGGCGGTGTAGGGGACAAAGCCACCGTGATGGGCGATGCCGTTAGCAATGGCCGTCATGCCAAATTCACGCACACCGTAGTGGATATAATTGCCGGCGATATCTTCATTCAGCGGTCTGGAGCCAGACCAGATGGTCAGATTACTGGGGGCGAGGTCAGCAGATCCGCCAAGAAATTCTGGCAACAGTTTTCCGTATACTTCCAGCGCATTTTGTGACGCTTTACGGCTGGCAATTTTTTGCGGGCTGGCTTGCAGGTCGCTGATAAACTTCTGCGCTTGTGTTTCCCAGTTATCCGGTAATCCACCCTGCATACGGCGGGTATATTCTGCGGCCAGCTCGGGATAGGCTGCCTGCCAGGCGTTGAATTTTTTCTGCCAGGCTTTTTCCTGTTCTGCGCCGGTTTTTTTCGCGTCCCATTGCGCATAAATATCTTCAGGTATTTCAAAAGCCGGATGATTCCAACCCAGCTGTTTACGGGTCAGTGCAACTTCCTCTTCACCAAGTGCCGCGCCGTGCGCTTCCTCTTTGCCGGCTTTATTGGGGGAACCAAAGCCGATGATGGTGCGACAGATAATCAGCGATGGCTTATCAGTCACGCTGCGGGCTTCTTTTATTGCCTGCGAAACCGCTGCAGCATCATGGCCATCGATATCGCGAATAATGTGCCAGTGGTATGCTTCGAAACGTCTGGCGGTGTCGTCGCTAAACCAGCCATCAACCTCGCCGTCAATTGAGATACCGTTATGGTCGTAAAAGCCGATAAGCTTACCAAGTCCAAGGGTCCCAGCCAGCGAGCAGACTTCATGGGAAATCCCCTCCATCAGGCAGCCATCCCCCATAAACACCCAGGTATGGTGATCGACAATATCATGACCGGGACGGTTAAACTGTGCGGCAAGAGTACGTTCGGCAATCGCCAGGCCTACCGCGTTCGCCAGTCCTTGTCCCAGCGGCCCGGTGGTTGTTTCCACGCCGGGCGTATAGCCAATTTCCGGATGGCCTGGGGTTTTTGAATGCAGCTGGCGGAAATTTTTCAGTTCTTCAATCGGCAGCGCATAGCCGGTAAGATGCAGCAGGCTGTACAGCAGCATCGAACCGTGTCCGTTAGAGAGAATAAAACGATCGCGATCGCTCCACGCCGGATTCTGCGGATTGTGCTTGAGGAAATCGCGCCACAATACTTCTGCAATATCCGCCATCCCCATAGGTGCGCCGGGATGGCCTGATTTGGCTTGCTGCACCGCATCCATACTCAGCGCGCGAATTGCGTTAGCCAGTTCTCTGCGTGAGGACATGTTGTTCTCCGTTGGCTTATAAAAAAGCGGGGTTAACTGACCACCCCGGGTGAATATGCCAGGGGCGACTTGCGTCGCCCCTGTGGTGTCTACAGCCTTGCGGCCAGCACGTCTTCCAGTTTCTGCTGGTCAACGGCAAACTGGCGAATGCCCTCGGCCAGTTTTTCCACTGCCATCGGGTCCTGATTGTGTTCCCAGCGAAACGCAGCTTCAGAAAGTGGTGCTGGCTGATGGAAACCCTGCGTGGACGGTGACAATTTGCGTTCAACCGGCGCATTGCTGGCCTGCAGCTCCTGTAACAGATTCGGCGAAATAGTCAGACGATCGCAGCCTGCCAGCGCAATAATCTGCTCTGTTTTGCGGAAACTGGCTCCCATAATAATGGTGTTATAGCGGTGCTGTTTGTAGTACTCATAGATTTTACGTACCGACTGAACCCCCGGGTCTTCATCAACCACATAGGGGTCGAGAGGCTTACGGCTGTGATACCAGTCATAAATGCGGCCGACGAAAGGTGAAATCAGGAATACGCCGGCTTCGGCGCAGGCCCGGGCCTGGGCGAAGGAGAACAGCAGCGTCAGGTTACAATTAATGCCGTTTTTTTCCAGTTCTTCCGCGGCGCGAATGCCTTCCCAGGTCGAGGCCAGCTTAATCAGTACGCGGGAACGGTCAACCCCGTGATCTTCATACATACGGATCAGTTTTTCGGCCTTGGTGACGCACATTCCGCGATCGAAAGAGAGCCGGGCATCCACTTCAGTGGAAACGCGACCGGGAACGCTTTTCAGAATTTCCATGCCAAGGTTTATCGCGACTTTATCGCTGGCATTAATAATCTGCGTTTCTTTACTGCCACCCTGTTTTTTAGCGAAGTCGATAGCATCGGTTATCAGGTGCTTATAAGAGTCAAGTCCGGCTGCTTTAAGGATCAGTGACGGGTTGGTGGTGGCATCTTCGGGGTGATAATTTCGAATCGATTCAATATCACCGCTATCGGCAACCACGGTGGTGTACTGTTTTAATGCATCTAGCTGGTTCATCTCTTAACTCCTTGATACGCAATTTCATATAATTGCGAAATAAATTTCACAAACAAACACATTGCACTAGGCTCATGAGGATGAAAATACGCTTTTTCTGATTATTGCGATGGGCTTATCCGATTCAGCCCGCATGAATAAGCCTGCACGGCCATCAGTATGACGATATCAGAAACACCTGCTGATAGCCGGAAATGGAAAAAATCTGCCGCCAATATCTGACATCAATAGGGCAAGTTTAGCAGAAGGCGCGTTGCTCTGATGGACTGCGCCGTGTCATTCAGTGCTCATTTTGCCAGTATTTGCTGTTCGTACTGGTCGATTTTATTCACTTTTGCGGTAGAACCTCCGCCCTCAAATTCGGCATTAAGCCAGCTATTCACCAGCGTTTTAGCCAGTTCCGGTCCGATAACACGTGAACCCAGCGTGATTATCTGGGCATTATTGCTTTTCCGTGCCCGCTCGGCAGAGTAGGTATCGTGACATTGTGCGGCCCGCACGCCCGGCACTTTATTGGCAACGATTGCCATTCCGATGCCGGTGCCGCAAATCAGAATGGCGCGTTCAAATTTTCCCTCTTTGATCGCTGAGGCGACGCTAAAGGCCACATCCGGGTACATGGTATTGTCTGCCTGCGCATCGCTGCTGTAGTCAGCGACGCTATAATTTTTTTCCTGCAAATAGGCTTTAATCAGATTTTTTAGCTCCAGTGCCGCATCATCGGCCCCAATTGCAATCGAGTTCATCGCTTTTTCCTCAGGTTTCTTAAAAGTCACAGCCTGACGGCAACAGGTTTGTCAGGTCACTGTTAGCCTGCCATATTATTGCTCATATGTTCAATATAAGTTCATTTGTATTTTATATCCAGCAATAAAAATGGGGCTATCAGGCGAACTGACCGCCACAGATTAGCCTGAATACGCTAAAAATGGCCGGAAAGCCAACTTCATGAAGGCGATCACAGTTTTCATCGTCGCTATTTTTCTTTGAACATTTATTATAGTAATGTTCATTTGTTCAATCGATCGTCACGGTAACAATCTGGCCACTCACTGCGACAGCCGGGCAATGAGGGTTGTCGGCGGATTTATGCTGCTATCAGCCCTGCTGATGTGGTTGCTTAACGCCGGTGGCAAGGCATGCCAGCGCAACTTGCACAGGAGCATTCATCATGACTTATTTGTTTAATCAGCCGTCCGCCTTTGCCAGTGAGTTAACCGAAGGTTTTGTCGCGGCCAATGCTGACAAAGTTCGTCAGGTCACCGGTGGTGTGGTACGTAGCACCAGAAGCAAGCCCGGCACCGTGGCGGTGGTGATTGGCGGTGGTTCCGGCCACTACCCGGCTTTTGCCGGCCTGGTCGGTCAGGGACTGGCGCACGGGGCGGCTATGGGCAATCTGTTTGCTTCACCTTCTGCCCGCCAGATTTATCACGTCGCTCGCGCTGCTGAAAACGGGGCCGGCGTGTTACTGACTTTTGGTAACTATGCCGGGGATGTTTTGCATTTTGGTCAGGCGTGTGAACGTCTGAAAGCAGAGGGCATTCCCTGTGAAATGGTGGCTGTTACCGATGATATATCCAGCGCTAATGTGGCAGAAATAGAGAAACGGCGCGGCGTTGCTGGCGATCTGGCGGTATTTAAAGTTGCCAGCGCGGCGGCTGAAGCCGGACTGAGCCTGGCCGGGGTTAGTGCCATAACGCGGCGTGCTAATGCACGCACCCGTTCATTGGGTGTGGCTTTCTCAGGCTGTACTCTGCCGGGCGCCGGACAGCCGTTGTTTCAAGTGGCCAAAGGCAGCATGGCGCTGGGAATGGGGATTCATGGTGAACCTGGTATTACAGATACCGAAGTTCCGCGCGCCGATGCGCTGGCAGAACTGATGGTCGATCGCCTGCTGGCAGAACTTCCCCCTGGCATCAGTCAGCCAGAAGGACAACGCTGCGCGTTAATCCTTAATGGCCTGGGTGCTGTGAAATATGAAGAGTTGTTTGTGGTTTACCGCCGGCTGGCACAGCTGATGGACGAAAAAGGCATTGAGGTTGTTGACCCCGAGGTAGGGGAGTTTGTTACCAGCTTCAATATGGCCGGGGCGTCACTGACCCTGATGTGGCTGGACGATGAGCTGGAGACATTCTGGCGCGCACCGTGCAATACTCCGGCTTACCGTAAAGGCAGCGTTATCCAGGCTGAGGCGCTGACTGTCGAAGAGCGACAGTTATCCGTGCAGGAAGCGATTCCGGCTGCCTCCGGCGCTTCCAGACAGTCTGCTCGCTGCTTGCTGAAAATACTGGACGCCGTGTCGCAAACCCTGCATGCCAATGCCGTGGAACTGGGACGTATTGATGCGGTTGCCGGTGATGGCGATCATGGTATTGGCATGGTCAGGGGTGCCAGCGCTGCGCTGGAGAAAGCCCAGGAGCTTGTCAGGCAGGGGGCGGGTGCCGGCACCCTGCTGTGTCGTGCCGCCGATGCCTGGTCAGATCGGGCCGGCGGTACCTCCGGGGCGCTGTGGGGCGTGATACTGAATGCTCTTGGCTGCGCGTTCGGCGATCAGCATGCGCCGCAAGCCAGCCGGGTCGCCGCAGCGGTGGCGGATGCTAACGCCGGCATTATGCATTTCGGTAAAGCTAAACCCGGCGATAAAACCATGGTGGATGTGCTGGTTCCGTTCAGCGAGACCCTGAATAGCCAGGTCGCGGCGGGAGCAACGCTGGCCGACGCCTGGCGGGAGGCCGCTGCTGTTGCCCGGCAACACGCACAGGATACGGCGCAGCTACTGCCAAAAATGGGCCGGGCGCGTCCGCTGGCGGAAAAAAGTCTGGGTACTCCGGATGCCGGAGCGTTATCGCTGGCGATGATTGTCGGGGTGGTGAGCGAGTTTTTACAGCTGCAGCGAGGTGGCGCATGATGCAGCCGGCAATCTGGCTGGGTGTCAGTCTTAAAATGTACTTTGGCTATCAGCAAACGCTGAACTGGAGCCACGCAGTGGCAGAAAACCTCCGCCAGCACCCGGCAATGATCTGTGGCAAGGTTGGCCTGTTTATTTTACCTGCCTTTCCCGCGCTGACAGCGGTCAAGGCTATCTTTGCTGATACGGCAATAAAAACCGGGGCGCAGGATATTTGCCAAACAGAAAAGGGGGCCTGGACCGGCGAAGTCAGTGCCAGCATGCTGGCAGAAATAGGTTGCCACTTCGCCGAAATCGGCCATGCAGAACGCCGGCGCCATTTTTTTGAAGATGATGATCTTATTGCGCTGAAAGTGGCAATGGCGTTACGGCATCATCTGACGCCGGTTTTATGTCTTGGTGAGCCTGAGCCAGTCAATGCCGATCAGGCTATCGATCTGTGTAGCCGTCAGCTGCACGCCAACCTGAAAACAGCCTGCCAGCAACATCTGGCGGGCGAAGTGATCGTTGCCTACGAACCGCAATGGGCGATTGGTGCGCCACAACCGGCAGCGGATCGGCATATTCGCACGGTATGCGCCGGCATCAAGGACAGCCGGCCGGCCGGCATCTCATTGCGGGTTATTTATGGGGGCAGCGCCGGACCGGGATTGTTGCAGCGGCTTGATGGTCAGGTCGACGGGCTTTTTTTGGGACGTTTTGCGCATGATCCTGCCGCATTGTGCCAGATAGTCGACGAAGCTGCTGCATTGGTGGCGTCATCGACAGGCTAGGAGAACGAAGATGGCGATTGGATTGAGTACCTATGCTTTTTTCTGGCGTGCTTCGCCGCAGGTGCCGCAGCCGCTGTCGTTGCCTCAGATGTTGCAACAGACTGCGGCGCTGGGAATCTCGCTGTTTCAGATTTGTGATTATCCTGCCATTGAAACATGGTCTGATGGTCAGCTTAGCGCGTTACGCCGTCAGGCGGATGAACTCGGTATTACGCTGGAACTGGGCACCCGCGGTCTGGCAACCGATCATCTGAGACGCTATTTACACATTGCCGGGATGCTTGATGCAAAGCTTATCCGCTCAATGCTCTACAGCGCGACACTTCGCCCGAATGAACAGCAGGCTTTTTCTCTGATTGAGACGATTTTACCGGCTTTTGAACGTCAGCAGGTGGCGTTGTGCCTGGAAACCTATGAGCAGGTAAAAAGCTGCCTGCTGATGACGATTATTCAACAACATCCTTCCCGCTACCTCGGTATCTGCCTCGATCCGGCTAACTGTGTCGCGGCGCTGGAACTGCCTGAGCAGGTGATTGAGAACACCGCCAGCCGGGTACTGAATCTGCATGTAAAAGATTTCACTTTCTCGCGGCGTGATGGCTGGGTTGGCTTTACGCTGGCCGGCTGCCCGCTGGGAGAAGGGTTACTGGATTATGACGCGATGGTGGCCCGGCTGCGGCCGGTGCGGCAAGGCATTAATCAGATTGTTGAGCACTGGCTGCCGTGGCAAGGGAATGCCGAAGTGACCTGTCAGCTGGAGGCCGCCTGGACGCGACATAACATTGCATTTTTACAGACTAAACAGAACCAGGAGCAACAAGAATGAGCCATCAATTAACAACGATCACCGTGATTGGCGCCGGGGGCAAAATGGGCATGCGTATCTCCGCCAATTTGCAAAAAAGCCAATACCGGATGTTTTACTGTGAAAATGCCGCACAAGCGCAGCAAAATGTCACCGCACAGGGGCGTGAACTTGCCGATGCGGCCAGCGTGGTGCCGTTAAGTGATGTGGTTATTCTGGCAGTGCCGGATATTGTGCTGGGTAAGGTCTCGCAAAGCATGGTGCCGCTAATGAAAGCCGGCGCCATTTTATTGACGCTGGACCCGGCGGCGGCCTACGCTAATCTGATTGCTCAACGCGAGGGTATTCGCTATGCGGTAGCCCATCCCTGCCATCCCTCGGTTTTTCTGCAGCGCTATACGAAAGAGGAACATGATGATGCCTTTGGCGGCATAGCCGCCATTCAACATGTTGCGGCGTCCTTTGAGGCTGGCAGTGATGCGGATAAAGCCGCGCTGAGTGAGGTTATCCGCGTGATGTATGGCCCGGTTGAAGAGGTTCACTGGGTGACCGTGACCCAGCTGGCTTACCTGGAACCGACGCTGGTGGAAACCGTGGCTTGTATGGTGGGAGCCTTTATGAAAGAGGCGCTGGACGAAACGGTCAGACATGCGGGTGTGCCGGAGGCAGCGGCGAAAGCCATGCTGTTTGGCCATATTCAGATTGCGCTGGCGGTGGCGTTCCGGGCGACTAACCCCTTTTCCGATGCCTGTATGATCGCGATGGAGTATGGGCGGGAGAAAATTATAAAACCTGACTGGAAACAGATATTCCATCAGCAAGAACTGGATATTGTTATTGCACGTATGCTGAAAATTGATGCTATCCGTCGTTAACCGGACGCAGATTACGGCTTGCGCGGCAATTTCTGGCAGAACAAGCCGTATCAGTGGTATAAATTCAGCCTGACTGCTGCGGCGTCAGCCTGGCAGCGATATTTCAGCGAATAAACAGGCGAGAACCGAGACCGGATGGAAAAAAACACGCTTTCTCAGGATACCGAACTGCTGACCGAAATTGCGGTTGCTTACTATCAGGATGAAATTACCCAGGAAGAGATTGCGCGTAAATTTGGCATTTCACGCATCAAGGTTGGACGATTACTAAAACGCGCCAGGGAAGAGGGTATTGTAGAAATTAACGTCCGCTATCATCCGGTTTTCAGCACCCGTCTTGAGCAGCAGCTGCTCAGCCGTTTTCCCCATCTGCAACGTGCGCTTATTGCCCTGGACTATCCGGAGGAAGACGAGCAGCGTCGTCAGGTGGCGGCACTGGTTTCTTCCCATCTTGGTCAGGTGCTAAAAGAAAATAATGTGGTGGCGATTGGTCAGGGGCGTAACGTTGCCGCAGTGGCGGACTATCCCGGCCAGGTACCGGTGCGCTATTGCCATTTTATCAGCAGTATTGGGGGGACCCACCGACCGGGCGATGCTATCAATGCCGACCATATCAGCCGCCGGATGGCGCGCAAATTTGGCGGCAACAGTGAAACGCTCTATGCGCCGGCATACGTGGAAAATCGTGCTTTACGGGACGCATTTATGCAAAACGGCACCATTAAAGAGACCCTCGACAGAGCGCGCAAGGCTGATGTGGCTATCGTCGGCATTGGCGATATGAACGAAAATAGCTATATGGTCAAGCTGGGCTGGTTTTCACCCCATGAAATCATCGACGCCAGCCTCAATCAGGGGGTCACCGGCGACGTGGCAGGCTATGATTTCTTTAATGCCCAGGGCGAACATGTTGATACGGTCATGAATCATCGTGTTATTGGCCTGAGTATTGATGAATTGCGCAAAATCCCCTGCGTGATTGCGATTGCCGCAGAAAATACCAAGGCGATGGCCATACTCGGGGCACTGCGTACCGGCGCTATCGATATTATTGCCACCAGTGCCCAGAATATCCGTACCATTCTCAATATGACCCAGTAAGAGATTCGCTGCATCAGGCTGATTGGTTGCGCCCGCGCTTTAAGAAACGGACAGTTGCCGCAGGCTCGCGGCATCGGACCTGGGCGTACAAGGTCGGCTGTCAGTTGCCTGAGTCGGACCGGCGCTGTGCCCGGCAACAATAAAAGCACGTTTTGCCGGGTGATAATCTGATTTTTTCGCCCTGCGTCGTGGTTTGTCATCCTGCTTCACTTCTATAGTTATAGCTGCGTTCAGCGAGTGAGCAACGAGAAACAGGAGTGGCGAATGGACGACCAACTGAACAAAAGTGCGTTAGATTTTCATCAATATCCGCAGCCAGGTAAAATTCAGGTCGTGCCGACCAAACCGCTGGCAACCCAGCGCGATCTTGCCCTGGCCTATTCGCCGGGCGTGGCGGCACCTTGTCTGGAAATTGCTGATGATCCGCTGGCTGCACATAAGTACACGGCGCGGGGCAATCTGGTGGCGGTGATATCCAACGGAACGGCCGTGCTGGGGCTTGGCAATATTGGCGCACTGGCCGGTAAACCGGTAATGGAAGGTAAAGGCGTTCTGTTTAAAAAATTTGCCGGCATTGATGTTTTTGATATTGAAGTTGACCTGACCGATGCCGATAAGTTTATTGAGGTCGTGGCGGCGCTGGAGCCGACCTTTGGCGGTATCAATCTTGAAGATATTAAAGCGCCGGAATGTTTTTATATTGAAAAGAAACTGCGTGAACGCATGAACATCCCGGTGTTCCATGACGATCAGCACGGCACGGCAATTATCTGCAGTGCCGCCGTTATTAACGGCCTGAAAGTGGTTAAAAAAAATATCTCCGATGTGCGTCTGGTGGTATCCGGTGCCGGTGCCTCGGCGATTGCCTGTATGAACCTGTTGGTGAGCATGGGGCTGAACCGACACAATATTATCGTGTGCGACTCTAAAGGGGTGATTTATCAGGGGCGCGAAGAGAATATGGCGGCGACCAAAGCGGCCTATGCCATTGCCGATAACGGTAAGCGAACCCTCGATGACGTCATCGCTAACGCGGATATTTTCCTCGGTTGCTCCGGCCCAGGTATTCTCAGCCCCGGGATGGTCAGGCGTATGGCGCGCGATCCGCTGATTCTGGCTCTGGCAAATCCTCAGCCGGAAATCCTGCCGCCGCTGGCAAAAGCGGTACGCCCGGACGCCATTATCTGTACCGGCCGTTCTGATTACCCCAACCAGGTAAACAATGTGCTCTGCTTTCCGTTTATTTTCCGCGGCGCGCTGGATGTTGGTGCCACGGCAATTAACGAAGAGATGAAGCTGGCCGCAGTACAGGCGATCGCTGAACTGGCACAGGCGGAACAGAGTGATGTGGTAGCATCAGCCTACGTTGATCAGGATCTGAGTTTCGGGCCTGACTATCTGATTCCCAAACCTTTTGATCCGCGTTTAATTGTCCAGATAGCGCCAGCTGTGGCACAGGCGGCAATGGATTCTGGTGTGGCAACCCGACCGCTGTCAGACATGAACGCTTACCGCGAAAAACTGGCCGAATTTGTCTACACCACCAATCTGTTTATGAAACCGATCTTCTCCCAGGCGCGCAAAGATCCAAAACGGGTGGTGCTGGCAGAAGGGGAGGATATTCGTGTTCTCCATGCGACCCAGGAGCTGATTGGCCTGGGCCTGGCAAAACCGGTGCTGATCGGTCGCCCGGGGGTGATTGAAATGCGCCTGAAAAAGCAGGGGTTGAAAATTCAGGCCGGAAAGGACTTTGAGGTGGTGAACAATGAGTCCGACCCGCGTTTCAGAACTTACTGGAATGAATATTATCAGATTATGAAACGTCGTGGCGTCAGCCCGGAGCAGGCACAGCGTGCGCTGATTGGTAACCCCACGCTGATTGGCGCAATTATGGTTCATCGTGGTGAGGCCGATGCGCTTATTTGCGGCACAATTGGTGACTATCACGAACATTTTCGCGTCATGGAAAACGTGTTTGGCTACCGCAAGCCACAGAAAGTTGCTGGCGCGATGAACGCCTTGATGCTGCCATGCGGCAATACTTTCATTGCCGATACCTATGTCAATGCCGATCCTTCGGCCCAGCAGCTGGCAGAGCTGACACTGCTCGCCGCAGAAACGGTTCGCCGTTTTGGCATTGAGCCGCGGGTGGCGTTACTTTCTCATTCCAGCTTTGGCAGTTCAGATGCGCCAGCGGCGCAGAAAATGCGTGAGGCACTGGCGCTGATTCAGCAGCAGGCACCGCAGCTGGAAGTGGATGGCGAAATGCACGGTGATGCCGCACTGCTGGAAAGCATCCGCAAAGATCTGATGCCGGACAGTCCGTTAAAAGGATCTGCAAATCTGCTGATTATGCCCAATATGGAAGCCGCACGTATCAGTTATAACCTGCTGCGTGTTGCCTGTACTGAAGGGGTTACCGTTGGCCCGGTGCTGATGGGGATGGCCAGTCCGGTGCATATTTTAACGCCGATAGCCTCGGTGCGACGGATTGTTAATATGGTTGCACTGGCGGTGGTGGAAGCACAAACCACACCGTTATAAGCATCGGGCGCAGGCGGCGAAATGCCTTCTGCGCCCGAATTTAACCGCGGCTGCTGGATTACAACCACTCTTTTACTGGCAGGAAGTCGCGGTAAAGCCTGGCTTCTTCTGAATCCGCTAACGGCTGATAATCATATTCCCAGCGTGCCAGCGGCGGCATTGACATCAGAATGGATTCGGTACGCCCGCCGGTTTGCAGGCCAAAATGGGTGCCGCGATCCCAGACAAGATTGAATTCCACATAGCGGCCACGGCGGTAAAGCTGGAATTGTCGCTGACGTTCCCCCCAGGGCGTTGTTTTGCGGCGCGCAACAATCGGCAGATAGCCATCAATAAATCCCTGACCGACGGCCTGAGCAAAAGCAAAACAGTGGTCAAAGTCTGGTGTATTCAGGTCATCAAAGAATAAGCCGCCGATGCCTCGCTGTTCATTACGGTGGGGCAGATGAAAATAGTCGTCGCACCATTTTTTATAGCGTGGATAGTAGTCATTACCGAAGGGCTGGCAAAGCTGCTGCGCGGTACGGTGCCAGTGCTGCGCATCTTCTTCAAAGCCATAGAACGGCGTGAGGTCAAAGCTACCACCAAACCACCAGACCGGCTCAGCATCAGGTTTTTCGGCAATAAAAAAACGTACGTTAGCATGGCTGGTGGGCACGTAAGGATTCTCCGGGTGAACCACCAGCGAAACTCCCAGCGCTTCAAAGCGGCGTCCTGCCAGTTCCGGACGATGAGCCGTTGCTGATGCGGGCATCTGGCTGCCATGGACATGAGAGAAATTGACGCCGGCCTGTTCAAACACCGCGCCGTGGCGCAGCACCCGGCTGCGACCACCGCCGCCTTGCTCGCGCGTCCAGTTATCCTGCTGGAAGCAGGCTTTACCATCCTCACCGGTGAGCTGCTGACAGATATCGTCCTGCAGTTGCAATAGGAATTGTCTGACCCTGGCAATATCAGGTGAATGCATGATTTCCTTTCCTGCTAAAAAATAATCCGGTGATTATAGGTTATTTTATGGCTGTCGCGCGTGGGTTTAGCGCGTCAAACTCCCGGAAGAAACTGATAATGCCATCGACAATGGCGCCGGCGATTTTTTGCCGGAAAGCAGTGGTTCCCAGCAGGCGTTCTTCCTGTGGATTGGTAATGAAAGAAGTTTCCACTAATACTGACGGTATTGACGGTGATTTGAGCACCGCAAAGGCGGCCTGTTCAGTGTGCTCGCTATGCAAAGAATGAATTGGCCGGATTTGATTGAGCACATGCTTACCCAGTGTCAGGCTGTTTTTAATGGTGTCGGTTTGCACCAGATCGAACAGAATTTCCTGCAGGTAGTGATCTTTGGCTTCAACTTCAACGCCGCCGACCTTATCCGCCGCATTTTCACGATTGGCGAGATATTTTGCCATAGTGCTGCTGGCACCGCGCGTTGACAGGGCAAAAACCGAAGCGCCATGGGCATCCGGACGGGTGAAACCATCGGCATGAATTGACATAAACAGGTTAGCACCGTGTTGATGGGCAATTTCAACCCGTTGATACAGCGGGATAAAATAATCGCTGTCGCGGGTCAGTCGCACCTCAATGGTCGGATGATCTTGCAACCGGCTGCGAATATGGCGGGCGATATCCAGCACCACGTGTTTTTCTTCAGAGCCTTCTTCACCGAGAGCGCCGGAATCGATACCGCCGTGACCGGGGTCGATCATGACGATTCTTTTGCCTGCGGCGGCGGGCTTCGCCGGCTGGCTGTGGTTGCCATTTAGCTTCAGACTGTCAGGCGCTGTGCCGGCGCGGGCCAGGCGGCTGCAGCTTAGCGCCAGTGCCATGCCAGTCAGCAGTAGCTGACGGCGTGAGGTTTCCGGAGTCAGAAATTTGATCGTTTTCACAGTGGTATCCACCAATAAATATTATTTATTGTTATATCGTAACGGTTGTTATTACGCGAGAGCTGGTGTATTTCAGGCATTTATTTTTTATTTCAGCAGGCAAATAGCAAGCTGATTTTTATCCCTGCGATGCAGATAACTTGCGCATCGGCCAGAATGCGTGATAATCAGCAGAATCTGCGACTTAACAGGATATAAGCCATGGAAATCCGCGCGTTTCAGCAGGACGATTTTGAAGAGGTGATCACGCTGTGGGACCGCTGCGATCTGCTGCGGCCGTGGAATGACCCCGAGCTGGATATTGAGCGTAAGATGAGCTACGACCCGGATCTGTTTCTGGTGGCGGTGGTGGGTGGCGAAATCGTTGGTAGTCTGATGGGCGGTTATGACGGCCATCGCGGTTCGGCATATTACCTTGGCGTGCATCCTGATTACCGTGGTCGTGGCATTGCCAATGCGCTGGTTAACCGGCTGGAAAAAAAGCTGATTGCCCGCGGTTGCCCAAAAATCAATCTGATGGTGCGTCAGGAAAATGATGCGGTGATTGGATTTTATGAAAAACTTGATTATGACCTGGTAGACAGCGTTAGTCTTGGCAAACGTCTGATTGAAGACCGTGAATATTAATGCGTTATGCTGAAGTATCCTCCGGAGTTCTGGGATGACAAAGGACAACTCAGACTTCCCTTATCTTACTGGTTAATTCTGCTGCTGCAATCACGCAGCTGGGTGCTGCTGGTACTGGCTGGGGTTTCCCGTCAGCAGGCCAGCACATTGCTGGGGTTATTTTATCCCGACCCGCATGACTTCTGGTTTGGCCTGATTGGCGGTATCCCGGCGGTAGCGGGTTTTTTACTGAGTGGCTGGCGTCAGCGTTTTCCACGCAGCTGGCAGGCCTGGCGCTGGGTATTGATATTTTCCTTGTTGTTCTCTTTTATTCAGCCCTCTGTTGCCATTAGTCAGGACAGGGTGCAGATGACTCCATGGCTGATTATCACCGGCGTCGCCGATCTGCTGGCTTTATGCTGGCTGTTGCTCGATGGCCGGCTGCGTGATTGTTTCAATCCGCACTTAATGCAAGCTGAGTAAACTTTTCGGCGCCGGCACAATCAAAGCTGTTCGGCGATAGCGCCTGTGAATGAAAGGAGTGTTCATGAAGTCTGTTTCCCTGATGCCGCTTTGTGCGGCCATATTACTGGCCGGCTGTGCCGGTTCCTCTGCCCCCTCTGCTGACAGCGCCAGCTGGTATAACCCTTTATCATGGCACTGGTCGGCGCTTAATCCGCTTGGCTGGTTTGCTTCAACGCCGCGGGTGACAGAGCAGGGAGTAGGGACAATAACGGCGGCAACGCCTATGACGGAAACAGCGATCAGCGATGCGCTCGGTGGCAATTACCATCTGCGTAAAGGTATGCGTGGCGAGGGCGGAAAAATCATTACTTTCTGGCAGGCGCTGCGTGATGACAAGCTGAAAATGGTCATCAACGGTCAGCACAGCGTCAGCCAGGTTGTGGTCATGGACGAGAAGGTGAGTGGGCCTGACAATATCACCCTGGGCACCCCTTTTAGCCAGCTATACCGTGAAGCCTTTGGTGCCTGTAAGCTGGCGGGAGCGGGTGAAGGAAGTGACATTCGCTGTCAGGCTCCGGCGAGTCAGCATATCTGGTATCAGTTTAGCGGCGAGTGGCATGGCCCGCTGGGATTAATGCCGGACAATGCAACGCTGCAAAAATGGCGTATTGACAAAATTATCTGGCAACAATGACCTTTTGCTTGCCCGGCGGGCGGCCTTTGCACCAGCAGGCCGGCCTGTCAGGCGGATAATTGCGTCGGTCAAGCCAGTTGCATAACCAGTGCCAGCACCTTATAGCGTTTAACGCTTTAAAATCACCAAAAGGTATATAAAACCGTTACAACTTTGCCCGGTGTTATAAATAAACTGACAGCCTGATACATTCAGTCAGATTGAGACACAGGGTGCGATATGAGACAAAAAACGATAAAAAAAATAGTCAGTGCGGCGCTGTTGACCCTGCTACTGGCTGGCCACGCACAGGCAACCGAATTACTAAACAGCTCCTATGACGTCGCCCGCGAATTGTTTATTGCACTGAACCGCCCGTTTGAACAGCAGTTGAATGCGCAACATCCTGATGACAAGCTGACCATTAAGCAATCTCACGCCGGCTCATCGAAGCAGGCACTGGCGATATTGCAGGGACTAAAAGCCGATGTGGTGACCTATAATCAGGTAACCGATGTGCAAATCCTGCACGACCGCGGCAACCTTATTCCCGCTAACTGGCAGCAACGCCTGCCCAATAACAGTTCGCCATTCTATTCGACGATGGCGTTTCTGGTCCGCAAGGGGAATCCGAAAAATATCCACAGCTGGAATGACCTGGCGAGAAACGATGTAAAACTGGTGTTTCCTAATCCCAAAACGTCCGGAAATGGTCGTTATACCTATCTGGCAGCCTGGGGAGCCTCCAGCGAGGCCGATGGCAACAATCTGGCAAAAACCCGTGACTTTATGCGCCGTTTTTTGAAAAATGTCGTGGTTTTTGATACCGGTGGCCGGGGTGCGACTACCACCTTTGTTGACCGGGGTTTAGGTGATGTTCTGATAAGCTTTGAATCTGAAGTTAATACCATTCGTAATCAGTACGCCAGTGAGGGATTTGAAGTTGTGGTACCGGAAAATGATATTCGCGCCGAATTTCCGGTGAGCTGGATTGATAAAAATATTGCGCGTAATAATACCAGCGTGGCGGCGAAAGCCTACCTGAACTATCTTTATTCCCCCGAAGCGCAGAAAATTATTACCGATTTTTATTACCGGGTGAATAATCCGGCGCTGATGGCTGAAAATAAAGATCGCTTCCCGGCTACCCGCCTGTTTAACGTCGAACAGAAGTTTGGCCACTGGGATAAGGTAATGAAAACGCATTTTTCCAATGGTGGCGAGCTGGATAAGCTGCTTGCTGCAGGACATTAAAATGGAATTTGTCCAGAGTAAACGTGTTTTGCCGGGATTTGGTATCAGTCTCGGCAGCAGCCTGTTTTTTACCTGCCTGATTTTGCTGTTGCCCCTCAGCGCATTGCTGATGCAATTGTCACAGATGACGCTGGCGCAATACTGGCAGGTTGTCACTAATCCGCAAATCGTTGCCGCCTACAAAGTGACGTTGCTGGCTGCTGCGGTCGCGTCGGTGTTCAATGCCGTTTTTGGCATGCTGATGGCGTGGATATTAACCCGCTATCGCTTTCCCGGACGTAGCCTGCTGGATGGTCTGATGGATTTACCCTTTGCTTTACCGACGGCGGTTGCCGGCCTGACGCTAGCCGGCCTGTTTTCCACTAATGGCTGGCTGGGAAGCGGCCTTTATGCATGGTTCGGCATTAAAGTTTCCTATACCTGGCTGGGTATTGCTGTGGCAATGGCTTTCACCAGCGTGCCTTTTGTTGTACGTACGGTTCAGCCGGTACTGGAAGAGCTGGGTGCCGAATTCGAAGAAGCTGCAGAAACCCTGGGGGCCACCCCCTGGCAGAGTTTTTACCGGGTGGTGCTGCCTGAAGTGGCACCCGCGCTGCTGGCGGGGACAGCGCTCTCTTTTACCCGTAGCCTTGGTGAGTTTGGTGCGGTTATTTTTATTGCCGGCAATATTGCCTGGAAGACCGAAGTGACTTCGCTGATGATTTTTGTCCGGCTGCAGGAGTTTGATTATCCGGCAGCCAGTGCCATTGCGTCAGTCATTCTGGCAGCGTCGTTGCTGCTGCTGTTTGCCATTAATACGCTACAAAGCCGCTTTGGCCGGCGAATTGGAGGCCACTGATGGCAGATATCATGACCGTGATGCGCCGGCGGCGGATTAACTGGGGCAAGGGCCTGCTGATTACGCTTGGTATCCTGTTTTCCACCTTGTTGCTGGTGGTCCCGCTGGTATCAATTTTTGTTGAAGCACTGGCTGACGGCGTGCATAGCGCCATCGCTAATCTGCATGACCCTGATATGCTGCATGCCATCTGGCTGACGCTGCTGGTGGCTTTGATTACCGTGCCGGTGAACCTGGTCTTTGGCACCTTGCTGGCCTGGCTGGTGACGCGTTTTCGCTTTCCGGGGCGTCAGCTATTACTGACGCTGTTTGATATTCCTTTTGCCGTATCGCCGGTGGTTGCCGGGCTGATTTATCTGCTGTTCTGGGGGGTAAACGGACCGGTTGGTAACTGGCTGGATGCGCATAACATCCAGCTGATGTTTTCCTGGCCGGGTATTGTTATGGCAACGGTGTTTGTAACCTGTCCCTTTGTGGTGCGTGAACTGGTGCCGGTGATGCTTAGTCAGGGGAGTCACGAGGATGAAGCCGCTATTTTGCTGGGGGCGTCTGGCTGGCAAATGTTCCGGCGGGTGACGCTGCCTAATATTCGCTGGGCTTTATTGTATGGCGTGGTGCTAACCAATGCACGGGCGATTGGGGAATTTGGTGCGGTATCGGTGGTTTCAGGGGCGGTGCGTGGTGAAACCTACACGCTGCCACTTCAGGTTGAATTACTGCATCAGGATTATAATACGGTAGGCGCATTTACCGCCGCGGCGTTACTGACGCTGATGGCAATTGTGACACTGTTTTTGAAAAGTGCTTTACAGTGGCGACTGGAAAGCCAGCGCGTGCGCATGCAGCAGGAGGGACATAATGAGCATTGAAATTAGTGGTATTGGCAAATCTTTTGGCTCAACAAGCGTGCTGCATGATATTTCTCTGGATATTCCTTCCGGTGAAATGGTGGCGTTGCTGGGGCCATCTGGTTCAGGAAAAACCACGCTGCTGCGGATTATTGCCGGACTTGAACATCCCTCGCAGGGCAGGCTGAGCTTTCATGGTAACGATGTCACCGGCATGCATGCCCGTGACCGTCAGGTCGGCTTTGTTTTCCAGCATTATGCGTTGTTTCGTCATATGACGGTGTTCGATAACATCGCTTTTGGATTAACAGTGCTGCCGCGCCGCAAGCGTCCAGGCAGCGCCGCCATCCGGCAAAAAGTTATGCAGTTGCTGGAGATGGTTCAGCTGTCGCCGCTGGCTAACCGCTATCCTGCTCAGCTTTCCGGAGGCCAGAAGCAGCGTGTGGCGCTGGCGCGCGCGCTGGCTGTCGAGCCGCAAATTCTGCTGCTTGATGAACCTTTTGGCGCGCTGGACGCACAGGTTCGCAAAGAGTTACGCAGCTGGTTGCGTCAGCTGCATGAGGAACTGAAGTTTACCAGCGTGTTTGTTACCCATGACCAGGAAGAGGCGATGGAAGTGGCTGACAGCGTGGTGGTAATGAGCCAGGGGCACATTGAACAGATAGGTTCACCGCAGGACGTCTGGCGTGACCCGGCGACCCGCTTCGTACTGGAGTTTCTTGGCGAAGTGAATCGTTTTGATGGTCAGATAGACGGGGCGCAATTTTCCGTCGGTGGTCAGCGCTGGCCGCTGGGCTATACGCCGGTGTGGCAGGCGCAGGTTGACCTTTTCCTGCGTCCATGGGAAGTGGATGTCAGCCGGCAGAATACCCCGGATACGCCGCTGATAGCCCAGGTGATAGAAGTCAGCCCCAAAGGACATTTCTGGCAGCTTCAGCTGCAACCTCAGGGCTGGCAGGATGCACCATTTAGCGTGGTGTTCGATGGCAGCCAGCTGGCACCGTTACGCGGCGAGACGCTTTATGTCGGGCTGAAACAGGCGCGGGTTTATCATGGCGATGTGCCCTTACGGCAGCTTGCCTTCGCGCAAAGCGCTTGATATTTTCTTGCGGGTCTGGCGAAAACCAGTTTAGCCTGTCTTTATTATCTGCCTTAGGGCTTGTCAGGAACCGTATCGTGACGACGCTTGAAAAAACGATTGGTAGTACACCTCTGGTGCAGTTGCAGCGCCTGACGCCGGATAACGGCAGTGAAATCTGGGTAAAGCTGGAAGGCAATAATCCGGCGGGTTCGGTGAAAGATCGGGCCGCACTCTCTATGATTCAGCAGGCTGAAGCGCGTGGAGATATTAAGCCAGGCGATTTGCTGATAGAGGCGACCAGCGGCAATACCGGGATCGCGCTGGCGATGATTGCCGCGATGAAAGGCTACAAAATGCGCTTACTGATGCCTGATAATATGAGTGAAGAGCGGCGCGCAGCGATGGCGGCTTACGGCGCTGAGCTGGTACTGGTTAGTCATACGGCGGGCATTGAAGGGGCGCGGGATCTGGCGCAGGAAATGGCAGCGCGCGGTGAAGGTAAAGTACTCGATCAGTTTAATAACCCGGACAATCCGCTGGGGCACTATCTGACGACCGGCCCTGAAATCTGGCAGCAAAGCAACGGCATGCTGTCGCATTTTGTTTCCAGCATGGGGACCACCGGCACCATTACCGGGGTCGCCCGCTATCTCAAAGAACAGCGAGCCGGGGTGCAGATTGTCGGTTTGCAACCGGCTGAAGGCAGCAATATTCCGGGTATTCGTCGCTGGCAGCCGGATTATCTGCCGGGTATTTTTCGCCCGGACCTGGTGGATGAAATACTGGATATCGGCCAGTATGAAGCTGAAGATATTATGCGTCAGCTGGCAAGCAGGGAAGGCATTTTTTGTGGCGCCAGTTCCGGTGGCGCGGTGGCAGGAGCATTGCGCATTGCCCATGCTCTGCCAGGAAGCAAAATCGTTGCTATTATCTGTGATCGGGGCGATCGCTATTTGTCGACCGGGGTATTCAGCGGTGCATCGTCCCAGGACGGCGGACTGTAAGAATAACGTAAAACTGGCTGAAAATCAGCCGGCCGCGGGTCACAATAGCCAAATGAGCTGCAGATGAGAGTCACAATGAAGATTTTGCTGGTTGATGATGACGTTGAACTGGGAACCATGCTAAGTCAGTACCTGATTACCGAGGGGTTTGATACTTCGCTGGTACTGAGTGGCAAAGCCGGTATTGAGGGCGCGCTGTCGTCTGAGTACGGCGCGGTTATTCTTGATATTATGTTGCCGGATATGAGTGGTATTGATGTGTTACGCCAGATCCGCCAGCAGAACCGACGTTTGCCGGTGATCATGCTAACGGCAAAAGGTGACAATATCGACCGGGTAATTGGTCTTGAAATGGGTGCGGATGACTATGTCCCTAAGCCCTGCTATCCGCGTGAACTGGTAGCACGCCTGCGGGCGGTACTGCGTCGCGTCGAAGATACCCCGGTAATTTATGATAAAAAAGAGATTGTGCAGTGGCAGGATCTGACTCTTAATCCGGCCACACGCATCAGTGAATGGCAAGGTAAGTCTTTCGACCTGACTGCGTCGGAATTTAATCTGCTTGATTTACTGATACGCTCACCGGATCGGGTGGTATCCAAAGATGAGCTTTCCGAAAAGGGCCTTGGCCGGCAGCGGGAAGCATACGATCGCAGTGTTGATGTTCACATCAGTAATATTCGTCTGAAGCTTTCCGCGCTGACACACGACAAAGTCAATATTGAGACCGTCCGCAGTATTGGCTACCGGATCCGATGAAAGCACGCTTACGTGGTCGCCTGTTCTGGAAAATCCTGTTTGGTTTCTGGCTGACTTTTATTATGGTCAGCCAGTTGTTATGGCTGGGATTCCAGTTTTATGGCCGTAACCATGAACCACCAGAGCATAAGGTTG
The DNA here is from genome assembly GCF_002752165.1 of Erwinia sp. OLFS4. Lineage (GTDB taxonomy): Bacteria > Pseudomonadota > Gammaproteobacteria > Enterobacterales > Enterobacteriaceae > Izhakiella. The sequence goes on from NZ_MOMB01000002.1 coordinate 50,379, forward strand.
CCCGGCGTATTGTCGATATACAGATGGCATCGGCCGTCTCGGTGTTACAGCGTGGCGGTCTGGCGGCACTCAACGATATGATGGCTGACTGGCAGCCTGATGATAAGCGTTTTTTTTCGGTGATGCAGGTAGATAACCTGCCGCAGGAGACACCGCAACCCTCTGTGATGAGTTTCGACCGCGCGGCAACCCTGCCTGATGAAGTTGTTGAGTGGGTCACGGTGGCGGATGGTACGCATTACCGGCTACGTTATGACGTAAAAGGGCTGCGTAACGACAACGATATCAATGGCGGACCTCATCCGCATATCCTGAATATTCCGATGCCGATGTTTTTTATTGCCGGCGTAGGCGGCCTGTTGTTCAGTCTGATTCTGGCCTGGAATCTGACCAGGCCAATGCGCCAGCTTAGTCAGGGCTTTTCCCGTATCTCTGCTGGCGACCTTGAGGTACGGTTGTATCCCGATATGCGTGGCCGCCACGATGAACTTTCGGTAGTGGCAAAAGATTTTGATGCCATGGTTGAACGGCTGTCGGCGCTGATTAATTCCCGCGAAGCATTACTGCACGATATTTCTCATGAACTGCGATCGCCGCTGGCCCGCCTGCAGCTGGCGACCGGGCTGGCGCGTCAGCTTCCCGACAATGTTGAAGGTTCGCTGGACAGAATTGACGAAGAAGCGCGCCGGTTAGATAAGATGATTGGTGAGATACTGACTCTCTCCCGCGCCGGTTATGACAGTCAGCCGGAAGAACGCTACTTCGATTTACTGGGACTGGTGGAAGCGGTAACCGACGATGTGCGCTATGAGGCGCAGGTGCCGGGGGTGGAAATTGTGTTGACCTGCGATCAGCCGGCGGATTATACGGTACGGGGTAATGCAGAGCTGATCCGGCGCGCGGTAGAGAATGTCCTGCGTAATGCGCTGCGTTTTTCACAGCAAGGGGAGCAGGTCGATGTTAGCCTGCGTCATGATACCGACTGGCTGGTGATCAGCGTGCGCGATCGCGGACCCGGCGTGGATTCTGATAAGCTTTCCAGCATTTTCGACCCTTTTGTCCGGGTTAACTCTCCGCTGATGGGCAAAGGATATGGTCTGGGTCTTTCCATTGTGCGCAAGATTGTACTGGCACATCACGGTGAGGTGCAGGCAATCAATCATAAGCAGGGGGGGCTGGTATTGATCATTCGCTTACCACACTGGACTGCGTCACAATAAAAAAACGGCACCCTCAGGGTGCCGTCTATGTATACCGGTGGGGGTGCTGACTATTTACGGATACGCATAACTGCTGTTTCACCCAGAGTTACCGCACCAGACAGCTTAACCAGTTCTTTAATCTCATCCATATTAGAGATAACCACCGGCGTCAGCGTTGATTTTGCTTTCCCTTCGAGTAGCGGTAAGTCGAATTCGATGACGACATCGCCTTTACTTACCTTCTGGCCTTCTTCCGCAATGCGCTTAAAGCCTTCGCCTTTCAGCTCTACGGTATCAACGCCAAAATGGACAAACAGCTCAATGCCGTTGTCCGATTCGATTGAGAAAGCATGGTTAGTTTCAAAAATTTTGCCGATGGTACCGTCGACGGGGGCAACCATTTTGTTCCCTGTGGGTTTGATCGCGATGCCATCACCAACGATTTTTTCGGCAAACACCACGTCGGGAACGTCTTCAATGTTAACGATTTCGCCTGATAACGGTGCGACAATCTCAATGGTGCCTGAGGTGCTATCCGTTTTATCGCCAAAAAGTTTAGAAAACAAACCCATGATCTTCTCCTAAGCTGTAATTTTGGGTCAGCGTCTCGCGGTATCAGCAGAGTGTTTTTTCTTCAATGAATTTGTTGACCAGATTCATTAACTCTTCGGCGGTGGATTGAGCCAGAGCCTGTTCTGCCAATGCCTTCGCATCTTTGAAAGTCGTATTACGAATAATTTTCTTGATGCGTGGGATAGAAATGGAACTCATACTGAATTCGTCCAGGCCCATACCCAGTAATAACAGTGTAGCACGTTCATCTCCTGCCAGCTCACCACACATGCCGGTCCATTTACCTTCCGCATGGGAAGCGTCAATAACCTGGCGGATAAGCGTCAGTACAGACGGTGACATGGGGTTGTAGAGATGAGAGATCAGATCGTTACCCCGGTCGACGGCCAGAGTGTACTGTGTCAGGTCATTGGTGCCAATACTAAAGAAGTCGACTTCTTTTGCAAGATGATGGGCGATTACCGCAGAAGCGGGCGTCTCAACCATGATACCGACTTCTATGCTTTCATCAAACGCCTTGTTTTCATTACGCAGCTGGGTTTTAAGGGTTTCCAGTTCATTTTTCAGGATGCGTACTTCTTCAACCGAAATCACCATGGGAAACATGATGCGCAGTTTGCCAAAGGCCGATGCACGAAGAATGGCACGCAGCTGCGCATGCAGAATTTCGGTACGATCCATGGCAATGCGGATAGCACGCCAGCCAAGAAAGGGGTTATCTTCTTTTGGCAGGTTCATATAAGGCAAATCTTTGTCGCCGCCAATGTCCATGGTGCGCACAATAACCGCCTGCGATCCCATGGCTTCAGCAACGGCTTTGTAAGCCTGAAATTGTTCTTCTTCGCCAGGCAGTGAATCGCGGTCCATAAACAGGAATTCGGTACGATACAGACCAACCCCTTCTGCGCCATTGCGTTCAGCCCCGGCGATATCGCGTACGGTGCCAATATTGGCGACCACTTCAACCTGATGACCATCCAGCGTAATGGCCGGCAGATCTTTGAGCTTTGCCAGCTCATTTTTTTCTTCCAGGTACTGTTCCTGAACCGCTTTAAGCTCGTCGATTTTCTCGTCGCTGGGATTAATATAGATTTGATTATTAACGCCATCGAGGATCAGGTAATCGCCGTTTTTAACCGTGGCAGTAATGTTACCGGTACCGACAATAGCAGGCAGTTCCAGTGAGCGAGCCATGATGGAAGTATGGGAAGTCCGGCCACCTATATCGGTAATAAAGCCCAGCACGTTTTTAAGATTTAATTGTGCGGTTTCAGATGGCGTCAAATCTTTAGCCACCAGAATCGATTGGCTCTGAATAGCACTGAGGTCGACAATGTGCAGACCAAGAATATTTTGCAGCAGGCGTTTACCAATATCACGTACGTCAGTGGCACGTTCTTTAAGATACTCGTCGTCCAGCTCTTCCAGTGCTTTAGCCTGACCTTCAATAACGGAGTAGGTTGCCGCATCGGCTGAAGCCAGTTCATCTTTGATTAACGCGATGATTTCCTGCTCCAGCTCTTCATCTTCCAGCAGCATGATATGGCCTTCGAAGATTGCTTCTTTTTCTTCGCCGAAGGTTTCACCTGCTTTGATTTTTATCGCTTCAAGTTGTGCTGAGGCTTTGGCGCGGGCGTCAAGAAAACGCTTAACTTCTGCGTCAGTTTGTTCGGCGGAAATTTTTTTCCGGTTGATGACAATTTCATCTTCTTTCAACAAAAGCGCTTTGCCGAAAGCCATACCTGGTGATGCTAAAATGCCTGAAATCATAACCCTACCTTTTATAATCTTGTGAATCACCTGATCAGGTTAAGCGATGAATACATCGTTTAAAATACCCGGCATGGCGGTACGACCGAGGGGCTAACCGCCAGGTTGCTATTCAAGTGAATGGGAAACTTTACTAAAGCAACAACGCGGACGTACCGTCCGCGATCAAATAATCAGATGGTTAGCAGGCCAGGCCATGCAGCAAATGCTGAATGGGAATGGTTATTCCAGTTCAGCCATCAGTTTAACCAGATGTTCAACTGCCTGTTGTTCGTCTTCACCGGTGGCGGAAAGAGTGACCACTGTACCCTGAGTCAGGCCGAGGGTCTGCAGTTTGAACAGGCTTTTGGCGCTGGCGGATTTACCGTTGGAGGTCACCGTGATTTCTGACTGGAAAGCTTTTGCTTCTTTAACAAACTGGGCTGCCGGGCGGGTGTGGAGGCCGTTAGGTGCGGTGATAGTCACTTCTTTCTGGAACATGGTATTTCCCCAATAAAATTGGTGTGGTGTTGAGGATCTAAAGTCTAGCCTGGAGCCTGATTTTAGCCCTATCAAATCGCGTTGTCGTAGCCAAAAAAAAGACGAAAAACGCGCAGTTAAACGTTTTGAAGCGAAGCGGTCAGCCCAGCTAAGCTTCGATGACTCCTATTATGCCTGAAAGTGGAGCCTGAATAATCTGGAAATCGATCCAGCAGTGGATATAGATACTGCGATTAATTTTTTGCTTCGAAATAATTGGCTGCTTAAATACCAATCTGACGACAGAAAAGCAATCTGGATTTGTGTAAAAACTTGACGCAACCCACAAAAAAAGCACCCGGGCGGGTGCTTTTTTGAATAACGCATAGCGGTTTGTTTACTGTTGAAGTTCTTTCTCAGTGAATAAATCGGCAAACAGCGCGGTGCTGAGGTAACGCTCGCCCGAAGAAGGCAGCACGACCACAATCTGCTTGTTAGCATAGGCTTGATCCTGCTGCAGCTTCAGCGCAGCGGCGACCGCGGCGCCAGACGAGATACCGGCAAGAATGCCTTCTTCTTCCATCAGCCGCCGGGCAGTCGAAATGGCTTCTTCGTTGGTAATAGCGACAACTTTATCAACCAGTTTAAGATCGAGATTACCCGGAATAAATCCGGCGCCGATGCCCTGAATTTTATGCGGACCGGGCTTGATCTCTTCGCCAGCCAGTGCCTGGGCAATCACCGGTGAATCAGCCGGTTCTACCGCTACGGTGATCAGATCTTTTTTACCTTTGACGTTTTTAATATAGCGACTGACGCCGGTCAGGGTGCCACCGGTGCCGACACCGGAAATAAATACATCAACGTTACCGTCGGTATCATCCCAGATTTCAGGGCCGGTGGTTTTTTCATGAATTTCCGGGTTAGCTGGATTACTGAATTGCTGCAGCATAATGGTTTTATCCGGGTTTTGTGCCACCAGTTCTTCCGCTTTGGCGATGGCGCCTTTCATCCCTTTTGCCACTTCGGTCAGCACCAGATTGGCTCCCAGTGCCTTCAGCAACTTGCGGCGTTCGACACTCATGGTTTCTGGCATAGTCAGGGTCAGCTTGTAGCCGCGGGCAGCGGCAACGTAGGCCAGAGCAATACCGGTATTACCGCTGGTTGGCTCAACCAGTTCAATGCCCGGCGTCAGGATCCCACGTTTCTCTGCGTCCCAGATCATATTGGCACCGATGCGGCATTTGACGCTGAAACTAGGGTTACGTGATTCAACCTTAGCGAGAATATGACCGTTTCCGATGCGGTTCAGTCGAACCAGCGGCGTATGACCGATTGTTAACGAGTTATCTTCGTAAATCTTACTCATGGCCTGTCCTTAACTGTATGAAATTGTGGCAACCCTGACAGCATACTCATTCGCGATCGCTGCGGAAGTGAAGAAATCATCTATAGATATGTATTGCAGCAATAAGCATAATAATAAAAGGTATTGCAGCAATAAGCACAATAAATATAAGAAATTAAGAAGTTGCGGGCCTGCCCGATAATAGCGAGCAGGCAAAGATTGTCTTACTGGCGGCGGGGAGTTTGTGTACTCAGCGTTGTACGGTATTTATCGACCCACATCGCCGTTGCGCCACATACCGCCACCGGCATAATCACCAGGTTAAGAAGCGGTATCAGCGTACAAAAACTGACCAGTGCGCCAAACTGCATGTTATCGCTTTTATATTGCCGTAACGCTTTGCGCATACGGGGAAAATCGATCCTGTGATTATCAAAAGCGTAATCGCAATAATGGATGGTAAGCATCCAGGCACTGAATAAAAACCATAGTACAGGCGCCAGGGTTTGCCCAATCCCGGGAATAAAATAAAGAAGAAGTAATACCAGTGCCCGTGGCAGATACCAGGCAAATTTTTGCCATTCCCGCCACAAAATACGCGGCGTATCTTTAACAATTTCCATCCAGCTGATATCCGGGGCGGACTCGCCGGTAAGCTGCGCTTCAAGCTGTTCGGCCAGCAAACCGCAAAACGGTGCAGCAATCCAGTTAGCCAGCGTGGAAAAAAAGTAGCTGAACACTAACAGCATTGATATTACGGTAAGCGGCCACAGCAGATAACTCAGCCACTGAAGCCAGCCTGGTACGTGAGCCAGCATCAGCGGTATCCAGCTATTAAGCTTATGGAATAGCCAGAGAAAGGCGCCGCCCATCAGCAGAATATTGACCAGCAACGGTAGCAAAACGTAGCGACGAATGCCGGGCTGACGGATAAGTTTCCAGCCCTGAAAAAAATAGTGGCTGCCGCTGTATACAGAAACCGGATTGCGGTTGACCATGTGCCTCAAATCTCCATTTTCGCTCTGACGGGCGCCATCATAACCTATGTTTTAGGTCTCTTTGGCAGACTGTTGCGCGAAAAAACGCCAAAAAGACGGCCTGAATCTATCTTATTTGTTAGAAAATAGTGCGTAGACTTGCACTTGTGAAGCGGGGCAAATACAGTTAGAGGATAAAGTTTGCCGTGGTGGCAAGGTATTGGAACAACAGAGAATACAATGATGCAGGATTTGCGTCTGATATTAATCGTTGTTGGCGCGATCGCCATAATCGCATTGCTTCTTCACGGCTTGTGGACCAGCCGTAAAGAGCGTTCGACGGTATTTCGCGATCGCCCGCATAAACGCATAAAGCAGGAACGGACTGATTTCGCTGATGAAAGCGATGAAGGTGTCGGTGAAGTTCGTGTTCGTCGCAGAGAACCCACTGCCGATCCGTTGCCTGATCTGCATACCGAACCTGCCCGTGACGTTGCCCGCCAGGAGAGGGGTGTTCCCCCTGCTGAAAGCGGCCGTCAGCCGCCACAACCGGTGGTCCCGCAACCGGCGCCAGCGTCTTCACGCGATCCGTTGCTCGACCGTGACACCGACTGGTCAGATAACCCGCCTGATTCGGCCGATATCCGACCAGAGCAGGAACCTCACCCCGGCCGGTCAGCGGAACCTGCGGATGGACAATCTCACAACAGTGATGCGCCATCAGCACCGGCTTTCAGCGCGGCGCCTGCCCCCCGGCAGCAGCAGGACGCGCCCGCGGTGGAAAAACCGGCTGAGGAAGAAGACACGAAGAAAGAAGCGGTATTAATTCTGCACGTTGCTGCCCATGCCGGCGGTGAACTGAACGGTGACGTATTGTTGCAGGGCATTTTGCAGGCAGGCTTCCAGTTTGGTGAGATGAATATTTTCCATCGCCACCTTAACCCCGCAGGCAGTGGACCGGTGCTGTTCAGTCTGGCTAACATGGTCAAACCAGGTTCGTTTAATCCTGATGCCATGGCAGATTTTTCTACGCCAGGCGTCTCTATTTTTATGATGGTGCCGTCATACGGTGATGCTAACCAGAACTTTAAGCTGATGCTGCAATCTGCCCAGCGTATTGCCGATGATGTTGGTGGCGTGGTGCTGGATGATGAACGTCGTATGATGACGCCGCAGAAGCTGGAAACCTACAAAGCGCGCATTCGTGACGTTGTGGAAAAGAAAGGGTAAGCTGTAACGGCATATGAATTAACCGAACCCCCGCTAGCCGGGGGTTTTTTATCGCTGATGGTAAGTTATGCACTCAATTGAAAGCCAGATTACTCAGCTGCGTACCACGTTACGTCATCATGAATATCTTTATCATGTGCTGGATGCTCCGGAAATTCCGGATGCGGAATATGACAGGCTGATGCGTGAATTGCGCCAGCTGGAAGAACAATATCCTCAGCTGGTGACGGCAGACTCGCCCACCCAGCGAGTGGGTGCCGCACCGCTGACTGCTTTTCAGCCGGTCCGGCATGAGATGCCAATGCTGTCACTGGATAACGTGTTTGATGAAGCCGGTTATCTGGCGTTTAACAAACGGATTCAGGATCGGCTAAAAAGCAGTGATGAGATTGCGTTTTGCTGTGAACTTAAGCTGGATGGGCTGGCGGTAAGCATCTTGTATGAAGAGGGTGTGCTGACCCGTGCAGCCACCCGTGGCGATGGCACTACCGGTGAAAATATTACTGCCAATGTGCGCACTATCCGGGCGATCCCGCTGCGTCTGCAGGGGGAGAATATTCCCGCCCGGGTTGAAATCCGCGGTGAGGTTTTTATGCCGCAATCCGGTTTTGAAAAGCTTAATGCCGAAGCACGCCGTAGCGGCAGTAAAGTTTTTGCTAACCCACGTAATGCTGCTGCCGGTTCGTTACGCCAGCTTGACCCGCGTATTACCGCCAAACGCCCGTTAACCTTTTTTTGTTACGGTTTGGGGTTGCTGGAAGGGGGCACGCTCCCCGCCAGCCACTGGCAGCGACTGCAACAATTTAAACAATGGGGATTGCCGGTCAGCGATCGTATCCGGCTATGCCACAGCGCTGACGCCGTGCTGAATTTTTACCATCAGGTCGAAGCTGAACGTGCCGGGCTTGGTTTTGATATTGATGGCGTGGTGATAAAAGTAGACTCACAGGATTTGCAAGAGCAACTCGGTTTTGTCGCGCGGGCACCGCGCTGGGCCGTGGCTTTTAAATTTGCCGCCCAGGAGCAGATTACCCGGGTGCGTGACGTGGAATTTCAGGTCGGACGCACCGGGGCGATTACGCCAGTGGCGCGGCTGGAGCCGGTACAGGTAGCCGGCGTTATGGTCAGCAATGCGACCTTGCATAATGCCGATGAAATTGAACGGCTTGGTCTGCGCATTGGCGACAGTGTCACCATCCGCCGTGCCGGTGATGTGATTCCGCAGGTGGTCGGTGTCATTAGCAGTGCCCGTCCTTCAGATGCCCGTGAAGTGGTTTTTCCCGTTCACTGTCCGGTGTGTGGCGCTGATATTGAGCGCGTGGAAGGGGAAGCCGTGGCCCGTTGTACCGGCGGCTTGATTTGTGGCGCGCAGCGCAAAGAAGCGCTGAAACATTTCGTTTCCCGCCGTGCGCTGGATATTGACGGTATGGGCGACAAAATAATCGACCAGCTGGTGGAAAAGGAATATGTGAAAACGCCTGCTGATCTGTTTCGTCTGACGGCCACTACGCTTGCTGCTCTCGACCGCATGGGCGCAAAGTCGGCACAAAACCTGATTACGGCGCTGGAAAAAGCCAAACAAACCACCCTGGCACGTTTTCTCTATGCGTTGGGGATTCGTGAGGTGGGCGAAGCGACAGCACAAAATCTGGCGACGCATTTTGGCTCGCTTGATGCGCTGATGGCGGCCTCGCTGGAGGATTTAATTGCTGTGCAGGATGTCGGCACGGTGGTCGCCAGTCATGTGCGTAATTTTATGGATGAAGCCAGCAATCGTGAAGTGATTCGTCAGCTGATCGAGGAATCCGGTATCCGCTGGCCAGCGGTTGAAGTTATCAGAGCAGAGGATATCGACAGTCCGTTCGCCGGAAAAACCGTTGTCCTGACCGGTTCGCTGACCCTGATGTCCCGTGATGATGCGAAAGCACGTCTGACGGCGCTGGGTGCCAAAGTCAGCGGCAGCGTGTCAAAGAAAACCGATCTGGTGATTGCCGGGGAAGCGGCGGGTTCTAAACTGGTGAAGGCAACTGAGCTGGGTGTGAACGTGATTGATGAGGCTGAAATGCTGCGTCTGCTGGGGGAATAATATGGAAAAAGCGGATTTGCTGGAAATTGCCAATACCACAATGCCGTTTGGCAAATATAAAGGGCGCAGGCTTATCGATTTACCGGAACCTTATCTGCTGTGGTTTGCCCGTAAAGCTGAGTTCCCCGCCGGCCGGCTTGGCGATCTGATGCAGATGACGCTGACGATCAAAATTGAAGGGCTGGAAGGGCTGATTAAACCCCTCCAGCGTACTGAATGATTTATGACTCTATGTCGGAAGTCTCTCTGGCAAAATTTTTCTGCTGTTGTGCAGCTTTTTGTCCCACCTTTTTATAACGCTGGGCAATAAACGAACACACCATCAGCTGAACCTGGTGAAAAATCATCAGCGGCAGAACGATGATGCCGATAGTCGCGGCAGGGAAGAGGATGTTGGCCATGGGGACCCCGTTAGCCAGGCTTTTCTTCGAGCCACAAAACAGCACGGTGATTTCATCCGGACGGCTGAAGCCAAATAGCCGGCACGCCAGCAGATTTATCGTCAGCACCGTTATCAGCAGCAGCAGGCTGCCCGCCAGAATCCAGAATAGGGTATCCACGCCAACCTGATGCCAGATACCGTTAACAACCGCTTCGCTAAAGGCGGTATATACCACCAGTAAAATCGATGACTGATCGGTCTGAGCTATCAGGCCGCGGTGTCGTTCAACCCACTGACCAATCCAGCGGCGCGCGAGATGGCCCAGAACGAAGGGCAGCAGCAGCTGCAGCATGATTTTGCCAATTTGTTCCAGACTGCTCATAGCGCTACTGTGCTGGTGAATATTCATCAGCAAGCCGACCAGCAGCGGCGAGACAAAAACGCCAAGCAGGCTTGATGCCGAGGCGCTGCATACTGCGGCGGCCACATTACCGCCGGCCAGTGAGGTGAAGGCAATGGAGGATTGCACCGTGGCAGGCAGAATGCATAAATAAAGAAATCCGGTATAAATATCATTACTTACCTCTACCGGATGCCACCAAAGTACCAGCAGACCGAGCGCAGGGAACAGCACAAAGGTGCTGAACATAATCCACAGATGGAGTCGCCAGTGGCTGCTGCCTGCAATAATTTTCTCACGCGATAGTTTCGCGCCATGCATAAAAAATAGCAGGGCGATGGCGGCGGTTGTCAGACCTTCAAAGAAAGGCACAAAGGCGCCGCGTGCCGGAATAAAGCTGGCCAGCAAGACGGTAATAATCAGTTTGACCATCATCGGGTCGAGGCGAAACACAGCCATTGTTAATACCTGGTTAAAAAGAGAAAGGGCTATTGTGCGCGTTCGGCTTTAAGAAATAAAATTGATTTATTGCATTCATCCATGAGGAAAATAGATGAATTATACCTTACGTCAGCTGCGGATCTTTGTTGCTGTGGCTCACTTTGGCAGTTTCAGTCAGGCCGGCCAGGCCATTGGCCTGAGTCAGTCGGCGGTAAGCCACAGTATTAAGGAGCTGGAAAACGAAATCGGTATTCGTTTACTTGACCGTACCACCCGTGAAGTATTACTGACGGAGGCCGGTGAACAGCTAGCCCGTCAGCTGGAACGTCAGCTTGACGATCTGAATACCGTGCTACTTGATGTCCGCAGTTACGGGCAGCAACGCAGCGGTATGGTACGTGTTGCCGCGAGTCAGACTATCTCGGCGCAGCTGATGCCACAATGTCTGGCAGCAAGCCAGCAGCGTTATCCGGAGATAAAAATTATGCTCAGAGACCGTCCGCAACACTGGGTCTTGCAAAGTATTCGTAACGGAGAGGTGGATTTTGGTATCGTAATTGGACCGTTGCCTGGCGACGATTTTGCATCGGAAGCGGTTTTGCATGAGCCTTTTTTACTGCTGTGCCGCCAGGACGATGTACTGGCTTCTCTGGCTGAGGTGCCATGGTCAGCCCTGAATCAGCGCCTGCTGGTACTTCAGGACTACGCATCAGGCAGCCGGGTATTAATTGATAATGCCTTACAACAACAGCAGGTTGAGGCGGAAATTGTGCAGGAAATCGGGCATCCGGCAACGCTTTACCCAATGGTTGAAGCCGGGATTGGGATCTCTATTTTGCCGGCTCTGGCGTTACCGCTGCCGGCAGGCGGCTCGCTGATGGTCCGGCGACTGGTACCGGAAATAAATCGTTCGCTGATGCTGATTCGCCGCAAAAATCGCTCTCTGACCCCGGCAGCAGAAGCGATCTGGCAGGAAGTTCATCGCCAGGCCGGATTGCTGGCTTATCAGCGTCAGCGGGCGCCTTCATTTTAATCAGGTATAAACGTCCAGCTGGTGATTGCCTGTCGGACGGTTGATACCATCGGCTGCGGCGACCATGCTGCCCGATGCCCTGAGCGGGTCAGGTTGATTTTGCCGGGCCAGAAGCTGGGCAATCAGTGTCTCAAGCATCTTGATTTCTGACTCAATCATCGCGCTTTCTTCGTTGGTTATCTCACTATTATCACCGCACGTTGCGAGTTCACTTAACTGTTGTGCCAGCTGGGCTATCTGCTTATAGATTGCCGCAATTTTCGAAGATGGGTTGCTGTCAGTATGGTGGCTGGCGCTGCCAATGCTTCCGATGCTGCTCATGTGTTCTCTCCACAAGATTAAGTATCCTGGTTATCGGTAAAAAGAGAGCAAACTTGATGCCGTTGGTCATAATAGAAAGGGACTGCAGGAGACACTGGAAAATTTTTTATACAACGCAAAAAGGCGCCTTTAGGGCGCCTTAATACACTGGTGGGTCGTGCAGGATGATTCGGCTGCGCCTCACCCTGCGGGCCGTTGCTGTCGCAACGTTGTCTCACTGCGTTCGGCCCGAACCTGCTGCAGGTTCTCATCCTGCCGTTCTGTCACGCAAAAAGGCGCCTTTAGGGCGCCTTAATACATTGGTGGGTCGTGCAGGATTCGAACCTGCGACCAATTGATTAAAAGTCAACTGCTCTACCGACTGAGCTAACGACCCGAAGTGGTGGGTGATGACGGGATCGAACCGCCGACCCCCTCCTTGTAAGGGAGGTGCTCTCCCGGCTGAGCTAATCACCCACTTCGTTACTGCAATTTTAAGAGAGTTAGCCGCTGAGAAGTGGTGGGTGATGACGGGATCGAATCGCCGACCCCCTCCTTGTAAGGGAGGTGCTCTCCCGGCTGAGCTAATCACCCACTTCTCAATTCTCTTAATTCACACGGCGGGAACCACATAATAAGTGGTGGGTGATGACGGGATCGAACCGCCGACCCCCTCCTTGTAAGGGAGGTGCTCTCCCAGCTGAGCTAATCACCCCCGCTGTGTGGAGTGGCATTATAGGGATAGTTGTTAGTGAGTCAACGCTTTTTAAAACGAAACGGTTTGTTCGTCTTAAATTTAAACAGGCTGCCAGTCTTTTAAACCGCCCCGCCAGGAGAGCGGCCTTCATCCCACGCCAGCGCAGAGAAAACCACAGTGGTTAGCTGGCTTAACGTTGAGGATTCATCCTCAGATGGTAGAATGTTGCCCACTTTATTTATTCTTTCATCAGAAAAACGGCCGCGTGCCGGCTTTTGTGTAATAAGGCAGCAGTGAATGAAAATCAAAACCCGCTTCGCCCCCAGTCCGACCGGTTATCTGCACGTGGGAGGCGCACGCACCGCGCTTTACTCCTGGCTGTTTGCCCGCAATCACGGCGGTGAGTTTGTGTTACGTATTGAAGATACCGATCTTGAACGTTCAACACAGCAGGCCATTGACGCCATTATGGATGGTATGAACTGGTTGAGTCTTGACTGGGATGAAGGTCCGTATTATCAGACCCGGCGTTTTGAACGCTATAACGCGGTGATTGATGACATGCTGCAGGCTGGTAGCGCTTATAAATGTTACTGCTCTAAGGAGCGGCTGGAGCAGCTGCGGGAAGAGCAAATGGCAAAGGGCGACAAACCCCGTTACGATGGCCACTGCCGTGATAATCACCAGCATCATGATGACACTGAGCCCTGTGTGGTGCGTTTTCGCAATCCTCAGGAAGGGTCGGTGGTCTTTGACGATCAGATTCGTGGCCCCATCACCTTTAGTAATCAGGAACTGGATGATCTGATTATCCGCCGTAGCGATGGCTCACCCACCTACAATTTTTGCGTGGTTATTGATGACTGGGATATGCAAATTACGCACGTTATTCGTGGTGAAGACCATATTAACAACACGCCGCGGCAGATTAACATTCTTAAAGCTATCGGGGCGCAGGTGCCGGTATATGCCCATGTGTCAATGATCCTTGGCGATGATGGTAAAAAGCTTTCTAAGCGACATGGTGCTGTTGGCGTGATGCAATACCGTGATGATGGCTATTTGCCTGAGGCATTACTTAATTATCTGGTGCGTCTGGGCTGGTCACATGGCGATCAGGAAATATTCAGTATTGATGAGATGAAACAGTGGTTTAGTCTGGATGCCGTCAGCAAGTCTGCCAGCGCCTTCAATACAGAAAAGCTACTGTGGCTCAATCACCACTATATCAATACGCTGCCTGCGGAATATGTGGCTACGCAATTACAATGGCATATTGAGCAGGAAAATATCGATACCCGCAACGGCCCTGAGCTGGCGGCATTAGTAAAATTGCTGGGTGAGCGCTGTAAAACCCTGAAAGAAATGGCGGCTTCCTGCCGCTATTTCTACGAAGATTTTGCCGGGTTTGATGCTGATGCAGCGAAAAAACATTTGCGTCCGGTTGCTCGTGAGCCTTTGGAACGGGTTCGCGATAAGCTAAAGGTAATAGAGAGCTGGACTGCAGAGCATGTTCATCAGGCTATTCAGGAGACGGCTGATGAACTGGGTGTCGGAATGGGTAAAGTAGGCATGCCATTGCGGGTGGCGGTGACCGGGGCAGGCCAGTCGCCTGGACTGGATGTTACCGTGCATGCAATCGGCCAGGCACGGGCTGTTGAGCGAATTGGCAAAGCGTTAGCGTGGATCGCTCAGCGGGAACAACAGTAAGCGCGAATTCCCCAGGTCCCGTCAGGGGCCTGGGAGTTTTCCAGCTTGTCGCTAGTCAATGCCGAGACGACTCAACATACCAAGAATCCCTTCGCGTAAAAGCAATGCGGTCAGCTTTTCTCGTTCGTCATTTGTCATCTGCTGTACCGAGGTAACCAGTAGGTTTGTTAATGGATCCTTGCGTCCGGAAGGGCGGTAATGGCTGCCATCTTCTGCCACCTGACGGGCGGATGTTTTAAGAAACTGACGGACGCGTTCGTCAATCAGTACCTTGCGACCACGACCACCTTGTATGCCTTTTCGGGGCGCAGTAGTCCAGTGTTCCCGGTTAATCCATTTATTGATTGTCTGACGGGTATAGCCAGTTTGCTGAGCAATTTCCTGCGGGGTTAACCATTCCTTTTTCACAACCTAATCCTTTATGCTGCCGATTGTTCACGATGATTAATATTACAGTAATGTGTTAAATGAACAACTAATGAGTATTCAGTGTTAGGGGTATAATGAAAAAATCAGAGGAAGATCGGGAAATCCCCCCAAAAATCGTGGGGGGAAAGGGAGTTAGCGAATTTCAGTCGGCGCGGTGAGTTGTGGACGAAATGCCATGAACCAGGCCAGGCCAACGAAAATTGCGCCGCCAACGGCATTACCGAAAAATACTGCAACAAAATTTGTCAGATAGTCGCCCCAGCTCAGGGAGCCAGCAAAAATGGCCGCCGGGATAATAAACATATTGGCGACAACGTGCTGAAAGCCGAGGGCAACAAATGCCATGACCGGAAACCACATGCCAAAAATTTTACCGACCACATCTTTCACTGGCAAACGACAGCCATACGGCGAGGCAGACCAGCCAGTTACAGCCGATAGCAGAAATAAAAGCATGCAGAAAATCGGCATGCACTTTAGCAGTGGCCGTTGCCAGCGTTTTTTCAGGTAATCGCCTTCTGTCATACCGAGCACATGACCAAAAAACCAGGCAACCGCAATACTGCCAAGAAAATTGGCAATGGTGACCCAAAACCAGTTACGCAGGACGCTGAACCCACTGATCTGACGGGCAAACCAGGCAATAGGTAAGGTCATCATGTTGCCCGTCAGTAATTCAGCTCCCGCCAGTACCGTTAAAATAATCCCTAACGGAAACACAGATGCACCAAGCAAACTGGCAAATGAGCCCCAGTCTGCGGGCAGCTGGTTAATCACATGCAGATCGAGCAGAAAGCCAGTGGCGATAAAGGCACCAGCCATAAAACCGAGAATTAACAGATAGCTGACAGAAGCCTTGTGTTTTGCGATGCCACTCTGAATAGCAACCGCCGCGATTTCTTTAGGTGAATGCAAGGACATAGTTTTCTGGTGTTTTTCAAATCGAAAAGGGAAGACACAGCGCCGGGGGCGAATGATAAAAACGTGCGCATCCCGCGCTTACGCCTTTCCGGCAGTAAAAAACGTGCGCAGTTTTGCACGTGAATTTAACAAATACAAGTGAATATTTAGCATGCTATTAACGTTAACTATGCTTGCAGGCTAATTATCCGTGACGGGTGGTTTGCGTTATTGGCTTTGCGCAAAGAGAAATAAACTTATCAGTACGGTAATTTTGTTAGTATAAAAAACTGTCAGCTGCTAAGCATAAATCATTAACGCCGGCGCGGGTTGGGCGCTTTTTCAGCGATTGAGCACAGATTCACATTTTGCCGTTGACACCTTTAGCCGCGTTTCATATTATCCCCGCCGTCAACATGACACGGTTTTTCAGGAAGGGGCTATAGCTCAGCTGGGAGAGCGCTTGCATGGCATGCAAGAGGTCAGCGGTTCGATCCCGCTTAGCTCCACCAAATTGGATCCCGCCAGTTTGGTCCTGAATAACAGCCTCGGTGTGGGGGTATAGCTCAGCTGGGAGAGCGCTTGCATGGCATGCAAGAGGTCAGCGGTTCGATCCCGCTTATCTCCACCAAATTTCTTATTTTTCCCGTGATGAGTGTTTTGCCAGACTGATGGCTGATTTTTGCGCCTGTTATTGCTCCGTGCTGGTTGCCCGCTGTGCGCAATAAATGCCTGGGGAACATGATGGCCTCGGGCTGTGGTCGCTCAGGGCCGGGAAAACCGGCCCGTGATGCGTTTACAGCACCAGTGCCGCGATGGAAGCGGAAAGGACACTGACCAGCGTTGAGCCATACAGTAATTTGAGGCCAAAACGGGAAACCACGTTACCCTGTTCTTCATTCAGACCTTTGATAGCGCCGGCAACAATGCCAATTGAAGAGAAATTGGCAAAGGAAACCAGGAAAACAGACAGGATACCTTCTGCCTGTTGTGACAGCTGGCCGGATAGTTTTTGCAGATCCATCATGGCGACAAATTCATTCGACACCATTTTCGTTGCCATAATGCTACCGGCCTGCAGTGCTTCATGTGCGGGTACGCCGATGACCCAGGCAAACGGAAAGAATATGTAGCCAAGGATCCCCTGAAAACTGATGCCAAACAGAGAATCAAACAGGGCGTTAATGCCGGAAATCAGCGCAATAAAGCCAATCAGCATAGCCGCAACAATTACCGCAACTTTAAAACCCGCCAGGATATATTCGCCCAGCATTTCAAAAAAACTCTGTCCTTTATGCAGGTTACTGAGTTTCAGCTCTTCTTCGCGGTTGACGATATAAGGGTTAATCAGTGACAGGACAATAAAGGTACTGAACATGTTCAGCACCAGCGCTGCAACAACGTAACGGGGCTGGAGCATGGTCATATAAGCCCCGACAATTGACATCGACACGGTGGACATCGCGGTGGCTGCCATGGTGTACATACGTCGTTCTGACATTTTTCCCAGAATGTCTTTATAGGCAATAAAGTTTTCTGACTGCCCCAGAATCAGTGAACTGACCGCGTTAAAAGACTCCAGTTTACCCATGCCGTTTATTTTGGACAGCACGGTACCAATGATACGGATAATCACCGGCAGAATGCGAAAATGCTGCAGGATACCGATGAGCGCTGAGATAAAAACAATTGGGCAGAGTACGTTAAGCCAGAAGAAGGCCAGTCCCTTTTCATTCATGTTGCCAAATACAAAGCTGGTTCCCTGTCCGGCATATTTTAATAGTTTGTCAAACAACCCGGCGAATCCCTGGACAAAACCGAGACCCACCTGTGAATTGAGGAAAAACCAGGCAAGGATCACTTCAATGACCAGAAGTTGAACAATAAAGCGCATACGGATATTTCGACGATCGCGGCTGACTAAAATAGCCAGTACGCCAACCACTGCCAGCGCTAAAACAAAGTGCAGAATGCGGGACATCATTATGGGGCTCCAGACTTGAGGCAGACTATATTTCGCTGCACATTCTATGTAACAAAGCCGCTAAAAACGAGAGCAAATCCACAATATAACAATTGCCTATCGTTCAGCGATGCGGAAATCGCTGAGCGGTCACATCCTGAACGCCTTCATTAAAAAAGTGCTAATAAGTTGTTAATAAACCCCACCTAAACTACGATGGTATCACCGTTACTCATCGGCAAGTGGTAACATCGCGACGAGTAATATAGCCATGGCTATCTTATTTAGCGTTGGCTATTATAGCGATAGCCGCAAGCAAACAGCACCCGCTGTATGATGACTTGTGGCGTCGATTTATCGGTAATTTAATGGGTGGTGATATTGGAAACTGGCACGGCGGATGCAAATAGCCGGGGAAACCGGAAAATTAAAATAGCCCTGATGGGGCCTGCTTTTATTGCGGCAATCGGTTATATCGATCCGGGCAACTTTGCTACCAATATTCAGGCAGGCGCCAGTTATGGCTATACCCTGCTGTGGGTCGTGGTCTGGGCGAACATTATGGCGATGATCATTCAGCTGATGTCAGCCAAACTGGGCATTGCTACCGGCAGCAATCTGGCGGAGCTTATCCGCGACCGCTATCCCCGCCCGCTGGTCTGGTTTTACTGGGTACAGGCTGAAATCATTGCGATGGCGACAGATCTGGCCGAATTTATCGGTGCGGCAATTGGCTTTAAGCTTATTCTGGGTGTTTCTCTGTTGCAGGGGGCGGTGCTGACTGGTGTGGCAACCGTCTTTATTCTGTTGTTACAGCGTCGCGGTCAGAAACCGCTTGAACTGGTTATTGGCGGCATGCTGCTGTTTGTTGCCGCCGCCTACATTATTGAGCTTTTCTTTTCTCAGCCCCACGTGGCCGGATTGCTTAAAGGCATGGCTATCCCGGCGATGCCAACAACCGAGGCGGTCTATCTTGCTGCCGGGGTGCTGGGCGCCACCATTATGCCGCACGTAATCTATCTGCACTCGTCGCTGACGCAGCATGGTGATGTGCAAACCCGCGCCGATCGTTACGCCTCCACCAGGCTTGATGTGGCGATAGCCATGACGGTTGCCGGTTTTGTCAATCTGGCAATGATGGCAACCGCCGCAGCGGCCTTCCATTTTAGTGGCCATGCCGGCATTTCGGAACTTGACCAGGCCTATCTGACTCTTGATCCCTTGCTGGGTCGTGCGGCGGCACTGGTATTTGGTCTGAGTCTGGTTGTAGCCGGACTCTCTTCTACCGTAGTGGGAACGCTGGCAGGACAAGTGGTTATGCAAGGATTTGTTAATTTTTCAATTCCGCTATGGCTGCGCCGGGCGGTCACCATGCTGCCGTCATTTGTCGTGATTATTGCCGGCTGGGACCCGACACGGATTCTGGTAATGAGTCAGGTCGTGCTGAGCTTCGGTATTGCGCTGGCACTGGTGCCGTTGCTGAATTTTACCGGCAATAAAAAACTGATGGGGCAGATGGTCAATTCCGCGCTGATGCAAAATGTTGGTCGGGTTATCGTGGTGCTGGTGGTGGCGCTGAACCTCTGGCTGTTGTACGGCATGGCCACCGGAAAAAATTAGCTGAGCTGACGGCACTGCGGCTTTAATCATGGGATCATCGCCTGGCGAAAGCATGCGGCGGCCGGGGACGCAAACCAGGGCCTCTGTTGTGCACGGTGGTTCTCTGCCGCGTCTCCGGCGCAAGGTCAGCCAATAATATGGTCAATCGCTGACAGCTCTTCCCCGGTGAAGTCGTGATGGCCGGGCACCGCCACCGCATCATCAATTTGCCCGGTTTGACTGGCACCAATCAGTACAGATGTGATTTGCCGGTGATGCAGCACCCAGGCAAGCGCCATTTGTGCCAGCTTCTGACCGCGTTTTTCCGCCAGTGCATTTAACTGGCGCACTTTGGCCATTTTGTCTTGCGTCAGCGCCTGCTCGCTGAGAAAACGGCTGCCGCTGGCGATGCGGGAATCCTGCGGAATACCGTTCAGGTAGCGATCGCTCAGTATCCCTCCGGCTAACGGTGAAAACGCGATACAGCCGACACCCTGTTGTTCCAGCAGAGCCAGCAAACCTTTTTCTGGCGTGCGTTCGAGCATTGAAAATTTTGGCTGATGAATCAGGCACGGCGTGCCCATTTCACGCAACAACGTCAGCGCCTGCGCGGCCCGATCGGGCGGATAGTTGGAGAGGCCGACATACAACGCCTTTCCCTGCTTTACAATATGATCAAGAGCCTGCATGGTTTCCTGCAATGGGGTATCCGGGTCGGGGCGGTGATGATAAAAAATATCAACATAATCCAGTTTCATTCGCCGCAGGCTCTGATTGAGACTGGCTATCAGATATTTACGCGATCCCCAGTCACCATAGGGGCCTTGCCACATGGTATAACCGGCTTTACTGGCAATGATCAGCTCATCACGGTAGCGGTGAAAATCCTGCTGCAGGATGCGCCCGAAATTTTCTTCAGCCGACCCCGGCGGTGGGCCATAATTATTGGCCAGGTCAAAGTGCGTAATACCCCGATCAAAAGCATGTCGCAGCAGCGCCCGGCTGTGACTGAAGTGGGCGTTATCGCCAAAGTTATGCCACAGACCCAGCGATATGCGCGGAAGTTTTAAGCCACTCTGACCGGTGCGTTGATAGGTCATGGTCTGATATCGTTGTTCGCTTGCAAGATAGGGCATTGCTTTTTCCTTTGCAATCAGGCTGATGGGTTACAGGTACAGTCTATGTTTATAGTGATATTGATATTTGCCAGGGTTCTCGCTGTGCTCGCGCCATCTAACGCGCTGCCATTTGCAAAATTTTTCCCCTACCAGCGAGAAATGCACTAATACTGATAGCACCTTTTTTGCATTTTAACTATTTCAGACTTGCGGCCTGTCATCCGGACAGACTTGCCGGTATGGTAAGTTAGCGGAAGTGCGCAAACCGTCGCCCTGAAAGCGGTGCGCGCTGTTGTTTTCCTGGCACAATTTTTCGTGTCTTAAATTGACGTAAGCGGAGCAAAACAATAATGACCAGTTATGCTTTGGTGGGTGATGTAGGCGGGACCAACGCACGTCTTGCGCTGTGCGATGTCGAAACCGGTGCTATTTCACAAGCCAAAACGTTCTCCACGGCAGAGTATGAGAGTCTTGAAGCGGTGATTCGCACCTGGCTTGATGAACAGCAAAAAGAGATAAAAGATGGCTGTATTGCCATTGCCTGTCCGATCACGGATGACTGGGTAGAAATGACCAACCACGACTGGGCATTCTCTACCCGTAAAATGAAAGCCAGTCTTGGTTTTGAACATCTTGAAATTATTAATGATTTTACCGCCGTCTCAATGGCTATTCCCATGCTGAAAGCGCAAGACGTAATGCAGTTTGGCGGCGATGCCCCGGTGGCTGATAAACCGATTGCCGTTTACGGTGCTGGCACCGGACTGGGGGTTGCTCATCTGGTGCACGTTGATAAACGCTGGGTCAGTTTGCCTGGGGAAGGCGGGCATGTTGACTTTGCGCCGAATAGCGAAGAGGAAGACCTGATCCTTGAAGTGCTGCGCGCCGAAATGGGTCATGTTTCCGCTGAACGGGTGCTTTCAGGCGCGGGGCTGGTTAATCTTTACCGCGCTATTGTTAAATCAGATAATCGGGTTCCGGAAAATTTAAAGCCTAAAGATGTCTCTGAACGGGCACTGGCTGACAGCTGTACGGATTGCCGCCGCGCGCTGTCGCTGTTTTGTGTCATTATGGGACGCTTTGGCGGCAACCTCGCCTTAACGCTTGGCACCTTTGGTGGTGTCTATATTGCCGGGGGAATTGTGCCGCGTTTTCTGGCGTTTTTCAAAGCGTCAGGTTTTCGCGCTGCCTTTGAAGACAAAGGGCGTTTTCATGATTATGTTCATCCGATTCCGGTTTATTTAATCACGCACGATCAGCCCGGTTTACTGGGTGCTGGCGCCCATTTGCGTCAGACATTGGGGCGTATCCTGTAACCTTTACCTCTCTTCTTCTCTGCGGGGCGATGGCTGTCGCCCCACGTTGTTTTTGCATCGGCAGATAGCGGATATGAGTTCAGCAGCTGAAAACATGCGCAGGCCGTTATTAGCTTAATTGGGGAAACCTGAGCAAAAAATAGCGGAAATGGTTGCTGGATAATTAATCTTTTCTGATTAATGCCCTTGCAGACAGAATGACGCTCAGCGTTGCTGCAGATAAACCGCGCTCAGCACGGTGATAACGCGACCCGGATTATGCTGTATTAAAGTTAATAACCTTCTTAAAAAGAGGAAGGAATTAATTATTTTTCTGAATTATTTCCGGTTTTGTGTGCTTGCGAATATTACTGGAAACTGAGCGTCTGATGATGACAACTCTGCAGTGTGACGGTTCCTGTGAGCAACAGGCAGGATGAGCGTCAGGGCTGAATGACATTCCCACCGTCAGCCCGGGATAGGCTTTTCTCAGTCAGTTTCACGAACAGGGTCTTGCCAGTGACGCGCTGGTAGTCGCGTATCGCTAACGCCTCTGTCAGCATCAATTTCACACACTTAAGGCGCATGTGGTAGCGGGAAATTTATCTTCACGGCGTCTTCAGGTAAGTGCTGCGGAATAATTATCTGCTCTGCAATAAATATCAGAATGATTGGGTATTTGGTTGCCTGAAATCCGATATTTAAAAAATTTTATCATGCCTATCGACATTATTAGCCTGATTGCGATAAGTTCAGAGACAGACCACTCTGCTGGTCAGCGTCGCTCGGACGGTCCGGGCGCTAACGTCAATCTGAGGATAATATGGCTGATAATGCACCTGTTCGGCGTTTTTCACGTATCGAACGCCTTCCCCCCTATGTATTTAACATCACCGCTGAACTGAAAATGGCTGCGCGCAGGCGCGGCGAAGATATTATTGATTTCAGCATGGGTAATCCGGATGGCCCGACGCCGCCACATATTGTGGAAAAACTCTGTGATGTCGCCCGTCGCGATGATACCCACGGTTATTCAACTTCACGCGGTATTCCCCGTTTACGGCGCGCGATTTCTCACTGGTATCAGCAACGTTATCAGGTCGATATTGATCCGGAAAGTGAAGCCATTGTTACCATCGGCTCGAAAGAAGGGTTGGCGCACCTGATGCTGGCCACGCTCGATCATGGTGACACCGTGCTGGTGCCTAATCCCAGCTACCCGATTCATATTTACGGTGCGGTGATTGCCGGCGCTCAGGTCCGTTCAGTACCGCTGGTGCAAGGAATTGACTTTTTTGCCGAGCTTGAGCGGGCAATACGCGAAAGTTATCCCAAACCAAAGATGATGATCCTTGGCTTTCCCTCTAATCCGACGGCGCAGTGCGTGGAGCTGGATTTTTTCGAGCGGGTGGTTGCGCTGGCCAGACAGTATAATGTGCTGGTGGTGCACGATCTTGCTTATGCCGATATTGTCTATGACGGATGGCAGGCACCTTCGATTATGCAGGTGCCCGGTGCTCGCGACATTGCGGTGGAATTTTTTACCTTGTCAAAAAGTTACAACATGGCAGGCTGGCGTATCGGTTTTATGGTTGGTAATAAAGAGCTGGTTGCCGCGCTGGCGCGCATAAAAAGTTACCATGATTATGGCACGTTTACTCCGCTACAGGTGGCGGCTATTGCCGCCCTGGAAGGGGAACAGCGCTGTGTGCGGGATATCGCAGCGGAATATAAACGTCGCCGGGATGTTTTGGTGAAAGGTCTGCATGAAGCTGGCTGGATGGTTGAGGTGCCGAAAGCATCCATGTATGTCTGGGCAAAAATTCCCGAACACTACGCCCATCTTGGTTCGCTGGAATTCGCTAAGCTTCTGTTACAGGAAGCTAAAGTATGCGTTTCGCCTGGCGTCGGATTTGGTGATTATGGCGATACCCATGTGCGCTTTGCGCTGATTGAGAACAGTGACCGTATACGGCAGGCAGTAAGAGGCATTAAAGCGATGTTTCGTGCTGACGGCAGGTTACCGGGAAGCGTAAAAAGCGACATTGTCGAAAACTAACTGACAATATGGGTCAGGCGAGCCTGACCCACTTTTCATGATGTAACGGTCATAACATCAGGTAAAAAGTACCCAGCCAGAGCACCAGTAAGAACGAAATGCCCATCAACGCGTATTTCACAAACAACTCCTCTGTGCGACCACGGCTGCGGCGATCCCAGGCCTGCGCAACGCAAACAGATGGAATGAACGCGCGCAAAACAGTGCGCTGGCGCTATTCATTCGGGTCGCCATGAATCACTCATGGCAGGATCGCTGACTAATTTACCCGCTTCGCCATGCAAAATAAAGATGATTGTGCTGAGAGTTCGATCACAATTTTCATTGAACAATAATGTGTCTTTTTGCTGCCGCTCAGTGGCGTGCCCGCGTCGGGGATGGCAGCTGAGCGCACCGCTGTTAATCACGCAGTATGCTGGGGCACAAGGGCGGACGTTGTCTGGCAGTCAGTATTCTCTCCGTCGACAATACCAGCGATAACCCTGCTGACAGCACCATTGTCGCTGCGCTATTCTGATGGCAAAACGGCCCGCAAAATAACAGCCGATTGGGAGCAGAAGATGAAAACGCTACTGGTGGCTATTGATAGCTCTGCCATTGCCGGCAAAGTGGTCTCGCTGGCAGCACAGCAGGCACTGGCGCTAAATGCGCAGGTGGTGGTGGTGTGCTGTGTTGACGAAAAGTATTGCAGCCTTGCCACGCCACTGGAACTGGCTGCCGGAGAGACGTTCGATGCGGCGTTGTCCAGTCAGGATGAGCAAAACGGTGCCGAATCGGTGGTGCGCCAGGCGCTGGCCCGGTTGCGCCTGGCCGGGGTAGCGGCACGAGGCCGGGTCGTTGCCGGTGAGGCGGCGATAACCATTGTTGAGCAGGCCAGAGCGCTCGATGCCGAAATGATCATTATGGGACGTCGCCATCTGACTCCCTTCAACCGTTTACTGAAAGGCTCAGTCAGCGCAGCGGTGATTGAACAGGCCCATTGTCCGGTGATGATTGACGTGCGCGCCGATCGGTAAACCTTTACCGGCACATTGCGATAAACGCTGCGTCAGTAAAGCGGATATATTTTTCCTTCACTGACAGCTGTCTAAAAAAAGCCCGCATCAGCGGGGTAGAAAATGACTGCTTTAATTTCCCTGGTGTCTGGCTGACAAGCATCTTGTCAGTCTTAATTCTGCCAGCATCAGGATGAAACAGGCAGTTGATTTACCCAATCAATTCAATGGGTAAAATTTATCTGCTGAGACGCAAAATTGAGTGTTTTTCTGATGGTTTGCTTTGACGACGGCGTTAACATCAGACATTTCGTTCACAGGAGTTATAATGAAGGGGCAATTAGCCTGCGTGCTGACTATCTTACTGCTGGCTGGCTGTACCGCACATCAGCCAGGGGCGTTTGAACGTATTGATGAAGATACTGCGGTCAATACGGTGCAATACCGCTACGATCCGCTGAAAGTAGATAATGCGGCGTTACAGAAAGAGCTGAGAGCCTATTGCCAGGCACGAGGGTTTGATAAAGTGGAAGCGCTCAGGCCGCAATCCAGCAATATTCCCGGCTTAGTAAAAACCTGGTATCAATGCAACTACGCGATTAAAAGTTAATCAAAAGACGAAAAAATCTGTTGTCCGGTACAGTCCTGCTTAACCCTCTCCGCGTCTGGCATCATTACCCCGCAGTCAGGATGCTGGCGGTTTATCATCGGTGTCTGTTTTAATTTTTCTTCTTACACCGGCGGGTAAATTTTGCTGAAAAAGAGCAGAAAATGTGTTCGCGATAAGCGGATAGTGGTGAGGTTTGTTCAGGGCAATAATCAGTTAACCGTGATTAACTTAAAAAAATCATCAGCCTCACCGGGTTTTGTCTCAATCTTTACTAAGCTGTTTTCAACTCAGGCAAGAGAAAACAATTATGACATATCCGGTCAGGCATGTTCTGGCGGTCCAGGCAGAACTGGGAGAATGCCCGTTGTGGTCAGTGCAAGAGCAGGTTCTTTATTTCGTTGATATTCTTGCCCCTGCCATTCATCGTTTCAATCCGCAAACCTGCCAGCATGAGGTTTTTCCTGTTGCTGAGCATATTGGTTGCCTTGGCCTGCGCGCTGGCGGGGGATTTGTGGCCGCGCTGCGCAGTGGCGTCTGCCTGATGGACACACAGGGTCACATCACCCGCTGGCTGGCTGAGAATCCCGATCCCAGCGATAAAAGCCGTTTTAACGACGGTCGCGTGGACCCATGGGGACGTTTTTGGTGTGGCAATCTCTGGCAACCACAGGATCGTAACGCGGCGCATTTGTGCCGGCTGGATAATCAGTATCATTTTCGTGTAATGGCCGGTGATATTAAAATTTCTAACGGGCTGGCATTTTCACCCGATCGGCGCTGGATGTACCATGCGGATACGCCGAACGGCGTGCTTTATCGTTATCCGCTGGATAATCAAGGTGAACCCGGTGCTCGCGAGGTACTGCGACGGTTTGACGCCACCGGGGAAGGCTTACCCGATGGCGCAGCAGTAGATGCTGAAGGTTATTACTGGTCGGCACTGTATGGCGCGGGCAAGGTGATACGTATTGATCCGGCAAACGGTGAAACCGTGGCAACAATTGCGCTGCCGGTGCGCTGGCCAACCATGGTAGCATTTGGTGGTGCGGCGTTAAAAACCTTGTATATTACCTCGTCACGTGAGGATCGCAGTGTGCAGGATTTAACTCGTTATCCGCAATCCGGCGACCTGTTCGCGGTAGACCTGCCGTTTGCTGGTCTGGCCGAGTCGCTGTTTCAGGACAACTGAAAACCGCCGTTGCTTGTTTCATTCGCTTCTGCCATGGCGTGCCATCATGCTGGTGAAACGGGGGTGTCAGCCAGCGCTGGCCGTTTCGTTGCGACTTCTGCCCGGTTACGAAAAAAAACCTCACTATCTGACTGTAAAACAAGCAAACGACCGTAGCTGTGGTTAATTTTATTATCAGACAGGTTATACTGGCGCGCGTGGTCTCCTTAGTTAAATGGATATAACGAGCCCCTCCTAAGGGCTAGTTGCAGGTTCGATTCCTGCAGGGGACGCCATTCTCACCGCAGGCGGCTTTGCGTGTTCAACGCACCGCTTTCATCATCTCAGCTGTTTTCTGAATCCTCCGGACAAATAGATAACTCAGACGAGGCCTACGCCGGAGGTTTATGATCGGGGTCTGCAGCGTATTTACGTGACATGGCTGTTCTGACCAGGGCAGGCCTGAATGCACCCGCAATACATCCAGGCAGATGTGATAATCCCGCCTGATTGTGCCGTCCTGAATGACCCCGGAAGCGGTCGGATTATTAACCGTGAAGTCAGCGTATAACCGTATGGCGTTTGTCAGCGCGTTATGATCTGGCTGATAGTCACCACCTTGATGGTTACGGCTGGTCAGGCGCTTGTGATATAGTCGCAGATAAGGTTAATTAATATGATGCCGCCTGATGCTGGAAGCCCGCAGCCTGACCTGCGTTCGCGGAGAACGCACTCTGTTTAGCCAGTTAAGTTTTACCGTTAATCCTGGTGATATCCTGCAGATAGAAGGGGTTAACGGGGCAGGGAAAACCTCATTATTGCGTATTCTTGCCGGCCTGCACCGCAGTGAGCAGGGGCACGTCTGCTGGGACGGGCAGGATATTTTACAGCAGCGTGAAGCGTTTCACCGTCAGCTGCTATTTCTCGGGCACCGTCCCGGGGTTAAAGCGCTGCTGACGCCACTGGAAAATCTGCGTTTTTATCATCACGATCGGCCAGAGCAAGCTGTCTGGGATGCTCTGGAATCAGCCGGTTTACTCGGTTACGAAGACGTGGCTATTTCGGCACTTTCTGCCGGTCAGCAGCGACGTGTGGCACTGGCACGACTCTGGCTTAGTCAGGCCAGCGTATGGATTCTTGATGAACCGCTGACGGCCATTGATAAAGCCGGGGTCAGTTTTCTTATGCAACGACTGGTTGAGCACGTCAGCCTCGGCGGCATGGTGGTGCTGACTACCCATCAGGATCTGCCGCAACAGGGTTATCCGCTGCGTAAAATCCGTCTGCTGGCGGCGGAGACAGTATGATGTTCTGGCGGATTATTCAGCGTGAATTACGCACTGCATTTCGCAGTGGTGCGGAAATAATGAATCCGCTATGGTTTTTTCTGATTGTGATAACGTTGTTTCCATTGGGTATCGGTCCGCAGCCCGCACTACTGGCGGCCATCGCGCCGGGCATTGTCTGGGTGGCCGCGTTACTGGCCTCGTTGCTGGCGTCAGAACGACTTTTTCGCGATGATTTTGCCGATGGCTCGCTAGAGCAATTGCTGCTGTTGCCGCTGCCGCTGCCGGTCACCGTACTTGGCAAAGTGACTGCCCACTGGATAATAACCGGTCTGCCGCTGATTGTGTTGTCGCCACTGGCTGCGCTGTTGCTGTCGTTAGATTTTAACCGCTGGTGCGTGCTGGCGTTGACGCTGCTGTTGGGAACACCGACACTGAGTTTGCTGGCGGCTATTGGTGTTGCTCTGACGGTAGGTTTGCGCCGTGGCGGCGTATTACTCAGTCTGCTGACGTTACCGCTGGCTGTCCCGTTACTGATTTTTGCCAGTGCCGCGATGGATGCCGCGGCCACGGGGCTGCCTCTGACGGGGTATCTGGCTATCCTGGGCGCTTTTTTGCTGGCCAGCGCGGTGTTATCGCCATTTGCAACGGCCGCTGCGTTACGTATTAGCCTGGATTAAAACAAGATACAGACAGCGTCGTTGCGGCTGCAGGGTATAGCAAAACCCGTTTAATTTTACTTATTATGTGAGCAAAAAAAGATGTGGAAATGGTTACATCAACTGGCGAAGCCGGAACGGCTTTATCAGTTATGCGGTCGTTTAGTGCCATGGCTCGGTGCCGTCGCTGTGGTCGTTCTGCTGCTGGGCTGGATTTGGGGGTTTGCTTTTGCTCCGGTCGATTATCAGCAGGGAAATAGCTACCGCATCATGTATATCCACGTACCGGCAGCCATCTGGTCGATGGGCGTGTATGGCATCATGGCTATGGCTGCTTTTACCGGCCTGGTCTGGCAGCTGAAAATGGCCGATATGCTGGCTGCCGCAATGGCACCGGTAGGGGCGGTTTTTACTTTCATTGCGCTGGTTACCGGTGCCGCCTGGGGTAAACCTATGTGGGGAACCTGGTGGATCTGGGATGCGCGCCTGACTTCTGAACTGATACTCCTTTTTTTGTACATGGGCGCGATTGCGCTCTATCTTGCCTTTGACGATCGGCGTACCGCCGGGCGGGCCGCCGGCATTCTGATTCTGGTGGGGGTGGTGAATCTGCCGGTTATCCACTATTCCGTTGAGTGGTGGAATACGCTGCACCAGGCCAATTCCGGATTGTTGCAACATTCAATCGATCCCAGCATGCGTACGCCGCTGCGCTGGTCAATTCTCGGTTATCTGCTGGTGTTTATCACCCTGACGTTAATGCGTCTGCGTAACCTGATTTTGCGCAGTGAACACAACCGTCCCTGGGTGGCCGCATTATTGACTAAAGGAGTGCGTGTGCCATGACGCCTGCATTTTCCAGCTGGCAGGATTTTTTTGCTATGGGTGGTTACGCTTTTTATGTCTGGCTGGCGGTTGTTTTGACACTGCTTCCCCTGCTGGTACTGCTGGTTCATACGCTGCTTACCCGGCGGTTTCTGCTAAAAGAAATCCAGCGAAAACAGCAGCGTGCACGCCGAATTCGTAATGCCAAAACCAAAAACAGCCTTCCATCGGCTACGGCAGGAGAGTAAATGTGAACAGCCGTCGTAAAAATCGTCTGATCATGGTCGTCTGCGTGCTGGTTGGACTGAGTCTGGCGACCGCGTTGGTGATGTATGCGCTGCGATCGAATATCGATCTTTTCTATACGCCCGACGAAATTATCAATGGTAAGGGCGCGACACATCAAAAGCCGCAACCCGGACAACGTTTAAGGGTTGGTGGCATGGTGTTACCCGGAAGCGTGCAGCGCGATCCTCATACGCTGGCGGTCAGTTTTCAGCTTTATGATGGTAAAGGGATGATTAGCGTGCATTACGTCGGAATTTTGCCCGATTTGTTCCGTGAAGGGCAGGGGATTGTTGCCCAGGGCGTACTGGAAAATGCAACGCTGGTGAATGCAAAAGAGGTGCTGGCAAAGCACGATGAAAAGTATACCCCGCCGGAAATTAAAGATGCGATGAATAAAAACCAGAACGGCCCGACGACAGAGGCCGGGAGCCCTGGATCATGATGCCGGAAATTGGCAGTTTTTTGCTTTGCCTGGCGCTGGGACTGTCGCTGTTGCTCAGCTTTTATCCGTTATGGGGAGCCTGCCGCCAGGATCGTCGGCTAATGGCTACTGCACGTCCACTGACTTACGGACTGTTTTTGTCAATTGCGGCGGCGTTTATTATTCTGATTCATGCGTTTGTGGTAAATGACTTCAGCGTGGTGTACGTAGCAGATAACTCTAACTCTCAGTTGCCGGTGTATTATCGTATTGCAGCAACCTGGGGAGCGCATGAAGGGTCGCTGTTATTATGGGTACTGCTACTGAGTTGCTGGACACTGCTGGTGGCGTTGTTCAGTCGCACCATGCCACAGGATGCTGTGGCCCGCGTGCTGGCAATTATGGGCATGATCACTTTTGGTTTCCTGCTGTTTATTACGCTTAACTCAAATCCGTTTGCCCGCACGCTGCCGCTGTATCCGGTGGATGGCCATGACCTTAACCCGATGCTTCAGGACCCTGGTCTGATAGTGCATCCACCGCTGCTTTATATGGGTTATGTCGGTTTTTCTGTGGCTTTTGCCTTTGCTATTACTTCGCTGATGACTGGTCGCCTCGATACCGCCTGGGCGCGCTGGTCGCGTCCCTGGACCACCGCCGCATGGATGTTTCTGACCTGCGGTATCGTGCTGGGATCGGCCTGGTCTTATTACGTGCTGGGCTGGGGCGGCTGGTGGTTCTGGGACCCGGTGGAAAATGCCTCTCTGATGCCGTGGCTGGCTGGTACAGCACTGATGCATTCGCTGGCGGTAACTGAAAAACGCGGCAGTTTTAAAGCCTGGACGGTGCTGCTGGCCATTACGGCTTTTTCTCTTAGTTTGCTGGGGACTTTTCTGGTCCGCTCCGGCGTGCTGGTATCGGTTCATGCATTTGCTTCTGACCCGGCACGCGGCCTGTTTATTCTCGCTTTTCTGGTAATAGTAATTGGCAGCTCTTTGCTGCTTTACGCCCTCAAAGGGGGCAAAGTGCGTAGCCGGGTACAAAACGACATCTGGTCGCGCGAATCATTTTTACTGGGGAACAACGTGCTGCTGATTGCCGCCATGCTGGTGGTACTGCTTGGCACCCTGTTGCCGCTGGTGCATAAGCAGCTGGGTCTGGGAACCATTTCGGTTGGTGAGCCTTTTTTTAATATGTTGTTTAGCTGGCTGATGGCACCGTTCGCGCTGATATTGGGTATCGGGCCGTTGGTACGCTGGCGTCGGGATCAGCCGCAAAAATTGTGGAAACGACTGGCGCTGGCGCTGGTGGTGACGCTGATTCTTTCCATGTTATTACCCTGGCTTATGCAGGACCGTATCGCTGCGATGAGTGTTGTCGGGCTGATGATGGCGCTATGGGTGATTATTCTGACCCTGATGGAGCTGCATGAACGGGCAACCCATCGTCAGCGTTTCTGGCGTGGGCTGAGGCAGTTAACCCGCAGCCACTGGGGGATGGTGCTGGGGCATCTTGGTGTGGCGGTGACGGTTATCGGCATTGCTTTTAGCACCAGCTACAGCGTGGAACGTGATGTCAGGATGCGTGCCGGCGACAGTGTGGATATCCATAATTATCATTTTACTTTTAAAGGCGTTAATGCTTTACAGGGACCCAATTACAGCGGCGGCGTTGGCATTATTGCCGTCACGCGTAATGGCAAGCCGGAAGCGGTACTGCGCGCAGAGAAACGGTTTTACCGCGCGGCGCGTACAATGATGACGGAAGCTGCTATCAGCGGAGGACTGACACGCGATTTATATGCGGCGCTCGGCGAACAAATGGCCGGCGACAGCTGGGCTGTGCGTATTTATTACAAACCCTTTGTGCGTTGGATTTGGCTCGGTGGGGTGTTGATGGCGTCTGGCGGCCTGCTTTGTCTGTTGGATCCCCGTTACCGGTCGCGTAAAAAACTGGCGAGGGAGCTAACATGAATAAAAAATTGCTCTGGATTCCACTCGGGTTGTTTATGCTGCTGGCCGCTGCCCTGCTGTGGCAGCTTAGCCGGAATGCGACAGGTGATGATCCTACCTTGCTGGAGTCGGCACTGGTTGGCAAACCGGTGCCGCAATTTAAGCTGGAAGCACTGGATAGCTCCGGTAAGTTTTATGATCAGGCCGTCCTGATAAACGGTAAGCCGCTGTTGCTAAATGTCTGGGCGACCTGGTGTCCCACCTGCCGGGCAGAACATCAGTATCTAAACCAACTGGCCACCGGAGGGGTGCGGGTAGTGGGCCTGAATTATAAAGACGACCGCACAAAAGCGATAAATTGGCTCAACACTCTCGGTAATCCTTATGCCCTGAGCCTGTATGACGGTAACGGCATGCTGGGGCTGGATCTGGGGGTTTACGGGGCACCGGAAACCTTCCTGATTGATGGTAAAGGTATTATCCGTTATCGCCATGCCGGCGATATGACACCGCGCGTCTGGCACAACGAAGTCAAACCGCTATGGCAGAAATACAGTCAGGAGGCGGGATCATGAGACTGCTGTTACTGCTACTGGCATCACTGTTCTGCGTCAGTACGCTGGCGGCGATTGATGTGCGTCATTTCAGCTCCCCTCAGCAGGAACAACAATATCGCAGTCTGACCGAATCGCTGCGCTGTCCCAAATGTCAGAATAATAGCATTGCGGATTCAAATGCGATGATTGCCGCTGATATGCGGCTGAAAGTTTATCAGCTGTTGCAGCAAGGCCTGACGCCGCAGCAGATACGGGACTATATGATTGCCCGCTATGGCAACTTTGTCAGCTATCAGCCGCCGTTCGAGCTATCCACTATTATTCTGTGGCTCGGACCGCTGCTTTTTTTACTGGCCGGAGGCGGGATGATTATTGTTCGCGGCAGACGAATGCGTCGTTCGCCGGTTAATTCAACGCTTAATGCTGAGCAGCAACGTCGTCTCGACAGCCTGTTGCACGACAGGAAACAATCATGACTCTCTTCTGGTTGATCCTGTTGTTATTGCTGGTGGCCGCAGTGATGTTGTTCGTCTGCGCGGGCTGGCGTCTTCACGTTGAGCCACAAACCGATCGCGCTAAGCTGAATAAAATTTTTTATCAGCAGCGATTGCAGGAACTGCAGCGTGATGATGCTGAAGGACTGCTGAGCGGTCACCAGGATATGGTTGGGGAATTGCAGCAGACCTTGCTGGACGATATCCCGCCAGCCGATCCGCCGCCGGCCACAACGGGATCGCGCTGGCTGCTTTTTCCCGGTGTGCTGTTGCTGATATTGGTGAGTGCAGGCTGTTATCTGAAAACCGGTGGTTTGCTGCAGTTATTACAGTGGAAGCAGGTGCAGGATGATCTGCCGGCGCTGCGGGCACAACTGATGGATCCGCAGGCGCGGCCATTAACCATGGCGCAGTTAAGCGAGCTGGGGCTTGGGCTGCGCAGTGCTTTGCAGCAAACGCCGCAGAATGTTAATGACTGGATGATGCTGGGTCGCATTGGCATGGTGCTGAATGATGCGCAAACGGCCCGCCAGGCGTTTGAAAAAGCACTGCGGTTACAGCCAGAAAACCAGCAGCTACGGCTGAATTATGTTGAAGTACTGGTGCGTTCACCAGACCCTCAGGATAACCGTGAGGCTAGCGGGATACTGCAGGACATGTTGCAACAGGATGGCAATAATATTGCGTTGCTTGGGCTGGCAGCGGTTAATGCTTATAGCCAGCAGCAATATGTGCGCGCCATCAAAATATGGCAACAAATGTTAACTTTATTGCCAGAGAATGATAAACAGACCGCCATGATTGAAAGTAGTATCGAGCAGGCAAAAACCCAGGCCGGTCAGCAAAATAGCTGGTTATCGCTAAAGGTTTCTTTAGCCGCTGCGGCCAAAACCATGTTACCGCCGCAAGGAGTATTGTATATTTCTGTTTCCGATGGTGTTTCGCCTGTCCCGGTGGCAGTGAAGAGAATGCCATTGAGCCATTTTCCTGTATCACTGAGGCTTGATGACAGTGATGCGATGATCCCCGAACGCCTGCTTTCTGCTCAGCATCAGATACAGGTCCGGGCGCGTATCTCACGCGATGGTCACGCCAGTCCGCAATCGGGAGACTGGATAGGGACCAGTGCGGTTATGCCTTTTGATGGTCATCAGCAGCTGGCGGTGGAGATTAATCAGCAGCAGCCGTAAGCATGATACACGACTTTTAGCACAGGGAGACTTGTATGAATTTTCGCCTGACGGGACTGGTACTGGCAAGCGTGTTTCTGGCCGGTTGTGCCAGCTCCAGACCAGCGAATGAATCTCAGGGCCGTTCCGATCCTCTGGAAGGCTTTAACCGCACGATGTTTAATTTTAACTACAACGTGGTGGACCCCTATGTTTTGCGTCCGGTTGCCGTGGCCTGGCGCAATTATGTACCGGTACCGGCGCGTACCGGCGTCAGTAATTTT
The DNA here is from genome assembly GCF_002752165.1 of Erwinia sp. OLFS4. Lineage (GTDB taxonomy): Bacteria > Pseudomonadota > Gammaproteobacteria > Enterobacterales > Enterobacteriaceae > Izhakiella. Next base: position 85,058 of record NZ_MOMB01000002.1, read on the forward strand.
CTCAGTAACCTTGAGGAACCCGCCAGCATGGTTAATAGCATACTGAAAGGGAATGCCAACAATGCTGGCGTGCATTTTACCCGTTTTTTCCTCAATACCGTGCTGGGACTGGGCGGGTTTATCGATGTTGCCGGCAAAGCCAATCCTCAGCTAGCGCGTAATGCGCCTGAACGCTTTGGCACTACGCTTGGCAGCTATGGCGTCGGCTATGGACCTTATGCCCAGCTTCCGTTCTATGGCAGTTTTACGCTGCGTCAGGAGGGGGGCGACTACGTGGATGATATCTACCCGGTGCTGAGCTGGCTGACCTTCTGGATGTCGGCAGGAAAATGGGCGTTACAGGGTATTGAAACCCGCGCCGAATTACTGGATTCCGATGCGATTCTGCGTAATTCAAAAGATCCTTATATTTTCGTTCGTGAAGCTTATTTTCAGCATAACGATTTCCTGGCTAATGGTGGTAAGCTGAAACCACAGGATAATCCGAATGCTGCGGCTATTCAGGACAACTTAAAAGAAATTGACGCCGGCAATTAAGCGCACAATAAAAAAGACCACCGGAGGTGGTCTTTTTTTTCCAGCATTGATCAGAATTTGTAATTAAATTCCGCACCGTACAGCCAGGCTTTACCATTCGAATTAAACGTATAGGGAACCGGTGTTCCCCCGTTGGCCTGCGTGGCTGCCAGGTCAACACCTTCTTTAACCGTGACTTTCTGGCCGTGCATATAAGACACACCGAAATCGACAGAGGCATTTTCATTAAAGGCGTAGCTGGTGCCAAGACTTAGCCACAGGCGATCCTGGTCGGGGATGGAAATTGAGCGTTTGTCCGAAGGAACCGGGCTATCATCAAAGGCAACCCCTGCGCGGAAGGTCCAGTTGTCATCATAAAAATAGGAGGTTCCCAGCGCGATACGATAAGCATCCCGATAGCCTTCTTCTTTATGGAATAACGTCTGGCCGTTAGCGCCGGTGGCTTTCAGTTCCTGGAACTGGCTCCAGCTGGTATAAGCCATGCTGTAGTGCACCGCCCACTTAGGCGCGACTTTATGGTAGCCAGACACTTCCCATATTTCAGGCAGATTTAGCGTTAAAGATCCCGGAATGGTGCTGCCGCTGGTGCCATAAGGCAAGCCAAACTGGCCGATGACAGGATTCAGCTGGCTGGGAATATTGCTACTGTAATCGCCGTCGAAATCGATTTTAACTTCCGAGCGGTAGGTAAAACCAAAACGGTTGTTATCATCTACTTCATACAGAATACCGGCATTCCAGCCATAACCCCATTTATCTCCTTTCAGATGGGCAATTTGTGTGTCAGCAGGTACCGCCGGCAGACCTGCCGCCGGAAGCAGAGAACCAAGCTCACCGGCATAGCGTTCGATTTTAGCGCGGGCGTAAACCGCGTCAAAACCGACACCGAAGCTGAAATGGCGGTTAAGGCGATAAGCGGTACTCAGATTGAGGTTAGTGGTCATTAAATCGGTTTTACCGCCATAACTGCCGGCAGCGTAGCCATTATTGTATTCAGTGGCTAGACCATAATTACTGGTTGCCGATGCGCCAATCCACCATTGGTCGGAAAGCGGCTGAACATAATGAATATTAGGAACCCATTGATTAGGGGCAATATTTTTTGCATCAAGGCTGTTACCCGATGCGCTATGCCCGGTGATATCAACCTGGGGATTAACGTAAACGGCGCCAATTGAAAACATTGGCCTGTCCATCAGCGCCATCGTTGCCGGGTTACGGCTGGCGGAAGCTGCGGTATCGCCTATCGCGCCTTCACCAGAATAGGCGCGCCCAAGACCGGTTGCTGAAAATTCATTGAGCTGAAAGCCGGCCGCTGAAACGTGAGTTGTAACAAGTGCCACTGCTGCTGCCAAAGCAGACTTTGCAAACAGGTTTTTATGGTTCATGACCACAACCTCATTATCTAATTATTTAAAGTATGTTACATCGCAAAACAATGGATCGCGGATTGTAGGGACTGGAATACATCTGACAAATCAGACCAGTTGCCCAAGTATAGGTCCGACCTGTAGGAATGTTGCAATATTGTTTTTCAAATATTTCTTAGATGTTTTTAAAAAAGCGATCAACTTAACAAAATCTTTCTTTTTGTTTTCAATAAAACTTTCTGGTTTGCGCTGGATCATTGTTTATCGTGATAACGCACGGTCACGCTGCTTGCTGCGTGACAGCGGAGTAAAATACTATCAGTGATAAAGTGTTTAACCAGTGCAAGACTAAGGAGCCAGTTTTGAACAACTCTCTGAACAAATGCAGTGCCAATGAAACCGCAGCCTGTTGCTGTGTGGATATCGGCACCGTTATGGATAATGCAGACTGCAGCGCGTCGTGGATAAAACAGTATGCCGATCGCCAGCAGGCTCAGCAGGCGCTGGCAGAGTTGACGCAGAAAGCCCGCGCTGCAGAATCTGAACCCTGTCTTATTACCTCGCGTTTTGAAGAGGATGCCAATGGTGTCTGGCTGGGGGCTGATTTTACTTTTTGCTGTCAGGCGGAAGCGATGATTTTTCAGCTGGGACTGCGCTAACCTCCCGTTCTCAAACCGGCAGTCTGGCTGTCGGTTTTACCGTTAAAGCGTGTTTTTACTCTCATTTTTTCTTTTTCTGTCTGGCGAAATATCCTGTTATCGATAACACTTAGCATCAGGTCAGACCACTAAGGCAACGATGCCCGGTCACATAACTGCAACAGGTGAACTGATGAGCCAGCAGGCGCAACTCTCCCGGCCCGGTGAGCGTATTGTTATTACCCATGGACTTCGTACCCCTTTTGTTCGTCAGGCAACCGCTTTTCAGGCTATTCCGGCAGTCGAACTGGGCAGAATGGTGGTCAGTGAATTGCTGGTACGCAGTGAATTACCCCCGGAACTGATTGATTTACTGGTGTTTGGCCAGGTGGTGCAAATGCCCGAAGCCCCTAATATTGCCCGTGAAATAGTGCTGGCGAGCGGAATGAGTGTGCACACCGATGCCTACAGCGTCAGCCGGGCTTGTGCGACCAGCTTTCAGGCGGTGGCAAACGTTGCCGAAAGCCTGCTGGCAGGCAGCGCGCAGATCGGTATCGCTGGCGGAGCGGATTCCAGTTCAGTGCTGCCGATTGGGGTCAGTAAAAAACTGGCCCGCACGCTGCTTGAACTCAATAAAGCGCGTACGCTAAGCAAAAAGTTTTCGTTACTGCGACAGCTGCGCCCGCGTGATTTACTGCCGGTACCACCAGCGGTTGCCGAGTACTCCACGGGTTTACGCATGGGGGATACCGCTGAGCAAATGGCCAAAACCCATGCGATTACCCGTGCAGCGCAGGACAGTCTGGCGCATCGTTCGCATCAGCGCGCCGCCCATGCCTGGCAGCAGGGGCTGCTGCGTGACGAGGTGATGACTGCCTACGTTGCGCCCTTTAATGAGGCAGTGGAGCAGGATAACAATATCCGCCATGATAGTAGTCCTGACAGTTACAGTCGCGTGCGGCCGGCTTTCGATCGCCGGCACGGTAGCGTCACGGCAGCCAACAGTACGCCACTTACTGACGGAGCGGCTGCGCTGATACTGATGACCGAGCGCCGGGCGAAGGCTCTGGGAATTACGCCGTTAGGCTATCTCAGAAGCTATGCTTTCACCGCCATTGATGTCTGGCAGGATATGCTGCTAGGGCCGACGTATGCCTCCCCGCTGGCGCTGGAGCGTGCCGGTGTGACGCTTAATGATCTGACGTTAATTGATATGCATGAAGCCTTTGCTGCCCAGACGCTGGCTAACCTCAAACTGTTTGCTGATGAGCGTTTTGCCAGAGATGTACTCAATCGTCCCCATGCGTTGGGGGAAGTGAATGAAGAAAGGTTTAATGTTCTGGGCGGTTCCATCGCCTACGGTCATCCTTTCGCTGCTACCGGCGCCAGGATGATTACTCAGACGCTGCGCGAATTGCAGCGTCGGGGGGGAGGATTAGGACTGGTGACCGCCTGCGCTGCCGGCGGTCTGGGAGCAGCAATGGTGCTGGAGAGCTATTCATGACCACCACTTCAGCGTTAACCCTGAATTACCGGCTGGACCATGTCGCGGTCATTACTATTGACGTGCCCGGTGAGAAAATGAATACCCTGAAAGCAGAATTCGCCGACGCGTTGCGTGACACTATCCGTGAAGCGCGCAGCCATCGCCAGCTGGCGGGAATTGTACTGATTTCAGGTAAACCCGACTCTTTTATTGCCGGGGCAGATATTAATATGATAGCTGGCTGTCAGACTGCGGCACAGGCTCAGGCGCTGGCGGAACAAGGACAGCAGGCAATGCAGGCACTGGCTGACCTGCCGTTTCCGGTTGTTGCGGCGATCCACGGTGCTTGTCTCGGAGGCGGACTTGAGCTGGCGCTGGCCTGTGATAAACGGGTGTGCACCGGGAGCGATAAAACCCGTCTGGGCTTGCCAGAGGTGCAGCTGGGCTTACTGCCTGGTTCCGGGGGAACCCAGCGTCTGCCACAGCTTATCGGGCCGTCGCGGGCGTTGGATATGATACTGACCGGAAAAACACTACGCCCGCGTCAGGCGCTGAAGGTGGGGCTTGTCGACGATGTGGTGGCTGAGAGTATTTTGCTGGATACCGCGGTTGCGATGGTGCTGGACGGTGCGATTAAACGTCAGCCCTGGCCGCTGCGTGAACGGGTGCTGAATGCACCATTCGGCCGCCAGATATTGTTCCATGTTGCCCGCAAAAAAGCCCAGGCTAAGGCCCGGGGTCACTACCCGGCGATTGATCGTATTCTGTCGGTTGTGCAAACCGGCCTGTCTCAAAAGACTCGCAGTGGTTATATCGCTGAAGCCCGCGCATTCGGTGAGCTGGTGATGACGCCGCAATCGGCGGCGCTGCGTAGCCTGTTTTTTGCTACCAGCGAGATGAAGCGTGAACAGCTTAGTGAGGGGGATGCTCAGCCAGTCCGCCGGGTGGGGGTATTGGGTGGCGGACTGATGGGCGGCGGCATTGCCAGCGTGGCGGCGGCTAAAGCCGAATTGGCGGTGCGTATTAAAGATATCAATGTTCAGGGAGTTAACCACGCGCTGAAATACAGCTGGGATTTGCTGAATGCGAAAGTTAAGCGTCACCATATTACGCCGGCGCAGCGTAATCAGCAGCTGGCACGTATTTCTGGCGCTACCGATTATCATGGTTTTGCCGGACTTGACCTGGTGATGGAAGCGGTCTTCGAAGATCTCCCCCTTAAACGTCAGATGGTCAAAGATATTGAAAGCCATTGTAATGCGCAGACAATTTTTGCCTCTAATACCTCTTCCTTGCCGATCGGTGAGATTGCTGGCGGGGCTGAACGTCCGCAACAGGTTATTGGTCTGCACTTTTTCAGCCCGGTGGATAAAATGCCGTTGGTGGAAGTGATTCCTCATGCCACCACCTCTGCGCAGACGGTGGCAACCACCGTTGCGCTGGCGCGTAAAATGGGTAAAACGCCGATTGTGGTGTCCGACCGTGCGGGGTTTTATGTCAACCGTATTCTGGCGCCTTATATTAATGAAGCCCTGCTTTGTGTACTGGAAGGCGAAGCCATTGATCATGTGGACAATGCACTGGTGCAATTTGGTTTTCCCGTCGGCCCGATTCAGCTGCTTGATGAAGTTGGTATTGATGTCGGCAGTAAAATATTGCCGGTGATGGCCGCGGCGTTTGGCGATCGTTTTGTCGCACCCGCGGCGTTTGCTCAGGTGCTGGCAGACGATCGCAAAGGTAAAAAAAACCGGCGTGGATTTTATCTGTATCCGGCGAAGCGTCCGCGCAGAAAAAAAGTTGATGAACAGGTTTATAAGTTATTACAGGTCACTCCTGGTGTGCATCAGACGCCGGAACAGATTGCCCAGCGTTGTGTGATGATGATGCTAAATGAAGCTGTTCGTACTGTTGATGAAGGCGTGATCAAAAATGCGCGTGATGGTGATATTGGCGCGATTTTTGGCCTTGGTTTTCCGCCTTTCCTCGGCGGCCCGTTCCGTTATATGGATCATTATGGAATATCGGAATTAATCAATACGTTAACATCGTTAACTCAAAAGCATGGTGAGCGATTTACACCCTGTCAGCATCTGCAAATGATGCAACGCAATGACGAAAAATTTTACAAAACTTATCTCTCTGACAATACCCATGCAGCTTCAGCAGGTTAGCGAAATGTCCCGGCCGCCCGCCCGCTATCGGCGGGCTGAAAAACCGCTAATAAGCCGATGGCCGGTTGACTATAATGAAGTCGTTAAGGTACAACACAGCGTTCATTTGTAAAATGAAGGGTCGGTTTTGACACACTCCTTTACCGGCGTTTTTATTTAACAACAACGGTGCAATATGCAAGTTTTCATTATGCGTCATGGTGATGCAGCGTTAGATGCCGCGAGCGATCCCGTCAGACCTCTCACGCATTGTGGCTGTGACGAATCCCGCCAGATGGCAAGCTGGTTGAAAAATCAGTCGGTCAGTATTGAGCGGGTTCTGGTGAGTCCCTATCTGCGCGCTGAGCAGACGCAGCAAATGGTGCGCGAAGTACTGTCTTTGCCCGAAGGTCAGGAAGTTCTGCCGGAACTGACGCCAGACGGCGATGCCACACAGGTTGCCAGTTACCTGCAGACACTGGCGGCGCAAGGAATCTCATCGGTAATGGTGATTTCTCATTTACCGCTGGTTGGTTATCTGGTTTCAGAACTCTGTCCGCAGGAGACACCGCCGATGTTTGCTACCTCGGCGATTGCCTGTGTTGACTACGATCCCGTCAGCGCCCAGGGACAATTACTCTGGCAGGTCAGTCCGTCTAAGCTGGCAAAAGCAATGTAACAATCTGAACCGTTAAGGTCCCGGCGCGTTGGCTGCAGGCTCAAAGCAGTGCCGGTGGTTGCCACTCTTCCTGTTCAATTAACACCAGCAACGCCGCGTTGCCACCAAACATGTTGGGTGCCTGATGGAAAGCACGTACATCCGGATGTTGTGCCAGCCAGCGTGGCGTCTGTTGCTTAAGAATATGCTTACCATGACCATGCATCACACTGGCGCAGAACAGGTGTTCACGGCGACAGGCGGCAATCAGCGCCCCCAGTTCCTGCTTGGCTTGTTGCTGAGTCAGTCCGTGCAAATCAAGAAATATTTCCGGCGTGTAGTCACCGCGGCGTAACTTCTTCAGTTCGTAGGCATCAACGTCGGCACGAAGATAGCGTACCGGGCCTTCGCTAGCCAGCAGTGGCTGAAATTCATCAGAAAAGTAATGACTGGCATCCTTTTGTTCAGATAATAACCGTTTCGGCGCCGGTGTTTTGCTGACTTTAGGCGCGATTTTATGCAGAACGGTATCCTGCTTCATTCTGGTGGTTCCACGCACCAGTTCATTAAACAGCGCCCGATCTTCGGCGCTCAGCGGATGTTTTTTGCTCATTGACCTTTCTGTTTTAGCCTTTGATTTCGGTTACCAGCCAGCCGGTTGATGAAAACTGTCTGTAAGTCTACCTGCAAAAACCCTGATGGGTTCAATAAATATCAGCTTTTTAATGCGGATGCGATGAAATAGCCGGTTCTTCATGGCAAACTAACGCCAGCATGATTGACCGGCCTGTGGAGGGCAATTTGGACAAAATTTTTGTCGAGGAAGCAGTCAGCGAACTGCATACCATACAGGATATGCTGCGTTGGGCGGTGAGCCGTTTTTCCGCCGCCGGCCTCTGGTACGGCCACGGCACGGATAATCCCTGGGATGAAGCGGTGCAGCTGGTGTTACCGACGCTCTATCTGCCGCCCGATATTCCGCAAGATATGTATCCTGCACGCCTGACAATCAGTGAGCGTCAGCGGGTAGTGGAACGTATTATCCGTCGGGTAAAAGAGTTTATTCCGGTAGCTTATCTGACTAACAAGGCCTGGTTTTGCGGCCATGAATTTTACGTCGATGAACGCGTGCTGGTACCGCGTTCACCGATTGGCGAACTGATTGGCAACAATTTTGCGGGTCTGCTGCCTGCGTCCCCGGCACATATTCTTGATATGTGTACCGGCAGTGGCTGTATTGCTATTGCCTGCGCATATGCCTTCCCGCAGGCGCAGGTGGATGCTGTCGACCTTTCAGCCGAGGCGCTGGCGGTTGCTGAGCTGAATATTCAGCAGCATGCGATGCAGCATCAGGTGACGCCGATGCGTTCCGATCTGTTCAATGCGTTGCCGCCGCTTGCCTACGATCTGATTGTCACCAATCCGCCCTATGTTGATGCCGAAGATATGAACGATTTGCCGGATGAGTATCGTCATGAGCCAGAAATCGGACTGGCTGCCGGCGAAGATGGACTGGCGCTGGTTAAACGTATTCTGGCCCACGCAGCTGATTACCTTAGCCCGCAGGGCGTGTTAATTTGTGAGGTCGGTAACAGCATGGTACACATGATGGCGCAGTATCCCGATATTCCGTTTACCTGGCTGGAGTTTGAACAGGGCGGTGACGGCGTTTTCATGCTGACGCGCGACCAGATTGTCGACGCGCAGCCGCATTTTGCGGCGTTTAAAGCGTAACCCAATATATCTCTGAGGCTTGAATGGCTGGTAATACAATAGGGCAACTGTTTCGCGTGACGAGCTTTGGTGAATCTCATGGCCTGGCGCTCGGTGCTGTGGTGGATGGCGTTCCCCCCGGCATCCCGCTAAATGAAGCCGATTTGCAACACGATCTTGACCGGCGGCGTCCAGGGACTTCACGTTATACCACGCAACGACGTGAGGACGATCGGGTAAAAATTCTTTCCGGCGTTTTTGACGGGGTAACCACCGGTACCAGCATTGGTCTGCTGATTGAAAATACCGATCAGCGTTCGCAGGATTACAGCGCTATTAAAGATCTTTTTCGTCCCGGCCATGCGGATTACACCTACGAGCAGAAATATGGTTTGCGTGATTATCGGGGTGGTGGACGCTCTTCAGCGCGCGAAACGGCGATGCGGGTGGCAGCAGGTGCAATTGCAAAGAAATATCTCGCCAGTTGCTTTGGCATTCAGGTACGGGGCTATCTGGCACAAATAGGCGAGGTGGTTTGCGCGCTGAAAGACTGGGAACTGGTTGAACAAAATCCCTTTTTCTGTCCGGATGCTGACAAGCTTGATGCACTGGATACGCTGATGCGGACCTTGAAAAAAGAGGGTGATTCTATCGGTGCCAAAGTCACGGTTGTGGCAGAAAACGTGCCGCCAGGGCTGGGTGAGCCGGTATTTGACCGTCTTGACGCCGATCTGGCGCACGCACTGATGAGTATTAATGCGGTTAAAGGCGTGGAAATTGGCGATGGTTTTGCAGTTGTCAGCCAGCGGGGCAGCCAGCATCGTGATGAAATCCGCGCGGATGGATTCCAGAGTAACCATGCTGGCGGTATTCTTGGTGGTATCAGCAGCGGACAGGCGATTATTGCCCATCTGGCGATGAAACCGACATCCAGTATTACCGTCCCAGGAAAAACCATTACCCGTGCCGGTGAAGAAGTCGAAATGATAACCAAAGGACGCCACGATCCCTGCGTTGGCATTCGGGCAGTGCCGATCGCTGAAGCGATGATGGCAATTGTGCTGATGGATCATCTGTTACGTCATCGCGGCCAGAATGCCGGGGTTGTTCCGCCGGCACCGTGCTGGTGAACCCATGAAAAAAAAACACGCTCTCCTGTTTGCACTGCTGTTCAGCACTTCGTTGCTGGCGGCAACACCGTGGCAAAAAATCCGCCAGCCCATCAGTGGACCAGCCCGATCGATAGGGGCATTTGCTAACGGGTGCATTATTGGCGCGCAACCGTTGCCGCTTGAGGCCAGTCATTATCAGGTTATGCGCCAGGATCAGCGTCGTTATTTTGGTCATCCTGACCTGATTCGCTTTATTCAGCGACTCAGCAACAGGGTGAGTGGGCAGCAGCTGGGGGAAGTGCTAATCGGCGATATGGGCATGGCGGCGGGTGGACGTTTCAGTAGCGGTCATGCCAGCCATCAAAGTGGCCTTGATGTTGATATCTGGCTACAGCTTCCCCGTTATCGCTGGAGCGAGGCCATGCTGCTAAAGCCCCAGCCCCAGCCCCTGGACCTGGTCAGTGCTGATGGCCGTACGGTTAACCGTAGCTGGCAGCCGCAGATTGCGCGCCTGATTACGCTGGCGGCTAAAGATGCGGATGTGACACGAATTTTCGTGGCGCCAGCGATAAAAAAACAGCTCTGCAGTACCGCCGGCAGCGATCGTGACTTGTTACATAAGGTGCGTCCATGGTTTGGCCATCGCGCTCATATGCACGTTCGCCTGCGTTGCCCGGCTGACAGTCCTGAATGCGAGAAACAAGCGCCACCTCCTGCCGGAGATGGCTGTGGTGCCGAGCTGGAGAGCTGGTTTGCGCCGCCAAAACCAGGCAGCGGCGTGCCGGTCAAACGGCCACCGCCACCGTTACCGCCATCCTGTCAGGCGCTGCTGGATAAACATCTTCTGTAAGGAAAATCCTGATAATGGATTGGTTGATGCTCGCGCCAGGCGTACTGGCTGGATTATTTGCCGTGGCAGTTTTTGCCGGATTTATTGACGCAATTGCCGGTGGTGGCGGGCTGATAACTGTCCCTGCCTTACTAAGTGCCGGACTGACACCGGCACAATCGCTGGCGACCAATAAATTACAGGCGGTGGGTGGCTCTTTTTCCGCCAGTTTTTATTTTGTTCGCAGCGGCGTGGTCAGTCTGACTACGCAAAAGCGCAATATTATGCTGACGCTGGTCGGTTCGGTTTCCGGCGCGTTGTTGGTACAACACATCAATTCTGCCGTTTTGCGCCAGCTTCTGCCGTTGCTGGTAATGGGTATTGGTTTTTACTTTTTGCTGATGCCAAAACTGGGACAGGAGGACCGCCAGCACCGTCTTTCAGGTTTGCCTTTCGCGCTGGTTGCCGGCGGCGGCGTCGGATTTTACGACGGATTTTTTGGCCCAGGCGCGGGATCATTTTATGCGCTGGCGTTTGTTACGCTCGCGGGTTTTAACCTGGCAAAAGCCACTGCGCACGCCAAAGTACTCAATTTTACGTCTAATGCCGGTAGCCTGTTGTTGTTTATGCTGGGTGGTAAAGTGGTCTGGGGCGTAGGTGTGATAATGCTCTGTGGTCAGGTGATTGGCGCCCGGTTAGGCGCCGGCATGGTATTAAGCAAAGGTCAGTCATTGATCCGTCCAATGGTGGTGATTATCTCGGCGTTGATGAGCATCAAGCTACTTTATGATAACCACGGTGACGCCATCCTGAGCCTTTTTCATCGCTTTTTTAGTTAACATCATCGTTATTGTGAGATCTGACCCGCAGCGTTGTCGTTGCGCGGCGACGTTGAGAACAGACAGATGCAGACCGGACACCATTATCAGCAATTAATTACCCTTTTCGATCGCTGCTTTCAGGCGGATTTTCAGACACGTCTCATTAAGGGCGATGATGAGCCGATTTATCTTCCGGCAGATGAAAGCTCCGCCTGGAACCGGGTGGTATTTGCCCATGGTTTTTATGCCAGCGCGCTGCATGAAATTTCACACTGGTGTATCGCCGGTGAGGCGCGTCGCAAGCAGGTGGATTTTGGCTACTGGTATTGCCCTGACGGACGTGATGCCGCGACGCAGAGCAAGTTTGAAGCGGTTGAAATAAAACCGCAGGCGCTGGAGTGGTTATTTTGTGTGGCGGCCGGTTTTCCTTTTAATGTCAGCTGTGACAACCTTGAAGGTGATTGTGAACCCGACCGTATTGCCTTTCAGCGCCAGGTCCATCAGCAAGTGATGAATTATCTGGAAAAAGGAATTCCGGCGCGCCCGGCTCGCTTTATTGACGCACTTCGCGCATATTACAAGACACCGCCGCTGTCGGCGACGCAGTTTTCTTTGCCGGAAGCGTGGCGTTAAGCCTGGCGTGAAGAATTAACAGAGGATATTTCATGATTGATGAATTTGAGGCGCGGATTCTGGCTTTGATTGATGACATGGTTGAGCATGCCAGCGATGATGAACTCTTTGCCAGCGGTTACCTGCGCGGGCATCTGACTCTGGCGGTTGCAGAGCTGGAACAGTCGGGCGACCATTCGCCCGAAGCGTTACAGATTGAGGTACAAAATAGTCTGCAGAATGCCATTCACGCCGGCGAGCTTTCACCACGCGATCAGGCGTTAGTCATTGGAATGTGGAATAACCTGTTTACCCAGGCACGTCAGATTGCCTGATGGCACCTTCAGACGCACCCATATCGCTGCGGCGTTGCATTCACTCTTCTGCTGGTCGACGCTGTAGGGCCTCTTTGTTCGCGCGATAAGTGGACTGGCCGCCGGCAGTTTTTACTATTTAATCAGTGGCTTGCCTTTCAGTAACTTGCGTATCCAGTAGCGATTTGGATTCAGAGCGGCAAGGGTTGCCGCATCAAGCGGTATTGGCTCGCCGCAGATTTGTGCGGCCAGAATCTCTGCCGCCAGCGGTGCGCTGCACAACCCTCTGGAGCCAAACGCCCCCAGAACAAAAATGCCCTGGTGCCACGGTGCTGGCGTTGTCTGCTGCTGAATCTCAGCTGGCGTCAGGCCGGAATACTGCTGTAAAGTGCGTTGATAATCGGGCAGGGCGCCGAGCATTGGCAGATGATCGCGGGTCGCGCAGCGTACGCCACAACGTGCCTCACCGGCACTGGCGTCAAGTGTTAGCGGCCAGCTTTGATTGACCAGGCAGTTTTGCAATCGTGCGATATTTTCCTGCTGATCGCAGGGGCTGTAGGTGGTCTGCTGGCTGCCGCGGTGATAGCTGGCACCGATACAGTGTTGCTGATGCTGCGGACTGACTGGCGTCAGATAACCGTCGTAACAAAGTACCTGCTTTAGCTGTGCCAGCGAAGCATTGGTCGGGACATGGCTGACCTGGCCGGCAACCGGATAGACCGGTAACCGGGCACTTTGTGCCAGCTGATTAATACCGGCACCGTTGGCCAGTACCAGATTAGGGTGGTGGCGCTGGCTGCCATCGGCAAAATGCAGCCGCCAGCCGTTTTCTTCTTCCGTCAGTTTTTCCAGCTTATGTTGCCAGTACAGCGTCAGTCCCTGCTGCTGTGCCTGGGTGATTAATCCGGTGGTCAGATCGGCCGGGCATAACCAGCCACCTTGCGGGTAGTGAATACCGCCGCAGCCGGTTGGCAGTCCCGCCAGCTGTTCAGCTTGTTCTGCATTGACTGCGCAGGCGATAGCAGCCGGCAGCGCCATACCCAGCATGTTATCAATCTTACGCTGACTTTTTTCATCCCAGCCTAGCTGGGTAACGCCGCACCACTGGTGGGCAAAAGGGAAATCCAGCGCATCAAAATAGCGTCGGGCAAAGGTAAAGGCTGCGGGGAAAAAGCGGCCGGATGCGCTGTCATGAGGGTTCAGCAGCGGATAAAGCGCGCCCTGACGATTACCGGAAGCTCCCTGTGCCGGCAGACGAGCGTCGCTGTAAAGCGTCACATTACACCCGCGGCGGAGAAGTGCCAGCGCCAGCAAAGCGCTGGCGATACCACCGCCAATAACAGCAATATCGCCGTTGCGCGCTGGCGGACGATGATAGCAGAGAGCCGACCGCAACGGCGTACAGGCCTGGTTCAGGGTTCCGCACAGCATTTCCCGCTTAGGGCCAAAGCCTTTACGCTTCACCATAGTGAAGCCGGCCTGTTGTAAGCCCCGGCGGACAAAACCGGCAGCGGTAAAGGTGGCGAGTGTGGCGCCCGGACGTGCCAGCCGGGCCATACAGTGAAACAGTGGCGGAGTCCACATATCCGGGTTTTTTGCCGGGGCAAAACCATCAAGGAACCAGGCATCGACCTGTTGTTGCAAACTGTCATCAAAAGTATCAATTAGCTGGTTAATATCGCCATACCAGAGGTCCAGCGTGATACGCCCGGCGGCAAACAGCAGACGATGACAGCCTGGCATAGCCTGCGGCCACTGACTGAGTAAGGCTTGACTCCAGTCAGCCAGTTCCGGCCAGTGCTGGTGCGCCTGTATCATATCTTTTGCGGTTAACGGATATTTCTCACAGCTAATAAAATGTAACCGCTGCAGTCTGGCCTGCGGATGGTCAGCGAGGAAAGCCGTAAATGCCTGGCAAAGCGTGAGGAAATTTAATCCGGTGCCGAAGCCGGTTTCAGCGACAACGAACAGGGCGCGGGGATGACAGGCAAAGCGTTGCGGAAGCTGATTACCGGCCAGAAATACGTAGCGGGTTTCTTGCAGTCCGCTCTGGTTAGAAAAGTAGACATCATCAAAAGTCCGGGATACAGGTGTACCCTGTTCATTCCAGCTAAGAGATGCATGTTCAACAGCTAGGTTTTTCACAAAATTGACTCTGTGGTCAGGTACTGGCGCGATTCTAACTATGTGAACCCGTACGCGCAAATTTACCTGATAACAGCAGATCGGACTTGTTCAGCGTACAACTGTACGCTAAAGTGCGTTCACTGAACCTAATTAGTCGTGGATGAGGTATTGAATGAAACGTGCAGTGATTACTGGCCTGGGTATCGTTTCCAGCATCGGTAATAACCAGGAGGAAGTACTGGCTTCCCTGCGTGAAGGGCGCTCAGGCATTACTTTCTCTCAGGAGCTGAAAGATTCCGGTATGCGTAGTCACGTATGGGGCAATGTCAAACTCGATACCTCAGGTCTGATTGATCGAAAAGTCGTACGTTTTATGAGCGATGCTTCGGTTTATGCGTATCTTTCCATGCAGCAGGCCATTGAAGATGCCGGCCTGTCTGAGCAGCAGTATCAGAATAATCCACGCGTCGGACTGATTGCCGGTTCCGGTGGCGGGTCACCGCGCTTTCAGGTTTTCGGCGCCGATGCCATGCGTAGTCCCCGTGGTCTGAAGGCCGTTGGCCCTTATGTCGTGACGAAAGCAATGGCTTCCGGTGTATCAGCCTGTCTGGCAACCCCGTTTAAAATTCACGGCGTGAATTACTCTATCAGTTCCGCCTGCGCCACTTCTGCCCATTGTATTGGCAACGCGGTTGAACAGATTCAGTTAGGCAAACAGGACATTGTTTTTGCCGGTGGCGGGGAAGAATTATGCTGGGAAATGGCCTGCGAGTTTGACGCAATGGGGGCCCTTTCAACAAAGTACAATGACAATCCTGCTAAGGCCTCCCGTACTTATGACAACCAGCGGGACGGCTTTGTTATTGCTGGCGGTGGCGGCATGGTGGTGGTTGAAGAGCTGGAGCATGCCCTGGCGCGCGGTGCGCACATTTATGCTGAAATCGTTGGCTACGGCGCAACATCAGACGGTGCAGATATGGTTGCGCCTTCCGGTGAAGGCGCGGTGCGCTGTATGAAAATGGCCATGCAGGACCTCACAGGACCTGTTGATTATCTCAACACCCATGGGACTTCAACTCCGGTCGGCGATGTGAAAGAACTTGGTGCGATCCGCGAAGTGTTTGGTGACAACACCCCGGCACTTTCTGCCACTAAAGCGATGACCGGACATTCATTAGGTGCTGCTGGTGTGCAGGAGGCAATTTATTCCTTGCTGATGCTGGAGCATGGTTTTATTGCCCCGAGTATCAACATTGACGATCTTGACGAGCAGGCGCGGGGAATGAACGTGATTACCCAGCCAACGCAACGTACACTGACAACCGTCATGTCTAACAGCTTTGGCTTTGGTGGCACAAATGCCACCCTGGTGATGCGTAAAGTGCAGTAACGTCACGGCGCGTTACATTGAAAGGAGCGCCGGGGCGCTCCTTTTTTAATGCCTTGCCCGGCTATAACACGGGCAAGAATGGGCTTATAGTCTGTACTGGTGTCTTTCAGTTTGCCTGCGGATTTGCTATCAATTGGATACGGGTTTTACCCCTTCCGGCTCGCGTTAACCCCTGCAAGCATACATACCTACCTACCCGTCAGCGACCTGACAGGCTGGTGAGACATGATCAAGATAATGGCACTGACTTCACAACAAGGAGTATGTGACTGATGTTATCAACCGCTTATCCTCCCGTCAGGCAGGGCAATGCCTATCTGGCCCGCATTTCATTTTCGGTCTTTCTTACCTATCTGACTGCCGGCTTAGCGTTGCCGGTCATCCCGCTGTTTGTTCATCAGGAACTTGGGCTGAATAATGTGATGGTGGGGGTTGCGGTTGGCATTCAGTTTTTTGCCACTCTGCTTACCCGGGGGTATGCCGGGCGCATTGCCGATCAGCGGGGGGCAAAGCGCTCGGTGATGCAGGGTATTTGTAGCTTCCTGCTGGTTGGTATTGCTTATCTGCTGGCCGGAATACTGCCCCTGCCGGTGAGCGGCAAATTTGCGCTGCTGGTGGCCGGGCGACTACTGCTTGGCTTTGGTGAAAGTCAGCTTCTGACCGGTAATCTTGCCTGGGGATTAGGTCTGGTAGGGCCGACGCGTTCCGGGAAGGTGATGTCGTGGAATGGCATGGCGATTTACGGCGCACTGGCAGCCGGGGCGCCGCTTGGCTTGTGGTTGCACGGTCTGGGGGGATTTATGGCGTTAAGCGCGGGATGTCTGCTGCTTCCGCTGATGGCCCTGCTGTTTAATGTCAGGGTGCCGGCTGTGGCACCGCACGGTGGTGAACGTCCCTCGCTGTGGCGGGTGGTTGGTCAGATCATGACGCCAGGTGTCGCGCTAGCGTTACAGGGCACCGGTTTTGCCGTTATTGGTACCTTTATCTCGCTCTATTTTGCTGCGCAGTATTGGGATAATGCCGGCTTCGCGCTGACCGCTTTCGGGTTAGCATTTGTGCTGATACGTCTGCTGTTTGGCGGACTGCCCGATAAATTAGGCGGGGGTAAAGTTGCGCTGGTTTCGTTGCTGGTTGAATTTGCCGGCCTGTTGCTACTGGGATTTGCCACTAGCGGAGGCATGGCTTTGCTGGGGGCTGCTCTGACAGGCTGTGGTTGTTCGCTTAACTTTCCGGCGCTGGGCGTGGAGGTGATAAAACGCGTAGCGCCGCAGGTACGTGGAACTGCGCTTGGCGCCTTCTCAGCGTTTCAGGATGTTGCTTATGGTGCCAGTGGTCCTTTTACCGGCATGCTGGCCACGGCGCATGGCTATGGTTCGGTATACCTTGCCAGCGCCGCCTGTGCTGCCGTTGGGGCGGTACTGGTGTTAAAACTGATCGCACAGCCGGCTTCTGCGCCAGCCGGCAGCTGATTACCCGCGATAATGTTGCAATATCCATTATGCAGGTGCCGGAAAAGCGCTCAGACGCAGGGGCTGCAAAGTCTTTGACCAGGCTGCGACTTACGGCTACCGGCGCCTTACCGGTGAGGATTGAAGCTGTTATAGTCGGGTTTGTGATTACACTATTTAGCCTACTCAGTAACAGGAAACCACCATGTCCCGGCAATCGCTTGTCATGCAATATCTTCCCCCTGACGCGCAGGAAAATGCGGCCCGCCTGCGCCATAAGCTGAGTTATTATACTGATGCCTGGGACCTGGCTCAGGATCTGGCGGCGGGTATTGAAGCACTGGTCGTCATTGATACCCGTTCGGCAGCGCAATATCACAATGGCCATATTTGCGGTGCTATCAGCTTTCCGCACCGCGAAATGACTGACGAGCGCCTTCGTTGCCTGGATGCGGATAAAGTTTATGTCACTTACTGCGATGGTATTGGCTGTAACGGTTCAACCCGTGGAGCGCTCAGGCTGGCCGCCGCCGGTTTTCGGGTTAAAGAACTGATTGGCGGGCTTGATTTCTGGTGCCGGGATAACCATCCACTGATACAGGGAAGCGAACCCGGCAGCTGGCCTGACATCAGCTTGCCTGACTGTGGTTGTTAACGCAGCAGCCAGAGCAGCAGAATCACAACGGCCAGTGCGATAAACATGCTCAGTAACGGTCGCCGGATGGCAGACTGCATAAAGCCAGGAAGAAAACCCCATACTGGCGCAACGATTGGCTGAGGCGCAATGGCGTTGTCTGCCAGACGCTGTTCACGCAGCCGCTCGGCCCGTTGGCTGAACAGTGTATCCAGTAAAAGTTGCGCCTGGGCGCCGCTCAGCGTCGAGGATGGTGTCAGCTGAAACTGCTGAGCCAGGGTCTCTTCCAGCAGGCGATGTTCATGCGGTGCCGGTGGCTGTTTCAGCGACGCGACCAGCAGGCTGAGCGTTGGAGCACTGTGCTGACTGAGGGTCTGATGCACATGCAGATATTGTGTCAACAGGGGATAAAAACGCGAAGGTACCGGATCGCCACTTTGCAGATTCACCAGCTGCAGTATATGCGTCCATATGCTGGCCGGTGCATCGCCGGTAGTCGCGGCCAGTCGGGTGATCTGCTGATTCAGAGCCTGATGTTCAGCGGGTAGCAACGTGCGATCGGTTGCCGGATTCAGTCTGGGCTGCGGGATGGTCATCTGGCCGCTTTGCAGCATGGTCAGCACCTGCCGTAGCTGATCCGGGGTTAAGGTACTGAGCACCGTGTGGCCAAACTGCTGACGAATAAAATCGCTCACGGCCTGGCGGTTATTTCCCAGCGGCAGCATGGCGGTGAGCTGCTGTTGCAGCTGGCGGGTACCATGGCTGGTTTGGGCTTCACTCAGACGTGCATTAAGATACTGCTCAGCGGCTGGAAAGTGACGGGCCAGCAGCTCGTTGTCGTTTTTCACCCCAACCTGATGGCGGATGCCAGCCCAGACTTCCGGGGACTTGAGTGAGCTTATCGCCAGCAATTTGATCACCAGTCGCTCCAGTGAAGTACGCTGGGCCGGACTCATTGGTGAATCGCCGGAAGTGGCTGGTGTTGCCGGCTGAGGGCGATTGCCCGGCAGCGGCGCACCAGGGCCATTCAGTGGTTGCATGGCTGGATCCTCAGAAAAACGCGGCGATATCCGGGGCGCGCCGGACGAACAGTGGGCGCTATGATAGCAACCTCATCGGCTAATAAACAGAGGCTGCATCAGGCTATTCGCTAAAACTATTTTCTGCTGTTAGCGCCACTTATTCTGCTTCCACCACTGGTTTTATCTCCTTCCGTCGCAGAGGTGTCTTCAGCCTTTGCGCCAGCCAGACGCCAGCCAGCGTCATCCCGCCGCCAACAAAGTGATAACCGTGTAACGGCTCATGCAAAAAAATAACGGCAATAGCGGCGGTAATGAGTGGCATCAGGTTCATAAACAATGATGAGTTGCTGGCCCCAAGGCGTAGCACGCCCTGGATCCACAGATAAGGTGCAATAAGCGAGGCGCCAAGCCCGGCGAATATCACCAGGGGAATATTCTTCATGGTCAGGCTGACATCCGGCGCCCGTAGAAAACCGGGCAGTAGCATCAGCACGCCAAATAAAATTTGCATATATAAGCTCTGCCAGTTTGGCAGGGTCAACGACCAGCGTTTCGTTAACACGCCATATAAAGCGTAAGAGGCGGAAGCGACCAGCATCATCAGCTCACCTTTGCCCAGTCCGTGCTGAAATAATTGCTGTGGATGGCCAGCAGTGACCAGCCATGTCAGACCGGCAAATGAAATCAGACTGCCAGCTACAATACCGCGGGTGGGTGCCAGTCGCAGTAGCACGACGCTGAATAACACGGTGAGTAAAGGAATCAGGGCGTTCAGGATACCGATAAACAGTGCGCTGACGCTATGTGCGGCGTAGTAGGCAAGGCTCTGGTAGAGCACCATGCCCAGCAGCCCGAGAAGGAAAAGCCGCCACCAGATCCGGCGGATTTCAGCGCGCTGGCGCCATACGCCGGGCAGGGCAATCGGCGTCAGAATAATCAGCGCCAGCAGCCAGCGGTAAAAAGAGATGGCTGCCGGGTCGATAGCCGTGGCGGAAAGTTTGCTGACAATGGCATTTACCGACCAGATAAAAACCGCCAGAAGGGGAAAAAGCACGTTCATAGATCACCTGATACCGCTGTTATCAGGTTCCATTGTAGCTTGTCTTATTTTCCACAGATAATTAAAATCAGACAAAATAAGCGCCGGATAAGACAATGCACCAACAGCGAACGTTCCATGCTGCGCGAGCAGAAGAAGCTAAAACGGTTTTCTTTCGTTATGAACGGGCGAATGCGCAAACCGAATATCTTCCTCATTGTCATCCGTGGGGACAGGTGATATTTGTGCGCGAAAATATTCTGGAGATTTTTATTGCCGGCCAGCGTCTGTTAACCCCGGCCGGTTATCCGGTTTGGGTGCCGCCGGCGATGGAACATGCCAGCTATAACCGCAAACAGGCGCATTTTCGCACGTTTAATCTGCCAGCCGGACTCTGCAGCGCCATGCCGTCCTACCCCTGCCTGCTGAAGGTCAGCGCGGTGGTGATGGCGATTATGGATGAATGCTCAGCCCGCCATTTACTGATGCCGGTGACGCCGGAGGAGCAGCGTCTTTGCCAGGTATTGTGCGATCAGTTACTGCGTGCCAGTCCGCAAAACAGCTATCTGCCAACCAGTCAGGATAAGCTGCTGGCCCCGGTACTCGCTGCGCTGGAAGCCCATCCCGGCGACAATACCACGCTGGCACAATGGGCGAAGCGGGTATTCACCACGGAACGCACGCTGGCGCGCCGCTGTCAGTCTGAACTGGCGATGGGTTTTAGCGAATGGCGTCAGCGACTGCGTTTTTTACATGCTATTGCATTGCTGGAACAGGGATTAACCGTACAGGAAACCGCCCTTGAACTGGGCTATAGCTCGGCGTCGGCGCTGATTGTCATGTTTCAGCAGCAGGCGGGTACCACGCCTGAACGTTACCGGGGACAGGGGCAAAAAGAGCGCGAACAGCCACTATCAGACGGTTAATTACGGCTGACGTTGTGGCATTATCTGTTACCTGTCTTTACTATCAGGACGCACGTTGTGAAAATTCTGGTTGATGAAAATATGCCTTACGCCCGCGAGCTGTTTAGCCGCACGGGTGACGTTGTTGCGGTTCCCGGACGTGCTATTCCGCCAGAACTGCTTAATCATGCTGATGGGCTGATGGTGCGCTCGGTAACCCATGTTAATGGGCCGCTGCTAACGGGAACCCCGGTGAAGTTTGTCGGCAGCGCGACGGCGGGCACCGATCATATTGATCACCAGGCATTGCTGGCGCGCGGAACGGCGTTTTCCGCTGCGCCAGGCTGTAATGCCATTGCCGTGGTTGAGTATGTTTTATCGGCCTTGTTATTGCTGGCGGAACGTGACGGATTTTTGCTCAGTGAACGTACCGTCGGTATTGTTGGCGTGGGCAACGTTGGCGCGCGTTTGCAGCAGCGTTTACAGGCGCTGGGGGTGCGTACCTTGCTTTGCGACCCGCCGCGGGCTGAACGCGAAAAAGATCGGCATTTTACCGATGTTGATAGCCTGATTGCCGAGGCTGACATTCTCACACTCCATACGCCATTGTATAAAGATGGTCCTTTTCGTAGCTGGCATCTGATGGACGAAACACGTTTGCAGGCGTTAAAACCCGCTAGCATTCTGATTAACGCCTGCCGGGGCGCGGTGGTGGATAATCAGGCGTTGCTCAGGCTGTTGCAGCAGCGCAGCGACCTCAGCGTGGTGCTTGACGTCTGGGAACCGGAACCCGATTTATCTCTGGCGCTGCTGGCAAAGGTCGATATTGCCACCGCACACATTGCCGGTTATACCCTGGAAGGAAAAGCGCGCGGAACCACCCAGGTTTATGAGGCCTGGTGCCGTTTTCTTGGCGCGCCGGATCCGGTGGCGCTGGCGTCACTGCTCCCGGTGGCAGATTTTTCTGCCGTTGACCTGCATGGGGCCGTTGATCAGGCAACGCTGAAACGACTGGCACATCTGGTGTATGATGTGCGCCGTGATGATGCGCTGCTAAGAAAACATGCGGCGTTAGCCGGCGGGTTCGATCGCTTGCGCAAAACTTACCAGGAACGACGTGAGTGGTCGTCACTGCATGTAACATGCGATAATCAACAAATTGCATCACAGCTCAACGCATTAGGCTTTAGTGCGTCTGTGCGCTGAATCATGCCATCCTGTGATGCGGGAAAAATCTGAATCCAGGGCGGTGAATATCACCGCCCTCTGTTTTTACGATACTGTCTGGAGTTAAAACCATGTCTGACGGCTGGAATATTGCGCTACTGGGGGCAACCGGTGCCGTAGGGGAGGCGCTCATTGAGCTGCTGGCTGAACGTCAGTTTCCGCTGGGTAACCTTTGGCTGCTGGCCAGCGAGCGCAGTGCCGGTGAAACCGTGCGTTTTGCCGGGCGCACACTGCAGGTTAATGATGCGCAAAATTTTGACTGGTCTCAGGCTCAGCTGGCCTTTTTTGTTGCAGGCCGCGAGGCTTCGGCACGCTATGCCGAAGAGGCGGCGGAAGCGGGTTGTCTGGTAATTGATAGCAGCGGGCTTTTTGCCCTGCAACCTGATGTCCCGCTGGTGGTACCTGAGGTGAATCCTCAGGTACTAACTGATTACCGTAACCGCAATATTATCAGCGTCGCACACAGCCTGACCTGCCAGCTGTTAACGGCGATTAAGCCACTGATCGACGAAGCCGGCCTGGCGCGACTGAGTGTTACCAGCCTGTTATCGGTATCAACACAGGGCAAAGCGGCGGTAGACTCGCTGGCTGGGGAAAGTGCACGTCTGCTAAATGGTATACCGGTGGATGAGGCTTTTTTTGGTCGTCAGCTGGCGTTTAACCTGCTGCCGCGGTTAGCGGATGCACAGGGCAGCGTCAGCGATGAACGTTGCCTTGTCGACCAGCTGCGCAAAGTATTACAGGATGAGGGATTGCCGGTGGCGACCAGTACCGTGCAGGCGCCGGTTTTTTATGGAACGGCGCAGATTGTTCAGCTGGAAAGTCTGCGTCCACTCTCTGCTGCAGAGGCGCGGGAGCATTTGCAGCGTGCTGACGATATTTCATTATCAGAAGAATCCGATTATCCGACTCCGGTCACCGATGCTTCAGGTAATGCCAGGCTTAGCGTGGGTAATCTGCGTAATGATTATGGTATGCCGGAGCAGCTACAGCTGTGGACCGTGGCTGATAATATCCGTTTTTCCGGGGCATTGATGGCGATAAAAACAGCTGAGAAGCTGATTGAGGAGTACCTGTATTGATAGATGAAACGCCGGATACTGGGGCAGGATATAAAATTGCGCTGGGGGTGGAGTACGATGGCAGCCAGTATTATGGCTGGCAGCGACAGCAGGAGGTGGCCAGCGTGCAGGCCTGCCTTGAACAGGCATTATCCCGGGTGGCTAATCATCCGGTAACGGTGTTTTGTGCCGGCCGCACCGATGCCGGTGTTCACAGCACCGGCCAGGTGGTGCATTTCGACACGCCGTCAATTCGGGCTGATGGTGCCTGGACGCTGGGGGTAAATGCTAACCTGCCGCCGGATATTGCTGTGCGCTGGGCAAAACAGGTTGACCCGCGTTTTCATGCCCGTTTTAGTGCTACCGCTCGCCGTTACCGGTATATTATCTATAACCACCGGCTACGCCCGGCAGTACTGGGGCGGGGCGTGACACATTTCTATCACCCGCTGGATGCAGAAAAAATGCATCATGCTGCCCAGTGTTTACTGGGGGAAAACGATTTTACTGCTTTTCGTGCTGTTCAATGCCAGTCACGTACTCCCTGGCGTAATCTGATGCACATTCAGGTGCGCCGCTACGGGGCTTATGTGGTGGTGGACATTAAAGCTAATGCCTTTGTTCATCATATGGTACGTAATATTGTGGGTAGTTTGCTGGAGATTGGTTGCGGTAATCAGCATGCTGGCTGGATGGCCGAACTGCTGGCGGCGAAAGATCGCACACTGGCAGCGGCAACGGCCCGCGCTGAAGGCTTATATCTTGTCGCAGTGGATTATCCGGGCGAATTTGCATTACCACACTCCCCAATGGGGCCGTTGTTCCTTGAAGATTAACGCCAGATGGTAAGAAGGATGTTTGCATGGAACTGATTCATCAGTTAATTGATTTTATATTGCACATTGATGTTCATCTGCAGGCGCTGGTGGCCCAGTATGGCGTCTGGATTTATGCCATTCTGTTTCTGATTCTGTTTTGCGAGACCGGGCTGGTGGTGACGCCTTTTCTGCCGGGAGACTCGTTGTTATTTGTCGCCGGTGCGCTGGCGGCGGTTCCTGGCAGCGCGCTTGATGTTCATATGATGGTCTTTTTACTGTGCGTTGCAGCCATCGCTGGTGATGCAGTGAATTACACCATTGGCCGGCTGTTTGGTGAGCGATTATTCAGTCGCCCGGACTCAAAAATTTTCCGGCGCAGCTATCTGGATAAAACCCATCAGTTCTATGAGCGACACGGTGGTAAAACCATTATTCTGGCGCGTTTTGTACCGATTGTTCGTACGTTTGCGCCTTTTGTTGCCGGAATGGGCAGTATGTCTTATCGCCATTTTGCCCTGTACAATATTTCTGGTGGTATTCTTTGGGTGGTGTTGTTCTCTTATGCCGGTTATTTCTTTGGCAACCTGCCGGGAATCAAAGAGAATATTCATTATCTGATTGTGGCAATCATTTTAGTTTCTGTTCTGCCCGGCGTTATTGAAGTCTGGCGTCATCGCCGTGCGGCGCGCCGCCAGCAAAATGTTCAGTAAAACCGCATACCGCCCTGTGGCCCGCTTTGTCAGCTAACGACTTATCTATCCGGTGATATCAGCGTGACGTCACCGGTATTCAGTCAGCTTAGCTAACGCTGCTATTATTCATGTCTGTCTGGTATTTTAAGCTTGCGCAACGGCCTCGTTATACAGCTTAAAGTCTATCCAGTACCTGTCATAAATGAAGCGTTTCACTTGATCACTGACCACGACATCTTCTTTTTTTAACGAAGCAGAATGTGTGTTCATATGTTTGATTTTGAAACTTTTACCGGACCTTTGCTCGATAATTTCTTCCAGTAAATGGAGCTTTTCTATTGGTATAATTTTATTTATATTAAAATTGCTTATAAACGTGTGCTGGGGGGCGAAGTGCGGGTCTATTTCGTGATCCGGAACGCATGAGATATATTTGATAAGCTCAATGAAACTCACCTTTTCTGTTGCCTCTCTTTCAAAATATTTCCAGATGGCGTCAGTATTTCTGCGGATGATTTTATCCCTGACCGACTGCACTACCAGATGATTGTAAGCGCTTATTAGTCTTTTAAAGGGGTCTTTCATGATAGCCACGCGTAGATAATCAGGTGAGTTCAATGCTTCATGGATGATACGGGGAGGCAAATCTTTTATTAATACGCCTGTCTCATTTTCTTCAATTGCAGCATGAAACTTATGCTCTTCATTGCCATGAGTCTTAACGTATTGATCAGTTATCGGTAGTTTTTCCCAATCGATTCCTTTGTAGTTCAGAAAAGCTTCGGTGAGCGAGGTGTGGGCATTTTTAGCGATAGGAACGTAGACAATTTTTGCCTCGGGTAATATACAAATTTTTCGCCCTACCTTCACGCGTGGATACGTTAATATGTTGTTATTTTTTTTAAACTCGGTCTGAATAAAATAGATCGTACTCCAGATCTTTCAACGCCCGCGAAGACTGCTTATACATCGCCATCCCCTGTGGATCTGCTTCGCGTTGCAGATAATAATTATACGCAAAAGAGATGTCTGTTTCATTCATGCTAAATATTCCGCTGATAATGATTTGGACTTATATTTATAGCATCTCATGATTTTATTACATAGTCCGGAGCGGTAATTAACGGAACATTTTGTAATGATAATCGTAAGACAGTAATTTGACAGCTTTCTGATAATAATTTAATCTCACCAAAATTTACTAAAATAATACATAAATCATACAATTAGGCTGATATTAATATTTTTATGTAAATATTGAAATATCTGGTTAAGGGTTTTTATTAATTTTGAAATTTTCAAAAAAATATGTTCAACGCATTCTGTTGCTGGCCGTTTTCGTACGTGGAATGAGAAGGACTCACTGGGCAGGCTGTGCCCCGGTAAGGAGCCGTCGGCAGAGGGCTGAAAGATACAGACCAGAAGCGCCCGGAGAATATTAAAATTTTTTGATAAATACTGGTATCACCCATTGGCCACTATGCTATGTCATGCCTGGTCTGGATGTTTGTCAGTAATTTAACCCAATGAATGAGTTTAAATTAAATATATTAACTATAAGTTAACGCAATGGGAGTAAAAATCGATGCATTTTTTTGAACCTTTCAGAACCGATGTTAAAGACGGTGATTTAATTTATGGAGTGAGGGAAGAACGTAGTTTTTTGGTCAGGAAGAATAACCTTCATAATAGTCAATTTCCTTTTTATATAGATATGTATGCGGTAATGCCATATGAAGAAGAAATCCAGAATACTAAACCGACTAGTCAATTTATCCCTAAAGCACCCGATCAGGATGATTTCTCTGAAGTAATAAAACAGCATGAAAAATACAGCAGGATTATTGAGGATGACTGTCCGTCTGCAATAAATGTCGCCAGGAAATGTAAGGGTGGGTTGTTGTGGATAACCGGAACCCAGTCTGACAGGCATATTCATTTTATATTAGATAGATTGAATATTAATCAGGTTGTTCATAAGAATCATGAGAGGGACTGGGAAAACAAACGATCTAAATCTATAACAGGTTGTGAATTAAGATGGATTTATAGAAACAGGCATAATCCAAATGTCATAAATAAAGTTCAGTTCTGGAAACATCAGCGCCCAGTATGCCCTCCATGGGAAACTTCTGCTTCCCACGATACCCCCTTTCCATGGGTGATAGCTACTTTCTTGCGGCAGCAACGCCATAAGGTATGGAATGACTATCGACCAAAGTCACTTTATCCGAATAATAATGATCGTAAAAATCGCAATGTCCGTTGTTCAATTTCATAGCGCAGATGCGCTGATGAGTACGCTGACAGAACAATGTTTTCAGGCTGACTGAAGCCGTAATCCTGTTCTCACTGACACCGGCCATTGTTTTTTGAGGGTAATGGGCATGCCGTCGGTCAGTCGAGTAGCTATAGTAGCTAATTTTGCAATATTCGCCTGATGATCTTTCACGTGTTTTTATAAAAACGAAGTGAATAAGATAGTTGCAAAACAGGATAAGGCGCAAACAGCCAGATTATTCACTTAATCTTATAATATTACGACTTAAAATTAATCTGACATCTCATCTGGTCAGAACAATGGGAGTAAAAGGCGATGCCTTTTTTTGAACCTTTTAGAAGATATATTCAACCCGGTGATCTTATTTATGGACTGCATGAGGAACGTACTATTTTTATTGGATGTAATGATATTCCTGAAAAGGTATTTCCGCTGTGTATAGACAGATACGCCGTAATGGCCTATGAAAAAAAACAGCAGCGTATTAATCCACATTCTCAATATCATCCTAAAGCACCAGACCAGCGTTTGTTTTTGAAAATGATAAAAAAACACCCGAAATATCGTTGTATTCGCAAAGCCAAATATCATAAGGATGTAAATGTTGCAAGGAAATGTAAAGGCGGATTGTTGTGGGTAACCAGCTTGCAGGCTGACAGGCATATCCACTTTCTCTTAGATGGATTAGATATTCATTCGGTTGTTCATAAAAATAATGTTCGGGACTCTAACGACAGACAATTTAAATCTATAACCGGTAGCGAGTTAAGATGGATTTACAGAAACAGACATAATGAAAATGTCAGAAATAAAATTCAGTTCTGGAGGGGATTCCAGGCCGTATGCCCACCATGGGCGGCATTTTCTTGCCGCGAAACGTTCTCTCCCTGGTCGATTGGCACTCATCTTCGGCAACAATGCCGTGAATTATGGAGTGACTATCAGCCAGGGTCACTTGATCCGGTTAATAATGATTGTATAAATTGCAATATTCGTTGTGCCATTTTAGGGAATAGATGTCTTGTATGTATCGCAACAGATTCGCTTTTGCTGGCTGACTGAGGTCAGCTCAAGCCCTCGCTAGCATGGGCAAAAATGTCTTCTGAGGGCATTGACCATTCAGACAGCTGAGCGGAGGACTGAACGGCCTAAAAAGCGCCATGCTGATGGTGAAAAGCATCGCGCTTTTTCACTGACGCTGAGCGGTAAATAAATGCAGTCAGGCGCGTGGTTGTGCTGCGATTCTTCTTCGTTTCCTGTCGGGTAAGCGACAGTGTGAGCAGGACATTGCCCATCTTTATTTGCCGTCGCTATTACTAGTCTGGCGCACCAACGGCAGGTGACAGATGTGATACGCGGGTTTAAATAATCTATAGTTTGGTATAAATCTGTTCGTCAACACAGAGAGGGATTGACTGATATTTTTTATCGGCCGACGCCGGACGCTATGAATTCGGCTGTCAGATGAGTATGTATCTCATTGATATACAGGTGGCGTAATGGGGTGGATTGTGGTCTAATGACGCATAAATACTACGCCAGATAATTCCTCAAGTCCCTGATTTTAAACAACAAACCGGATTATTTATTATCAATGAGCTGGATTGAACGAATACTCAGTAAAAGCACAACCCCGACGCGTAAAGCCAGTATCCCTGAAGGTGTCTGGACCAAATGTGATAGCTGTGGTCAGGTGCTTTACCGCGCCGAATTACAACGAAACCTGGAAGTTTGTCCCAAATGTGACCATCATATGCGTATGCATGCACGTGAGCGGCTGCACAGCCTGTTAGATCGGGGAACGCTGCATGAACTGGGCAGTGAGCTGGAACCGAAAGATGTACTGAAGTTCCGCGACTCTAAAAAGTACAAAGATCGCCTGGCCGCAGCGCAAAAAGAAACGGAAGAAAAAGATGCGCTGATCGTCATGAAAGGTGAACTGTACGGTATGCCGGTGGTTGCCGCAGCGTTTGAATTTTCTTTTATGGGCGGCTCAATGGGGTCGGTGGTCGGCGCGCGTTTTGTCCGTGCGGTGGAACAAGCGCTTGAAGACAACAGTCCGTTGATTTGCTTTTCTGCTTCCGGCGGAGCACGTATGCAGGAAGCGCTGATGTCGCTGATGCAAATGGCGAAAACCAGCGCCGCGTTAGCAAAAATGCGCGAAAGAGGTTTGCCTTATATCTCGGTACTGACCGATCCGACAATGGGTGGGGTCTCTGCCAGCTTCGCTATGCTTGGCGATCTTAATGTCGCCGAACCTAAAGCGTTGATTGGTTTTGCCGGTCCGCGGGTCATTGAACAGACAGTACGCGAGAAATTACCTGCCGGTTTTCAGCGCAGTGAGTTTTTAATTGAGAAAGGGGCGATTGATATGATTATTCGCCGCCCGGTCCTGCGTTTCACACTGGCGAAAATACTGGCAAAAATGATGAATCTGCCAGAACCGGAAGAAACGTCATTTCAGGCAGACAGTGCCATTGAGCGCCATGAAGCCTGATCGATAACCGGGAGGCGCTTCCTCCCGTCATCTATCGTCACTAACTAACGGTATCCATGGACAATCTTCAAACACCTGAAGCCACGTCGCCCCTTGCGACGTGGCTTTATTATCTGGAAAATCTGCATAGTCAGACAATTGAACTGGGTCTGACCCGGGTGCGACAGGTTGCTGTGGCGCTCGATCTGCTTAAACCGGCGCCATTTGTTTTTACCGTAGCGGGCACTAACGGTAAAGGGACGACCTGCCGCACGCTGGAAACGCTGTTACTGGCCGCAGGATTCCGGGTTGGCGTTTACAGTTCACCCCATCTGGTGCGCTATAATGAACGGGTGCGCATTCAGGGGCACGAACTTGCAGATCCGGCGCACACGGAGGCCTTTGCTGCGATTGAGAAAGGTCGCGCTGCAACATCATTAAGCTATTTTGAATACGGTACGCTGGCGGCGCTATGGTTATTCCGTCAGGCTATGCTTGACGTGGTGATTCTTGAGGTCGGACTCGGTGGCCGTTTAGATGCTACTAATATTATTGATGCCGATGTTGCGGTGATTACCAGTATTGCGCTTGACCACACCGACTGGCTTGGCCCTGACCGTGAAAGCATCGGCCGGGAAAAAGCCGGTATTTTTCGTGCCGGCAAACCCGCGGTGGTGGGGGAGCCGGATATGCCTGACAGCATAGCCACAGTGGCACAAGAGAAGGGCGCTCAGCTGCTGTGTCGTGACCGGGACTGGTGGTTACAGCAGAATGATAATAGCTGGACATTTTGCCATAACGGCGCGGTACTTGATGGGTTACCACTGCCACAGATACCGCTGGCAAATGCCGCTACGGCCCTGGCAGCCCTGGCAACCTCAGGACTGATGGTCAGTGAAGCGGTTATTCGCAGTCATATCGCAAGCGTGGTATTGACAGGCCGCTTTCAGACAGTGCAGTGGTCACCCAGAGTTATCCTTGACGTGGCACATAATCCACATGCTGCCCGCTACCTTGCCGGCCAGATAGCCCGGATTATGCCACGGGGGAAAGTGCATGCCGTGGTCGGGATGTTACAGGATAAAGATATTGCCGGTACGCTGGCCGCGCTGGCCGAGGTGGTTGATGACTGGTATTGCGCCCCGCTGCCGGGACCACGTGGTGCCAGTGCGCAGCAACTGACGCTGCATCTGCCACAGGCAAAAAATTATGATTCAGTTACCATTGCCTGGCGACAGGCGATGACGCAGGCCTCGGAACACGATATTGTGCTGGTTTGTGGCTCGTTTCACACCGTAGCTGATGTACTGGAAACAATGGAAACGGAGAAGGGTCGTGGCCAGTAAGTTTCAGAATCGCCTGGTGGGGACGGTAATAATTGTGGCGCTTGGTGTCATTATTCTTCCGGGTCTGCTGGACGGTAAAAAAAAGCATTATAAAGAAGAATTTGCTGCCATCCCGCTGGTTCCAAAACCCGGTGACCAGCAGGATACGGATATGGTACCGCCGGTAACCCAGTCATTACCGGCCCAGCCGCCGGAAGGTGCAGGGGCTGCGGCTTCAGCGAACAGCGGCGTGGCCGCTCGCGGCGACAATCCTGCCAGCAGTGCCCCTGAGCAGACGGACCGGCCGGCGGTTGTCACACCACCGCCGCTAAAACCGGCCTTGCCGAAACCGCTTCCAGCGAAACCGGCTGCGCCTGAAGCGATTGAAAAACCGCCGGCCAGACCGGAGCACCCGGCGCCGCCAAAATCAAGGCCGGCTCCTGCGCCCGCACCGCAGACAGAAAAAGTGCCTGTCGGTCAGGCCTGGGTGGTACAGCTCGGTGCGCTGAAAAATGCCGCCCGGGTAAATGAAATCGTCGCCCGGCTGCGCTTATCAGGTTACCGGGCTTATACGGTTCCTGCCACACCGGTGCAGGGACAAATTACCCGCATCTACGTCGGACCAGATGCCTCGAAAGCCAAAATGCAGTCTGCAGTGGGTGAACTGAAAGCGCTAAGCGGCTTGGGGGGCGTGGTTAAACCTTATAGCGTGCGTTAGAGGGTTGCAGCGGTTCAGCCTCCGTAAATGTGGCTGAATCGTTGTGTTTTGCGTCATTTTTCCGGCGTGAATCTATGTTGATTTATGGTAAATTAACCCATTATCTACACGGCAGGTTTTTCTTTCCCGCCAGACGGCAAAACCCTACGCAAACGTTTTCTTTTTCTGTTAGAATGCGCCCCGAACTGGATGCAGGGGCCTTGTCGCTGGAATAGTTCATGATCTGGATTGATTACGCCATCATTGGCATTATTAGTTTTTCGGCACTGGTTAGCCTGATTCGCGGGTTTGTTCGCGAGGCGTTGTCACTGGTAACCTGGGGCTGTGCGTTTTTTGTCGCCAGTCATTACTATCCTTACCTTGCGGTCTGGTTTACCGGCTTTGACGATCAGCTGGTTCGTAATGGTATCGCCATTGCCGTACTGTTTATTGCGACGCTGGTGGTCGGTGCGATTGTCAACTATGTTATTGGATCGCTGGTTGAGAAAACCGGGTTGTCAGGTACCGATCGCGTGCTGGGGGTCTGTTTCGGGGCGCTACGTGGCGTGCTGATCGTGGCGGCAATTTTATTTTTCCTCGATACGTTTACCGGGTTTTCAAAAAGTCCTGACTGGCAGCAGTCCCAGCTTATCCCGGAGTTCAGTTCCATCATCAGGTGGTTCTTTGACTATCTGAAAAGCACGTCGAGTTTTATGCCGCGGTAATTGCGCCGTGGCAGCGGCTATGAGGAAATTACAGCATGTGCGGTATTGTCGGGATCGCCGGTTTCATGCCGGTAAATCAGTCAATTTATGACGCGTTAACGGTGCTGCAGCACCGTGGCCAGGATGCCGCAGGCATTGTGACTATTGATGCCACTCACTGTTTCAGACTGCGTAAAGCTAACGGTCTGGTGAATGATGTGTTTGAGGCACGTCATATGCAGCGTTTGCAGGGAAATATGGGGATTGGCCACGTACGTTATCCCACGGCCGGCAGTTCCAGTGCATCTGAAGCACAGCCTTTTTATGTCAATTCACCTTACGGTATTACTCTGGCGCATAACGGTAACCTGACCAATGCCCATCAGCTGCGCAGCTATCTGTTTGAAAGCGGCCGCCGCCATGTCAATACCACCTCCGATTCGGAAATCCTGTTAAATATCTTTGCCGAAGAGCTGGATCGTTTTCAGCATCCGCTGGCGGCAGACGATATTTTTGCCGCTATTGCGGCCGTGCATGGCAAAGTCCGTGGTGCTTATGCCTGCGTTGCCATGATAATCGGACACGGTCTGGTGGCTTTTCGCGATCCCAACGGTATCCGCCCGTTGGTACTGGGCCGCCGGTCACTAAACGATGGCCGTACTGAATATATGGTTGCGTCTGAAAGCGTCGCCCTTGATACCCTCGGTTTTGAATTTTTGCGCGATGTGGCGCCGGGTGAGGCGGTTTATATTACCGAAAAAGGCCAGCTGTTTACCCGGCAGTGCGCGGAGAATACGCGTAGTAATCCTTGCCTGTTTGAATATGTTTATTTCGCCCGGCCGGATTCATTTATTGATAAAATATCGGTATACAGTGCCCGGGTGCGCATGGGGACCAAGCTCGGGGAAAAAATTGCCCGCGAGTGGGAAGACCTGGATATTGATGTGGTTATTCCGATTCCGGAAACCTCAACGGACGTTGCGCTGGAAATTGCACGTATTCTCGACAAACCCTACCGGCAAGGATTTGTGAAAAATCGCTATGTCGGACGGACGTTTATCATGCCGGGCCAGCAGATGCGCCGCAGCGCGGTGCGCCGCAAGCTGAATGCCAATCGCGCAGAGTTTCGCGACAAAAATGTGTTGCTGGTGGACGACTCAATTGTACGCGGCACCACGTCAGAACAGATTATTGAAATGGCGCGTGAAGCCGGAGCGAAAAAGGTTTATCTGGCTTCTGCCGCACCGGAAATTCGCTTTCCAAATGTCTATGGTATTGACATGCCGAGTGCGACTGAACTGATTGCGCACGGCCGTGAAGTGGAAGAAATCCGGCAACTGATTAAAGCGGATGCGTTGATTTTTCAGGATCTCAACGATTTGATTGAAGCCGTACGTGAAGAGAATCCGGACATTACACAGTTTGAATGCTCGGTGTTTAACGGCGTCTATGTCACTCAGGATGTCGACCAGCGTTATCTGGAATATCTCCAGTCATTGCGTAATGATGATGCCAAGGCACTGGCGCGGCAAAACGAAGTGGAAAGCCTTGAGATGCATAACGAAGGGTAATTTTGCCGCTCAATGTTTTCAAATCAGCTACAATGGGCCGGGAGCGATTCCGGCCCTTTTGTTTTAAGGATAGACAATGAAGCGACTGATAATAGGTATCTCAGGTGCCAGTGGTGCCCTTTACGGCGTCAGAATGCTGCAAATATTGCAGCAGGTTGACGGCGTAGAGACGCATCTGGTCATGAGTCAGGCCGCGCGTCAGACCCTGGCGCTGGAAACCGATTTCAGTTTGCGTGACCTGCATGCCCTGGCCGATGTTGTGCACGATGGGCGCAACATTGCCGCCAGCATCTCTTCCGGTTCTTTTAAAACCCTGGGAATGATTATCCTGCCCT
This sequence comes from Erwinia sp. OLFS4, assembly GCF_002752165.1. GTDB lineage: Bacteria > Pseudomonadota > Gammaproteobacteria > Enterobacterales > Enterobacteriaceae > Izhakiella. The sequence goes on from NZ_MOMB01000002.1 coordinate 119,050, forward strand.
GTTCGATTAAAACCCTTTCCGGCATTGTGCACGGTTATACCGATAATTTGCTTACCCGCGCGGCTGACGTAGTGTTAAAAGAGCGCCGGCGTCTGGTGCTTTGCGTGCGGGAAACCCCGTTGCATCTTGGCCATCTGCGGATGATGACGGCCGCGGCGGAAATGGGCGCGGTGGTGATGCCACCGGTACCGGCGTTTTATCACCGGCCTGCTGGCGTAATGGATATTGTTGATCAGACGATAAACCGGGTGATCGATCAGTTTGATATTACGCTGCCAGAAGATTTATTTACGCGCTGGCAAGGGGCAAACCCGGCACCGTAACGCACCATTTTGGTGCCGGGCAGGGTGCTGAATCGCATTTTCTGCATTGGATGCACCAGAACGCAACATTCTTACCGCTTCCTGCGGACAAACCTGTTATATATTTTGCGCAAGCTCTGAAGCAGTGTTCACTGTATTGGCTACTGTCGCGTTAACAAAATTTAGCGTTGCGGTATTTGTGGCATGAAAACTGCTAAATATCAGGCAAGCACAACATACAGATAATAAAAATCATTTCATCCGAGGGTTAACTATGAAAAAGCAGCTCCTGGCGCTTTCTTTACTTCTGGCTGTCGCCAGTGTTGGCAACGCGCTGGCCGCAGTGCCCAAGACACTGCGTATTGGTACCGACCCCACTTATGCACCCTTTGAATCAAAAAATGCCCAGGGTCAATTAGTCGGGTTTGATATCGATCTGGCGAATGAGATTTGTAAACGCATCGAGGCAAAGTGTACTTTTGTGGAAAGTGACTTTGACGCGTTAATTCCTTCTTTAAAGGCAAAGAAAATCGACGCCATCATCTCTTCTTTGTCGATCACCGCGAAACGTCAGGAAGAAATTGCCTTTTCCGATAAGCTGTATGCTGCAAACGCACGCCTGATAGCACCGAAAGGCTCATCCATTCAGCCGACGCTGGCGTCGCTGAAGGGGAAAAATATCGGTTTGTTGCAGGGTACCACCCAGGAAACTTATGCTAATCAGTACTGGCGTCCCCAGGGCGTCACTATTACCCCTTATGCCAATCAGGATCTGGTCTATCAGGATCTGACGGCTGGTCGTATTGATGCGGCGTTCCAGGACGAAGTAGCGGCCAGCGAAGGTTTCCTTAAGCAGCCGATGGGTAAAGCCTATGCCTTTGCCGGCCCGGCGGTCAAAGACGATAAAATTTTTGGCGTGGGTACCGGCATGGGGCTGCCAAAAGAGAGCACCGATCTGAAAGCAGCGATTGATAAGGCGTTTGCCGCCATGCGTAAAGACGGCACTTACGATAAGCTGGCGAAAAAGTATTTTGATTTTAACGTGTACGGCGAGTAAGTAACACTGTCATAAGGGCCCCGCTCAGGGGCTCTGTTTTGCTGCCTGAGCAGAACGCGGGAAAGATCGGAGAAGACAGGATTACTCTATGCTGTATGGTTATTCTGAAGTTATTTTGCATGGGACAATAGTCAGCCTTGAGCTGGCACTGAGCGCGGTAATTCTGGCCGTGATTATTGGTTTGATTGGTGCCGGGGCAAAACTTTCCGCTAACCGTTTTTTTCAGCTGATCTTTGAAGGCTACACCACTCTGATTCGTGGAGTTCCCGATCTGGTGTTGATGCTACTTATCTTTTACGGTCTGCAGATTGCGCTTAATCATATCACCGACCTGTTAGGGATTAACCAGTTTGATATCGATCCGATGGTGGCCGGTATCATTACCCTGGGTTTTATCTACGGCGCCTATTTTACCGAAACCTTCCGGGGGGCATATCTGGCGGTGCCCAGGGGACAAATTGAAGCTGCCGTCGCTTTTGGTTTCACCGCCTCGCAGACATTTCGCCGCATTTTGTTTCCGGCGATGATGCGCTTTGCCTTGCCGGGTATTGGTAATAACTGGCAGGTTATCCTTAAAGCAACCGCACTGGTTTCCTTACTGGGGCTGGAAGACGTGGTAAAGGCGACCCAGCTGGCGGGAAAAAGTACCTGGCAACCGTTCTATTTCGCCCTTGTGGCCGGCGTAATCTATCTGGCGTTTACCACGGTGTCAAACGGGGTGCTTTGGTGGCTGGATAAACGCTATTCCGTTGGCGTAAAAAGGGCTGACTTATGATAGAAATCATTCAGGAGTACTGGAAAGCCCTGCTATGGACAGACGGTTACCGTTTCTCTGGTGTCGCCATCACGCTATGGTTACTGGTGCTGTCGGTGGTGACAGGCGGATGTATCGCGGTATTGCTGGCGATCGCTCGTGTTTCCCCCTATAAAGCCCTACGTTTGCCGGTGTGGTTGTTTACTTATGTTTTCCGGGGTACGCCGCTTTATGTTCAGCTGTTAGTTTTTTATTCCGGCATGTATACCCTGGAAATCGTCAAAGGAAATGAACTGCTCAATGCTTTTTTTCGCAGCGGCCTGAACTGTACCTTACTGGCGCTGACCCTGAATACCTGTGCTTATACCACCGAAATTTTTGCCGGCGCTATTCGTGGGGTGGCCCACGGTGAAATTGAAGCGGCACGCGCTTACGGGTTTTCAACTTTTAAGCTGTATCGCTGCATTATTTTGCCGTCAGCGTTGCGTAGTGCACTACCGGCCTACAGCAATGAAGTGATTCTGATGTTACATTCCACCGCGCTGGCGTTTACGGCAACGGTGCCGGATTTGCTGAAAGTTGCCCGTGATATTAACTCTGCGACGTACCAGCCATTCACCGCATTTGGTATTGCTGCGCTACTGTATCTGATAATTTCATATGTGTTGATTAGTCTGTTTCGCAAAGCAGAAAAACGCTGGCTGCAACACGTTAAACCCTCATCGTCTCACTGAGTTAAATGTATGTCTGAGAACAAATTGCAGGTTACCGATCTCCATAAACATTATGGCGAACATGAGGTGTTAAAAGGCGTATCGCTGCGGGCCGACGCCGGTGATGTTATCAGTATTATCGGTTCATCCGGATCAGGGAAAAGTACTTTTTTACGCTGCATCAATTTTCTCGAAAAACCCAGCGAAGGCTCAATTGCGGTTAATAAGGTCAATATTAATCTGGTCCGGGACAGTGATGGCCAGCTTAAAGTAGCCAATAAAGAACAACTGCGTTTACTGCGTACCCGGCTAACGATGGTCTTTCAGCACTTTAATTTATGGAACCATATGACGGTGCTGGAAAACGTAATGGAAGCGCCGGTGCAGGTGCTGGGATTGAGTAAACAGGCTGCACGCGAACGAGCCGTTCACTACCTCGACAAGGTGGGCATTGATGAGCGCGCTCGGGCAAAATATCCGGTCAACCTCTCCGGCGGTCAGCAACAGCGGGTTTCGATTGCGCGGGCGCTGGCCATGGAGCCGGAAGTATTATTATTTGACGAACCGACATCCGCGCTTGACCCTGAGCTGGTGGGTGAAGTGTTGCGCATTATGCAAAAGCTGGCCGAAGAGGGGAAAACCATGGTGGTGGTGACCCATGAAATGGAGTTTGCTCGTCACGTTTCCAGCCATGTGATTTTTTTGCATCAGGGCCGGATAGAAGAAGAGGGAAAACCGGATGCGGTTTTTGGCAGTCCGAAAAGCCCACGGTTGCAGCAGTTTCTTTCCGGTGCGTTGAAATAACCGTAATACTGGCGGCGGGCAGGGGCACACCGGCTACACCACATCGGCCAGCGCCGGTGCCAGCTCGCGAAAGCGGAATATAAACCCGGCGTCGTTGAGCTTTTTCGGCAGCAAATACTGGCCGCCAAGCAGCAATATGGCAGATTCGCCCATTAGCAGACGCAGTGCTGCCGCCGGCATTCGCACCAGCGCAGGGCGATGCATCGCCTGACCGAGCAGAGCGGCAAACTGAGCGTTTCTTACGCCATAAGGTGCCACCATATTTACCGGCCCGCTGACAGCAGGCTGGTCGATTAACCACATAATGGCATTGACCATATCATCAATATGAATCCACGGCAGATATTGCCTGCCGTTGCCAAGCGGGCCGCCTAAGCCAAGCCTGAATGGCAGTTTCATTTTACTCAGTGCGCCACCAGATTTTGCCAGTACAACACCGGTTCGCAACAGACAAACGCGGGTCTGTGCACTGGCTGCTTGTTCAGCCAGCGCTTCCCAGCGTGCACACAGCTGGTGGGTGAACTCCTGATGACCCGCATCCTCTTCGGTCAGCACCAGGTCACCGCTATTACCATAAAAACCACTGGCTGAACCTGATATCAGCAGCTGAGGTGGCCGGGTGCTGGCTTTAATTAACGCAGCAATATGTGCAGTAATTTGCCAGCGGCTCTGGCACAGACGTGTTTTTTGACGTTGGCTCCAGCGTCTTGCGGCAATGGGTTCACCGGCCAGATTAATCACCACGTCAATGCCATCCAGCGAGGTGTGTTGCTGTAAGTCTGACCACAGCGTGACGCGTTTATCCAGACGCTGGCGGGCCTGTATCGGATTACGGGTGACCACGCTGACCTGATCGCCTTTGGCCAGCAATAGTGGGATCAAATGACTGCCGATTAAACCTGTTCCACCCGTGAGCAAAATATGCACTGTTATTCTCCTGTTGCAGCCGCCTGAGATGAAAATATGTCCTGCTATCAGGATAGAATAAGTCAGCTGATTTGCTGTCAGAACGGCGTGAACTGACTGTCGCCGGGCTGGTTCTCCCGCGTCAGTTTAATCACGCGTTGTGTTGCCGGGCGGATTTGAATACGGGTAAACCAGTTATGAATAGCCGGATAGTTTGCCAGATCAATCCGCTGCTGTTCATGGCGGTTGATCCACGGCCAGATTGCCATATCGGCAATACTGTAATGATCGCCGGCGACCCAGGGACTTTGCTTTTGTTCCAGCTGGTGGTTAAGTACGTTATATAACCGATGCGTTTCGGTCTGAAAGCGTTCGATGGCATAAGGAATAGTTTGTGGCGCCACGTGGTTAAAGTGGTAATTTTGCCCGGATGCCGGACCGAGGCCGGAAGTCTGCCAGAATAACCATTGTAAGGTATTAGCCCGTTCACGCCATTCTGCGCTGAGGAATTTACCGGTTTTTTCTGCCAGATATATCAGAATTGCCCCTGATTCAAATAAGGCGACCGGTTTGCCACTGTCCACCGGTTGATGATCAACGATAGCCGGAATTTTATTGTTAGGCGCGATGTTAAGAAATTCCGTTGTAAATTGCTCACCTTTATTCAGATCAATCTGATGAACCCGAAAAGGTACTGCGGCTTCTTCCAAAAAAAGCGCGATTTTTTGTCCGTTTGGCGTTGCGGAATAATACAGTTCTATCATGAAGTTATCCGTTAATTCAGCCCAATGAGACTGTCGTATAAAAATATAGTTCAACTTGGTGACAGTTAAAAGTAGAAAGTGCTCTGCAAACTTATTCCACCACTTGCCGAACAATGATTGCTATCGCTACAGAAAGACGGTAAACAAAGAGTACGTTAACTTGCGGTGCTGATGAGAGATCACAATGAACTACCCCACTGTGACGCTGTGGTCCGATAGCCGTTATTTTAGTCCTTATGTCATGTCAGTATATGTGGCACTCTCTGAAAAAGGCGTGCCGTTTTCAGTGAAACCTGTTGATCTGGCGCGCGCTGAGCAGCAGGAGAAGCCCTATGCTGCTATTTCTCTGACGCGTCGGGTCCCCACGCTGCAAATCGATGATTTTTGTCTGTCGGAATCCTCAGCCATTGCCGAATATCTTGAAGAGCGCTTTGCCGCACCGCGGTTTGAGCGTCTCTATCCCGCTGACCAGGAGAAACGCGCCCGAGCGCGCGAGCTGCAGGCATGGTTGCGCAGCGACCTGCAGGCGTTACGCCAGGAGCGACCAACGGAGGTACTCTTTGCTGCCGGACGTTTTGCCCCTTTGAGCGCGGCGGGCCAGCAGGCGGCAGAAAAGCTGATGGATGTCGCTGCGCGCTTGCTGCCGGCGACGCAGCAAAATCTGTTTGCTGAATGGTCACTGGCTGATACCGATCTCGCGATTATGCTTAATCGCCTGGTACTGCATGGTGACCAGGTGCCGGCACGTCTGGCTGAATATGCTCATTTTCAATGGCAGCGCGCTTCCGTACAGCGATGGCTGGCGGAATCATCGTGCACAAGGTGATGATTTCATTGCGATCTGCCGGTTGATTCGCTTAGGTTGAACCAGTAGGCTGTGTGGCACGCATCCTGATGCGCGCCAGCAGGCTGAGTTTGTTAAAATAGGGTCACAATCAATTGTTGCGCCGGTTGCGCGCTGCAGTTAACACGGAATAAAAAGGGTGACAGATGGTGGAGCAACAGCAGGGCGAGGAGTGGGTGGACGTCGTTGATGAGGAGAATAACGTCATCGCACACGCCAGCCGTAGCCAGATGCGGGCGCAGTGTTTGCGTCATCGGGCAACCTATATCGTCGTGCACGATGGCATGGGAAAAATTCTGGTTCAGCGTCGTACAGAGTCAAAGGACTTTATGCCAGGTATGCTGGATGCCACCGCTGGTGGTGTTGTCCAGCGTGGTGAAGTTCTGCTGGATTCAGCGCGACGTGAGGCAGAAGAGGAGCTGGGCATTGCTGATGTGCCTTTCGCTGAGCATGGCGTGTTCTATTTTGAAGATCAACATTGTCGTGTCTGGGGGGGATTATTCAGCTGCGTTTCTCACGGGCCTTTTGCCATGCAGGAAGAAGAAGTGGCGGAAGTGTACTGGATGACGCCGGAAGAAATTACTGCGCGCTGCGATGAATTTACTGCGGATTCACTTAAGGCGCTCTCTTTATGGATTAGTCGCTACAGTGAAGCTGAAAGGCTGAATCAGCAGCAGGCGGGATAACCTGCGGTGAAAGACATCGCTAAAAACGGGCACCAGGGCGCCGTTTTTAGCGATTAAAGCACCTGGGGCCGTTACTGCTGCTGGCTTTCTGCCTGCTGGGCCTGGATGGCGGTTAGCGCAATGGTATAGACAATATCATCAACCAGGGCGCCGCGTGACAGGTCGTTAACCGGCTTACGCATGCCCTGCAGCATAGGTCCGATGGAGATCAGGTCGGCAGAGCGCTGCACCGCTTTATAAGTGGTGTTACCGGTATTCAGATCGGGGAAAATAAATACCGTTGCGCGACCGGCAACCGGTGAGTCCGGGGCCTTTGATTTGGCCACATCGGCCATAATTGCCGCGTCATATTGCAACGGACCGTCAATAATCAGATCCGGACGTTTTGCCTGCGCCAGCCGGGTTGCTTCGCGCACTTTTTCAACATCGCTACCGGCACCGGAATTACCGGTAGAATAGGAAATCATGGCAACGCGCGGTTCAATACCGAAAGCGCTGGCTGAATCGGCAGACTGAATAGCGATTTCAGCCAGCTGTTCTGGATTGGGATCGGGGTTAATGGCGCAGTCGCCATAGACCAGAACCTGTTCCGGCAGCAGCATAAAGAAGACTGAAGAGACCAGCGAACTGTTTGGCGCTGTTTTGATCAGTTGCAGCGGTGGACGAATGGTATTCGCGGTGGTGTGAACCGCGCCCGAGACCAGACCATCGACCTCTGCACGCTCCAGCATCATCGTTCCCAGCACCACGTTATCTTCCAGCTGCTCGCGGGCTACCACTTCAGTCAGACCTTTGCTTTTACGTAATTCGACCATCCGGGCGACATAGTTTTCACGGGCAACCAGCGGATCGATAATCTCAACCCCTTTACCCAGCTGCACGCCCTGAGCCGCCGCCACGCGCTTAATTTCCTGCGGATTGCCCAGCAGCACGCAGGTGGCGATACCGCGTTCAGCGCAGATAGACGCGGCTTTAACGGTACGGGGTTCATCACCTTCTGGCAGAACAATGCGCTTACCGGCTTTACGTGCCAGCTCGGTGAGCTGATAGCGAAAAGCTGGCGGTGATAAGCGACGGCTGCGTTCTGATTCGGCGGTCAGTGATTCAATCCAGCTTGCGTTGATATAGCTGGCAACGTATTCCTGGATTTTTTCCACCCGTTGGGTATCGTCAGCCGGGACTTCCAGATTAAAACTTTGCAGACTCAGCGAGGTTTGCCAGGTGTTTGTTTCGACCATAAACACCGGCAGACCGGTCTGGAAAGCACGTTCACACAGTTTACGGATAGGCTCATCGATTTCATAACCGCCGGTGAGCAAAATTGCGCCGATCTCCAGACCATTCATGGCGGCTAGCCCGGCGGCAACCAGCACGTCCGGTCGGTCCGCAGAAGTTACCAGCAGGGAACCCGGTCGAAAGTGTTCCAGCATATGCGGCAGGCTGCGTGCGCAGAAAGTTACGGAGCGTACGCGACGGGTGGCGATGTCACCTTCATTAACAATTCTGGCATTCAGATGGCGGCACATATCAATAGCGCGTGTGGCTATCAGATCAAAACTCCAGGGAACACAGCCGAGTACCGGTAACGGGCTATTGGCAAATAGCACCTTAGGGTCGATGTTGGCCACGCTGGCTTTGGTGGACTCATCAAAAATTTCTGACAGGTCGGGACGGGTCCGTCCCTGCTCATCTACCGGGGCATTAAGCTTATTAATAATCACCCCGGTGATGTTTTTGTTTTTGCTGCCGCCAAAGCTGCTTTGCGTCAGCTTAATGCGCTCCATCAGTTCCGCCGGTGAATCATTGCCCAGTGACATCACGAAAACAATTTCGGCGTTCAGGGTTTTGGCGATTTCATAGTTAAGTGACGAAGCAAACTGATGTTTGCGGGTAGGCACCAGACCTTCCAGCAGCACCACTTCTGCATCACGGGTATTTTCATGAAAACGGGCGATGATCTCTTCCATCAGCACATCCTGCTGGTTAGTGCTGAGCAGTGATTCAACATGGCTGATGGTTAACGGGTCGGCGGCAGGAATAGACGAGTTTTTACGAATGATCGTGGTGGTTTGATCGGGATGGTCTGCGCCGCTGCGTGGCTGGGCAATAGGTTTAAAAACGCTCAGACGCACGCCTTTGCGTTCCATTGCGCGGATAACGCCGAGACTGATGCTGGTGATACCGGTACTGGTACCGGTCGGTATTAACATTATTGTACGTGACACACTAAACCTCTCAGGTGAATAACTGCGTGCCTGAAACAGCGCCGCCACAGAAGGATAGCGGCAAAATGCTTATGCGATCAGGCGCGCAGCGTCCTGAGCGATAACCAGTTCTTCGTTGGTCGGAATAACAATTGCCGGGCGACTGCCCTCTTTGTTAATAAAACCGGCCTGACCAAAGCGAGCGGCAAGATTACGCTGGTGATCGATTTCACAGCCCAGCAGGCCAAGTTTTGCCAGCGTCAGCTCACGTACCATTGCTGCATTTTCGCCGATACCGCCGGTGAAAATCACGGCATCCAGACGGCCTTCCATCAGTGCACTATAAGATCCAATATATTTTGCCAGTCGATGGCAATATACGTCCATCGCTCGTTTGGCATCTGCTTTTTGTGCATAATTATCTTCAACATAGCGACAATCGCTGGTTGTTTCTGTCAGGCCCAGCAATCCGGACTCTCTGGTCAGTAATTTATTGATTGCGTCGACGCTCATGCCGAGGGCATCATGCAGATAGAACATAATGGCCGGATCGATATCACCGCTGCGGGTTCCCATCACCAGGCCTTCCAGCGGCGTCAGTCCCATTGAGGTGTCGACGCACTGGCCGTTGCGGATAGCAGCAACCGAACCGCCGTTGCCAAGGTGGCAGGTAATCAGGTTTAGCGTGCCGACCGATTTTTTCAGATAGCGTGCTGCCTGCTGGGTCACATAATAGTGGCTGGTTCCGTGGGCGCCGTAGCGGCGAATGCCGTGCTCTTTATACAGTTTGTAGGGCAGGGCATAGAGATAAGACTCTTCTGGCATCGTCTGATGGAAGGCCGTATCGAACACGGCGACGTTTTTATCAGAAAGGTGCGGGAAGTTTTTCATTGCCTCACCGATGCCAATCAGGTGGGCTGGGTTATGCAGCGGCGCAAAAGAGGAAGCGTCTTTAATTGCCTGAATGACTGCGTCGCTAATAATCACCGACTGCGTCAGCGTTTCGCCACCATGCACAATACGATGACCGATGGCAGAGATTTGTGCCAAAAGCGCCGGTTTTTGTGCCAGGATATGATGACTGATAAAGTCAAGGGCTTCGCTGTGAGCGGCGCCGGCGCCGAGAAGGGCCTCTTCTTTGTCGCCGTTAGCTTTCCATTTAATACGTGCTTCAGGCAGGTGGAAGCACTCAGCAAGGCCGGAAAGGAACTCTTCACCGTTAGCGGGATTGATGATTGCGAACTTGAGTGAAGAACTACCACAGTTCAGAACCAATACTAACTTACTCGACATTGAAGTACCTATTTATCAAAAGTGGCGAAAAAAAAATCAATCTGGTTATCAGCGTAGCCCAGGAAAACTGTTACATTAATGACTGGCGTCATGCTACCGATAAAAATCGGTTTTTTTCTAAAAAAATAAAGTAAAAATGCTCATTTTTTTTGAAACTGACCGTCGCTGGCTTATGCCACTGTTATCGCTGCGGTATGTGTAGCTGAACGAACGCGCGCTCAGCATAGCCAGAGTTACCTGTAAACACAAAATATTTTGAAAATTGTACTGTAAAGTTGTGCCGTTGTGGTTTTTATTTAATTTTTAAAAATGAAGTTGAGGTCAGCGATGGCGAATGATTCCGGTTCAGTCAGCGGATTTAAGCTGTTCCAGCGCGGTCAGCACTATATGAAAACATGGCCTGTTGAAAAACAACTTGCCCCCGTATTTCCCGAAAATCGCGTGATAAAGTCGACGCGTTTTGCCATCAGGTTTATGCCGCCGCTGGCGATGTTTGTCCTCTGCTGGCAGATTGCACTTGGCGGTGAGTTAGGTCCGGCGGTGGCAACGGCACTGTTTGCCTGTAGCCTTCCTGTACAAGGATTATGGTGGCTGGGTAAGCGCTCCGTGACGCCACTGCCACCGGTGTTATTGCGCTGGTTCAATCAGGTGCGTAATAAGCTGGCCGAGTCTGGCCAGGCGCTGGCTCCGGTGGAAGGACGTCCGACATACCAGGCGCTGGCGGATGTCCTTAAGCGCGCTTTTCGTCAGCTTGATAAAACCTTTCTCGACGATCTTTGATCCCATTCTTTGTTGTGCAGGAGACAATATCTTTTGTCTTCCTGCGCAACGTCAAATATAAGTGATCTTATTATTCTTGTTGCATAATCTCTGTGCCATGCTGCCGGCATTGTCAGACGCCGATTTTTTATGATCTCACAGGAGCTTATCGTGGATATATCCCATGCCCAGCGTTTAATAATCGCTAATCAATACCGTCTGCTGGCCCGGCTGGAGCCAGCGCAGGAGGCACACTATCGTCGTTTGCAGACCATTGTTGAGTGCGGCTATGGACTGCAACTGTCCGAACTGGCGCATGATTTTGGTGAAATGATGAGCGAAGCGCTTTGTCGCAACGTTATTGATATCATGGAGATGTATCACGCGATTCAGGTATCATGGAACAACCTGAAAGAGAAAACGGATATTGATGTGCGCCGGCTTAATTTCCTCGGCTTCGATGCCGCCAGTGAGGGACAGCTGTTGGGATATGTCCGCTTTCTGGTGGAAAGTGAAGGACGTTATCCGGATTTTGATGCCAGCCAGCATGGATTTAATGCGCAAACGCCAATGTGGCAAAAGTATCAGCGGATGTTAACGCTGTGGCAGGCTTGTCCACGGCAATATCATTTAAGTGCCAACGAAATTACGCAAATCCTCAATGCCTGAGAAGGAAAGTGGTGTGAAGTGCAGCGGTTTTTTATTTGATTTAGATGGTACCCTGGTGGATTCATTGCCGGCGGTAGAACGGGCCTGGGTCGAGTGGGGGGCGCGTCAGGGTATCGATGCAAACACGATTGTTAATTTTGTTCATGGAAAAAAAGCCATTACCTCGGTGCGCCATTTTATGCAGGGGGCCAGCGAGTCGCAGATCCAGCAGGAATTTTTACAGCTGGAAAAACGCGAGGCAGAAGATACCGATGGTATAATAGCCCTGCCCGGCGCGCATCAGCTATTAAGCCGTCTCGATGAATTGCAGATTCCGTGGGCAATTGTCACCTCAGGCAGTATGCCTGTTGCCACCGCGCGGCTGCGGGCAGCCGGACTGGCGACGCCGGCAGTGTTTATTACCGCAGAACGGGTAGAGCGGGGCAAACCTGAGCCGGATCCTTATTTACTCGGCGCTCAGCTACTAGGGCTTGAACCAGAAGAGTGCCTGGTGATCGAGGATGCCAGCGCCGGGATTTTGTCCGGTCTGGCCGCCGGTTGTCATGTTGTAGCGGTTAACCCGCCTGCTGATGTCCAGCGGCTGGAAGCGATAGATTTAGTGCTGAATTCTCTTGAAGAGATGGTGATTAACCTTGACAGTGAAGGCCGGATCAGCGTGCATCGTCGCCATTAATCAGATGGCGTTTACAACGGGGTATCCTGTGATATTTCATCCAGCGACAGGCTGAAGCTGGGGACAAAAACCGTGACAAACCAGTTCATTTCGTCACTGCTTCGCTGTCTTAAGGTTTTTTCCAGCCGGGTTTTCGCCAGAGAAAATTCGTTATTACCGGCTGAGAGTTCTTCAAGACATTTCAGATAGGCGCATAACGCATCGGCCTGTTTGACAATCGCGCTCTCCTCCGGACTGTGCAGGTTATCGTCAAGCAGTGTCCGGTAAGCATCCTGTAATTCAGCCGGCAGCATTTCGATCAGCTTCTGCCGGGCAATCTTCTCAATTTCCTTGTACTCATGGGCAATACGGGTGTTGTAGTATTTCACCGGGGTGGGCAGATCGCCGGTTAATACCTCGCTGGCATCATGGTACAGTGCCAGCATAGCAATTCGCTCGGCATTGAGATTGCCACCAAACTTTTGATTTTTAATCACCGCCAGGGCATGGGCGACCATGGCAACCTGCAGGCTGTGTTCAGATACGTTTTCGGTACGCACATTACGCATCAGGGGCCAGCGATTGATTAATTTAAGTCGTGACAGGTGAGCGAAAAAATGGCTTTGCGTCATGGGCAGTTCCCGGTAGTGCTGGCAGGCGATAGCTATTCGTCTGCCAGTCGTTTTATCAGTATTTACTGGCGATAAGTTTCGAGAAAACGGCCAAACTTGGTAATGGCCATCTCCAGATCATCAACGCGTGGCAGTGTCACAATGCGCACATGGTCCGGCCATGGCCAGTTAAATGCCGTTCCCTGTACCAGCAGAACTTTTTGCTGTAGCAGAAAATCGAGCACCATTTTTTGATCGTCAAAGAGATTAAATTTTTTGGCATCAATGCGCGGGAACATATACAGCGCTCCGTCGGGCTTGACACAGCTTACCCCGGGAATGTCATTGATCAGTTCCCAGGCACGCTGGCGCTGTTCATACAACCGTCCACCGGGCACAATAAATTCGCTGATGCTTTGATAACCGCCAATGGCAGTCTGAATGGCATGCTGCGCGGGTACATTGGCACACAGGCGCATTGACGCCAGCATTTCCAGCCCTTCAATATAACCTTTAGCGTGTTTTTTGGGGCCATTAAGGACCATCCAGCCCTGGCGAAAGCCGGCAACGCGATAGGTTTTCGATAACCCATTAAAAGTTACCGTCAGTAAATCCGGTGCCAGTGCACCAATGCAATGATGGCGGGCGGCATCATAAAGAATTTTATCGTAAATTTCGTCGGCAAAAATGATCAGGTTATGTTCACGGGCCAGTGCCACAATGTCCATCAGCAGTTCTTTGCTGTAGACGGCACCGGTTGGATTGTTAGGGTTAATCACCACAATCCCACGGGTACGTGGCGTAATTTTGCTCCGAATATCGTCCAGATCGGGAAACCAGCCGGCAGATTCATCACAAATATAATGCGCTGCTTTACCGCCGGATAAGGAGATGGCAGCGGTCCATAGCGGATAGTCGGGGGCCGGAACCAGCATTTCATCGCCGCTGTTAAGCAGCGCCTGCATGGATTGTACAATCAGCTCGGATACGCCGTTACCAATGTATACATCTTCAATGGTAAGGTCGCGCATGCCCTGTGCCTGATAGTGCTGGACGATAGCTTTGCGCGCGGCATAAAGCCCTTTTGAATCGCAATAGCCCTGCGCGCTGGGAAGATTGCGAATGACGTCCACCAGAATTTCATCGGGGGCTTCAAAACCAAAGGGGGCCGGATTGCCGATATTGAGCTTGAGGACTTTATTTCCTTCTTCTTCGAGACGTTTTGCTTCTTTCAGAACCGGGCCGCGAATGTCATAACACACGTTGTCCAGCTTAGTGGATTTTTCTATTGTAATCATTGTGTTCGCCTTTGCTGGCAGTACTCCGTTCCTGCCGTGAAAAATGTTTCCCGCCCAATGTACTCTTCTCGTCGTCACTTTTGAAGGTTATTGACTTCCCTTGCCGCGTTTGTCTCTGTGTTGATGATTTTTTAGCCATTCATCATGGGGTAAAACAACCTGCCAGCAAGAGTCATTTCTTTTTATTTATCTGTTGGTGATTTGAGTTAATAGAAAATGTTGGTGGTTACCGATGACATAATGGATTTAGCACTAAAAGACAAATTGATTAAAAAATATGGATTGATGAACATTGAAACAGTAAAACGAGGCTTAAGATAATTCTGGCTTTAACGGCTGTTTTTGCGTCTCTGGCTTCCGATCGGGAAAACGTGGACAAATGCGATAAAATGTAATTTTTGTTTAGTTATTGTTCGAATTGATAAATTTCAACAGCAGTAAAGAGCCTTTTTCTGACTTTGCCGATGAAATCTTACTTTAGTGAAAAGAATTACGTCCAGGGGGCTTAAAAAGCGCGCGACAGTATGTCAGGATAGTTGCCAGAAGAGATTATAACCTTTTTGAAATCTCTCCAGGTGGTTAAAAAAACGCTTTTTAACACCTCTACTGTTCATGGATGCTTAATATTAACTGATGTAATTACAGCGTTGTGGTAATTCATTTTTTCAGTTTTTTTAACATGATGCAGAGTACAGTCAGCTGACGTTAAGACATCTGCGGATAAAATGAGTAACAGCAACGCGGCTACTCTGTAGCTTATGGGTAAGTGCCGCGGGCATTAGTGATGTATCAGACAGAGCAGATAATTGCCGGAGTTTCGTCAGACAATTTGTCAGCGTACCTGGTCAAATCGTGACTTCTGTCAGCTTGAAAGCGTAATTTACTCCACGGACTTTATTATTCAGTGAGGTAATCATTACGTACTCGTCATTCACGACTTTTTTGTGAATGACAACACCAGGGTAGTTGTATGTAAAATCTTATAAGTGAACAAAAACATGACTAGTGCAAATCGTCCGATACTAAATCTCGACCTCGATCTGCTGCGCACGTTTGTCGCGGTGGCCGATTTAAATACTTTTGCGGCCGCCGCAGCAGCGGTTTGCCGTACCCAGTCAGCCGTCAGCCAGCAAATGCAGCGGCTTGAGCAGCTGGTTGGAAAAGAACTCTTTGCCCGGCATGGCCGTAATAAACTACTGACCGAGCATGGCATTCAACTTTTAGGTTATGCGCGAAAAATTTTGCGTTTTAACGACGAAGCCTGTACGTCACTGATGTACAGCAATATCCAGGGCGTTCTCACCATCGGCGCCTCTGATGATACTTCTGACACCATTCTGCCTTTTTTGCTTAATCGGGTAACGTCGGTGTATCCCAAACTGGCAATTGATGTGCGGGTAAAACGTAATCCTTTTATGATGGAAATGCTTAACCAGGGTGAAGTGGATCTGCTGGTAACCACCTCCAGCCCGATGAACTTTGCCTGGCAGGTGCTGCGTACTTCTCCAACATTATGGTATTGCGCTGCGGATTATATTTTTCAGCCGGGAGAGGCAATTCCGCTGGTGTTGCTGGATGAACCCAGCCCTTACCGTGATATGGCGATTGATCATCTTAACGAAGCCGGCATTCCGTGGCGTATTTCCTATGTTGCCTCGACGCTGGCAGCGGTGCGAGCTGCGGTGAAAGCCGGCCTTGGGGTTACCGCCCGGCCGGTTGAAATGATGAGTCCTGAGCTGCGTGTGCTGGGGGCGGCTGAAGGTCTGCCGGTACTGCCGGACACGGAATATCTGCTGTGTCGTAATCCTGACAGTGAAAATGAACTGGCGCTGGCTATCTTTAATGGGTGATGCCTCTAATTGGTTGAATCTGATGTATAATGCGGGCTTTTGAGGTTCTCTTATGGCCAGCTGTCAACAACGGGTAAAAAGTGATCCACTTACCGTCACCACCAACGGTCTAATATTGATCCACCTTGTTTACTCAGGAGCAGCTTCCGCTATAACCCCGGCCTTTCGTTTCTGCTTCAGTCGATAGCTCTCTCCTTTTATCTGGACTACGTGTGAGTGATGTAAGATTCGGTCCAGCATCGCCGATGTCAGGGCTGCATCCCCGGCGAACGTCTGGTCCCACTGCCCGAACGGCAGGTTAGAGGTCAG
>NZ_MOMB01000037.1 GCF_002752165.1 Erwinia sp. OLFS4
TGAATCGCCACGGATAATCTAGACACTTCCGAGCCGTTGATAATACTGGTTTTCATATTCTGTCGGTGACATCTGATTGCTCGAACCATGCCGACGCTTACTGTTATAAAACATTTCGATGTAACCAAAAATATCGCTGCGGGCTTCTTCCCGCGTTCCGTAGATCTTTTTCTTTATCCGTTCGCGTTTCAGCAACTGGAAAAAGCTTTCTGCAACCGCATTATCATGACAGTTACCGCGACGGCTCATGCTCCCCTCCAGGCCGTGTGATTTCAGGAACGACTGCCACTCATGGCTTGTGTACTGACTGCCCTGGTCCGAGTGAACCAGCACCTGTTTTTGGGGATTACGCCGCCATACAGCCATCAGAAGTGCGTTCAGGACAATGTCCTTTGTCATCCGGGATTGCATTGACCAGCCGATAATTTTGCGTGAGAACAGATCAACAACCACGGCCAGATACAGCCAGCCTTCGTGGGTCCTGATGTAGGTTATGTCCGTTACCCAACGCTCATCCGGAGCATCCGGATTGAACTGTCGCTGGAGCCTGTTGGGCGACACGATACTGGCCTCGCCTTTACGTGCCCGCGGACTCCGGTATCCGACCTGAGCCTTTATCCCGACACGTTTCATCAGTCGCCAGACTCTGTTCACTCCGCACTGTTGCCCGCTGTCCCGCAGATCCAGATGGATTTTGCGATAACCATAGACACATCCCGATTCCAGCCAGAACTGTTTAATCTGTCCTGTCAGTCTCAGGTCTGCCTGATGGCGTTGTGAATGCGGCTGCTGAAGCCAGGCGTAAAAACCACTGGGATGAACATCCAGCACCCGACAGAGCAGGCGAACAGGCCAGCAACAGGTGTTGTCACGGATAAAGGCGTACCTCAGTCGGACAGTTTTGCGAAGTACGCCGCGGCTTTTTTTAATATGTCCCGTTCGTCGGTAACCCGTTTCAGCTCTTTCTGGAGACGGCGGATCTCGGCCTGAGCATCTGACTGTTCTTTATGAGTGGAAGAATCCGGACCGTACTTCTTTATCCAGGCGTAAAGGCTGTGGGTGGTGATATCGAGACGTGTTGCAACGCTGGCAACAGAATAACCGCGATCAACAACCTGTTTGACTGCTTCAATTTTAAACTCTTCAGGATAACGCTTACCGCTCATGGGCACCTCTCTTTAAGTCATCTTAAATGACTCTGAGGTGTCTGTTAAACCCGTGGCGATTCA
>NZ_MOMB01000091.1 GCF_002752165.1 Erwinia sp. OLFS4
GCGTTACCTCTTATAAAAAATAATAATATCATTAATGAATGGATGCTTTAACGACGAAATGACACTGGTTTTTTCCATTCAAAATCTGCTTCAAACCTTTCTTTATTTCTTTCATTTTTAATCTGAAAAGACATACGATTGTTGAGGATCTTTTTTCGAGCGTTTTTTAAAACTTCTTTCATTTCACTTTGTACAAGCTTTCTACCTTTAATTTTCATTTCTTCATATATGGCATTATTGATAAAATCTCTTTCGTTAGCTGATAGTGTCTTTAATCTTCCTCGCTCATCAGCATTATTGGATATGGTATTAATTGTTTCATCTTCTTTTTTATCTATATCAACTCTATTCTTCTTTTGTTTATTTGATTTTTGCTCTTTCCTAATGGAACGAACTTGATCACGAGCAATAAACTTGACAGTTTGTTTTTCTTTTTTATTTAGTGCTTTACCTTTTAACTTAGCGGCTTCTTCCAGAAAATCATCTATTATCTTTTTTTCATTCTCAGTAAGATTTTGTATCCATCCCACTCTTGGTTTTTTTGCTTTACTTTCCATATCATTACCTTTTTATATTATTGTTTTTATCTAATACAATTTAAAAACAAAAAACTCAAATTATTCAAAAGATACCATCTTAAAAACAGACTTTTATTTTTATTAAAATTTTTTGTACTAGTAGTACTAATTAATTCATTTAAAAGCATTGGGTTTTAGATGGCGGCTTTCAGCCGTAGTAGTTTTCCGTGAGGAAAACTTAGTTTTTCTTTAAGCATTCCCCCCCAACCCCCCACGCGAAAATATGGTTTTCGTCTATGTAGAGAGTTAGAGAAGTTAAGCTCATTGCGCCTTGAAAGTATTCATATTGTTTCCTGTATGAAACTTCCCCCACGACCCGCGCAAACATTACCATGATTCATTAAACACCCCTCGTTTTACTAAAGAGGCTATACATCCGTTTTCAAAATATTTAGGTAATGCGATTCAGGTTGGCAGCTACGCATAATCCGGCACTGCCACAATAACATAAGAACCGCCATATCACTTGAGGGACCTTCGTTCTTATACCTGATACAACAGGATTAAAGTTATTGTATTCGTTAGCACCTAGAAGTTTCTGGAAATGGTATTTAAAAGACTTGTAAAAAGTTTCGACTTAGATTTGACAAATATGAAAAGACTAGCGATGGC
>NZ_MOMB01000038.1 GCF_002752165.1 Erwinia sp. OLFS4
AAAGAACAATTTCAACGTAACAAACTGCACGTAAACGTGGGTACCATCGGTCACGTTGACCACGGTAAAACCACACTGACTGCGGCAATCACCACCGTTCTGTCTAAAAAGTATGGTGGCCAGGCGCGTGCTTTCGATCAGATCGATAACGCACCGGAAGAAAAAGCCCGTGGTATCACCATCAACACCTCTCACGTTGAGTATGAAACCCCGACCCGTCACTATGCACACGTTGACTGCCCGGGACACGCTGACTATGTGAAAAACATGATCACCGGTGCAGCACAGATGGATGGCGCAATCCTGGTGGTAGCGGCGACTGACGGCCCGATGCCGCAGACACGTGAGCACATCCTGCTGGGTCGCCAGGTAGGCGTACCGTACATCATCGTGTTCCTGAACAAATGTGACATGGTGGATGACGAAGAGCTGCTGGAACTGGTTGAGATGGAAGTGCGTGAGCTGCTGTCAACTTACGACTTCCCGGGTGATGACACGCCAATCGTACGCGGTTCTGCACTGAAAGCGCTGGAAGGCGACGCGGCATGGGAAGAGAAAATCATTGAGCTGGCGGGCCATCTGGATACTTATATCCCGGATCCGCAGCGTGCAATCGACCTGCCGTTCCTGCTGCCAATCGAAGACGTATTCTCTATCTCCGGTCGTGGTACAGTAGTAACCGGACGCGTAGAGCGCGGCATCATCAAAGTGGGTGAAGAAGTTGAAATCGTCGGTATCAAAGCGACGGCGAAGTCGACCTGTACCGGCGTTGAGATGTTCCGTAAGCTGCTGGACCAGGGTCAGGCAGGAGAGAACGTTGGCGTGCTGCTGCGTGGTATCAAGCGTGAAGAAATCGAGCGTGGCCAGGTACTGGCGAAGCCGGGTTCAATCAAGCCGCACACCAAATTTGAGTCAGAAGTTTATATTCTGTCAAAAGACGAAGGTGGCCGTCATACGCCGTTCTTCAAAGGTTACCGTCCGCAGTTCTACTTCCGTACAACGGACGTGACGGGCACCATCGAACTGCCGGAAGGCGTAGAGATGGTGATGCCGGGCGACAACATCAAAATGAATGTTGAGCTGATCCACCCGATTGCCATGGACGACGGTCTGCGTTTCGCGATTCGCGAAGGTGGCCGTACCGTTGGCGCCGGCGTTGTGGCAAAAGTTATCGCTTAATT
>NZ_MOMB01000034.1 GCF_002752165.1 Erwinia sp. OLFS4
GACTGAGAAGACGTTTTTTCAGGTAATCGGAATGCTGGGTATCGCCCGTGCTCTCGGCATTCTTACGATGGACATCAACTTCTCTCGCCATCGTTTCATACACTTTCTTGGCTTCGTTCGGTGTAACGGCACTTTCGATGGTATTAGCGACTTTGGTGATTTTCTCGTCCAGTTCTTTACGAAGACGTACGGTATCCCCGGCTTTTTCCCCGGCATTTTCGATGGCGAATTGAGCTGCGTTTTCCTGGCGATACTGTTGATCGTCAAACAGGCCGAGAAACACATCAGCAGAGGAGCCAAGCTGAGAAAGTGCCTTTTTGGTTGCGTCTGTGAGTGATTTTTTTGGCGCTTCGCCATCGCTGATAAGGCCGTTTTTTGTGTTGTAAATATAGGGAGTGCAGCCATACGCAAAAATTTCGCCTTGTTTACCATCCAGCACGTACCACAGGCGTACTTTTGTTGTGTGGTTGACTTCGGTCAGGTAGCCACCAGCCCCATTAGGGATCATTTCTTTTACGAAATTTCCATCAGCACCTTTAATTGAGCGCATAATGGGTGCGCCATTATCAAAACGCTCTTCCAAAATCTCAATTTTCCAGTTGATACCTTGGGGGCCGAGTACCTTGGTGGCTTGCATTACCATATAGGTACCGTTGATCGATGTGCCGCCACCATTCGTTGCGAATGCTTTGGTGAATCGTTCGTCGGTTCTGTGAAGTTTGCGCCATAGACTGAGGTTGTCCTGTATGTCCTGCGGTTGATCCGCAATTTCTTTTTCAACCTGTGTCGCACGTTGCTGGAAATTGTCGGCAGCAATGTCACAGGGCGCAGTAACCACCACAGGGGTAGCTTCCGGTATTTTTACTGGATCATTAGAATGCTCTGTTACTGGTTTTTCTGTTTCATTTGGAGCGCTGGTATCGTTTGCTGGTTCAGCGCTAGAACCAATCA
>NZ_MOMB01000032.1 GCF_002752165.1 Erwinia sp. OLFS4
GACTGAGAAGACGTTTTTTCAGGTAATCGGAATGCTGGGTATCGCCCGTGCTCTCGGCATTCTTACGATGGACATCAACTTCTCTCGCCATCGTTTCATACACTTTCTTGGCTTCGTTCGGTGTAACCGCACTTTCGATGGTATTAGCGACTTTGGTGATTTTCTCGTCCAGTTCTTTACGAAGACGTACGGTATCCCCGGCTTTTTCCCCGGCATTCTCGATGGCGAATTGGGCTGCGTTTTCCTGGCGATACTGTTGATCGTCAAACAAGCCGAGGAACACATCAGCAGAGGAGCCAAGCTGAGAAAGCGCCTTTTTGGTTGCGTCTGTGAGTGATTTTTTTGGTGCTTCGCCATCGCTGATAAGGCCGTTTTTTGTGTTGTAAATATAGGGAGTGCAGCCATACGCAAAAATTTCGCCTTGTTTACCATCCAGCACGTACCACAGGCGTACTTTTGTTGTATGGTTTACTTCGGTCAGGTAGCCACCAGCCCCATTAGGGATCACTTCTTTTACGAAGTTTCCATCAGCACCTTTAACTGAGCGCATAATGGGTGCGCCATTATCAAAACGCTCTTCCAAAATCTCAATTTTCCAGTTGATACCCTGGGGGCCGAGTACCTTGGTGGCCTGCATTACCATATAGGTACCGTTGATCGATGTGCCGCCACCATTCGTTGCGAACGCTTTGGTGAATCGTTCGTCGGTTCTGTGAAGTTTGCGCCAAAGACTGAGGTTGTCCTGTATGTCCTGCGGTTGATCCGCAATTTCTTTTTCAACCTGTGTCGCACGTTGTTGGAAATTGTCGGCAGCAATGTCACAAGGCGCAGTAACCACCACAGGGGTAGCTTCCGGTATTTTTACTGGATCATTAGAATGCTCTGTTACTGGTTTTTCTGTTTCATTTGGAGCGCTGGTATCGTTTGCTGGTTCAGCGCTAGAACCAATCA
>NZ_MOMB01000033.1 GCF_002752165.1 Erwinia sp. OLFS4
ATCGCAAATTTTAATTTATCTGATTAGTGAAACAATAAAACAATTGGCATAATTATCAAAAAATAGGGAATGGTTATTATGTGACTTAATGTTTTTCGTTATTATTGAAAATGAATGATTTATTTTTTTTAAATATCTCACTGCTAAATCCCAAATTGATGATTATTTTTTCTTCTCATGTTAAAAAAGCATAAATAAGAAATTTTCTAATTTTTAATTATTATTTTTCTTTGATATTTTTTGTATTGTGGCTACTTTTGGTTTACTTACGATGCATGTTTGGATTTTAAAATGGAAAGTGAATTGGAATTCGAAGGGAACATTATATCCAGTAAGGCTGGTAGTTTTTCAGTATTAACGGAGAAAGAACGAAATATTTTTATCCTGTTAATGAAAGAAAAGGGGAAAGTGGTCTCTAAGTCACGAATCATCAGTGGCGTTTGGGGAGAGGTAACTAATTATGAAGATAATCTGATACAGTTAATATATCGACTAAGAGCAAAGCTAAAACCATTTGGTTTAGATAAGTTTGTATTCAACGCAAGGCGTGAAGGATATGTTTTTGATAAGCGATGCGAAACAACGATTATTGAGGATAATAAAAGAACATTTATTATTTCCCCCTCTAATCTTGTCTTGATAGGTTCGCAGATGGCTGAATGTGGCGATGATTTTTTTACTCATCATTCTGATTTGAGTTGCATATCAAAATCAATACGAAAGATGTCTTTAGTGCTTGGAGAGATTGATGTTATTTTGAAGAAGTATAAATTGGCAGGTTAGATTGTACTTACTAATTTATCCTGTTATATCTAAAGACGAGGCGGATGCGCATATTATGCTTTCCGCCTCTTTTTTATATATTACACAATCATGTTTAATTATTACTTTCATTGCTGAATGAGTGTTGTTTTTTTATAAATTCACCACCTCAGAAC
>NZ_MOMB01000088.1 GCF_002752165.1 Erwinia sp. OLFS4
TCCGTATCCCTTACGTTATCCGGTCAGAGCCATTTTGATTTGTTTGTCTTCTTTGAATTGGAACCTCAAAGCGATCACCTTTCTGCCCTGCTTTATGGTTTCAACGGTAACAGCGAGATTGCTTTTCTCGTTCAGTTCGGCGATGGCTGGTTTTATTAGAGCCCGATTCAGTATCTTGAAATCTGAATATTTTTCGTCAAGTTCCAGCATGGAGCGGAAATCATCTAGCGCAATGGTTCTATCGCCGGTGCTGCGAAATTGTTGGAGCATCTCGTAGATGCGAATGCTATACGTGCTGGACAGGCTGGAAACGTTCTTAACCACAACACGTGTGAACTGCCCCTTGAGCTGTGTCAGGTACGGCATAATGGCGTCAGAGAACGTGATTTCGACCTTCGCTTCCCCTTTCAAATACTGCGCCCGGTACTGCACCCAGCGAAATTCCTCTCGCTTGCTTTCATCCCGGATGATAACTGACCTATCCCAAAGGCGATCAATAGCTTCCTTGAGTTTTGCCTCTGCGTGTTGTCGCCCCATGTCCGGGAAAGCTTCGTAAAGCTCTGCCGCTGTGATCGTCATCGTCTTTTGCGCTTCAGGCGATGGAGCATCAATGCCTGATTTCAAACGACTGATACAGACCAACAGGAAGCGTTGCTCTGCAAGGTAAGTCTATAACTCGCCTCAATAAGCGCGTTCGATTTGTAGGCTATCAGGTCAGACATTATGATTTTTCGCTATGGTGAATTAGTTGGATACTATTTCACTTATTTTAAAGGTGCAATGATTTTTTTACCGTTACCCTAAATCTGTGGAC
>NZ_MOMB01000031.1 GCF_002752165.1 Erwinia sp. OLFS4
TACGACATGCTGAATGACGAAGAAGCACCGGAAGATATTCGCGCGGTGATAGATGGCCTTTGCCGCGTTACCGCCGTTAAAAATATGTTCCCTGCATCCGTTGATAATTTGCTTACCGCCCTCCGCGCCCGGACGCCACCGGATGATAACCCCGATGATATACAGGCGTTTGCTGAAAAATGGGTAGCAACAAGACCCGGAGAGCGTGAATCAACCGAGCGTCGTACCTACGACTTGCTTGATCTGGTAATAGCATTGGCACTTAACGGCGTTAAACGCGCCGATGCCAAAGCTTCTGACGTGAAGAATGCCCGTGCGCTTATCAATGGCCGGGATCAGACCTGGCGAATGTGGAGCGCTTCTCTGCGAGTCATCGTAGATATTCTGGATGTCGATGATGAAACAATTTTCGATCTGGTATCCGCTGGTATGAAGTTCGATACGTTCGCTACCGATGCTGCTTTACGTAAGGAATACATTCGCAAATGCCTTACAGAACGCTGTGGTATGGTTTTTGAAGATACCATCCAACCCGTCCGTAGCGACGAGCAACAAGAAGTTGAGAGTACGCAGCAAACCACCTCAAATGAAGGGGAAAAAACGGAAGTACATAATTTGGGTGGTGGGAAATTCAGCATTGACGGCCTGATTGGTTCTAGCGCTGAACCAGCAAACGATACCAGCGCTCCAAATGAAACAGAAAAACCAGTAACAGAGCATTCTAATGATCCAGTAAAAATACCGGAAGCTACCCCTGTGGTGGTTACTGCGCC
>NZ_MOMB01000035.1 GCF_002752165.1 Erwinia sp. OLFS4
AACATTTATTTCTGTATAGAATGAAATGCTTTCATAAACGAAGATTTATTTGTCAACTAAATGTAAACATGATTTTCAATAGAAAATATGTTTTTTAACAGGAGGTTAGCCTGGAAAGAGGTTAAGAAAAATAACAGTATTTACATTATGATACAGCGAATTAAGAATTTTCTTATCGCATCTGTAGACACTATTTTACCTCTCTGTATAATTGTTTACAGTTTGGTCCTAACTGTAAAGTTTTGCGCTTCTTTTTTAACCGCCATATTCCCTTAAAGCGTTCCTCATTACTCGCCGTGTAGCGCACCGTGTGGCGGATATTACGGTGTCCGAGATAGTCCTGTATCAGCCGCGTGTCCACTCCCCTGTCCGCCAGAGCAAAACCGCAGGCATGGCGTAACATGTGCGGATGCGAAACCACCGAAAGTCCCGAAGCTTTACCGAGGCTGTTAATCACCTGCCAGGCGCGCTGACGGCTCAGCGGACCGCCCTGGCGGGTGATAAACAGCCAGTCGCTGGCCGCCGCCGGCAGCGTCTCACGCACCCGCAGCCAGGCACGGATGGCGCGGATTTCCTCACGCAGCAGCGGATGGACGGTGCTGAAACCGTTCTTCATGCGGCGGATATACAGACTGCCGCCCTTAAGGTCGACATCGGAAAGCCGCAGGCTGCAGGCCTCGCTGACGCGAAAACCGTGGATAAAACTCATATAAAGCAGGCAGTAGTCGCGCTCCGCCGTCGC
>NZ_MOMB01000003.1 GCF_002752165.1 Erwinia sp. OLFS4
GCATTCATAGGATTGAAAGATGATTAATTCAGTAAGAAATAATGAAGAAGAACAGAGTGTTAATATCAGAATTGGCATTTTCTTTGATGGTACAGGATTGAATGCAAACAATCTGATTAAAAATAAATACGCTGACGACTATAAATACAGCAATATTTATCGGTTATATAAATACTACGGTGATAGCACTGAGAACACTACACGGGATGCCACGCTTAAAGTCTATGTTGAAGGGGTCGGCACAAAAGACAATGAAGAAAGTCAATGTATTATAGCTATGGGGGTCGACTTCGGTCAGTTTGAGGGCTGGGGAGTATTTGCAAAATATGAAAATGCTGTTGCGGGCGCAGCCAAACAACTTGCTGATTTCTTAGAGGATAAAAAAATAGAGTGTTGCCAGTTAAACATTGAATTTGATGTCTTCGGTTTCAGTCGTGGTGCTGCGATTGCTCGTCATTTTACTAATAAAATTGCTCAGCATGATAGATGCTTTATGGAAAAAATTAATCGGGCTATTAGTCCCTATAATTGTTTTCTGCAAAGTAGCCCGTCGGTAAATTTTCTTGGACTTTTTGATACGGTTGCTTCAGTATGGTCAGTTGGTATGTGGGGTGTTTATGATCCCCATGACTATGAGGGGAATACTAATCATCTTGAAGTTAATCTTCCACCAAACGTAGCTCGTCAGGTATTCCAGCTTACAGCAATGCATGAATGCCGTTATAATTTCCCGTTGAGTAGTCTGGAAGGGTATTATCCTCAGCTTGAATTGGCGGGTTGCCATAGCGATATTGGTGGAAGCTATGACATTTGTGTGGAAGAAACATCAGCAATTACTGAACTTGTTAAGTATCTGCCATGGGAAGAAACGGTCATTAAGCGTTTAACCGAAGAAATGAACTTACTCAGGGAAAATGAAAAATGGCGAGTGTTAATGAGTAATTGGTTCCCTGTAAGTAACTTAGTTGGCTCCTGGGCAGACGTCACGAAAATAGTTAGGGGAGAACTACAGTATGTTGCTTTATTAGTGATGTTTGAATGTGCGCAACGACATGGTTGTAAATTTAATCAGGATATTTTGCAGTATGAGGATAAGATTGAGGGGGAATTGAAACCATATTATATAGATGCAATGAATAATATGATGATGGCTCTTTTAGGGGAAGAGGCTAAAATATCTCAGCAATTAGTTGATGATATTACGGAAAACTATGTTCATCTTTCATCTACCTGGTACCATGATGGTATCAAGGAGCAACCAGTTGATAATCATAGTCACTTTATTGAGTTTCGGAAACTGCGTGACGATAACTACATAGAAGAAAAATTCAATAAAGCCTGGCCTATGCGACCTGAAAAAAACTGGGAAAGAACGGTTTATTTTAATAATCAGCCATTATAATCCGGATTTTTTAACGAGATAATCTGCATCAGCCCGCTTAATTTAGTTCATTAAATTAGCGGGCTTTGCCTGTAATGTGGCATTTAAAGCATGGCATCTTCAGCCATCAGCCATCAGCCATCAGCCATCAGCCATCAGCCATCAGCCATCAACCTGATAATGCCATCGATGACCGCTAAAGCGGTTTCCTTTGGACGACGAGGATCCGCTTCTGAGATTATTTTGCAGTGATAAGGGCTTTCCATCATTGCCAATCAATCTCAGGCACGTCTTGCAGATGAAAGGTCTGCATGACCGGTATTCGGACTAAAAAATTGCGCCTTGCCTGAAGGCGATGGAACAAGGGTTTAATGCCAAACCGGGAAAAGTACCGGGACTGGGGAACAACGCTTGAGGAAAAGCATCGTTAAGCAAGCTGGGCAGACGGCTAAAGCTTTGTTGATAGGATATAGGATGGGCTTAAACAGATACCAAAAAGGCGCTTTGCAGGTTATGCAATGGCGCCTTTTTCAATGTATTTACTGAAGATAAATCAGTTCATACCGTATTTTTTCAGTTTTTTACGCAGAGTACCGCGGTTGATGCCCATCATCAGGGCTGCACGGGTCTGGTTGCCACGGGTGTATTGCATCACCATGTCCAACAGGGGCTGTTCCACTTCAGCCAGTACCAGCTCATAGAGGTCATTGACATCCTGACCATTCAGTTGAGCAAAATAGTTCTTCAATGCCTGCTTGACCGAATCACGCAGGGGCTTTTGGGTTACCTGATCCTGAGAGTTAACGGTAGATACGGTCAGTACGTCAGAATTCACGCGTTGTTCGAACATAGTTCTGTCAGCTCTTTATTTCTGTTTACGCAAGTTTTTCGAAGTATGCCTCCAACGCCTCCAGCTGTTCGCTGGCATCCTCAATGGCGTTGAATGTGCGCCGAAACTGGTCATCTGGTGCGTGTTCCTGTAGATACCAGGACACGTGCTTACGGGCAATACGATATCCTTTAGCCTGACCGTAAAAGTCATGTAGCTCACGTATATGTCCAATAAGCAAGCGCTTGACTTCAGCTAGTGGCATCGGTGCCAGCAGCTCCCCAGTGTCCAGATAATGCTGGATTTCCCGGAAGATCCAGGGTCTTCCCTGAGCAGCACGTCCTATCATCAGGGCATCTGCCCCGGTGTAGTTAAGTACCGCTCTGGCTTTACGCGGGTCAGTTATGTCGCCATTCGCAATGACCGGAATAGCAACGTTCTGCTTAACTGTCCGAATGCTGTCGTATTCTGCCTCACCATTAAACAAGCAGGCGCGGGTACGCCCATGAATGGTTAAAGCCTGAATGCCACAACGTTCAGCCAATTGGGCAATCTCAACACAATTACGGTTTTCGCTATTCCACCCGGTACGAATTTTAAGCGTAACGGGTACATCAACCGCGTTAACCACCGCTTTCAGGATAGAAGCAACAAGCGGTGGATACTGCAGTAAAGCAGAACCAGCCATCTTGCGATTCACCTTTTTGGCGGGGCACCCCATGTTAATGTCGATGAGCTGAGCGCCAGAGGCTACGTTTATGCGCGCTGCTTGCGCCATCTCATCAGGATCGCAGCCGGCAATTTGCACGGCCCGAATACCGGATTCATCACGATGCACCATACGCAGACGAGATTTGTCGCTGGCCCAGACTTCAGGATTGGACGACAACATCTCCGAAACGGTCATGCCGGCTCCCATCGCGTGACAGAGCGTTCTGAACGGTCTGTCGGTGATGCCTGCCATAGGCGCGGCGATCAAACGATTGTGAAGCTGGTGATGTCCTATGCGCATGTACAATGTGACCATAGTGTGTCCACAAGGCGGCGTATATTACGCATTTTTCACGCAAGATGAAAGGCCAAACTTTGAACAATTCCTGTTGACAGATCAATGTAATAGCCGCTGAGCCAAATGACATTTTACAATCGCTATTGATAACAACGGGTTAGCTTTATACGCTGAAATTGTGAGCAAAAATTTTTCTTTGAAAGAATCGAATCGCCGAATAATCAACGCCCTGAAGTGCCGCTGGCGTTACATCTGTCGCTGAAATTTTCCGCAAAAATAAGCGCCGTGATGTCCCGTTTAACCGCCGTTCTATCCGCTTTGTTCTATGCCGGCAACGCAGCAGGATAATTAGCGTCTTCTGCCGGTAATACGACACCACTCCTCTTTTTCTGTGACGGGATCAAGGTCAAAAAGGTCCTGATAGGCTTCACTGACGCTCGCCGCCTGGCTGGCCAGAATACCCGATAACCCGAGATAACCCCCTTTATCCGCTAGCACGCTGATAAGGGGAGCCAGTTCGCGCAGCGGGCCTGCAAGAATATTCGCGACAACCACCTCGGCGTGCAGATTGTCTGGTTGCTGATGTGGCAGATAAAGTGCCAGGCGCGAGGAAACACCATTGCGTTGTGCATTGTCCCGGCTGGCCTGAATAGCCTGTGGGTCGATATCAATACCAATGGCCTGCGCGGCGCCGAGCTTGAGTGCGGCAATGGCCAGAATGCCTGAGCCACAACCAAAATCTATGATGGTTTTTCCTGCTAAATCAAGACTATCCAGCCAGCTAAGGCACAGTGCAGTGGTGGGATGAGTACCGGTACCAAAGGCCAACCCCGGATCGAGCATGACGTTAACGGCGTCAGGATCGGGCACATCGCGCCAGCTGGGGCAGATCCACAGGCGTTGGCCAAAACGCATCGGGTGGAAGTTATCCATCCATTCGCGTTCCCAGTCTTTATCTTCAATTTGTTCGATTTTGTGGTGAAAGCCTTCACCCAGTAACGGATGTGCGGACAGTGCGCTCACAACCTGTTCCATAGGCGCTTGTGCATCAAATAAACCGATAACGTCGGTATCTCCCCACAGCCGGGTTTCGCCAGGCAACGGCTCAAAAACCGGCGTGTCGTGGGTATCCTGAAAGGTGACAGAGACCGCACCTTGCTCAAGCAGAGCATCACCAAGGGTTTCGGCCTGAGTGCCGGTGGTGTTAATCCTCATCTGTATCCAGGGCATAGTTTTCTCTTTTCCGTCAGACGGCCGGCGGCGATGAAGCTGCCCGGCCAAAATAGTTAGCAATAATAAACATTAGCAGGCTGAAAGCCAGTGAAGGCACGATGGGGTGAAACCCCCACAGCTGCAGATGAAAACTGGCCAGCAGGGTATAGCTCAGGGCACCAGCAATCAGGCTGCCCAGGGCCCCGGCGGCGTTAGCATTTTGCCAGTAAAGTCCGAGCACTAATGGCCAGAGGAAGACAGCCTCGAGACCGCCAAACGACAGCAGATTGAGCCAGATGATCATTTCCGGCGGATGCCAGGCGGCTAACAGCAGCAGTATACCTTGCAGCAGCGTCGCCAGCGCGGAAATACGTTTCAGACGTGTTTCATTCGCCACCTGCTGCGGGGCGACACGCAGGTAAAGGTCCTTGATGATGGTGGCTGATGATTGCAGCAAATGGGCATTAACTGATGACATAATGGCTGCCATGGGTGCCGCGAGAAACACCCCCGCAGCCCAGGGCGGCAATACCTGGATCATTAACGTTGGAATGACCAGGTCAGGAACTTTCAGGTCTGGCAATACGGCTCGTCCCAGCGCGCCGGCCAGATGCATCCCCAGCATCAATACTGAAACCACAAGGGTGCCGATAAACATGCCACGATGCACAGCTTTACTGTCTTTATAAGAGATACAGCGCACCGCCGTATGGGGTAAACCGATCACGCCAAAACAGACCAGTACAATGAATGAACCAAGAAAGGTGGGCGTAATAATATTATCTGCGCCGCCGGGCATAATTAACTGCGGATCAATTTGCTGAAGTTTGCTCATCGCCTGGCCGGTTCCGCCTGCCGCATGGATCACGGCAAACAGCAGCAGAAAGGTTCCTGCCAGCATTACCAGCCCCTGCATTGCATCATTTAACACGCTGGCACGAAAACCGCCAAAAGCCGTGTAAAGCGCGATAGTGACGCCAAAAATAAGCAATCCGCTATTGTAGGGAATACCGGCGGCGGTCTCCAGCAAACGGGCGCCACCAATAAACTGCACCGTCATGGCACCCATAAAAGCAACCAGCAGGCTCAGACTGGCCAGCCAGACCAGCAACGCGCTGCCATAGCGGGCATAGAGCATGTCGTTGAGCGTCACGGCGTTATAGCGCCGCGCCAGAATGGCAAACTTTTTTCCCAGTACGCCAAGTGAAAGCCAGACGGTAGGGACCTGAATCATGGCCAGCAGTACCCAGCCAAGGCCATATTTATAGGCAGCGCCCGGGCCACCGATAAACGAACTGGCGCTGATATAGGTGGCCGCCAGCGTCATTGCCAGCACAAAGCCGCCCATTGAGCGCCCGCCGAGGAAATATTCATGGAGAAAATTGCCTTCGCGCCGTTTACGCATTGCATACAATGACAACCCGGCAACCAACAGCAGATAAGCCAGTAGCGGCAAAATGACCTCAAGTTGGCGTGTCATGACTCTCCTCCAGCGGCATCTCCCGGAACACACAGCGGATCATCAGCCAGCAAAGAAACATAAAAAGTACAGGGACCCACAGACAGGAAAGTTCAAACCAGCGTGGAAGGCCGGTAATGCCAGGTTGTGTACCGGCAAGCCAGGCGGTTAAAGCCCACAGGATAAGATAGGCGACCGCCAGCCAAAACGACCAGCGAGCTTCTTTATGTGCCTGAATAAAGCGACTGTCCATCGATTTCACCTTGCAATGGGCCTAAAGAAAAAGGCCGGAAAACCGGCCTTTATCCAGGATAGCGTTACCGGGGTAGCGCTATTCGCTAATGCCTAACTTCTTCTCCAGATAATGGATGTTTGTGCCACCTTTCTGGAATTTTTCGTCAGCCATAATTTTCATTTGCAGCTCAACATTGGTCTTAATGCCATCAATGATAAGCTCAGCCAGCGCGTTTTTCATCCTGGCGATGGCTACTTCCCGGGTATCGCCGTAGGTAATCAGTTTACCGATCATGGAATCGTAGTATGGCGGCACGGTATAGCCGGCATAAATATGCGATTCCCAGCGAACGCCAAAGCCACCGGGGGCGTGGAAGCGCGTGATTTTGCCCGGACTCGGCAGAAAGGTGTTAGGATCTTCAGCATTGATACGGCATTCTATCGCATGGCCTTTAATCCTGACTTCGTCCTGCTTGAGTGACAGCGGTTGCCCGGCGGCAATACGCAACTGTTCTTTAATCAGGTCCACGCCAGTGATCATCTCCGTGACCGGGTGTTCTACCTGAATACGGGTGTTCATTTCAATGAAGTAGAACTCACCGTTTTCATACAGAAACTCAAAGGTGCCCGCACCGCGATAGCCAATTTCAATACAGGCGTTGGCACACCGCTCACCGATGAATTTGCGCAACTCCGGGGTGATGCCCGGTGCCGGCGCTTCTTCAACGACTTTCTGGTGACGCCGCTGCATTGAACAGTCGCGTTCTGCCAGGTAGATCGCATTTCCCTGACCATCGGCCATCACCTGAATTTCAATATGGCGCGGGTTTTCGAGGTATTTTTCCATGTAGACCATATCGTTATTGAAGGCAGCTTTGGCCTCCGCACGGGTCATATTAATGGAGTTTTCCAGCTCTTTTTCCACGCGGACAACGCGCATTCCCCGTCCGCCACCGCCGCCAGACGCTTTAATGATCACCGGATAGCCGATTTTTTTCGCGATTTCACGGTTTTTATCCATATCATCGCCGAGGGGGCCGCCGGAACCCGGTACACAGGGAACGCCGGCGCTTTTCATGGCGTTAATGGCGGAAACTTTATCGCCCATCAGGCGGATAGTTTCTGCTCTTGGGCCGATAAAAATAAAGCCAGAGCGCTCCACCTGCTCAGCAAAATCGGCGTTTTCAGATAAGAAGCCGTAGCCTGGATGGATGGCCGCAGCGCCGGTAATTTCTGCCGCTGAAATCAGTGCCGGGATATTCAGGTAACTTTTTACTGACGGCGGCGGGCCGATGCACACCGTTTCATCCGCCAGCAGCACGTGTTTCAGGTCACGGTCGGCGCTGGAGTGCACGGCGACAGTTTTAATGCCTGATTCTTTACAGGCGCGGAGGATCCGCAAAGCGATCTCGCCGCGATTAGCTATGACAATTTTATCCAGCATGGTACGCCTCGTTATTCGATGACGACCAGCGGCTCGTCGAATTCAACAGGTTGGCCGCTTTCGACCAGAATGGCTTTCACCACGCCAGATTTATCAGCTTCGATCTGATTCATCATTTTCATAGCTTCAACAATACACAGGGTATCACCTACATTAACTTTCTGGCCGATTTCCACAAATGCCCTGGCATCGGGGCTTGGGGTGCGGTAGAAAGTGCCTACCATCGGAGAACGTACAATATGTCCACTCAGCTCTGTGCTGGCTGGGGCTTCCGCTGCCGGCGCGGCGGCAGGGGCAACCGCGCTGGCAAGCGCCGGCTGCGGCTGGAACTGAGGCGCATAAGCCTGTTGCATAACAGGGTAGCCAGTGTTTACCGGGGCGCGACTGATGCGAACTGACTCTTCACCTTCAGAAATTTCCAGTTCAGCGATGCCTGATTCTTCAACCAGTTCGATCAGTTTTTTAATCTTACGAATATCCATGAAGGGGTTCCGTACTTGGTTTATTTGGAGTGTTGCAGACGTTTGACTGCCGTTTGTAACGCCCATGTATAGCCGTCAGCACCGAGCCCGCAGATAACGCCGGAGGCGATATCAGAAAGGTAGGAGTGATGACGGAACGGCTCACGCGCATGTACATTCGACAGATGAACTTCGATAAAAGGGATGTTAACGGCCAGCAGCGCGTCGCGTAACGCAACGCTGGTGTGCGTAAAAGCTGCCGGGTTGATAATAATGTAATCAATGTTACCACGAGCTTCGTGAATGCGGTCAATGAGCTGATGTTCCGCGTTGGACTGGAAATGGCTCAGCGTTGTATCCATACTGGCGGCGAGTTCGGTCAGCTGGCTGACAATCGTGGTTAACGTGGTGTTGCCATATTTGTCTGGCTCACGGGTTCCCAGCAGATTGAGGTTAGGACCGTTCAAAAGCAATATGTGGAAATTCATGGTCATCTTGCTGCCATCTCCTGCGATAACACGAGCATCGCACAAAATACCTCGCGAAAAGCCATTTGTCACCTTTAACTGTAAAAAAGGCGCTTTTCTGACGAGTAAAAGCGGGCATTATAACGATATCAGTACAATTAGCAGCTAAATACTGGTCTTATCAGCGAAGATAATCAACCTCATCCAGGCCATCAGCCGCATGGACTAGCTGATATGCCGTATGGCACACATTATTGCAACCATTTATGAAATTTTTTCCAACGCCAGGCTAACAGAAGCAGGGCGAAAGCGGCATAAATCAGCGGCTGTGGTGAGAGTATTTTCACTGACCAGATATAATGGATTGGCGCGAGTATTACCACAAAATAGAGGGTATTGTGCAGTTGCTGCCAGCGCGTGCCTAATTTGCGCTGTGCGCGCTGGAACGAGGTGAGCGCCAGCAGTAGCAGAATAGACCAGCTGATAATGCCCAGCGTCAGATAAGGCCGCGAAACCAGCTCTTCTCCCAGCAGATCAAGATGGCCGATACCAAGTTCCAGCAGCGCATAACTGATGAGATGGAGACTTGCCCAGGCGAAGCACCATAGCCCCAGCAGGCGTCGTAGCCGAATCAGAAGCGGTTGTTTAATATAACGTGCCAGTGGCGTGACCACCAGGGTGGCCAGCAACAGCTTGAGCGCCATCCGACCGGTAAAATGCTGAATGTCTTTTGCCGGATCGGCGCTGAACCCGCCCTGATTTACCGAGATAATCAACCATATAAACGGCAGAAAAGCAGCCAGGTGCAGCAGAACTTTTAGCCAGCCAATTTGTTTTGCATTCAGTCTGCGCACTTAAAAGTTCTCCCGCAGATTTAATCCGCGATATAGCGAGGCAACTTTATCGGCGTAACCATTAAACATCAGGGTTGGCTGACGCTTAACATCAAGAATACCCCCAGGGCCAATAAAGCGTTCACTGGCTTGTGACCAGCGGGGATGGTCAACATGGGGATTTACATTGGCGTAAAAACCATACTCATCAGGGGCTGAAAGATTCCATGTGGTGGCAGGTATCTCTTTGACCAGCATGATTTTGACAATAGATTTAATCCCTTTGAAACCATATTTCCATGGCACAATCAGGCGGATAGGGGCACCATTCTGTGGCGGAAGCGCTTTGCCATAAACCCCGGTCGTCAGAAGTGTTAACGGGTGCATGGCTTCATCCAGCCGTAATCCCTCGGTATAGGGATAAGATAGCCCACCGCCAATAAATCGATCCTGCTGTCCGGGCATCTGATCGGGGGCAAAAACTGTCTGAAAAGCCACATATCGCGCGTTGCTGGTGGGTTGCGCTGCTTTCAGTAACTTGCCAAGCTCAAAGCCTATCCAGGGGACAACCATCGACCAGGCTTCGACACAGCGCATGCGGTATATACGCTGTTCATAAGGAAAACGCCTGGCGATGTCGTCCATATCCAGTGTTAGCGGTTTTGCGACTTCGCCGCCAATTTCAATTTTCCAGGGATCGGTTTTCAGGCTGCCGGCATTGGCTGCCGGGTCGGCCTTATCCAGTCCAAATTCATAAAAATTATTATAGGCCGTGACTTTTGCTTCCGGCGTTAGTGTCAAATCTGCCTGATATTCTCCGGGCTGGCTGAATGTCAGTTTTTTACCTGCTGGTGCCTGAGGACGATCGTGGCCGCTAAACCATGACAGCACATTGGCCTGAGCCATGCCCGGCAAACTCAACGCCGCAGCGCTCAGTCCCAGTGTTTTTAGCAGCTGACGGCGGTTAGCATTGAAAATGGTTTCTGGCGTGACGTCATTTTCGGTCAATTTACTGAAGTGTGTAGGCATGACGATCTCCGGTTAAATCTGCCAACGGCGAGTAAGCATCAGATCAATCCATCGATCGGGTGAACCTTTAAGCGTAATTAATAAAGCCTGCGCAGTGGCCGCATGCCGGCAGCGACCATGCGGAAAATGTTAGCGAATTTTGACCAGTGTGCGGCCGGCAATACGGTTTGCCAGCAGATCCTGTGCGGCCTCAACCACCTGCGCCAGTGTCACTTCGTGCCCGGCCAACGGATAAAAAGAGGCCGGCAGGTTTTTCACCAGCCGTTTCCAGACATTGGCTCGTGCTACGCCTGGAAAATTAACTGAATCAATACCTTGCAGGCGAACGTTGCGCAGAATAAACGGCATCACGCTAGCAGGAAGATCGGTACCGCCAGCCAGTCCGCAAGCAGCAACCACACCACCATAATGAATCTGCGTCAGCAAATTAGCCAGTACTTTGCCACCGACTGTATCAATGGCCCCTGCCCAGCGTTGTTTTTCCAGCGGCCGGGTATCAGCACTTAATGTTTCCCGGCCGATAATCATCTGCGCTCCCAGCTGTTGTAGCAGCGGATGCGTGCTGTTGCGGCCGGTCATGGCGCAGACGCGGTACCCGAGGGCATGCAGTAACGCAACGGCAGTGCTACCTACGCCACCGCTGGCACCGGTAACCAGAATTTCGCCGCTTTGCGGGGTGACGCCACCTTCTTCCAGCGCCATAACACATAACATTGCGGTAAAACCAGCGGTACCAATAATCATTGCTTTACGGCTGTCGAGGCCTTCTGGCATAGCCACCAACCAGTCGGCTTTAACCCGTGCCAGTCCGGCGAGACCGCCCCAATGGTTTTCACCCACGCCCCAGCCAGTCAGGATAACCGACTGACCCTGATGAAATCGAGGATCGCTGCTGTGTAACACCCGCCCGGCAAAGTCAATGCCCGGCACCATCGGAAACTGACGAACCACTTTCCCTTTGCCAGTAATGGCCAGCGCATCTTTATAATTGATGCCTGACCAGTCCACTTCAACCGTGACCTCACCGGCAGGCAGATCGTCTGCGGAAATGGCACACAAGCGCGCGTGGGTCTGTCCGTTGTGCTGTTCCAGTAATAATGCTTGCATAAGAATCCCCCGAAAACAGGTAATAGCCAGCGAAAATGAATATTAACAAACTATACTGGCAGAAAATTCTATTCAGTGTGATATGGGGCAAGCCAGGGGAAGAAAGTTATGGTATTTTCCCTGCGACTACCGGCTTTATACATTGCTGACAGGCCATCATTGCACTGACTCACTGGACTGAGTCCGACAGGTGATGTTCTCCGAACCGCAGCGAATACAGGCACAGGGATGCGATTAACCACTAAACTTTCTGCGTTTATAACATTTCTTAGCGTGCTGGCTGTGCTGCTTATGCTGGTGGGCTGCCTTGGCAGTTTCTTCTGGCTGGGTACGCAGCGTATTGAGAAACGGGTAAATCTCATCGCGATGGAAGTCGATGCGGCTTTGCAGCAGCAACAGATTGATCAGATAGGCGGCTGGTTGCGTAAGATGATGTTACCCATGCAAATTGTGCGAATCGATCTGGTACAGCAGGATAAAACCCTGATGCAGGTGATGCAGCATCAGGATTTGCTGATAAAAGATGCGCCAAATCGCTATGCTGAAACCCGTATCAGATTGAAAAACCATCCTCAGCTTGAGCTGCGAATTTATTGGTTGGATACCCTGAAAACCTGGTTCAGATCGCTAATTGGCACGTCGCTGATGGTGGCTGTTGGTATTGTTACGTTGCTGATGATGATTATCCTGCTGGTGGCAAATCGCTGGCTTTACCGGCAGTTAAAAGGCATGGAGCAGCTGGAAGCACGTGCCGGGCGTATCCTCACCGGTGAGCGTGGCAGTGTCGAACAGGGATCGGTTCATGAGTGGCCCCCGCGCACCAGCAGTGCGCTTGATCTGCTGCTGGCCGATCTGAGAGAAGCCGGCGACCAGCGCATCCGTATTGACACGCTCATCCGCGCGTTCGCCTCTCAGGATGCGCGAACCGGCTTACACAATCGCTTATTCTTCGACAGTCAGCTGGCTAACCTGCTGGAAGATCCTGAAAATGTTGGCACGCATGGCGTCGTTATGATGATCCGCCTGCCCGACGTGGAGTCTTTCCGTGAATACTGGGGAGCGCACCGGATTGACGAGTATCAGTTTGACGTTGTGAATATGCTTTCCACCTTTGTTATGCGCTATCCTGGGGCGTTACTGGCGCGTTATTTTCGCAGTGATTATGCGGTACTTCTGCCTCACCGGACGTTAAAAGATGCCGACAGCATTGCTGCTCAGTTGATCAATGCAGTGGATTCTCTTCCCCCTACGCGTGTTATCGATCGCAATGACATGATTCATATTGGTATTACTGCCTGGCATAGCGAACAGACCACCCAGCAGGTTATGGACAGCGTCGAACAGGCGACGCGTCATGCTGCCCTGTTGGGAGGGAATAACTGGTCGGTGGGTGAGGGTACATCGCAAATCCTTGGGCGGGGTAGCGTGAAGTGGCGCACGCTGCTGGAACAAACGCTCAATCGTGGTGGACCACGGCTGTATCAGAAGCCAGCGTTGATCCGCGATAATGTGGTGCATCATCGTGAGATGATGCCGCGTATTTTTGATGGTGAAAAAGAAGTACTGTCGGCGGAATATCTGCCGATGATCCAGCAGATGGGCATGGCAGAGAAGTATGATCGGTTGCTGGTAAGCGGTATTTTGTCGTTGCTGGATATCTGGCCGCAGGAAGCACTGGCCGTACCAGTAACCATTGATTCGCTGTTACAGCGTTCATTTCTTCACTGGTTGCGTGATGCGCTACTTCAATGCAGCATATCGCAAAGAAAACGTATTTTATTTGAACTTGCAGAGGCTGATGTGTGTCAACACATCAGCCGGTTGCAGCCAATTTTTAAGTTTTTATATGGCTTTGGCTGCCGGGTGGCGATTAACCAGGCGGGGCTGACGGTAGTCAGTACCGCTTACATCAAGCAGTTTTCGATTGAGTTAATCAAGCTTCATCCGGGGCTGGTAAGGAATATCGATCGCCGGACGGAAAATCAGCTGTTTGTCCAGAGTCTGGTGGATGTTTGTGCTAAAACGCCGACCCGGGTGTTTGCTGCTGGTGTCCGAAGTGCGCAGGAATGGCACACCCTGGAAAAGTTGGGTGTTTTTGGTGGTCAGGGCGATTTTTTCGCTGCGACGCAGTTAGTAAATCGCAACAGCAAAAATATTCGCCCGGAATGAGAAGGTTACACTGTCGGCAGGCACAATTTGACGTAGAATAGCCGCGCGGCTGTGGTCTCCGGAAAATTTGGTCGGTGAGCCAGAGCGAAACCGAAAAAGATGTTAAATTTTATAACAGTCATATTCGCTTCTCTTCCAGCCCGGCAAAGAAAAGTGGTGCAAATAGGGTCCGGTTCATTTTAAATGGATCTAAGAATTATCTTAGATAACGGATCTGGTGGTTTTTTCACCAAATCAGGTCGATTTTGCGCCTTGTCGCTGTTGCGCGTGGTTGGTAAAGTAAGCGGATTTTAAATTCCGCCTCCAGCTTGCAGGATTATCCTTTAGTATGTTTAAAAAATTTCGTGGCATGTTTTCCAACGACTTGTCCATTGACCTGGGTACTGCGAATACCCTGATCTATGTAAAAGGGCAGGGCATTGTCCTCAATGAGCCTTCAGTCGTTGCTATCCGTCAGGACCGAGCAGGTTCGCCTAAAAGCGTGGCTGCTGTCGGTCACGATGCTAAACAAATGTTGGGCCGCACGCCCGGTAATATCGCCGCGATTCGACCGATGAAAGATGGCGTCATTGCGGATTTTTTCGTCACTGAAAAAATGCTGCAACACTTCATCAAACAGGTTCACAGCAACAGCTTCCTGCATCCAAGCCCGCGGGTACTGGTGTGCGTGCCTGTGGGTGCTACCCAGGTTGAACGCCGTGCCATCCGTGAATCTGCACAGGGTGCCGGCGCGCGTGAAGTGTTCCTGATTGAAGAACCCATGGCAGCGGCAATCGGTGCTGGCCTGCCGGTTTCTGAAGCTACTGGTTCCATGGTGGTTGATATCGGCGGTGGGACGACAGAGGTTGCCGTGATCTCGCTGAATGGCGTGGTTTACTCTTCTTCAGTTCGTATTGGCGGCGATCGCTTTGATGAAGCTATTATTAATTATGTCCGTCGTAATTATGGTGCCCTGATTGGTGAAGCGACCGCTGAACGCATTAAACATGAGATTGGCTCCGCTTATCCCGGCGACGAAGTGCGGGAAATTGAAGTACGCGGACGTAATCTGGCGGAAGGCGTGCCACGTGGATTTACGCTAAACTCGAATGAAATTCTTGAAGCGCTTCAGGAACCACTGACGGGAATCGTCAGTGCCGTCATGGTGGCACTGGAACAGTGTCCGCCGGAGCTGGCTTCCGATATCTCCGAGCGCGGCATGGTGCTGACCGGTGGCGGCGCCTTGCTG
This sequence comes from Erwinia sp. OLFS4, assembly GCF_002752165.1. Classification (GTDB taxonomy): domain Bacteria; phylum Pseudomonadota; class Gammaproteobacteria; order Enterobacterales; family Enterobacteriaceae; genus Izhakiella. Next base: position 14,863 of record NZ_MOMB01000003.1, read on the forward strand.
CGTAACCTTGATCGTCTGCTTATGGAAGAGACCGGAATTCCGGTAGTCGTTGCTGAAGACCCGTTGACCTGTGTGGCACGGGGTGGTGGTAAGGCATTGGAAATGATCGACATGCATGGCGGCGACTTGTTCAGCGAAGAATAAGTCGTTTGTACCAGGCTGTGTGCGTCACGACGGTAATGGGTCCGTGACCGGAGAGAGGCCACAGCCTGGGGCGGTTTAACCGCCCTTTTCTTGATGTCGAGGAATACTCACCTTTTATGAAGCCAATTTTCAGCAGGGGCCCTTCCCTGCAGTTACGCCTGTTTTTAGCCGTGCTGGTGGCCATTGTGGTGATAGTGGCAGACAGCCGGTTGGGGGCCTTCTCCCGTATCCGTACCTATATGGATACCGCCGTCAGTCCTTTCTATTTTCTGGCCAATGGTCCTCGTCAGCTGCTGGATAGTATTTCTGGATCGCTGACATCGCGCCAGCAGATGGAGCAGGAAAATAGAGCCCTGCAGCGTCAACTTATATTGAAAAATAGCGAGCTGCAGCTGCTTGGGCAGTACAAGCAGGAAAATGCCCGGCTGCGTGAACTGCTAGGGTCGCCACTGCGTCAGGACGAACACAAGATGGTGACCCAGGTTATCTCCACCAGTACCGACCCTTACAGTAATCAGGTGGTGATTGATAAAGGCAGCGTTAATGGCGTTTATGAAGGCCAGCCGATCATCAGCGATAAAGGGGCGGTGGGGCAGGTGATTGCCGTCGCAAAGTTTACCAGCCGTGTATTACTGATTTGTGACCCGTCTCATGCGTTACCGGTGCAGGTATTGCGCAATGATATTCGGGTCATTGCTGCTGGCAATGGTTGTACGGAAGATCTGCAGCTGGAACACCTGCCAGGTAACACGGACGTCCGCGTCGGCGACGTCCTGGTCACTTCCGGACTGGGCGGACACTTTCCTGAAGGGTATCCGGTTGCGGTAGTTTCATCGGTTAAAGTTGATACACAACGTGCTTATACGGTGATTCAGGCTCGCCCGACCGCAGGCTTACAGCGCTTGCGCTATTTGTTATTACTGTGGGGGGCCAATCGCGATGGGTCGGCGCCAATGTCACCGCAGGATGTACACCGGGTGGCCAATGAACGTTTGCTGCAGATGATGCCGCAGGTATTACCGCCGGCTGGCCTGATGGGACCACCGGCTCCGCCCTCTGCAACTAATAACCTGCAGCCGGGCGTGACGGCGGTTCCTGACAGCCGGCCGGCAGGAACCGGCAATCAGAGTGCGCTACCGCGCCGCGCTGCGGCGCCGGCAGCAGCGCAGCAGAAGCGTCCGCGGTCATCTCCACGCGACGGCATTCGTCCTTCCGCCACCACGATGCCCGGGCCGACGAATGTGCGTGGAGGCCAGCCTTGAGCGGTTATCGTAGCCATGGTCGCTGGGTTGTCTGGCTGTCCTTTTTATTTGCGCTGATATTACAAATTATGCCCTGGCCGGATCAGTTTTATATGTTCCGTCCCTCATGGTTAATGCTGATTATTATTTACTGGACGCTGGCATTGCCTCACCGGGTTAGCGTCGGTACCGGTTTTGTAATGGGTGCGATAATGGACCTGATTTCAGGTTCAACCCTCGGCGTGCGAGCACTGGCGTTAAGTATTATCACCTACCTGGTTGCCTTTAAATTTCAGCTCTTCCGCAATCTTGCGCTCTGGCAGCAGGCGCTGATGGTCATGGTGCTTTCTCTGACGATGAACGTCATCGTTTTCTGGTCGGAATTTCTGGTTATCAATGTCTCATTCCGACCGGAAATTTTCTGGGGCAGTCTGGTTGATGGTATTCTCTGGCCCTGGCTATTCTTATTAATGAGAAAAGTCCGACGTCAGTTTGCAGTGCAATAAGGATATCTATGACCTCCCTTTATCTGGCTTCTGGCTCGCCGCGCCGCTATGAGTTACTGACTCAGCTGGGGCTGGCGTTTCGCCGTCTGAATACCCATGTGGAAGAGTGCCGTCAGGTGGGTGAAACCGCGGAACAATATGTCAGGCGACTGGCGCGTGACAAAGCCTGGGCCGGTGTTGCCGTGGCGCCACAGGATTTACCGGTATTAGGCGCAGATACTATCGTGGTACTCAATGGTGAGGTGCTGGAAAAACCAGCCGATGCCCGGGTGGCAGCACGGATGCTTGGTGCGCTCTCGGGTCAGACCCACCAGGTAATGACGGCCATCGCCTTTGCCGATCAACAGCATTGTCTGGAAACCATGGTGCTAACGGAAGTGACGTTTCGTCATCTGAGTGCCGATGACATCGCGCGCTATATTGCCAGTGAGGAACCGATGGATAAAGCCGGTGCTTATGGTATTCAGGGGCTGGGGGGTAATTTTGTGCGTAAAATTAATGGCAGTTATCATGCGGTAGTGGGACTGCCGCTGGTTGAGACCGCTGAACTTTTCAGCCAGTTTCAGTCGCTGCGTATGACAGGAGAGTAACATGACAGCTGAGTTGCTGGTCAATATTACCCCTTCAGAAACCCGGGTCGCCTATATTGACGGCGGGATCCTGCAGGAAATCCACATTGAACGCGACGCCCGCCGCGGGATCGTGGGCAATATCTACAAAGGCCGTGTCAGCCGGGTTCTGCCTGGCATGCAGGCGGCCTTTGTCGATATTGGGCTGGATAAAGCGGCGTTTCTTCACGCCTCAGATATCATGCCACATACCGAGTGTGTGGCAGGTGAAGAACAGAAAAATTTTGCCGTCCGGGACATTGCGGAGCTGGTTCGCCAGGGACAGGATTTGATGGTGCAGGTGGTCAAAGATCCGCTGGGCACCAAAGGCGCCCGCCTGACGACAGATATTACCTTGCCGTCGCGCTATTTGGTGTTTATGCCGGGGGCGTCACACGTCGGCGTTTCACAACGTATTGAAAGTGAGAGCGAACGCGACCGGCTGAAAGCCGTGGTGCAAGGATACTGTGACGAACTGGGTGGTTATATTATCCGTACGGCGGCAGAAGGGATTGGCGAGCAGGAACTGGCTTCTGACGCGGCTTTCCTCAAACGACTGTGGACAAAGGTGATGGAGCGGAAAAAGCGTAACCAGACCCGCTGCCGCCTGTATGGTGAGGTGGCGCTGGCTCAACGTATTTTGCGCGATTTCGCCGGTGCCAAACTGGATCGGATCCGGGTGGATTCGCGTCTGACGTTTGAACAGCTGGTTGAGTTTACCAGTGAATATATTCCTGATATGACCGGCATGCTCGAGCACTACAGCGGTAAACAGCCGATATTTGATCTTTATGATGTGGAAAACGAGATCCAGCGGGCGCTGGACCGTAAAGTCGAGCTGAAATCCGGCGGTTATCTGATCATTGATCAGACCGAAGCCATGACCACGGTTGATATTAATACCGGGGCATTTGTCGGTCATCGTAATCTCGATGAAACCATTTTTAATACCAATATTGAAGCCACGCAGGCCATCGCCCGCCAGCTGCGTTTGCGTAACCTTGGCGGTATTATCATTATCGACTTTATCGATATGAGTAATGAAGATCATCGCCGGCGGGTTCTCCATTCGCTGGAGCAGGCGCTCAGTAAAGACCGGGTGAAAACCAGTATTAATGGCTTCTCTCAGCTAGGGCTGGTGGAAATGACGCGCAAACGTACACGTGAAAGTATTGAACACGTGCTTTGTGGTCATTGTCCGGTATGTAAAGGGCGCGGTACGCTTAAAACGGTTGAAACAGTGTGCTATGAAATCATGCGCGAGATTGTGCGTGTGCATCATGCTTATGATTCCGATCGCTTTTTGGTTTATGCCTCCCCCACGGTGGGCGAGGCGCTAAAGAGTGATGAATCACACGCGTTGGCGGAAGTAGAGCTGTTTGTTGGTAAAGAAGTTAAAGTACAAATTGAGCCACTCTATACCCAGGAGCAGTTTGATGTGGTCATGATGTAATGACCGCGCAGGTAAAAAATCCGTATTCTGGCCCAATTCCGGACGACGGGCTTAAATGCCGGTAATGAAATGCGCTAAACTGGCGGCTCCTGCCCGAATAGGCTTTACCAGCATGGTGCGCAGAGATAAAAACAAGCGAGCCAGAGGGTAAGTATTACGCTGGACAAGGAGAAGGGAGTGAGGCAACCGCCGCGGATATTGTTACTGACCTGCGCTGCGATTATCGTCATAGTGGCTTTAATGGTGAGTGCGTTACGCCTGGCGATGCCAATGCTCAACAGCTGGCGCCAGCCGATTCTCCATACCCTTTCTTCGCTATCTGGCCTGCAAATTAATGCCAGCGAGCTTAACGGACGCTGGGAAAATTTTGGCCCGTCGCTGACCATTCATGACGTACAGGTGGCCATGAAAGATGGCGGTGAACTGAAAATTTCACGCGTCAACCTGGCTCTTAATATCTGGCAGTCGCTGCTGCATGGTCACTGGCAATTTCGCGACCTGACGTTCTATCAACTCAATCTGAAAACCAACACCCCGTTAACCGGTGGTGATGATGACACGCGTCATTTTCAGCGTGATCACATCAACGAGCTATTTTTGCGGCAGTTTGACCATTTTATCTTGCGTGACAGCCAACTGAGCTTTCCGGCACCTTCTGGCCAAAGGTTAACGCTGGCAATGCCAAGCCTCACCTGGTTTAATGAAGAAAATCGCCATCGTGCTGAAGGGGAAGTCAGCCTGTCGAGCCTTAACGGGCAGCATGGCGTTCTGCAGGTGCGTATGGACCTGCGTGACAGCAATGGTTTGCTCAACAATGGCCGGATTTGGATGCAGGCGGATGATGTTGATGTCCGGCCGTGGTTGGGCCAGTGGATTAAAGATCATACTACTCTGCAAAAAGCACGCTTCAGCCTGGCAGCCTGGGTCAATCTGAAAGATGGCGATATTTACGATGGCGATCTCTGGCTGAGACGTGGCGGTGCCAGCTGGCAAGGCATCGGCGGCGTTCACACCTTGCAGGTGGATAATCAAACCGCCCACTTTGGGCGTATTAATAGCGGCTGGCAGCTGAGCTTGCCTCAGACCCATCTGATGACGGATGGCAAAGCCTGGCAGCAGGGACGATTTGATGTGCTCTGGCAGCCAGAAAATAATTTTTTGCCCGGTCCAGCCCACGCTGAAGAGCTGCGCATTCGGGCAACAAAACTGGATCTTGCCAGTCTTGAACCGCTGATTCCGCTGGTCAGCCGGCTTTCACCCCAGCTGATGAAAAACTGGCAGCAACTGCAACCACGCGGACAGCTGGAAACGCTGGCGCTGGATATTCCACTGAGTCAGCCTGAGCGAACGCGTTTTCAGGCGCGCTGGAAAAATCTCAGCTGGCATGCCTGGCAATTGTTGCCAGAAATGCAGAAACTGAATGGTGAACTGAGTGGCAGCGTGGCAAATGGTCAGCTTTATCTTTCGCTGCCGGAAACGACAGTGAATTATCAACAGATGTTTAAGGCACCCCTACAAATCAACGCGTTTTCCGGCCGTTTTAACTGGCAATACGGTGCGCAGGGACTCAACCTGTCTGGCGAAGATCTTGATGTGCAGGCGCTGGCGCTAAGCGCGCATGGCAACTTCAGGTTTGAGCAGCCGACGAATGGCGCGCCGCACCTGGCTATTTTGTCCGGTATCAGCGTCAGCGATGCGCGCCAGGCGTGGCGTTATTTTCCTCAGCCTCTTATGGGTAAATCGCTGGTAGATTACCTGACCGCGGCTATCCAGGGCGGAAACGCGGAAAATGCCACATTACTGTTTTCCGGCGATCCCGGGCAGTTCCCATTTAAGCATCATGAAGGGATGTTTGAGGTGGCGGTACCGCTACGCAATGCCACCTTCGCCTTTCAGCCCGACTGGCCGGCTATTGCTAATCTGGCAATCGATCTCGATTTTATCAACGACGGCCTGTGGATGAACGCGCCGCAAGCAATGCTAGGTAAGGTTCAGGCAACAAATGTGTCCGCAACTATTCCGGATTACAGTAAAGAACGTTTGCTGATTGATGGTGATTTGCGCGGTCAGGGTGCAGACGTCAGTGATTATTTCAATCAGTCAGCTTTACGTGAACAGCTGGGAACTGCCCTTAAAGAATTACCTATTGGCGGCGAAGTGAGTAGTCGCTTACATCTGGATATTCCGCTTGACCACCGCTTGGGGATAGTACGTGCTACCGGTGATGTCATGCTGCAAAATAACAGCCTGACAATTAAGCCAGTAGGGATGACGTTAAATCACCTTAGCGGACGCTTTCGTTTCAACAATGGCTCACTTGATAGTGAACCCATGCGTGCCGACTGGCTTGGCCAGCCGCTGGATATTCGTTTTAATACCCGGGAAGGTGCCAGTAACTTTACTATTGGTGTTGATCTGGCAGGCAACTGGCAGCCGGGCGCGCTAGCCGGGCTGCCGCCTTCCTTAAAAAGCGCACTCAAAGGCAGTGCGGCCTGGCAGAGTAAAGTAGCGGTTGACCTTCCGCATCAGGGACACAGCAGCTACAAAGTCAGCATTAGCAGTGATCTTAAAGGTGTAAGTAGTTACTTACCTTCACCGCTGGATAAGAAAGGGGATCGCGCATTTCCTGTTGAGATTAATGCATCAGGGGATATCCACCAGTTGACGGTCAGTGGCCGCGCCGGCAGGACACAATTTTTCAACAGCCGCTGGTTACTGACGAAGCCATTACGCATTGAACGCGGGGTCTGGCTGACAGAGGCTAAGGCGGTTCCGCCGCTGCCGGCTTCCGCCGGCATGGTACTGAATTTGCCTGCACTGGATGGCGATAGCTGGTTGTCATTATTGCGTTCACACAATGCTGCCACAGGCAGTAAATACGGCAGCGCCGCAAGCCATAGCATGTTACCTGCAACCTTACCGTTACCGGAAAATCTGAAAGTTTCGACACCATTGCTTAAACTGGCTGGCCAGCAGTGGCATGCGTTGACAACGACGTTTACCCGCCGTTCGTCAGCCGCATGGCAGGTACAGGCTAAAGGGCAGGAAATTGATGGCACCTTGCTGGTGGCCGCAGAGGCGCCATGGGACGTTAACCTGCAATATTTGTATTATAATCCGCAGTGGCCTGCGGGGAATAATGAGGCCTCTCCATTGTTTGCGGTCGGTGACAGGGTTGATTTTAGTCGCTGGCCGGCACTACGAATTAACTGCCAGCAATGCTGGTTACGCGGCCAGAACTTTGGCCAGATTCAGGCGAGACTGGCACATAGTGCTGACACCCTGACCCTCAGCCAGGGCATTATTGATACCGGGAAAGCGCGGTTGCAGATCAACGGTGAATGGGTCAATCGTCCGGAAAATCCGCGTACTTCACTGCAAGGTAAGCTCAGCGGTAAAAATATTAATGACGCGATTAACTGGTTCGGGGTTGACTCGCCCGTCCGTAATGCCTCTTTTAATATTGATTATGATTTGCACTGGCGCTCAGCCCCCTGGCAGCCTTCTGTGCCGACGCTGAGTGGCACAATAAAAACCCAACTGGGTAGTGGGGAGATCGCCGACGTCAGTACCGGCCGCGCCGGGCAAATCTTGCGTCTGTTTAGCGTTGATGCGTTGCTACGTAAGCTGCGGCTGGATTTCAGCGACTCTTTCAGTCAGGGCTTCTCTTTTGATGCGATCGACGGCAGCGCCTGGATTGAAAACGGGGTGATGCATACCAATAATCTGCTGGTTGACGGTCTGGAAGCGGATATTGCCATGCAGGGCAGCGTGGATCTGGTTAAGCGGCAGCTTAATATGGAAGCGGTTGTTGCCCCTGAAATTTCCACCACGGTCGGTGTGGCCACCGCCTTTGCGGTCAATCCGGTGGTGGGGGCTGCGGTGTTTGCCGCCAGCAAGGTGCTGGGACCGCTATGGAGTAAAATATCGGTGCTGCGTTATCACATCAGCGGCCCGCTTGATAAACCGAAAATTGATGAAATACTGCGTCAGAACCGGTCTGGTGAGGCGAAGTGAATTTGACGTTGCCTGAGAATTGCCTCAGGCTAGACTGTAAGTTTTATTCTGTTATCCGCAGCGACGGATGCGATACGCCAGAGCGAGAATTCATGACTCTTAATATGGTAAGTGAGCAGTTACTATCTGCTAATAATATTAATCCACAAGACTTGTATACGCTGCTTAGTCAGCTTTGCGAGCGAAAAGTGGATTATGCCGACCTCTACTTTCAATCGAGCTTTCATGAGTCCTGGGTTCTTGAAGATCGTATTATTAAAGATGGTTCCTGGAATATCGACCAGGGCGTGGGCGTACGTGCCATCAGCGGTGAGAAAACCGGGTTCGCATATGCCGATCAAATCACCCTGAATGCCTTGCAGCAAAGTGCCACCGCGGCGCGTAGCATTGTGCGTGAAGCCGGAAGTGGTCAGGCCCATACGCTGGGCGCGGTGGTCAATCGCTCGCTTTATACCGCCCATAACCCGTTACAAAGTTTGTCACGAGAGGAAAAAATTGCGCTGTTACATCGGGTTGATCAAGCCGCACGGGCGGCAGATCCCCGGGTTCAGGAGGTCAGCGCCAGTCTGAGCGGCGTTTATGAACAGATACTGGTTGCCGCTACCGATGGCACCCTGGCGGCGGATATTCGTCCGTTGGTACGCCTGTCAGTCAGTGTTCAGGTGGAGGAAAACGGTAAACGTGAACGCGGCAGTAGCGGTGGCGGTGGGCGAACCGGCTATGAGTTTTTTCTTGCCGATGAGACGGGTGAAGTCCGTGCCGACGCCTGGGCAAAAGAAGCGGTACGCATGGCACTGGTAAACCTTGAAGCGGTGGCCGCTCCTGCCGGTACCTTGCCCGTGGTGCTGGGCGCCGGCTGGCCTGGGGTCTTATTGCACGAAGCGGTCGGACACGGTCTGGAAGGTGACTTTAACCGCCGGGGAACCTCTGTATTCAGCGGTCAGATAGGACAGCAAGTCGCCTCTGCGCTCTGTACCGTCGTTGATGACGGTACACTGGCAGGCCTGCGCGGCTCGCTGGCGATCGACGACGAAGGCGTTCCCGGACAATATAACGTCCTGATTGAAAATGGCATTCTCAAAGGCTACATGCAGGATAAGTTAAATGCCCGTCTGATGGGGATGAAACCAACCGGCAACGGCCGGCGTGAATCGTATGCGCATTTGCCAATGCCACGCATGACGAATACTTATATGCTGGCCGGCCAATCCACCCGCGAGGAGATTATCGAAAGCGTGGATTATGGTCTGTATGCCCCTAACTTCGGCGGTGGTCAGGTGGATATCACCTCTGGCAAGTTTGTATTTTCCACGTCGGAAGCCTGGCTGATAGAAAAAGGCAAGGTGACCAGACCGGTAAAAGGCGCCACGTTAATCGGTTCTGGTATTGAGGCGATGCAACAGATATCAATGGTGGGTAACGATCTGGCGCTGGATAAAGGGGTTGGCGTCTGTGGTAAAGAAGGGCAAAGTCTGCCGGTGGGCGTCGGTCAGCCCAGCCTGAAGCTGGATAAAATTACCGTCGGTGGCACGGCATAACGCTGAGGAGCTTATGCGGTTGGTCTGGCGTTCAGCAGACCGAACGTCGGACGTTAACTTTGTTCGTGGTGCGCATGCCAGGTCCGGGACACGCTGTCGAAATATTCAGTCAGATAGTTAATACAGACCTGAACTTTCAGCGGCAGCTTGTCCTTTTCTGTGTAGACGGCGTAAACCGGTTTTGGCGCCGATTGATAACCATTAAACAGAATTTCGATGTCACCACTGTTAATTTCATCAATGACCCACAGCATTGGGACATACGCAATACCCACGCCATTTTTTAGCCAGCGATTGAGCGTCAGCGGGTCGTTGGTTGCATAGCGACTTTGTGGTGACAGGCGCGACAGGGACCCTTCCGGCGACACTAATTCAAAGCTGTTATCCGGCCGCACACTGTATTCAAGCCAGGTGAAATTATTCAGGTCGCCCGGTTTTTCCGGGACGCCCTGTTCTGCCAGATAGCTACGTGCGGCACAAACCACCATTGGCATGCTGCCAAGGCGGCGTGAATAGGGGCTGGAGTCCTGCAAGGTGCCAACACGGATAACCAGATCGAGGCCATCGGTAATCAGGTCGGGTACCGGGTTACCGGTCAGCACATTGACCGTCAGACCAGGAAATTCTTTCAGCATTTCAGCCGTCATCATTGCCAGCACATTTTGTGCCATGGTGGTCGAACTGCCAATACGCAGAGTACCGACCGGCGTATTGTTGAAGGCATAAATTTGTTCATGCACCTGTTGCGCTTCTGCAAGCATACGACGACAGCCCTGATAATATATGCGTCCGGCTTCGGTCAGCCCGAGGCTGCGGGTGCTTCGATTCAGTATATGTACTTGCAGCTCATTTTCCAGCTGCGAGACGATCTGGCTCACTGCGGAAACGCTAAGATTAAGCTGGCGTGCTGCGGCGGTGAATGACCCCATCTCCACAACCCTGGCGAAGACAGACATGCCTTTGAGTCTTTCCATTATTCACTCTGGCTTAAAAGTGATTTAGATCACGCGTAGTGGATTCAATATAGTAAACCACGTTATTATGAGGTTTCTGGCAACAGCCCCTGACGCCATGATTCCTGAAAGCCGCTTTTTAGCGGCGTTATTTTCCACCGTGTTACTTAATGTTGATAGTGTACCTATAGTCCGGCCATCAGCAAGCGGTTAACGGTGAGATAGCCAGAGCCTGAAGAGTTCTGACGGTTTATCAGGGGCAGTGCCAGGCTGTTTTTTTTAAGGACTAAAGATGAGTGCGTTTCCGGTTATTGTCATATTTGGGCTGTCATTTCCACCCATATTTGTTGAAATTATTATCGCGTTGCTGTTGTTCTGGTTCGCCCGCCGCCTTTTGACGCCAACCGGCATCTATGATTTCGTCTGGCATCCTGCACTTTTCAATACAGCGCTCTATTGCTGTCTGTTTTATCTGGTATCCCGCCTGTTCGTTTGAGGTCATAGTGAAAGCTCTAACTAGAAAAATTTCCCGTTTCGCCATTACTCTCGTGCTGGTCATTATTGCAGTGATGGTTATTTTCCGCGCCTGGGTGTTTTACACCGAGTCCCCCTGGACGCGCGATGCAAAATTCAGTGCCGATGTCGTGGCGATTGCTCCGGATGTGACGGGGCTGGTGACACAGGTGAAGGTGAGTGATAATCAGCTTGTTAAACAAGGTGATGTGCTGTTTGTCATCGATAGGCCTCGTTATCAGAAAGCGCTGGAAGAAGACGAAGCCGACGTTGCCTATTATCAGGCGCTGGTTGCTGAAAAGCAGCGCGAGGCCGCACGTCGTAACCAGCTTGGTACCTCCGCGATGTCACGTGAAGCGATTGACCAGGCAAATAATGATTTGCAGACCACGCAGCATCAGCTGGCGAAAGCCATTGCCGTCCGTGACCTGGCAAAGATTGACCTGGCCCGGACGATGGTCAGCGCACCGGCAGATGGTTGGGTGACCAACCTGAACGTATACACCGGTGAATTTATTACCCGCGGCTCTGCAGCGGTGGCGCTGGTTAAAGCCAATAGTTACTACGTGCAGGCATATATGGAAGAGACTAAGCTTGCCGGCGTTCGACCTGGGTACCGTGCGGAGATTACGCCTCTTGGCAGTAATCAGACTCTGCACGGAACGGTGGAAAGTATTGCCGCCGGCGTGACTAACAGCAGCACCAGCGTGGACAGTAAAGGAATGGCTACCGTGGATTCTAATCTGGAATGGGTCCGGCTTGCACAGCGCGTGCCGGTTCGTATCCGTCTCGACAGTCAGCCGGGAAATCTCTATCCGGCAGGGACCACCGCGACCGTGGTGGTGACCGGGAAGAAAGATCGCCAGCAGCATGAAATTTCACCGTTCATCAGGCTGGTGAACCGTGTGCGCGAATTCGGTTAAGCGGCTGTGATGTCCTGGCATAAGCTTCGCTTCCCGATAAAACTGACGTTTGCTCTGGTTCTGGCGCTGACGATTGGTTTCCATTTTAATCTTGAAACGCCGCGCTGGGCGGTAATGACCGCCTGTATCGTTGCCGGCGGTATGGCTTTTGTGGCGGGTGGCGATCCCTACTCCGGGGCACTTCGCTATCGCGGCATGCTGCGTATTATAGGCACTTTTATTGGCTGTATTGCGGCACTGACGATAATGATTGCCACTATCCGCGCACCGGCGCTGATGCTGCTTTTGTGCTGTATCTGGGCCGGTATCTGTGTCTGGCTCTCTTCACTGGTGCGTATTGAAAACTCTTACGCGCTGGCACTGGCCGGTTATACCGCCTTTATTATTGTTGTCAGTGTTGATGCACAAGGTTCGCTGCTGCTGGCGCCACAGTTTGCCGTTGAACGCTGCAGCGAAATTATTATCGGTATTGTCTGTGCGGTACTGGCGGATCTGCTGTTTTCACCGCGATCGATTAAAAGTGAGATCGATCGGGAGGCAGAACAGCTATTGATTGAACATTACCGTCTGATGCAGCTGTGTATTGCGCATGAAGATCGGGAGGCGGTTGATAAATCCTGGGCGGCACTGGTGCGGCGTACCACGGCATTAAACAGCATGCGTAATAATCTGATGATGGAGTCATCACGCTGGCAGCGGGTAAACCGCCGCCTGAAAGTGATGAATTCACTGTCACTGATGCTGATAACCCAGGCCGGTGAGACCTTTCTGATTCAGAACTCCAGCAGTACCTATATTGCGGCGCAATTTCGCGTCTTTTTTGATAAACCGGTAGAAAGCGCGCTGGAGGTCCGTCGGCGTCTTAAACTGCTGCGCCGCGCTATTACCGCAGGCGGCAGTAAAAATGCACCGGAAACCATCAGTAACTGGGTAGGTACTGCCTCCCGTTATGCATTACTGATGAAAGGGGTGCATACCAATTCCAGTATCAGCCGTGTTGAAGAAGATGTCATAGACGCGGAGGTGGTCATCAAAGCGCGGTCGGCTGAAACGCACCACGCAATGATTAATGGCATCCGTACGTTTGTGGCAACGGCGGCGGGCTCGCTGTTCTGGCTGTGGACCGGCTGGAGCTCTGGCAGCGGATGTATGGTGATGCTGGCGGTGATTACCGCACTGGCCATGCGCACGCCCAATCCACTGATGATGGCAAAGGATTTTCTCTATGGTATGACCGTGGCATTGCCGCTCGGATTGTTGTACTACGCGGTGGTTCTGCCCGCAACTCAGCAGAGTATGCTATTACTCTGCATTGCCCTTGGGGTGATGGCTTTTATCGGCGGCATACTGATTCAGCGCCGGCAGACCGGTACACTTGGTGCGTTAGTCGGGACCATTAACTTACTGGTACTGGATAATCCGATGTCTTTTAATATCAGTGCGTTTCTGGATAACGCCCTCGGCCAGATGATTGGCTGCTTTTTAGCGCTGATGGTCATTTTGTTAATTCGTGATAATTCCCGCGCCCGTACCGGCCGTAAATTACTCAACCGGCTGATGTACGCCGCCGTGTCGGCGATGACAACCAATATGGTCCGTCGGCAGGAAAACCATTTGCCGGCACTTTATCAACAGCTATTTTTATTACTGAATCTGTTTCCTGGTGATATTGCTAAATACCGTATCGGCCTGACTCTGATTATCTGCCATCAGCGTTTGCGCAATGCTGACGTGCCGGTTAACGCTGATTTATCCGCTTTTCATAAGCAGTTGCGACACTCGGCAGATCAGGTTATTGCCGCCCACAGCGATAGCCGCCGCCGGATTCACTTTCGGCATCTGCTTGAGCAGCTGGATGTGTATCAGCAAAAGCTGGCGCAATATGATGCACCTGTCAGTGTGACAGAAGCGGTGTCACGGATGATCATGATGCTGAAAAAATACCAGCATGCACTTGTGCAGATATAACATCGGGTGGCGTTGCCTGGCGGCTCACTAAAGCGCCGCAGGCCCGCAGAGCGAAGCAGAATTGCCATCTATACTTACACTTCAGGATGCCGACATAACTGGAGGACAATAATGATGAATATGCAGACTCTGCAGCAAAACACGCTGTTTTGTACGGGCTATCTGGTTAATGGCCAGTGGCAAAGCCTCAACGATAAATTCGACGTCTATAATCCCGCCACCGGTGAGGTCATTGCGCAGGTTGCGCGCGCCGGAAAACGCGAAACGGAAGCGGCCATCGACGCTGCCCATCGCGCATTCCCCGACTGGCGGGCTCGCACCGCAAAATCTCGCTCAGACATTCTTTACCGCTGGTATCAGCTGATACTGGAACATAAAAGCTGGCTGGCAACACTGATGACCGCAGAGCAGGGTAAACCGCTGAAGGAAGCTGAAGGTGAAGTCGAGTATGCCGCCAGTTTTATTCAATGGTTCGCCGAACAGGCAAAACGCGCCAATGGTGAAATTATTCCACCGGCAAAACCAGGCAGCCGGATCTTCGCGACCCGGGAACCGATTGGTGTGGTTGCCGCCATTACTCCCTGGAATTTCCCGATGGCGATGCTGACGCGTAAACTTGGTCCGGCGCTGGCTGCGGGCTGTACCGGCATTATCAAACCGGCGAATAATACGCCGCTAAGTGCGTTTGCTCTGCTGGAACTGGCAAAAAAAGCCGGGCTGCCTGATGGTGTGCTTAATGCGGTGGCGGGTGATACTTCGGCGATCAGTGAAGCCATTATGGCCAGTCAGGCGGTGCGCAAAATTTCGTTTACCGGTTCAACCCAGGTCGGGAAATTGCTGATGCGTAATGCGGCCGAAACGATGAAAAAGGTTTCGATGGAGCTGGGGGGCAACGCACCTTACATTGTGTTTGACGATGCCGATGTGGATGCTGCTGTTAAAGGCGCCATTGCCAATAAGTTTCGCAATGCGGGACAGGTTTGTGTCAGCGTTAACCGGTTCTATATTCACAGTCGTGTCTATGATCGTTTTGTGCGTCAGCTTTCTGATGAGGTGAATAAGCTGAAAGTTGGCAATGGCATGGAAGAAGGGGTGGTTGTTGGTCCGCTGATTGATGAAAGTGCCGTTAAGAAAGTGGCAGAGCATGTCAAAGATGCGCTGGAGAAAGGTGGGCGTATCACTGCGGGTGGCGATCATCATCCCCTGGGCGGTAATTTCTGGCAGCCTACGGTGATTGCTGATGCCAACGAAACAATGAAACTGGCGAAGGAAGAAACGTTCGGACCGGTGGCAGCCTGTTTTCGCTTTGACAGTGAAGCAGAGGTGATTCAGCGGGCTAACGACACCGAATTTGGACTTGCCGCCTATTTCTATACGCAAAATTTGCAGCGGGTTTTCCGGGTGTCCGCCGCCCTTGAAAGCGGCATGGTCGGGATTAATGAATGTGCGGTGTCCACCGAGCTGGCGCCGTTTGGTGGCGTGAAAGAGTCTGGCTTAGGGCGCGAGGGGTCCGTGCTTGGACTGGAGGAGTTTCTTGAAGTAAAGGCCTTGCACCTCGGTGGACTGTAACCATCGGGCGGTCTGAGCGCCCTTATCTGGTCGGGAAAAGTCAGTATGAGACGAGAAGTTTTTGATTTTAACGAAATCGTGGACCAGGCCCATTTTTATCGTCAGTTCAGCGCCCGATTTTCTCTGACCGATAAGCCGGTATCCGATCTGGACAGTTTGTGGGAAGTGGTGACCGCCTCGAAACTACCGCTTCCGCTGGAGATTGTTTTTAGCAATCTGGGCAGCGGGCAAAAACGCCGTTATGGCGCACTGATTCTGCTATTTGATGAAGCAGAAGAGGAGCTGGAAGGTCAGCTGCGATTTAACCTTCACTGAGAGCAAAAAAATGACCCCGGATTGCGGGGTCAGCCACGGTGATACAGATTGAGCGCGTGAATAACTCACCAGATGTGGGCATCATGGTCGTGGTAATAATTCATTTTTTCGGTTCAGAGCAGGCTGCGGGTATCTTTCACCGGATAACATAAGGCGGCCTGCCTGAGCTTGATTTATTTATAGATTTCAGCCGTGGCATGGTAGTTGCCATTGGTGTAGGCCTCGATGACACGATATTTGCTGGCACCCTGCGTATCGGCTTTTCGCGACAGATTCTGACGGATTGTCATTGGCGAGCTGTCCAGACCGCTTACGCTAATAACGCCAACAGGCTGCAAATTTTGCTGGCGAGCGACGTCGCTGGTCACCAGTTGGGCGGCGCTGACGCCAAATGTCAAAGCACAAGCCAGACCTGCGAGCGTCATTGTTAATTTGGTTTTCATGATGTTTGCTCCTGTTTTCAGTAACCGGCTGAGGTTTTACCGGTTGGTGATCGGTTAACTGACTGCAATGAAAATGCTGGCGCTTTTACCGGTAAAGTTCGGCCGTGGCATGCCAGTTACCGGCTTCACGGGCTTCAATTACCCGGTATGCAGAAGCGCCTTGCGCGGCCGCTTTTGAGTCCAGGGCGCTGTGCAGGTCCATCGGAGAACCACCAACGACGCTTACGCTAACAACCCCTGCCGGGTGGAGATTTCTCGCCTGTTCACTGCTCACTGAATCTGCGGCAAAAATGCTAAAGGAAAGCACAGAAAGCAGGCTGACAGTGGCGATGGTAGTAGTAATGCGCATGTTTTATTCCTCGTCTGATGTTTTATTTTATTTGTTGGGTGTGATTTACATCACAAAATAATTATAGATCTGGTTACGGGGAAGATTAATAGTAGGCTAATAATCTTTTTGCGGGATTTCATGGAGGTTGAAGGCATTTTTATAACTTAAGGTTATAAAAAAGGGATAAAAAGAGAACTTTATTTGTTAATTTTCTGTAAAATCATTGAATTAGTGTAATTTAGCGATTAGTGCGGGATTTTATGGTGGATTACATCGCTCTTGTAATAAAGCTGGTTCTTAATTCTGATTTTGTGGCGGCTGATTGGTTTTTTATTTTACTATGCCCGGCTGTAGCGTAGCGGCGAAACGCTGCCGTTACCTCCGGCATGCTAATGACTAAAACATGCATAACTGTGCCGGGCCATGCCGGGTCGCCACTCGCGGGTTCACAGTTCCTGTTCGAATAAGACCAGGACGGCATCGTACAACTGACGTACCGTGAACGAGCGGGCGGGGGTGATAAAAATAGTATCGTCACCGGCGATGGTGCCGAGAATACCTTCTGATTTACCCAGGGAGTCAAGCAGACGGGCAATCAGCTGTGCGGCACCGGGGCTGGTATGAATGACGACGAGGGCGTCGTTGTAATCAATATCCAGTACCAGATTTTTTAACGGGCTGGTGGCGGTAGGGACACCCAGCTCGGCGGGCAGGCAGTAAACCATTTCCATTTTTGCATTGCGGGTGCGTACCGCGCCGAACTTGGTCAGCATACGGGACACTTTTGACTGGTTGATGTTTTCGAACCCTTCTTCCTGGAGCGCCATGACAATTTCGCCCTGCGAACTGAATTTTTCTTCTTTCAGTAGCGCTTTGAAAGCCTTGATTAAATCGTCCTGTCGGGATGGGGTACGCATAAGTTTCCGCTCAATAAGTTGCTGTATAGGGTATCGGGTCAGAGTAAAAATTATTATGCATTTTATTGCATGATTATGCAACCTGACGGCCGGTATATTGCGTCTGGCTGCCGTAGCCAGCGCGGTTGCATGGCGGGGGAGAAAAAACTCTGTTTTGCGACATATGGACTGGATAAGTTAATATGTTGTTATAAAATTCAGTGGATTTGTCAAATCATTTTGGGATTAGCTATTGCTGTCAGGGCAGGCGGAAGTTAGAGATCGGCAGGACGCATCGGGATAAGCGTTATCCACCACCACGGTTTCTTTGTGTATGGCCGGGAGCGTAACGACACAGAAGCCATTGTGACGGTCCGGAAAGTCGTTCAGGATGCTAACCGCTGGATCCCCTGACACTTTACCTTCACTACATAGGAGTTTTAGGATGAAAGTCGCAGTTCTTGGTGCAGCAGGTGGTATTGGTCAGGCGTTGGCACTTCTGCTTAAAAATCAGCTCCCTGCCGGTTCACAACTCTCACTGTACGATATTGCGCCAGTTACTCCGGGCGTTGCCGTTGACCTCAGTCATATTCCTACCGCAGTAAAAACGGAAGGTTTCAGCGGTGAAGATGCGACACCTGCACTGAAAGGTGCTGACGTGGTGCTGATTTCTGCCGGCGTAGCGCGTAAACCGGGCATGGACCGTTCCGATCTGTTTAACGTCAATGCTGGCATTGTGCGCAATCTGATTCAGCAGGTGGCTGATACCTGTCCGAAAGCGCTGATTGGGGTTATCACCAACCCGGTAAATACCACCGTTGCCATTGCGGCAGAGGTGCTGAAAAAAGCCGGTGTCTATGATAAAAACCGTCTGTTTGGTGTTACCACGCTTGATATTATTCGTTCAAATACATTTGTTGCCGCGCTGAAAGGTAAAGATCCCCAGACCCTCAACGTGCCGGTGGTGGGTGGCCATTCCGGGGTGACTATTCTGCCGCTGCTGTCGCAGATTCCGGGTGTCAGTTTCAGCGAACAGGAAGTGGTCGATCTGACCAAACGTATTCAGAACGCCGGAACCGAAGTGGTGGAAGCCAAAGCCGGTGGCGGGTCAGCGACCCTGTCTATGGGACAGGCGGCGGCAAAATTTGGTCTGTCGCTGGTGCGCGCCTTGCAGGGTGAAAGTAATGTTGTTGAATGTGCTTATGTTGAAGGTGAGGGCGAACATGCACGTTTCTTTTCGCAACCGCTACTGCTGGGCAAAAACGGTATTCAGGAGCGCAAGCCTATCGGTAAACTGAGTGCGTTCGAACAGCATTCACTGGATGGGATGCTGGATACGCTGAAAAAAGATATTCAGCTGGGCGTCGACTTTGTGAAATAAAGTCTGTGTGGCTCAATGACAGGGCGACCGATGGGTCGCCCGTTTTTTTATGTATCAGATTAAGTCTGAGGATATTCCAGCACGGTGACTTTAAAGTGCAGCTGGCGGTCGTTACGTAATACATTAACCTCAATCACTGTGCCTGGCCGGACTTCGGCCACCTGATCCATGGTTTCGATGGCGGATACGGCCGGTTTTCCATTGACATTGGTAATAATGTCATTGACCTGGATACCGGCTTTCGCCGCTGGGCCATCGGCGGCAACATTGGTAACCACAATGCCCTGAATATGGTCGAGATCGCCAGTCTGGTTGCGTAACTGTGGGATTTCACGGCCGCTAATGCCGATGTAACCACGAATAACCCGGCCGTCACGAATCAGCTTATCCATAACCTTAACGGCCAGTGCCGTCGGGATGGCAAAGCCAATCCCTTCCGGCGTTTCGCCATTGTCGCTTTTATCAAATGAACGGGTATTGATACCCATCAGCTCGCCGAGTGAATTGATCAGTGCGCCCCCCGAGTTACCACGGTTTATTGACGCGTCAGTTTGCAGAAAGTTTTGATAGCGTGACGGGCTTAGCCCGACGCGTCCGGTTGCGCTGATGATCCCCTGGGTGACCGTCTGGCCGATATTGTAGGGATTACCGATAGCCATCACCAGATCGCCAATATGGGCAACCCGGTGGGCATTGATAGGAATAACCGGCAGGTTACTGGCGTTAATTTTGAGGACCGCCAGATCGGTTAACGAATCGGAGCCCTGCAGCATGGCCTCGAAAAGGCGACCATCCTGCAGGGCAACAATAATCTGGTCGGCATCATTAATCACATGTTTGTTGGTGAGAATATAACCTCTGCCATCCATGATGACACCAGAACCTAAGGTATGGATGCCGAGGCGGTCATCACTGCTATTGGTACTGCGGTTATAGACATTGACCACCGCAGGCGCAGCACGTCGCACACCCGCATTATAGCTAATGGGGGCTTCATCAACACTGTCATCAGTATGGCTAAACAGCGCTTTTCCCAGTCGCAAAGCCGGCATGGCTGCCAGCAGCAGTCCCGCAACGACCAGTCCAATGATCACCGAACGCAAAAGTTTGAAAAGCATGGCTTAATGTGGTGAGTGGGTCACGCCCGGAAGGATAACACGAGTTACGCGGACACGCAGGTGTCCGCGTCATGATTTTCACCGGTTTTAACGCATAAGCAGATAAATATTCTCGTCACCGCGGATGACATTCATTGCCAGAACAGACGGTTTGGCTTCCAGTGCCTTACGCAGATCGGCAAGATTTTGTACCCGGGTGCGGTTAACGCCAATGATGACGTCACCTTTTTGCAGCCCGACTTGTTCTGCCGGTGTGGATTTATCCACGCTGTCGATTTTCACGCCTTTACTGCCGTCTTTAGCCGCTCCGTCGCTCAGCCTGGCGCCCTGTAGCGCCGGTGATAACAGTTCCGGGGTGCTGGTTGACTGACTGCCGTTATTGAGCTTGACGCTGACGGTCTGTGGTTTTCCGTCACGCAGCAGACCAATCTTCACCTCTTTGCCCGGTGCAGAGGTGCCAATTTTCACCCTCAGTTCACCAAAGCTGGAGATGGTTTTGCCATCAACCGAAGTAATAATATCACCGGCTTTAATGCCGGCTTTAGACGCCGCCGAATCGGGAAGAACTTCATTGACAAAGGCACCACGTTGCTGATCAACATTGAACGCTTTCGCCATATCTGCCGTCATCTCGGTGCCTTTAATACCGAGTTGTCCGCGTTTGACCTCGCCAAACTTAATCAGCTGCTGCGCAAGGTTCATTGCCATATTGCCAGGGATTGCGAAACCAATACCAATGTTCCCGCCGGAAGAAGCCAGAATGGCGGTGTTAATACCGATCAGTTCACCGTTAAGATTGACCAGGGCTCCCCCTGAGTTTCCGCGGTTAATGGCGGCATCGGTCTGGATAAAATTTTCCAGGCCTTCAAGGTTAAGACCGCTACGGCCTAATGCCGAAACAATGCCTGAGGTTGCTGTCTGGCCAAGACCAAAAGGGTTACCGATGGCAATAGCAAAATCGCCCACTTTCAGTTTGTCTGAGTCGGCAATTTTAATCTGGGTCAGATTTTTGGCATCTTTGAGCTGCAGCAGAGCGATATCGGTCTGTTCGTCATGACCAACCAGTCTGGCGTCATATTCACGGCCATCGCTCAGCTGAACGCTAATTTTATTTGCGCCGTTGACGACATGATTGTTGGTCAGTACATACCCTTTTTCGGCATTGATCACGACACCAGAAGCCAGACCTTCAAATGGCTGAGGTTGCGCGTTCTGGCCCTGTTGACCAAAAAAACGCTTTAACGGTTCCGGAATTTGTTCCTGGGCGTCGGTTTCGGTCCCTTCTACATGCACGCTGACCACCGCAGGAAGGACTTTTTCCAGCATCGGTGCCAGGCTAGGCAGCGGCTGGCCCTGAATCTGTGCTGGTATTGATGCCAGCGCCTGGGAGGCGAGAGGCAAATTCATACTGATAGCCAGCGCCAGTGCGCTTACCAATACTGTTTTTTTCTTCATCGTTACAACACTCTCGCTACGCAGTGAAAATGGAGCCTGACAGGCTGACAACAACATAGAGTCTGGATGTTGTGACACACAGATAAGGAAAGGGTTCCAGTTTTAATGCCTGCCAGTGAAAGGGGCGCTGCGCGCGCCCCTGGTTAACCGTATTGTATTAATCACGCTGTGGGCGCTCTCCGCGCAATAAGCCAGATGCGCCGCTATCGGAATAGTCACGGGGCATCTGTACTGGCGCCTGATCGTTATCGGCTTCTGAGCCGGTAAGCTGCCAGGCAAAGGGATTCTGCTCACCCGGCAGATTGGGTAGCAAATCGTTAGACCCTTTTGCCATGTGTTGATAAAGCTGGCGATAATCGCGCGCCATGTTATCGAGCAGTTCCGCGCTACGGGCGAAATGATTGGTCAGCTCTTCGCGATAATCTGCCAGCTCTGCTTTTGTTTTTTCCAGTTCATATTGCATATGGCGTTGCTCACGCAGTTTGCGGTTACCAAAACGCACCGCCACGGCACCAATGATGATGCCAACAACTAAACCAATGAGCGCATATTCCCAGGTCATAATGACTCCCAACTTTCTTCGTTATCCGTAAGGGCTTCCACTGACACCACTATAACCGTTAATCTTACCGAAGTGGAATCCCGTCGCGGTCAGCCGCGTGGAAAAGCCTATTTCCAATAGTATATCCTGTTGTATTGTAATTTATTCAGGGACCTGGTGGTGATTATGCAGACATCTTCTCCTCTGGCTCGCTATCAGCAGGCGCTGGATAGCGGTGAATACCAGCCGGATGACGTTCAGCTTGATGCAATAACCCGCCTGAACAGCATCTGGCAGGCTTTCAGCCAGGAGCAGACAGTGCCGCTTTCAGAGGGTGGTCAGGGTTTGTTCGGCAAGCTGAAAAAGCTGATAGGTAAAGAAAAAAACGTCACGCTGCAGCCGGTGCAGGGCCTCTATATGTGGGGGGGCGTTGGACGGGGCAAGACCTGGCTGATGGATCTGTTTTTTCAGTCGATTCCTGGCGAGCGTAAGCTGCGTCTTCACTTTCATCGTTTTATGCTGCGTGTCCACCAGTCGCTGACTGAATTACAGGGCCACAGCGACCCGTTACAGCGGGTGGCCGACAGTTTTAAGTCAGAGACGGATTTGCTGTGCTTCGACGAGTTTTTTGTTTCTGACATTACCGATGCCATGCTGCTGGGCACGCTGATGGAAGCGCTGTTTGCGCGCGGTATCACGCTGGTGGCTACCTCGAATATTCCGCCGGATGAACTGTACCGCAACGGATTACAGCGGGCGCGCTTCCTGCCGGCCATTGCGCTGATTAAGCGCTATTGCGACGTGATGAATGTTGATGCGGGCATTGACTATCGTTTACGTACCCTGACCTCGGCCCATCTGTGGATGACGCCGTTAAATGAAGCTAATCAGGTGGCGATGGAGAAAATGTTTGTTGCCCTGGCGGGGCAGCCACGTGGTGGGCAGCAGGTACTGAATATCAATCATCGTTCGATAGAAACGCTGGGCAGTGCGCAGGGCGTCCTGGCCATTGATTTTCACGTGCTTTGTGGTCAGGGACGTAGCCAGCATGACTATATTGAGCTATCACGACGTTTTCATAGTGTTTTGCTGTTTAATGTGCCGGTGATGATTTATAAATCTGAAGACCAGGCGCGGCGTTTTCTGGCGTTGGTCGATGAGTTTTATGAACGGCACGTTAAGCTGGTGGTATCAGCAGAAACATCGCTGTATGAAATTTATCAGGGTACTCAGCTGAAATTTGAATATCAGCGCTGCGTCTCACGTTTGCAGGAGATGCAAAGCGAAGAATATTTGCGTTTGCTTCATCTTCCCTGAGACGGCCGCGGCCAGAATATCATGCAAAAAGAGGTCGATCTTTCATATCGACTTCTCTATAATCTTGCGACCCCACGTTACGACAAAGTTTTTTCCCAAAACTTTGCTGCGCCGGCAACCTTGCCTGAGGGGGTGGGCTTGCTGGACAAGATGGTCGTGTGAGCCTCAACCGTTTATTCAAGCGTTTGGGATTTCACCAACGTGTAACTACTATTGGGTAAGCTTTTAATGAAAACTTTTACAGCTAAACCAGAAACCGTACAGCGTGACTGGTATGTTGTTGACGCGACAGGCAAAACTTTAGGCCGTCTGGCGACTGAACTGGCGCGCCGTCTGCGTGGTAAGCATAAAGCGGAGTATACGCCGCACGTTGATACCGGTGATTACATCATCGTTCTTAACGCTGACAAAGTTGCCGTAACCGGTAACAAACGTCTGGATAAAGTCTATTATCATCACACCGGTCACATCGGTGGTATCAAGCAGGCGACTTTTGAAGAGATGATTGCCCGCCGTCCTGAGCGTGTGATTGAAATCGCGGTTAAAGGCATGTTGCCGAAGGGCCCGCTGGGTCGTGCTATGTTCCGTAAACTGAAAGTTTACGCTGGCAATGAGCACAACCACGCGGCGCAGCAACCGCAAGTTCTTGACATTTAATCGGGATTACAGGCAATGGCTGAAACTCAAAACTACGGCACTGGTCGCCGCAAAAGCTCTTCCGCTCGCGTCTTTATCAAGCCGGGTAGCGGTAACATCGTTATCAACCAGCGTTCTCTGGAACAATACTTCGGTCGCGAAACTGCCCGTATGGTAGTGCGTCAGCCGCTGGAACTGGTCGATATGGTCGGCAAACTGGATCTGTACATCACCGTTAAAGGTGGTGGTATCTCTGGTCAGGCTGGCGCTATCCGTCACGGTATTACCCGTGCGCTGATGGAATATGACGAATCACTGCGCGCTGAACTGCGTAAAGCCGGTTTTGTTACGCGTGATGCTCGTCAGGTTGAACGTAAAAAAGTGGGTCTGCGCAAAGCACGTCGCCGTCCACAGTTCTCCAAACGTTAACCGATATCTGCTTCGGCAGATTCCGGTACAGAAAAGCCCGGCTTTATGCCGGGTTTTTTTTTAATATCATAGATCTCCCATATCTTTGCGCGATATTGCCGACAATTCCACATCAGTGCGCCCACAAACTGTCTAAAATCTGGTAGACTGTCTGACACTTTGTGCCTGTTTGTCAGGGGCACTATACCTGCTTTTCTCTGCGCAGAAAGCCGGTTCGGGACCAGCATATAACTGGGGCCATTATAATGAACAGGTTAGTCGCCTCGTGGTTGGCTATTCGCAGTAATTTTCTGGATAAACTTGGAGGTTTACATGGCTGTCGCTGCCAACAAACGTTCGGTAATGACGCTGTTTTCTGGTCCAACTGATATTTTTAGCCATCAGGTGCGTATTGTGCTGGCTGAAAAGGGTGTCAGCGTGGAGATTGAGCAGGTCGAGATCGATAACCTGCCGCAGGATCTGATTGACCTCAATCCGTATCGTACTGTGCCAACGTTAGTCGATCGTGAGCTGACGTTGTATGAATCGCGCATCATCATGGAATATCTTGACGAGCGTTTCCCGCATCCGCCGTTGATGCCGGTTTATCCGGTAGCGCGCGGAGAAAGTCGCCTGATGATGCATCGCATTGAACATGACTGGTACAGCCTGATGCGTACCATTGAACGTGGTAATGCGCAGGAAGCTGAATCTGCACGTAAGCAGTTGCGTGAAGAGCTGCTTGCCATCGGACCTTTGTTCTCCCGCACTCCGTATTTTCTTAGTGAAGAATTCAGCCTGGTTGATTGCTATCTGGCCCCGCTGTTATGGCGTCTTCCTCAGCTGGGTGTTGAGCTGCTCGGTAGCGGCGCGAAAGAGCTTAAAGGCTATATGACACGCGTATTTGAACGCGATTCTTTTCTGGCTTCATTGACCGAAGCTGAACGTGAAATGCGCCTGCAAACACGGGGCTGATTGCCATGGAAATGTCACAATTAACACCTCGCCGGCCGTACCTGCTGCGGGCGTTTTATGACTGGCTGCTCGATAACCAGCTGACACCACACCTGGTGGTGGATATTAATCTGCCGGGTGTCATGGTGCCGCTGGAATACGCGCGTGATGGACAAATTGTATTAAATATTGCGCCACGTGCGGTAGGTAATCTGGAACTGGGTAACGATGAAGTACGCTTTAACGCCCGCTTTGGTGGCGTGCCGCGGCAGGTTACGGTTCCGCTTGCTGCCGTGATGGCAATCTATGCGCGTGAAAACGGTGCCGGGACCATGTTTGAGCCTGAACCGGCTTATGACGGTGCTGAGTTTGATTCCACCGTGACCCAGCAGGGCGCACCGGAGACGGTGATGTCGGTCATTGATGGTGACCGCCCGGACGATGCAGCAATAAGTGACGATGATGGCACACCGGATGATGAACCACCGCCGCGTGGTGGCCGTCCTTCACTGCGCGTGGTGAAATAAACAGTCCGATAGACCGGACAGAAAAAAGGCCCGGATACGCTGAGCGATCCGGGCCTTTTGTTTACGGCAAAGAGAGCGTCATCAGACTTCCAGATAGTTCATAATCCCATCTGCAGCCTTGCGTCCTTCGGCAATGGCGGTCACCACAAGGTCTGAACCGCGAACCGCATCACCGCCGGCAAAGATTTTCGGATTGCTGGTCTGAAACGGGTTTTCACTGCCTTCCGGTGCAATAATCCGTCCTTGTTTATCCAGTTCAACGCTATGTTTTTCCAGCCAGCTCATCGCATGCGGCCGGAAACCAAACGCCATAATAACCGCATCGGCGGGCAGAACGTGCTCAGAGCCGGCGATGATTTCAGCCCGGCGCCGGCCATTGGCATCGGGCTCGCCCATTTCGGTACGCGCCATTTTCACGCCGCAGACGTTGCCGTTAGCATTGATTTCTACGGCCAGTGGCTGGATATTGAACTGGAATTCAACACCCTCTTCACGGGCATTTTTTACTTCGCGACGAGAGCCTGGCATATTCTCTTCATCACGCCGGTAGGCGCAGGTGACGTGGGTGGCTCCCTGACGTACGGAGGTACGTACGCAGTCCATGGCGGTATCGCCACCGCCCAGCACCACGACACGCTTACCATGCATATCGACAAATGGGGCGTCGTCGCTTTGCGCAAATCCCATGACATTTTTAGTATTGGCGATCAGGAAGGGCAGGGCGTCGTAGACGCCGGAAGCCTCTTCATTATGAAGGCCGCCTCGCATTGACTGGTAAGTCCCCACGCCAAGAAACACCGCATCGTAATCATTCAGCAAATCGTCTATCTGCACATCGCGACCGATTTCAGTATTCAGGCGGAATTCGATGCCCATACCGGTAAATATTTCACGCCGGCGTACCATAACTTCTTTTTCCAGCTTAAACGAGGGAATACCGAAGGTCAGCAGGCCACCAATTTCCGGATGACGATCGAACACCACCGCTTTGACGCCGTTGCGTGTCAGAACGTCAGCACAGGCCAGGCCCGCCGGACCGGCGCCGATAATGGCGACACGCTTACCGGTAGGTTTAACCTCGCCGAGATCGGGTTTCCAGCCCATCTCAATGGCTTTATCGTTAATATAACGCTCAATGTTGCCAATCGTGACGGCACCGAATTCATCGTTAAGGGTGCAGGAACCTTCGCATAGCCGGTCCTGTGGACAAACGCGGCCACACACTTCCGGCAGGCTATTCGTCTGATGAGACAGCTCGGCGGCTTCAATAATGCGCCCTTCATTGGCCAGTTTCAGCCAGTTAGGAATGTAGTTATGAACCGGACATTTCCATTCGCAATAGGGGTTGCCGCAGGAAAGACAGCGGTCAGCCTGCGCTTTTGCCTGGCTTTCTGAAAACGGCTCGTAAATCTCCACAAACTCGATTTTACGTATTTTCAGCGGCTTTTTCGGCGGATCAACGCGCTGTAGGTCGATAAACTGATAAACGTTCTGACTCATGAACAATAACCCCTTACTGCGCCTGCACCCGCAGCTCAGCTGCGGAACGACTACGGTGACCTAATAACGCTTTGACATCACTGGACTTAGGTTTTATCAGTGCAAATTTACCGGAGAAAGCTGGCCAGTTAGCCAGAATTTCTTCGCCACGACCAGAGCCGGTGATCTGGACATGTTCGGTAATCAGACCTCGCAGATGTTCTTCGTGAATGGGCAATTCATCAACGTTGAGCACTTCAACCAGCTCGGCATTGACCCGTTGGCGAAACTCACCGTCTTCGTCCAGAACATAAGCGAAACCGCCGGTCATACCGGCACCAAAATTGACGCCAGTCCGACCCAGTACGCAGACAATTCCGCCGGTCATATATTCACACCCATTATCACCGATACCTTCAACCACGGTGATAGCACCGGAGTTACGGACGGCAAAACGCTCACCGGCGCGGCCGGCAGCGAATAGCTTGCCACCCGTTGCGCCATAAAGGCAGGTGTTTCCGGCAATAGTTGCTTCGTGACTACGGAATGCCGAGCCGACAGGGGGACGAATGGCCAGCATACCACCTGCCATTCCTTTCCCGACATAGTCGTTGGCATCTCCGGTAAGCACCAGCTCAACGCCGCCGGAATTCCAGACGCCAAAACTTTGGCCAGCCGTGCCGTTGAAATGAACGCGGATAGGGTCAGCAGCCAGCCCCTGATCGCCGTGTTGCGCCGCAATCGCACCTGAGAGCGTGGCGCCAACAGAGCGGTCGGTATTGCGAATGTCAAACCAGAAAGTTTTGCTTTGCCGGGCTTCAACATACGGCATGGCCTGGGCCAGCAATGTTTTGTTCAGCACGCCCTTATCAAAAGCGGGGTTCCCTTCCGTGCAATACAGCGCTTTGTCCGGCATGGGGTTAGCCGTTTCCAGCAATCGGGAAAGATCGAGGTTTTGCTGCTTGGCAGTGAAGCCTTCCAGTGCGGTGAGCAGATCGGTGCGACCAATCAAATCAACCAGCCGCTTCACGCCAAGCTGAGCCATGATTTCCCGGGTTTCACGAGCAATAAACTGAAAGTAGTTGGTCACCCGCAGCGGCAAACCGTGATAATGATTTTTGCGCAATTTTTCATCCTGCGTTGCCACGCCGGTTGCGCAGTTATTCAGATGGCAAATTCGCAGATATTTACAGCCTAGTGCCACCATTGGCCCGGTGCCAAAGCCGAAGCTTTCGGCACCAAGAATCGCGGCTTTAACGATATCCAGGCCGGTTTTAAGCCCGCCATCTACCTGCAGGCGAATTTTATGTCGTAGCCCGTTGGCCACCAGCGCCTGCTGCGTTTCAACCAGCCCCAGTTCCCACGGACAGCCGGCATATTTAACTGAACTGAGCGGGCTGGCACCGGTTCCACCGTCGTAGCCGGCGATGGTTATCAGGTCGGCATAAGCTTTAGCTACGCCGGTCGCAATGGTGCCTACGCCGGGTTCAGACACCAGTTTCACCGAAATCATCGCTTTCGGGTTGACTTGTTTAAGGTCAAAAATCAGCTGCGCCAGGTCTTCAATCGAATAGATATCGTGGTGCGGTGGCGGTGAAATCAGGGTGACGCCAGGCACGGAATAGCGGAGTCTGGCAATGTAAGGTGTGACTTTATCCCCCGGCAACTGGCCTCCCTCACCGGGTTTTGCCCCTTGAGCGACTTTAATCTGGATGACATCGGCGTTCACCAGATAGGCCGGCGTTACGCCGAAACGACCGGAGGCAACCTGCTTAATGCGCGAGACTTTACTGGTGCCATAGCGGGCAGGATCTTCACCACCTTCACCGGAGTTAGAGAAGCCGCCGAGGCTGTTCATCGCTTCCGCCAGTGATTCGTGGGCTTCCGGACTCAGTGCGCCGATTGACATCGCCGCGGTATCGAAACGTTTATACAGTTCGCTGGCGGGTTCCACCTCGTCAGGCGGAATACCCTGACCGCCTGGGTTAAGCACCAGCAGGTCGCGCAGCGTCGCGACAGGGCGTTCGTTAACCTGGCGGGCATACTGCTGATAATCACTGTATTCACCGCTGATGACGGCTTTCTGTAGCATACCAACCACGTCGGGATTGTATGCATGATATTCGCCGCCGTGAACGTACTTTAACAATCCCCCCTGGTCCAGCGGTTTACGCTGCAACCAGGCGCGTTTGGCCAGATTGATTAAATCCTGCTGGAAGTCAGCAAAGTTGGCGCCGCCGATACGGCTGGTGACGCCCTGGAAGCAGAAAGCGGTAATTTCATCATGAAGTCCGACCGCTTCAAAGAGCTTAGAGCAGCGGTAGGAGGCAATGGTTGAAATGCCCATTTTCGACATGATTTTGTAAAGGCCTTTATTAATGCCGTTACGGTAATTCAGCATTATGCTGCGGTAATCTTTTTCAATAATGCCACTGTCGGCCATTTTGGCCAGTGATTCGTAGGCCAGCCACGGATAGATGGCGGTGGCCCCGAAACCGAGCAGTACGGCAAAATGGTGCGGGTCGCGGGCGCTGCCGGTTTCAACAATAATGTTTGCATCGCAGCGCAGGTTTTTTTCCACCAGACGAGTTTGTACCGCACCAACAATCATCGGTGCCGGTACGGGCAGCTGATCGGGGGTGATATGACGATCGGAAAGAACCAGTAATACGGTACCGGAGCGGACCATCTGTTCAGCCGTGTCGCACAGCTGGTAAATCGCTTCTTCCAGGGTTTGCTGCGCCGGATTAAAGGTGCAGTTGAGCATATCTGACCGGTAATATTCACCTTCCATCGTGGTGAGCTGGCGAAAGTCAGAGTAGAGCAGAATCGGCGATTTAAAGCTGACACGGTGTGCCTGGCCTTCCGCTTCACAAAAGACGTTCATTTCGCGACCGATGCTGGTGGCCAGCGACATCACGTGATTTTCACGCAGCGGATCGATAGGCGGGTTAGTCACCTGTGCGAACTGCTGGCGGAAATAATCGTAAATAATACGTGGCCGGCTGGAGAGTACGGCAAACGGCGTGTCATCGCCCATTGACCCTACGGCTTCCTGCCCATTTTCCCCCAGTACACGCACGATGGCATCAAGTTCTTCACTGCTGTAGGCAAATTGTTTCTGGAAGGTGGCCAGCTGATTGTCATCCAGCTCGCGGTTACCGACCTGATCATCCGGCAGATCTTCAAACGGCACCAGGCGTTTAACGTTTTTTTCCATCCACTGTTTATAGGGATGGCGGCTTTGCAGATCGTGATCGGTTTCCGCTGAGTGCAGGATGCGGCCAGCACGGGTGTCGATGACCATCAGCTCACCGGGGCCAACACGGCCTTTTTCTACTACTTCATCGGGCTGATAGTCCCAGATACCCACTTCAGATGCACAGGTAATCAGCTTGTCGGTCGTGATGACATAGCGTGCCGGACGTAAGCCGTTACGATCGAGGTTACAGGCGGCATAGCGCCCATCAGACATCACGATGCCTGCCGGACCATCCCAGGGCTCCATATGCATGGAGTTAAAATCAAAGAAAGCGCGCAGTTCCGGGTCCATGTCGGGGTTGTTTTGCCAGGCAGGCGGAACCAGCAGACGCATCGCGCGAACCAGGTCCATACCGCCGGCGAGAAACAGCTCAAGCATGTTATCCATTGAACTGGAATCGGAACCGGTTTCGTTCACAAACGGGGCTGCGTTCTGTAAATCCGGAATCAGCGGAGTATTAAATTTGTATGCCCGCGCCCGTGCCCACTGACGGTTACCGGCAATAGTGTTAATTTCACCGTTGTGAGCCATATAGCGAAACGGTTGTGCCAGCGGCCAGCGCGGCACGGTATTGGTTGAAAAGCGCTGGTGGAATAAACAAATTGCTGATTCAAGACGCAGATCTGCCAGGTCAAGATAAAAGCGCGGCAGATCCGCCGGCATGCACAACCCTTTATAAATGTTGACCTGGTTTGAAAAGCTGCAGATATAAAATTCTTTATCGCCCAGGGCTTCAACGCGTTTTTCAATGCGGCAACGCGCCATGAACAGGCGACGCTCCATGTCGCGTGGCCGCCAGCCGGCGGGGGCATTGATAAACAATTGTTCAATACCCGGCAGTGAGGAGAGGGCGATTTCACCCAGCACGTCCTGGTTGGTGGGGACTTCACGCCAGCCAACAATGGAGAGGGTCTCACGCAGTACTTCTTCTTCAACAATGCGGCGGGTGCGTTCGGCCTGCTGACTATCCTTATTAAGGAATAGCATGCCGACCGCATAATTTTTTGCCAGGCGCCAGCCTTGTTCTTTGGCAATAACCTGGAAGAACCGATCGGGTTTTTGCAATAACAGGCCACAGCCGTCACCGGTTTTACCGTCGGCAAGAATTGCACCACGGTGCTGCATCCGGGCCAGTGCGTGAATGGCAGTACGCACTACTTTGTGGCTTGGCTCGCCTTCTATATGGGCGATAAGACCAAAACCACAGTTATCCTTTTCAAGGGATTTATCGTACAACATATCAGTGAACCTCCCCAGGCTCTGTGGACTCCCGATTCCGACGGCGGTCAGGCGCAGAAAGGGCCGGCGACAGGTTTGCGTATCCACGCTCACATCCAGGTCGCCTTTCTTCCAGCTTTTTGCATCGTTCAGACAAGTATAGAGGACTTGCTTCTGAGGGAATCTCATTACTGCATAATTATGACGAGCCAAGCACCCGTCCAGAACTCTTCCAGCGGATTCCCAACTTATCGGGAAAGCGTAGTCAGGTCAAATTGGCTTATTCATCGAACTTTTTCGCTCTGTTTATTATTAATCTATTGATTTTAATTATTTTTGCATCTGTTTAGCCTGCATTCATCCGGCTGTCACACTGGCCAGTTATGTGAGTTGTATCACTATCCATAAGCCGGCAGTATGTATTTTTATCCTTATTTTTTATTTTAATGTGGTTTTATCATCTAAAAAATCAGCTTTTTGTCTGTAAAAAAGCTGTTTTTGATTTATATGCTTATTTGAATTAAACAGGGGTGCTGTATTAGTAAAATTAATCAGGGAAGAAGTGACTAAAATAGCGTTTATTGTGAATCATTATTCGAAAATTAAAAAGAATGGCAGGACGACAATCCGGTGTTATCGTTCAGAAAGTGAACAGCATTGTGAGACGGGCGGGTAACACCCGGATATTCAGATTATGCGGTTAAGAAAATTAGTCAATAGCCGGATAAAACCTGCGCGAAATAATTCCATCGCTGCACTTTAATGGTGCAGATGATCGGTGATTTCTGTCGAAAATTCCCGCTGCAGGGCTAACTCACGCTATCGCTGCAAAGCGTGTGCGACAGTTATGCGGTATGATTAACAGCATTTTGGTGTCGGGACAGACCTATGAAACAGATTAGATTGCTGGCGCAGTATTACGTTGACCTGATGGTTAAGCTCGGACTGGTCCGTTTTTCTCTGCTGCTGGCTTCAGCACTGGTCATTCTGGCGATAATCGTCCAGATGGCAGTGACCATGTTATTACATGGCCGCGTTGAAAGTATTGACGTGGTGCGTTCGGTTTTTTTTGGTCTGTTGATCACGCCCTGGGCAGTTTATTTCCTCTCGGTGGTGGTGGAACAGCTGGAGGAGTCCCGTCAGAGGTTGGCGCGGCTGGTGGACAAGCTGGGTGAAATGCGCCAGCGCGATATGGAGCTAAATCAGCAGAAACAGGAGACGATTACCCGTCTCAATCAGGAGATTGCCGATCGCATTAAAGCTGAGGAAGCCCGTTTGCGGGTGGTGGAGAAGCTGAAAGAAGAAATGGCTCGGCGTGAGCAGGCGCAGATTGAACTGGAACAGCAATCCACCTTCCTGCGCTCGTTTCTTGATGCATCTCCTGACCTGGTCTTTTACCGCAATAGCGATCAGCTGTTTTCCGGTTGCAACCGGGCGATGGAACTGCTGACCGGCAAGAGCGAAAAGCAGCTTATCGGCTTGTCGCCTGAAGACGTTTACGATAATGAAGCCGCGACCAAAGTTCTGGAAACGGACGAGAAGGTTTTCCGTCACAACGTCTCGCTGACTTATGAGCAGTGGTTGCAGTATCCGGACGGCCGTAAAGCCTGTTTTGAAATTCGAAAAGTTCCTTATTATGACCGGGTTGGTAAGCGTAGCGGCCTGATGGGTTTTGGCCGGGATATTACGGAACGTAAGCGCTATCAGGATGCGCTGGAAAATGCCAGTCGGGAAAAAACAACTTTTATTTCGACGATAAGCCATGAGTTACGCACACCGCTAAATGGTATCGTCGGCCTGAGCCGTATTCTGCTGGATACCAATTTAAATCAGGAACAGCTCAATTATCTGAAAACCATCCATGTTTCTGCCATTACCCTTGGCAATATCTTCAATGACGTCATTGAGATGGACAAAATTGAACGCCGGAAGGTCCAGCTGGATTTACAGCCGATCGATTTTACTGGCTTCCTGGCCGATCTGGAAAATCTCTCAGGATTACTGGCGCAACCGAAAGGGCTGAAGTTTGTTATGGCGCCGGTGTTACCGCTGCCACATAAAATCATTACTGACGGCACCCGTCTGCGCCAGATTCTGTGGAATCTGATTGGAAACGCGGTGAAATTTACTCAGCAGGGTGAGATTGTGGTGCGAATTACCTACCTGGACGCAGATAATTTGCGTTTTGAGGTGGAGGATTCCGGTATGGGGATCCCGGAGGAGGAGCAGGAAAAAATCTTCGCAATGTATTATCAGGTGAAAGACCAGCAGGGTGGCAAACCGGCGACCGGTACGGGTATTGGTCTGGCGGTATCGCGGCGGCTGGCGCAAAGTATGGGCGGTGATATTAGCGTTCGCAGTGTGCCTGGCGAAGGTGCCTGTTTTTCATTAACTATTCATGCGCCGCGCGTGGAGGAAGAGGTGGGTGATGCCGGGACGGACGATGAGACGCCGTTACCCGCTCTGAATGTTCTGCTGGTGGAAGATATTGAGCTTAACGTGGTGGTTGCCCGCTCGGTACTGGAAAAGCTGGGCAGTAGTGTGGAAGTGGCAATGACCGGTCAGGCGGCGCTGACGATGTTTGATCCCGATGAATTTGATTTGGTCTTACTGGATATTCAGCTGCCGGATATGAGTGGACTGGAAGTGGCAAAGGCGATCCGTCAGCGTTTTGCCGGCAGAGAGTTACCGCCACTGGTCGCGCTGACGGCAAATGTGTTGAAAGATAAAAAAGAGTATCTGGATGCCGGAATGAATGATGTGCTGAGTAAGCCGCTTGCTATTCCGGCGCTGGCGGCGATGATCAAAAAATATTGGGGTTATCAGGCAGCACCTGCTGCAGAGACCCTGCCGCAGGTCAGTCACGATGCCGCAGAGCACGGGGTTCTGGACCTGGCGGTGCTGCAACAATATATCGAATTAGTCGGTCCTTCACTGGTTTATCAGAGTCTGGATATTTTTGAGAAGATGATGCCAGGCTATCTGGAAGTGCTGGATTCCAATCTGATGGCACGTGACCAGAAAGGGATTGCGGAAGAAGGGCATAAAATTAAAGGTGCCGCCGGTTCGGTCGGGCTGGCGCACTTACAACAGCTGGCGAAACAAATCCAGACGCCTGAGTTACCGGCGTGGTGGGATAACGTTCAGGAATGGGTGGAAGAGCTAAAGCGAGAATGGCGGCATGATGTGGAGGTGTTGCGCCAGTGGTTATCCGGAAAAGAAAAAAAATGACCCCAGCCTAAGCCGGGGTGCGCGAATACTGCGCCAACACCAGGGAAACTCTATTCGTCGCAATTGTCAAAGTTGGAGTCGATGTGCGCCGAACGGTATTGGGTAAATCATTTAATCACTACAGTAGCAAATTTTGTCTGCACTGGTGAAAAAACCATTAAAATGTGTGATACAGGACCACATATATGTATAGGAAACATTAATTTACTGATACTGTCAAGCGGCTAATCAATATATAGGGGCGATTGGCCTGAATTTGACCGTTTGTGATCATAACACCGGTTACTGTTTTAACTAAGCTTTTTTTCTAAGTTATTTAAGTAGTTATCAGTAAGTGATGGCTAAAATGGCGCCGTCATATTTCTTGTATCTTGTTGTTATTTAAAGGCTGATTTATTTTTAGTTAACCGGTTATCTGAAAAATATATGGCTGCTTTTTTGGCTGGAAGCCGCCGTTTTCACTATTGATCTCTGGCTATTTTTATTGAAATCAGGTGGCATTTGTATAGTAAAGTATCGTAACAAATGATGAATAATTAAGTGATGTTTTCGAATAAAAGCAGAATATTGAAATAAATAGCGAGCTAATGTTAATTGTTATTTATTAAAATGCTTAACTAATAATTAAAGTGAATATTGTCATTTGCAACCATTTATTCCGGGAAACTTTTACCTGTCTTAACCCCCGTTACTGATACTCCTGGTCATCAGACTATGGACAGCAAATAATGAATCTGTACCCTTTGTAAATTAACGGATGGCAACCGTTACGATGCTGAAAGTACAATGTCAGTCTGCCGCTGAAGCAGACAGAGGGTTATGTGTAATTATGATTACCAGTAGTTCATTCGCGGAGAGCACATTTTGAGAAAAGGGAAAGGCGGATTGCGACTTAAGCGATTTTTCATCACCGGTGTGCTGACTATTCTGGCGGCCTGGGCGGCCGGTATTATTCTGTTTGCTTTTCTGCCGGTGCCCTTTTCTGCCGTGATGGCAGAACGTCAGGTTGGGGCATGGATGCGTGGTGATTTCGGTTATGTTGCCCATTCTGACTGGGTTGGTCGCGATGAAATCTCTTCCTGGATGAAACTGGCCGTTATTGCTGCAGAAGACCAGAAATTTCCTGTGCACTGGGGGTTTGATGTCGCCGCGATTCAATCCGTGCTGGATGATGCGCATGATGGACAGATGCGTGGTGCCTCAACACTTTCTCAGCAGACGGCGAAAAATTTGTTCCTGTGGGACGGACATAGCTGGATACGTAAAGGACTGGAAGCCGGGCTGACGGTGGGCATTGAAACCGTCTGGAGCAAACGGCGTATTCTGACGGTGTATCTGAATGTGGCCGAGTTCGGGAAAGGGATTTTTGGCGTTGAGGCAGCATCGCGCCACTATTTTCATAAGCCAGCCAGCCGGCTGACACCGGCTGAAGCAGCCTTACTGGCGGCGGTATTACCCAGCCCATTACGCTTTCGCGCCGATGCACCATCCGCATATTTGCGTCAACGTCAGCTGTGGATTATGCGCCAGATGCGCCAGCTGGGTGGAGAAGGTTTTTTGCGTGAATACAAACTGCGCTAACGTGCCGGCTTAATCTTCGTCAAAGCCGGCATCAAACAGTTGAATAACCGCAGCCAGGGCCTGGTGTTCTTCAGGGCCACTGGCCTCAATTTCTATGTGGCCGCCTTTGGCTGAATCCAGCATTAACAGGGCGATGACACTGCTGGCTTCGGCTTCAGTACCACTTTCGTTGCGCAGCAAAACGTCTGCATCAAAACTTTGTACCAGCTCAAAAAGCTTCATTGCTGGTCGTGCATGCATACCCAGCTTATTTTTTATTTCAACGGTTTGTTTGACAGTCATGATTTACGTTTTTCCAGCGTCCGGTGCCGGGACTGGACGTTCTTACCGCGTGAGCGAAAATAATCTGCCAGTTGTTCTGCGATATACACTGAGCGATGCTTGCCCCCTGTACATCCGATGGCAACCGTCAGATAGCTGCGATTATTGGTCTCAAGCATAGGCAGCCAGAGCTCCAGATAACTACGGGTTTGATAAATAAAGTTATGTACTTCCGTATGGCGATCAAGAAAAGCAGCAACCGGCCTGTCAAGGCCGGTCATCGGGCGTAGTTTCGGATCCCAGTGTGGATTAGGCAAAAAGCGGACATCAAACACGTAGTCAGCATCAATTGGGATGCCATGTTTGAAACCGAAAGATTCAAAGACCATTGTCAGCTCGCGCTCACGTTTACCCAGCAGGCGCGCGCGTAACATTTCGGCCAGTTCATGTACCGACATTTCCGAGGTGTCGATAATCAGGTCTGCCCGCGAACGCAGAGGTTCCAGCAGATTATTCTCTTCATCAATAGCGCTTTCCAGCGACAAATTTTTGCTGGAAAGTGGATGCAACCGACGGGTATCACTGTAGCGCCTGATCAGGGTACTACGGTCCGCATCGAGAAAGAGCAGCTGTGGAGAAAACGTTGTGGGCAAATCAGTCAGTGCCGTTTCCAGAATTTCCGGCGTTTCCGGCATATTTCGCACGTCAATGCTGACGGCGGCGGATGTTTGCCGTTCGGTTAATGAGTTGGCAAGTGCCGGTAGT
This sequence comes from Erwinia sp. OLFS4, assembly GCF_002752165.1. GTDB lineage: Bacteria > Pseudomonadota > Gammaproteobacteria > Enterobacterales > Enterobacteriaceae > Izhakiella. Next base: position 52,415 of record NZ_MOMB01000003.1, read on the forward strand.
AGCTCTACCGGCAGATTATCAACACAATAAAACCCCATGTCTTCCAGTGCGCGCAGGGCAACGGATTTTCCTGACCCCGATCGACCACTAACGATCATCAGCACCATGTGCTTTCTCCTGAGTGACTGCGGCTGGCCTTACTGGTTTTGTTCATTACCTTCTGTGATTATCTGATAGAGTTCTTCATCGTTTTGTGCGGCGCGCAGGCGACGACAGATCGATTTATCGGCCAGGCGCTTTGCCACCAGTGACAGGGTATGCAGATGCGTTTTACACTGATCTGCCGGCACCAGTAGTGCAAATAACAGGTCGACAGGCTGATTATCAATAGCGTCAAATGCAATTGGCTGGTCGAGGCGAATAAATACCCCGACGGCGCGTAAGGTATCTTCCTCAAGCTTGCCATGCGGAATGGCAATGCCATTACCAATACCGGTACTGCCCATGCGTTCACGGGTGAGAATAGACTCAAAAATTGTCTGGTGCGGCAGGTTTAACTGCTTGGCAGCCAGCTCGCTGATAATTTCCAGCGCTCTTTTTTTGCTCTGACAATGTACGTCGTTGCGTGTACAGGACTGGCTTAGTACAGAGTTAAGTTCCAGTGTTTGATCAGTATTCATCATAGTTTCACTTAGGTGTTCTTTACGCCTGGTGTCGTGCTTAACATTACTCGTCCCTGAACCCTGGCTCAGCTTTGCGTCAGGTACAACCTAACGTATGGCCTGATTGATGAACGGCTCGCCACAAGGGCGAGCCGATGGGTTACCGGGCGGGAATGCCGCCATGTGGCGCCGTGCCCGTTGTGTCGCTATTTGCTAAGGTCAACGCTGCTTTAGTTTATCTTTATGTTTATTGAGCTGACGAGCAAGTTTATCAATTAAACCATCAATGGCTGCATACATATCTCGTTCTTCTGATGAGGCATGCAGCTCCCCTCCGTTCATATGCAGCGTGGCTTCCGCTATCTGCGAAAGCTTCTCTACCTTTAGAACAATATAGACCTGATTAATTCTGTCAAAAAATTGTTCCAGTTTAGCAAATTTAGCGGTGACGAATTCACGCAGTGCCGGCGTGATGTCGACATTTTGCCCGGTGATATTTAGCTGCATAGTTGCTTCCTTATCAGTGCGTTCAGACCAGCCGTTTACGCTGGTTTGAGGGCGGGATGGATAAAGATTCACGGTATTTAGCGACGGTACGCCGTGCCACCATAATGCCTTGTTCCGAAAGCATGCTGGTGAGTTTACTGTCGCTCAGTGGTTTAGCCGGATTCTCCGCTGAAACCAGTTTTTTCACCAGTGCACGAATAGCGGTAGATGAGGCTTCGCCACCGCCTTCCGTATTCACATGGCTGGAGAAAAAGTATTTTAGTTCAAAAATACCGCGCGGACTGTGCAGATATTTTTGTGTCGTCACGCGGGAGATAGTTGACTCATGCATGTCCACCGCGCTGGCAATGTCTGCCAGCACCATTGGCCGCATATACTCTTCACCCTGATCAAAAAACGCCTGCTGTTGTTCGACAATACAGCGCGACACTTTAAGCAGCGTTTCATTGCGGCTTTCAAGGCTTTTAATCAGCCAGCGGGCCTCCTGCAGATTGCTGCGAATAAACTGGCTGTCGCTATCGCTACGGGTTGTGGTTCCCAGCGCGGCATAGTGCTGATTGATTTTTAGGCGGGGAATGCTATCGGGGTTCAGTTCAACCGACCAGCGCCCCTGCACTTTGCGGACCAGTACATCGGGAATGACATACTCGGGTTCGCTGGTGTTGACTGACTGTCCTGGGCGCGGATCGAGCGACTGAATAAGCCGCATTGCGCCTTTAAGTGATTTTTCTTTCAATCGTGACACCCGCATCAGAGTTCGGAAATCGTGGTTAGCCAGCAGATCGAGATGCTGGCTGACTACCATGCGGGCTTCTTTTAGCCAGGGCGTGTCGTCGACAAATTGTGAAAGCTGTACCAGCAGGCAATCGCGCAGGTCACGGGCGGCGACGCCTACAGGATCAAAACGCTGAATACGTTTTAGTACCGCTTCCACTTCTTCCATGTCGAGTTCATCATTACCGATACTGTCAAGAATATCCTGCAGCGACACGGTCAGATAGCCGGTGTCATCAACGGCATCGACAATCGAGGTAGCAATGGCCCGATCGGTGTCAGAAAAAGGCGTCAGCTCTACCTGCCACATCAGATAGTCCTGCAACGTCAGCGTGGTTTCACCCTGATAAACCGGCAATTCTTCGTCGTGGTAATCGGTGCCGGTTCCGGAAGGGGTGCCGGCGGTGTATATTTCGTCCCAGGTCGCGTCCAGCGGCAGTTCTTCCGGCATGTCCTTTTGCTCCAGTGCTTCACGGGTGTCTAACGCTTCATTTTCCGCAACGGCGTGGCTGTCTACCTCGTCATTATTTTCTGTTTGCTCCAGTAGTGGATTGCTTTCCAGCGCCAGCTGTATTTCCTGCTGAAGTTCAAGCGTTGAAAGTTGCAGCAAGCGGATAGCCTGCTGTAGCTGGGGTGTCATGGCGAGCTGCTGACTTAGCCGAAGTTGCAAACTTTGCTTCATAGTCAGGATGTCATTTCCCGGTAAAACGGACCCATGATAAACACCATATCAGAGTCTGAACTCTTCGCCCAAATAAACGCGTTTCACCTGTTCATTGGCCAGCACCTCTGCTGGTGTCCCATGGGCGATCATGTGACCCTGACTGACGATATAAGCCCGTTCGCAGACCGCCAGAGTTTCGCGCACATTATGATCGGTAATCAGTACACCGAGACCGCTGTCGCGTAAGTGTTCGATGATCTTTTTAATATCAATCACCGAGATAGGGTCGACGCCGGCAAAAGGTTCATCGAGCAGAATAAATTTGGGATTAGCTGCCAGCGCACGGGCTATTTCGACCCGACGGCGTTCACCGCCGGATAGCGACTGCCCAAGGCTGTTACGCAGGTGTCCAATATGGAATTCTTCCATCAGTTCATTTGCCCGATCGTCGCGCTGTTCTGCGGTTAAATCAGCGCGGATTTGCAGCACTGCCATCAGGTTATCGTAAACCGTCAGCCGGCGAAAAATAGAGGCTTCCTGCGGCAGATAGCCAATTCCCCGGCGGGCCCGGGCGTGCAGAGGCAGAAGACTGATATCGTCGTTATCAATCACGATACGACCGGCGTCGCGCGGGACAATACCGACCACCATATAAAACGTGGTGGTTTTACCGGCCCCGTTTGGCCCTAGCAGACCAACGATTTCGCCTGAGTTTACCTCCAGGCTGACATCTTCGACGACCCGGCGACCTTTGTAGGCTTTCGCCAGATTTTCTGCAATTAAGGTTGCCATATAGCGTTAGTTACTCTTGTTAGCCTGATCGTGTTTGTTTTTATCCTGCAGCTGGGACGGTACCAGAACGGTCGTGACGCGTTTGCCGGTGCTGCTGAATGCCTGCACTTTTTGTGCTTTCACCAGATAGGTAATGCGGTCGCCGTTAACGTTGCTGTCCTGTTGTTGCAGGAATGCGTTGCCGGTCAGCTCAATAAAATCGTTCGCCAGTTCGTAATGCAGTCTGGCGGCGTGTCCCTGCACCGGCTTTCCGTTATCCTGCATCTGATAAAAAGTCGCCGGATTACCGTAGGCATCAATAATGGTTTTATTGCTGTCTCCGCCGGGACGGGTGACCACGACTTTATCTGCGGTCACTTTAATTGTCCCCTGGGTAGCGATAACGTTACCCGTGAAGGTCGCAACATTTCCCTGCATGTCCAGCGCCTGATTTTCTGAATCAATATGCACTGGTTTTTCGGTGTCACCGGTTAACGCCATGACCGGCAGGGCAGCAGCCAGAAGAGAACCGGCCAGGAATAACTTAATGTTGTTTTTCGTTTTGGATTTCATAAGAGGTTTTAACCTTTTCAATCAGCTGGGCCGTTTTCTTCCGTAAATTTCCGCGCATCTTCATGCCGGTAGAGTTAAAGTTGGTACCATAAAGTGTGACCTGTTCGTCTGATGTGACGTCCAGCGTCGTCAGGTTAATTACCGCAGTATCGGTAACAATACGTTGCAGCTGAGAAGTACTGGTCAGACTGTTTACTTCGACGTGGCCATACAGATAAAGCATGCGGTCATTGGTTAATCTGGCTTTATCTGACCGGACAGACCAGATAGGGACTTTATTATCGTCAAAAACGGTCATTACCGGTTTTTCAAACCAGCTGACGGCCTCGTTGGTATAATAGGTGACTTTCTCGGAGACCAGCCGGTAATTAAGTGAACCGGTCGGACTGTAGACCACGGTATCTGAGCGATCGCTGGTATAGTCAGGTTCATTCTGCTTCGTCTGGTTTTGATTGTCCGCTTCACGCCCGTTATCAGCCATATTCCAGCCGATTAAAATCAGGGCGATTAATGCCAGAATGAGCGTTATCCAGCGCTTTAATTTACTCATACTGACTGCCCTTTGGCCTCATCAAACTTATCCTGTGCGATTAGAATCACATCGCAAATCTCACGTACTGCCCCACGCCCACCGGCAAGATGGGTTATGTAATCTGCCCGTGGCAGCATAGCCGGATGTGCGTCAGCAACCGTGACGCTCAGCCCGACCTGTGCCATTACCGGCCAGTCTATCAGGTCATCGCCAATATAGGCGATGTGTTCGGGCAATAACGACAGTTTATCCACAAGTTCAGCGAAGGCCAAAAGCTTATCTGACTGCCCCTGGTAAAGATGTGTAATTCCCAGGGTTGCACAACGGTCTTCCAGCAGCTTTGCTTTGCGGCCGGTAATAATAGCGACTTCCACGCCAGAGGTCAGCAAACAGCGTATACCATAACCGTCGCGCACGTTGAACGCTTTTAATTCTTCACCGTTATTGCCCTGATAGATAACGCCATCGGACATCACGCCATCAACATCGCAAATGAGTAGCTTTATTGCGCGGGCCTTTTGCATTACGCTACGGCTTACCGGGCCGTAACAGGTTTCAACCATAACCATCTTGCTTTTTTTCTCGTTTAATGGCTTACACCACGCCAGCGCGCAGTAAGTCGTGCAGATGAACAACGCCCAGCAACCGGTCACCTTCTGCGACCAGTACGGAGGTTATATTTTTACTTTGCATCAGGTTCAGGGCATCCACCGCCAGCATGCCAGAACGCACCCGGATACCGCCCGCCGTCATCACCTTGTCGATGCGTGCCTGCTGAAAATCGATTCCCATATCAAGTACACGACGCAGATCGCCATCAGTGAAAATGCCTGCAATCTGCATTACATCATCACAGATTACCGTCATCCCCAGATGTTTACGGGTAATTTCCAGTAGCGCATCGCGCAGGCTGGCATCGCGACTGACATGGGGAATTTCTGCTCCGGTATGCATAATATCATCGACGCGTAACAACAGTTTGCGGCCGAGCGCGCCACCAGGATGAGACAGCGCAAAATCTTCAGCGGTGAATCCACGTGCTTTAAGCAAGGCAACAGCCAGCGCATCACCCATCACTAAGGTGGCCGTGGTGCTACTGGTGGGGGCTAATCCAAGGGGACAGGCTTCCTGAGGCACTTTCACGCACAGGTGGACATCTGCCGCTTCGCCCATACTGCTTTCCGGGCGGCTGGTGATACAAATCAGTGAGACTCTCAGCCGCTTCAGGACCGGGATAAGCGCCAGTATTTCCGCTGATTCCCCGGAATTGGAAATCGCAATCACCACGTCGTTGCTGGACACCATCCCCAGATCACCATGGCTGGCCTCCGCCGGGTGGACGAAAAAAGCCGGCGAGCCGGTGCTGGCAAAGGTGGCGGCCATTTTTTTACCAATATGGCCGGATTTTCCCATGCCCATCACCACGATTTTGCCGTGGCAGTAAAAGATTTTCTCACAGGCTTTGCTGAAATCATCGTTGATGTAGTTATCCAGCTGTTCAAGCCCTTCACGCTCAATACGTAGCACTTCTTTGCCGGCCAGTTGGAAGTCAAAACCCGGTTCCAGTTCACTATGGGGCATCATTCAGTCCTTACCAGAAGCTCTCTGAGGGAAAAAAGTAAAGCAGGGCTACCCAGAGAATAAACCCCCCGAGTAACAGCGCCCCCGTCAGTCGCCCGATTCGCCGGCGTCGCTGTAAGCAAATCAGCATGAACAATGCGCTGACCCCCAGCATCACCCAATAGTCGCGGGCGAACGCTTCGCTATCAATGCTGCCAGGGTGGAGTAATGCCGGTACGCCCAGAACAATTGCGATATTATAAATGTTAGCGCCGATCAGGTTACCGATCGCGATATCATCTTCATCTTTCAGTGCGCCAGCAATCACCGTAGCCAGTTCCGGCAGGCTGGTGCCGACAGAAACGATGGTCAGGCCAATGATCAGCTCGCTGACTCCGAGATAATCGGCCACCACCGTTGCGTTATCAATCACCATATTGGTGGCGACCGGCAGCATAATCAGTGCCACAGCCAGCCAGAGAAAGGCAACGGTGTTCCCTCCATCTCCGCGGGGAAGTTCCGCCAGCTGTTCGCTGGTCAGGGTATCACTGTTGTTATCGAGGCTGCGTCTGGCAATTCGGATAGTGACCAGCAGATAGACGATCGCCATGCTAATCAGCAACAGGCCGTCAATCCGGCTGAGATGGTTATTAAACAGTAAAAAACCGCTGAGTAACGTTACCAGCAACATTAGCGGTAATTCGCGTCGGATAAGATTTGATTGTACGGCCAGTGGGTGAATCAGCGCCGCGCTGCCAAGAATAAGCAGAATATTGATGATGTTCGACCCCATGACCGTTCCCACCGACATATCAAGCTGACCATGGTTGGCTGCCGACAGTGAAACGATAAATTCAGGTAACGAGGTGCCAATACCCACTACGGTCATGCCGATAATAATTGGCGGAATCCCCAGTGAGCGGCAAAGGATCGATGCACTAAAAACCAGTCGGTCAGCGCCATAGGCCAGCAGCACCAAACCGATTACCAGAAGGGCGGTCGCAACGAGCATGAAAGATCCTTTCAGCGAAACCAGCGTCATTTTGCTATGGACGGTGGCAGATAAGGTCATAATAATGGATGTAATTCTGACGCCCTGGACAGAAAAAGTAAAACTTATGCCGGGTTTGATTGCCATAGTGCAGTAAGTTTCTGTAAAACTCGTGGCAACAGAATTTAATAGGTTACCATCTACACTTAATGATTATTACCTGATAAACAGAGGTCACTATGGAGCAGACGCCAGGGAATCTGGTTGATGTACGCGGCGTTACGTTCCGCCGTGGCGACCGCCTCATTTTTGATAACATTTCGCTGACGGTGCCGAAAGGTAAGGTTACGGCGATTATGGGCCCATCCGGGATTGGCAAAACCACCTTGCTCAGGCTGATTGGCGGGCAGCTCCAGCCCGATAGCGGCGAGATCTGGTTCCAGGGAGAAAACATCCCGGCGCTTTCACGTTCCCGTCTGTATAGCGCCAGAAAGAAAATGAGCATGTTGTTTCAGTCTGGTGCTTTGTTTACCGATCTCACTGTTTTTGACAATGTCGCCTGGCCATTGCGTGAACATACCCGTCTGCCGGAACCGTTATTACACGCCACTGTAATGATGAAACTGGAAGCGGTCGGGCTGCGCGGCGCGGCGCGATTAATGCCTTCCGAACTCTCCGGCGGAATGGCGCGCCGGGTGGCGCTGGCACGTGCGATTGCACTGGAACCAGAGCTGATCATGTTTGATGAGCCTTTTGTCGGCCAGGACCCCATCACGATGGGCGTACTGGTTAAACTGATTGATGAACTCAATCATGCGTTAGGTGTCACCTGTATCGTGGTGTCACATGATGTGCCGGAAGTATTAAGTATCGCTGATTATGCTTACATTATTGCCGGTCAGAAAGTGATTGCTGAAGGCACTGCCAAACAATTAAAAGACAATACGGATAGCCGTGTCCGCCAGTTTATTGATGGTATTGCGGATGGACCGGTACCTTTTCGTTTTCCGGCAGGGGAATACCTGCCGGATTTAATCGGATCAGGGAGTTAATCTGACCATGTTAGTTCGTTTTCTGGCTTCGCTGGGAAGACGCGGTATTGATAGCTGCGCTGCTTTTGGCCGCGCAGGACTGATGTTATTTCACGCGTTAATAGGGCGGCCCGAGTTTCGTAAACACGCGCCGCTGCTTATCGGTCAATTGTACAGCGTCGGCGTTCTTTCCCTGCTGATTGTGGTGGTCTCCGGTCTGTTTATCGGCATGGTGCTCGGTTTACAAGGTTATCTGGTGCTCACCACCTATAGCGCGGAGACCAGTCTTGGCATGCTGGTGGCACTTTCTTTGCTGCGCGAGTTGGGACCCGTGGTCACAGCGCTTTTGTTCGCCGGGCGCGCCGGCTCGGCCCTGACGGCTGAAATTGGCCTGATGAAAGCCACCGAACAGCTTTCCAGTATGGAGATGATGGCGGTGGACCCATTGCGTCGGGTTATTTCACCGCGCTTCTGGGCTGGATTTATTAGCATGCCGCTACTGGCGCTGCTTTTTGTCGCCGTTGGTATTCTCGGCGGCGCGCTGGTGGGAGTAACCTGGAAAGGTATCGACAGCGGTTTTTTCTGGACCGCAATGCAAAATGCCGTTGATTTGCGGCGGGATATTGTCAACTGTGTGATTAAAAGCGCCGTTTTTGCCATTACCGTGACCTGGATAGCCTTATTTAATGGCTACGATGCTATTCCGACCTCGGAAGGGATTAGCCGGGCGACAACGCGTACCGTAGTACACGCATCACTGGCGGTACTGGGGCTGGATTTTGTGCTGACAGCACTGATGTTTGGGAACTGATGCAATGTATACAAAGAAAAGTGAAATTTGGGTCGGCATTTTTTTACTTCTGGCGCTTTGCGCGGCCATTTTTCTGTGCCTGCGTGTGGCAGATGTGAAATCGCTGGGTAACGAACCAACCTGGCGTCTTTATGCCAATTTTGACAATATTGGCGGCCTGAAAACCGGCTCGCCGGTGAAAGTCGGTGGCGTAGTGATCGGCCGGGTGACGGATATTTCACTCGATGCGAAAACTTATCTGCCGCGTGTCACCATGGCCATTGAAGATAAGTATAACCAGTTGCCGGACACCAGTTCGCTGGCGGTGCGCACGCAGGGCTTACTTGGTGAACAATTTCTGGCTTTAAATGTAGGTTTCTCTGACCCGGACATGGGCACTGCCATGCTGAAAGACGGTAGCACCATTCAGGATACCAAATCGGCACTGGTACTGGAGGATCTCATCGGCCAGTTCTTGTATAAGAGCAACGACGAGAGTAATAAAAAAGGTCAGCAGCCTGCTCAGGGCACCACACCGCCTGAATTGTCTGCTCCCACCCAGCCTAAATGAGGATTGGCATGTTGAAACGTTTACTGATTATCGCCCTGTTGGCGATTGTACCTCTGACTGCCAGTGCGGCAACCGATCAGAGCAACCCCTACACACTGATGGATCAGGCGGCAGCGAAGACATTTAACCGCCTGAAGAATGAGCAACCGAAGATTAAACAAAATCCTGACTATCTGCGTCAGATTGTGCGTGAGGAGTTGCTGCCGTATGTGCAAATAAAATATGCCGGCGCGCTGGTTCTGGGCCGTTACTATCAGCAGGCCACTCCCGCGCAGCGCGATGCATATTTTAAAGCTTTTGCCGATTATCTTGCTCAGGCTTATGGCCAGGCCCTGGCACTTTATCACGGGCAGACCTATAACGTGGCACCGGCACAGCCGCTGGGTGATGCTAATATTATTGCTATTCGCGTGACCATTATTGACCCTAATGGCCGGCCGCCGGTTCGTCTGGATTTTCAGTGGCGCAAAAACAGTGTTAATGGCAACTGGCAGGCATTCGATATGATTGCGGAAGGTGTCAGTATGATTACGACAAAACAAAACGAATGGAGCGATATCCTGCGGACCCAGGGGGTGGATGCGTTAACCCAACGCCTCGAGTCTTATGCCGCACAGCACATTACCCTGGATAAGCAACAGTGAATCCGTCGCTAAGCTGGACAAGCGCACAAGGCAAGCTGGCGCTCAGTGGTTGGCTGACGCATGAAACGTTACTGCCTTTATGGCAGCAGCGAGAAGATCTAATGAATGGCGTCAGCCTGCTGGATGTCAGTGGCCTTGAACAGGTGGATACGGCCGGTCTGGCGCTGTTGATCCATTTGCGCGAAACGGCAAAAAAGCAGCCGCTGACGCTGCAAATGAGCGGGATTACCGACAGATTGCGCGCGCTAATCGGGTTGTATAATTTACAATCTGTGATGATTACCGTATAGCGATGTCATCATCCGATGCTTATTATTGGAAAGCCCCTGCTCAGGCTGGGGCTTTCTGCGTGTTTAAGACAAAGACAAATTCCTCTACTATGTGGGGCTGTTATCATTCATTAATGTCAGAACGGTCATGGAAAATAGCGAAATACAATCTGTGCTCTTAAGCGCACTACCCTTAGAAGAGGTTCATGTATCCGGCGATGGCAGCCATTTTCAGGTGATTGCCGTCGGCGAAATTTTTGCCGAACTCAGCCGGGTAAAAAAACAGCAGGCAGTGTATGCGCCGCTGATGGAATATATTGCGGATAACCGTATTCATGCGGTTTCCATCAAAACATACACTCCTGCAGAATGGGCACGTGACCGTAAGCTGAACGGTTTTTAATTGGCTTGCCTGATCCCGGACAGACTGGCGGGCGGCAAATAAGTATTAAGTAAACAGAGAACAGTAGCGATGGACAAATTTCGTGTGCAGGGGCCAACCCGGCTGAGTGGTGAAGTGACAATTTCCGGTGCGAAAAACGCCGCGCTGCCGATCCTGTTCGCTGCTTTGCTGGCTGAAGAACCGGTAGAAATTCGTAATGTCCCGAAACTACGGGACATTGATACGACAATGAAGCTGCTGAGCCAGCTTGGCGCTAAAGTCGAACGTAATGGCTCTGTGCATGTTGATGCCAGCAGCGTTGATATTTACTGTGCTCCGTATGAGCTGGTTAAAACGATGCGCGCCTCTATCTGGGCGCTCGGGCCACTGGTTGCCCGTTTCGGCCAGGGGCAGGTTTCTCTACCGGGCGGCTGTGCTATTGGCGCACGCCCTGTCGATTTGCATATCACCGGCCTTGAGCAGCTGGGGGCGCAGATAAAGCTGGAAGAGGGTTACGTTAAAGCATCGGTAGACGGGCGCCTGAAAGGGGCGCATATCGTAATGGATAAAGTAAGCGTGGGGGCGACTGTTACGATAATGTCTGCCGCTACGCTGGCAACGGGTACCACCATCATCGAAAATGCGGCACGTGAACCTGAGATTGTGGATACGGCGAACTTTCTCAATACCCTGGGTGCCCGAATCAGCGGAATGGGCAGCGATCGTATTACCATTGAAGGCGTAGCGCGTCTGGGTGGCGGTAGCTATCGTGTATTGCCCGATCGTATTGAAACAGGCACTTTTCTGGTGGCCGGAGCCGTTTCCGGTGGCAAAGTTATCTGTCGTCAGACCCGTCCCGATACGCTTGATGCAGTGCTGGCAAAATTACGTGAAGCCGGTGCCGAGATTGAAGTAGGCGAAGACTGGATTTCGCTGGATATGCACGGCCGGCGGCCGAAAGCGGTGAACGTGCGTACCGCTCCCCATCCTGGATTTCCCACCGATATGCAGGCACAGTTTACCCTGCTTAACCTGGTGGCAGAAGGTACCGGGGTGATTACCGAAACTATTTTCGAAAATCGCTTCATGCACCTGCCGGAGCTGATTCGTATGGGGGCGCACGCTGAAATTGAAAGTAATACCGCAATCTGTCACGGCGTGGAGCAGCTTTCCGGTGCCCAGGTCATGGCCACGGATTTGCGTGCATCAGCAAGCCTGGTGCTGGCGGGGTGTATTGCAGAAGGCACGACGCTGGTGGATCGTATTTATCACATTGATCGGGGTTATGAGCGCATTGAAGATAAGCTGCGCATGCTGGGGGCCAATATTGATCGGGTTGGCGAAGAAGAAACGCTCTGAAACCGCCCGCAGCGCTAACGCAGAATTGATGACGGACGACCTGGGTCGTCCGTTTTTTTTAGCTCTGCTGATTCTGTTTATCGCTGTTTTTGTCTGCAGAATGCGGTCGCATCAATCTTTTACGGTCAAGCAGCTGGTGTGAATCGGGGTCGTAATAACGACTTGGCCAGATTTCAGCCGGATGGATGCCCAGGGCATTGGCGATCAGCCATTCACCTTTCGGCCAGGGACGGCAGAGTGCGTTGGCCAGCGTAGAGGAGCTCAAACCTGAAGCGCGGGAAAGCGCGGCCAGAGAGGTTTTTCAATAATATCGGCAGAATGCCAGTCGCTTTTTAGCGGTTGCATAAGTCCTCCTTGATGTTTTCTGGAAATTCCGGATGATACTTTTTCGTGTTAGTTAGTTTATTAATGCCATGAAATTTATTGCTATTATGCTATTTATTAATAGTTTAATTTATCTTGTAGCGTTATAACAAAAAATAAATACCGTTTTTATAGCGCTTTCATAAAAATTTCCTGTTGTGTGTCAGATACCACATTCCAAACTGCAACGTTGCAAAAAACGCCGGGATTAGGGTTTCGGGAGGGAATAGTGGTGCAGTCAGGCAATTAACAGCGTGTTTTGCTCAGCGGATACCGGCGCTGGCCGTAAAGTTCCAAACCACAGGCAGGCAGCATGTTGACCCTCAGCAGCAGAGCGCGCGGGGGATCTGCCTCAGCACTCCGGCGAACAGCGGATAATTTTTAACGTGGGCTAAATTGGTTTTCCTGGGGGACGCTGAGTAACGGTTGTACTTACTGTATTGGTATGCCGACAGCTGAGTTGCTGCAAGCAATGGAAAGTCATGCAGGAAAAATTACGCTGATCGGCGGCGGGTATAAAGCCGGGGAGGGGTTGATACCGACTAAGAAAACGGCGCTGGCCTGGGCGGAAACCCTGACCCTGGTGGTTGGTTAAGGGAGACTGCAGGCGTTACAACGGCAGGCGTTACATAAGAGCCTGCGTGTCTTTCATTGCAAAACAGGTTGTTGATCTGACTAATACCATTGGCCTGATGAACGCCGGTCATCGCCTGGCTATGCGTTGGCGAAAGTTACCTGATAGTGCAATAAACCTGCAGTGATCCTGTCGATGCGGCGGTCAGAACTGCCGCTGGATCTTCAGAATTCACGCTGCACAGACATATGAGCCAGCCCTTCCAGCGCGCTACGCCAGGGGGATTCAGGTAATGCGTTCAGGGCAGTAATGGCTTTGTCGGCTTCCTGTTCGGCGCGCTGGCGCGTCCATTCCAGTGAGCCGCACTGATGCATTGCCTGCAACACCGGTTCCAGCAAATGCCGTCCGTTACCCTGTTCAATAGCACCACGAATCATTGCAGTCTGGTCAGGCGTGCCGTGACGCATGGCGTATAATAAAGGTAGCGTCGGTTTGCCTTCGCTGAGATCGTCACCGACGTTCTTACCCAGCGTTTTGCCATCGGCACTGTAATCAAGCAAATCGTCAATCAGCTGAAAGGCGGTTCCGATGTAGCGGCCATAATCCTGTAGTGCCTTTTCCTGTTCAGATGTGGCACCGGCAAGAATGGCTGAAGCCTGCGCTGCGGCTTCGAATAAACGTGCGGTTTTACTGTAAATTACCCGCATATAGCTGTCTTCAGTAATATCGGGGTCATTACAATTCATTAATTGCAGTACTTCGCCTTCCGCAATGACGTTTACCGCTTCTGACATCAGCCCCAGTACCCGTAGCGAACCCAGTCCGGTCATCATCTGAAAAGCGCGGGTGTAGATGAAATCACCAACCAGCACGCTGGCGGCGTTACCAAATGCGGCATTGGCGGTCGCTTTGCCCCGGCGCATATCTGATTCGTCAACCACGTCGTCATGTAGTAGCGTTGCGGTGTGAATAAATTCAATCAGCGCCGCTACCATAGTATGCTGCTGCCCGCTGTAATTCAGCGCGCGCGCGGCCAGAATGGCAATCATCGGACGGATGCGTTTGCCACCCCCGCTGACGATGTAGTGGCCCAATTGATTGATCAGCGACACATCGGAATTCAGTTGTTCCAGTATGATTGCGTTAACGTCCGCCATGTCCTGCGCGGTGAGTTCGTTTATCTGTTCTAAGTTCATCAGTCTGTTCAGCTATTACTCAATCTGCTGCCAGGATAAGCGTCCGTTACCGTGGCTGTGCCCTGGCAATCTCCGGGCATAGATGCCGGACATGCCGATGGATATCAGCAAGAGTGTACTTGAAAATTGTGTGGTTGAAACGCACCTAATTGTGCTGCGCTTTTTTTCTGCAATAGTCGCAATCTGGCACTTGTCTTAATTGATAAACTTGCGTAGAATTCGCGCCCTATTGTGAATAATTTATAGCGCGGCCGGAAAAATTAAGATGGCAAGCGCATAAGCGGAGTTTGATATGTACGCGGTTTTCCAAAGTGGTGGTAAACAACACCGAGTAAGCGAAGGTCAGACCGTTCGCCTGGAAAAGCTGGACATCGCAACCGGTGAAACCATTGAGTTCGACCAGGTTCTGATGATTGCCAATGGTGAAGACGTGACGATTGGCGCGCCTTTAATTTCAGGCGGTGTGATCAAAGCAGAAGTTGTTGCACACGGTCGCGGCGAAAAAGTTAAAATCGTTAAGTTTCGTCGTCGTAAGCACTACCGTAAGCAGCAGGGTCACCGTCAGTGGTTCACTGATGTGAAAATCACTGGCATCGGCGCCTAAGAGGAGATCTGACAAATGGCACACAAAAAGGCTGGCGGCTCCACTCGTAACGGTCGCGACTCAAATGCAAAACGCCTGGGCGTAAAACGTTTTGGCGGTGAAACTGTTCTGGCAGGCAACATTATTGTTCGTCAGCGCGGTACTAAATTCCATGCGGGCACTAACGTTGGCTGTGGCCGTGACCACACGCTGTTTGCTACCGCAAATGGTAAAGTGAAATTCGAAGTTAAAGGCCCGAATAACCGTAAATACATCAGCATTGTTGCTGAGTAACGGTTAGCACGCCGCGCAGCCGCTAAGGCTGTATAACGACGGTTCAGAAAGCCCCGCTCAGATGGCGGGGCTTTTTACATTCTGCGCCCGGCTACTGTTAGCGATGTTGAGCCGGGATGTTGTACACTTTATACACAGTGTGTCGTCGCTGGTGTTAAGTCCGCAGGGCGTCATCCCGGATTGCCGGCGTGGTTTTTCTGCGCCAGACATCGGGCGAATGTTAGACGGAGAAGTAGCATGAAGTTTGTTGATGAAGCGACCATCCTGGTGGCTGCAGGTGATGGTGGTAATGGTTGCGTCAGCTTTCGCCGGGAAAAATACATTCCGAAGGGCGGCCCGG
Organism: Erwinia sp. OLFS4; assembly: GCF_002752165.1. Classification (GTDB taxonomy): domain Bacteria; phylum Pseudomonadota; class Gammaproteobacteria; order Enterobacterales; family Enterobacteriaceae; genus Izhakiella. The sequence continues at coordinate 67,785 of NZ_MOMB01000003.1, forward strand.
ACGGCGGTGATGGCGGGGACGGTGGCGATGTCTATGTTGAAGCGGATGAAAACCTCAATACGCTGATCGACTATCGCTTTGAAAAAGCTTTTCGCGCCGAACGTGGTCAGAATGGCCAGAGCCGCGATTGTACCGGTAAACGGGGTAAAGACGTGGTGATTAAAGTACCGGTCGGCACCCGTATTATCGATCAGGGAACCGGTGAAACCCTGGGTGATATGATGCGTCACAACCAGCGCCTGATGGTGGCAAAAGGGGGATGGCACGGGCTGGGTAATACCCGTTTTAAATCCTCTGTTAACCGTACTCCGCGTCAGAAAACGATGGGAACACCAGGTGAACAACGCGACCTGCAGCTGGAACTGATGCTGCTGGCTGACGTTGGTATGCTGGGTCTGCCCAATGCCGGGAAATCCACCTTTATTCGCGCGGTTTCTGCGGCCAGGCCCAAAGTGGCTGACTATCCTTTCACTACCCTGGTGCCCAGCCTTGGGGTGGTGCGTATGGACAATGAAAAGAGTTTTGTTATTGCTGATATTCCCGGGCTGATTGAGGGCGCTTCTGAAGGCGCTGGCCTTGGTATTCGCTTTCTGAAACATCTCGAACGTTGTCGGGTATTGTTACACCTGATCGATCTGGCTCCGATCGACGAATCGGATCCGGTTGAAAATGCCCGGATCATCCTCGGTGAGCTGGAAAAATACAGCGAAAAACTTTTTCATGAGCCGCGCTGGCTGGTGTTCAATAAAGCAGATTTGCTTGATGCCCAGGAGGCCGCAGCGCGTGCTCAGGCGATTGCAGATGCATTAGACTGGCCAGAAAAACATTATGTTATCTCAGCGGCCAGCCAGCACGGCATAAAAGAGTTGTGCTGGGATGTCATGTCATTTCTGGTTGCCCATCCTAAACCGCTGACGGAAGAGCAACCGCAGGCAGCTGAGAAAGTTGAATTTATGTGGGATGACTATCATCGTGAGCAACTCGAAGCTGCCGCTGAAGCTGAAGATGACGACTGGGACGATGATTGGGATGAAGACGATGATGAAGGGGTGGAAACCGTTTATCAGCGTTGACAACAGCAACGGGAGCCTTTGGCTCCCGTTGCTGTTTAATTAGCGGAATAAAGGTCGCGATAGAGGCGGCTTTCAAAGCGCACCAGCGGAATACGTCGCTGGCGTTGATCCTCTGGTGGTACAGCATAGCCCGACAAAAATTGCACGAAAGCTACCCGCTGACCGCTGGCGGTAGTCAAAAATCCGGCAAGGTTATAGACCCCAGACAGCGAGCCGGTTTTGGCTGACAGCTTACCGTCAACGCCTGCTTCATGCAGACCGCCACGGTAGCGCAATGTGCCGTCATAACCTGAAAGCGGTAGCATAGAAATAAAATCCAGCTGCTGATCGTGCTGGGCAATGTATTGTAATGCCTGCATCATTGTTTCAGGGGAAAGCAGGTCATGACGTGACAGGCCTGAACCATCCACCTGAATACTGTTTCCCATATCAATACCGGCTTTTTGTCGCAGAATACGCCGTACCGCATCAGAACCTGCCCGCCAGGTTCCGGGCACGCCAAAATAGTTATGGCCGATGGTGCGGAAAACGGTGTCGGCAATCATATTATCTGATTTTTTCAGCATGATACGCAGAAGGTTATGTAATGGTGCCGATTGCGTTTGCGCCAGCACATTACCGGGGGTGTTAACCTGGGTCTGTCGTACCAGGTGCCCGCTGTAATCAATGCCGGCATCTGACAGCATGGCTTTCAGCAGCTGGCCTGCGTAGGCTGCGCCGTCCTGAATGGCGAAAGCCAGCGGTAAAGGTTCGGCTCGCTGCGGCATACAGCCCGTCAGGGTGTAGCGATTTAGCTCGCCGGTTACCACATCCAGTTCGCAATATTGTCCATCAGTGGAATTGCGGCCCAGAGTCCGTACCTGGCTGAAAACGCTGACCGGATAAAAAGATGCCACGGTGACATGGGCTATTTCATCCGGCTGGCCACTATGCAAGGCAACCGAAAAACAGTTACGGTCAACAATTGCTGCGGCCGGAGGGGCATCGAAACACTCAGAAATATCGTTCCACGGCCAGCCTGGCGCTTTGTCGTGGCTGGCAAATACCGAAGTATCAATAACCAGATTTCCGTCAATGTGGCTGATACCCAGTTTTTTTAGCTGAGCGACCATATTGCGCATATCTTGCCGGGATAATGTTGGATCGCCAGCGAAACGTGCAATTAAATCGCCATTCAGCGTATTACCACTGACGCGGCCATGACTCTCCAGCGTGGTGGTAAAGCGAAAATCCGGCCCCAGCTGAAGCAGCGCCGCCAGCGCCGTAAGCACTTTCATGGTACTTGCCGGCAGCGCCATCTGCTTACTGTTGTATTCGAGAAGTGGCGTCGGCGAACCTATTTTCTGCGCCAGAAATGCCAGGTTTGTCCCTTCAGGTAAAAATTGCGTATAACTTGCTACTGAGGCGGCCTGTGCCGCTTGCACTGTCAGTAAAACTGCACAGGCAGCACGGGTAAGAATTCGTAAAAATCGCATAATCTCGCGGAAAAAAGCAGATGGTGCTGTCATACTACGGTGCATTGAGGTGGAAAGTAAACGATGACCCGGGGGGAACTCCTGGGTAAAATACGTATCAAAATGCAAAATGATGATCTGGCCTGGGGAACGCTCTGGGTCAGGTTTCTTTCGTTTGTAAACCTGATAATAAGCGCCGCAGAACGCTTTTCTGCAATCACCGGTAAGGATGACGAAGTTTTACACAGGATTGATTTAATGAGGTATTGAGATGAACCAGATTCCGATGACGTTGCGTGGCGCGGAAAAGCTACGTGCTGAACTCGAAGAGCTGAAATCGGTAAAGCGCCCGCGGATTATCGCCGCTATTGCTGAGGCTCGTGAACACGGCGACCTGAAAGAAAACGCAGAGTATCACGCTGCGCGTGAGGAGCAGGGTTTTTGCGAAGGACGCATTCAGGAGATTGAAGCCAAGCTCTCCAATGCTCAGGTGATTGACGTAACAAAAATGAACGCGAATGGCCGGGTTATTTTTGGCGCGACGGTAACGGTGTTAAACCTCGACAATGATGAAGAGTCGACTTACCGCATTGTGGGCGATGATGAAGCCGATTTTAAACAAAATCTGATTTCGGTAAATTCACCCATGGCGCGGGGTTTGATAGGCAAAGAGCAGGGCGACGTTGCTATCGTTAAAGCTCCGGGCGGCGATGTGGAATACGAAATCATCAAAATCGACTATATCTGATGGCAGCGGATGCCGCCGGTCTGCAGCGGTTGCTTTAGTTGAGATATTTTGTAAAGAAAAGAAAAAGGCCGCGGTGCGGCCTTTCATACCGTTAAAGAGCGTGTCAATTTCATTCAGACCTGTGCCACGTTGCTTGACGTGACGCCGCAGGTCAGGGAAATTAACGGGGAAGGGATATTTTACGCTCCTGGGAAGGACGGTAGAGTACCAGTGTTTTACCGATCACCTGCACGTTTGCAGCGCCCGTTTCGCGTACAATGGCTTCCACCACCAGGTTTTTTGTCTCACGGTCTTCCGTGGCGACTTTTACTTTGATGAGTTCGTGGTGTTCGAGAGCCTGTTCGATTTCGGCTAACACCCCTTCTGTCAGACCATTGTTACCCAGCATTACCACCGGTTTCAATGGATGGGCCAGCCCTTTCAGGTGCTGTTTTTGTTTAGTACTCAGATTCATTGTATTTTTTACTTAACAGGGATTGAAAACAGAGCATTCTACCGCCATCTCTGGTGTATCACCAAATCGGCAGCACGGGTTTATGCGGTTTATTTATCGCTCACGATGAATCATAGTTGGAAATAGTATGACTGGTAAAAAGCGTTCAGCCAGTTCCAGCCGCTGGCTACAGGAACACTTTAGCGATAAATACGTGCAGCAGGCACAGAAAAAGGGCCTGCGTTCGCGTGCCTGGTTTAAACTGGATGAAATACAGCAAAGTGACCAGTTGTTTAAACCTGGAATGACGGTCGTGGATTTGGGGGCGGCACCTGGCGGATGGTCGCAATATGTCGCCACGCTGATAGGGGCCAAAGGGCGTATCATTGCTTGTGATATTTTGCCCATGGATCCTATTGTTGGTGTTGATTTCCTTCAGGGTGATTTTCGTGATGAGTTAGTCATCAAGGCACTTCTGGATCGGGTTGGTGAAGAAAAAGTCCAGGCGATCATGTCGGATATGGCGCCAAATATGAGCGGCACGCCTGCGGTTGACATTCCACGCTCAATGTATCTGGTTGAGCTGGCGCTTGAAATGTGTCGGGACGTGCTGGCACCGGGTGGTAGCTTTGTAGTGAAAGTGTTTCAGGGAGAAGGCTTCGATGAATACCTCCGGGAAATTCGCTCCCTGTTTACGAAAGTGAAAATTCGTAAGCCGGACGCTTCGCGCTCACGTTCGCGCGAAGTGTACATTGTAGCGACAGGGCGCAAACTATAGTACCCTACGCTGTCTGTTAACACAGTTGTAATAAGAGGTTAATCCCTTGAGTGACATGGCGAAAAACCTGATCCTCTGGTTAGTCATCGCAGTCGTACTGATGTCGGTATTCCAGAGCTTTGGGCCCAGCGAGTCTAATAGCCGAAGAGTTGATTACTCAACCTTCCTGCAGGAAGTGAATCAGGATCAGATCCGTGAGGCACGTATTAACGGGCGTGAAATCAATGTAACCAAAAAAGACAGTAATCGATACACGACCTATATTCCTGTCAACGATCCCAAGTTGCTCGATAACCTTTTGACTAAGAATGTCAAAGTGGTGGGTGATCCGCCTGAAGAACCGAGCATGCTGACCACCATTTTTATTTCCTGGTTCCCGATGCTGTTGTTAATAGGCGTCTGGATCTTCTTTATGCGCCAGATGCAGGGTGGTGGCGGTAAAGGGGCAATGTCATTCGGCAAAAGCAAGGCCCGAATGCTGACCGAAGATCAGATTAAGACCACGTTTGCTGACGTCGCCGGCTGTGACGAAGCAAAAGAAGAAGTCGGTGAGCTGGTGGAATATTTGCGCGAACCCAGTCGTTTTCAAAAGCTGGGCGGTAAAATTCCAAAAGGTGTGCTGATGGTGGGGCCACCGGGGACCGGTAAAACGCTGCTGGCGAAAGCTATTGCCGGTGAAGCGAAAGTACCTTTCTTTACTATTTCTGGTTCTGACTTCGTTGAGATGTTCGTCGGTGTTGGTGCTTCACGCGTGCGTGATATGTTTGAGCAGGCGAAGAAAGCCGCGCCTTGTATTATTTTCATCGATGAAATCGATGCGGTCGGACGTCAGCGTGGAGCAGGGCTCGGTGGTGGTCACGACGAACGTGAACAGACGCTGAACCAGATGCTGGTTGAGATGGATGGTTTTGAGGGCAATGAAGGCATTATCGTGATTGCTGCCACTAACCGTCCGGATGTGCTGGATCCCGCCTTGCTGCGTCCGGGACGCTTTGACCGTCAGGTTGTGGTTGGATTGCCGGACGTGCGCGGCCGTGAACAGATTCTTAAAGTTCATATGCGGCGCGTCCCGCTGGCGACAGATATTGATGCGGCGATTATTGCACGTGGTACACCCGGCTTCTCCGGTGCCGATTTGGCGAATCTGGTAAACGAAGCTGCCTTGTTTGCGGCGCGCAGCAATCGCCGGGTTGTGTCAATGGTTGAGTTTGAAAAAGCCAAAGACAAAATCATGATGGGTGCTGAACGGCGCTCAATGGTTATGACAGAAGCGCAAAAAGAGTCAACGGCTTATCATGAAGCAGGACATGCGATTATTGGACGTCTGGTACCAGAACATGATCCGGTACATAAAGTAACGATTATCCCGCGTGGCCGCGCGCTTGGCGTGACTTTTTTCCTGCCGGAAGGCGATGCTATCAGTGCCAGTCGTCAGAAGCTGGAAAGCCAGATTTCGACCCTTTACGGTGGCCGTCTGGCCGAAGAGATTATCTACGGTGCTGAGCATGTGTCGACCGGGGCGTCTAATGACATTAAGGTCGCGACTAACCTGGCACGTAACATGGTGACGCAGTGGGGCTTCTCTGAGAAGCTTGGCCCCTTGCTGTATGCCGAAGAGGAAGGTGAAGTTTTCCTCGGCCGTTCTGTTGCAAAAGCTAAGCATATGTCAGATGAAACGGCCCGCATTATCGATCAGGAAGTCAAACATCTGATCGAAACCAACTATCAGCGTGCCCGTCAGATCCTGAATGACAATATGGACATTCTTCATGCCATGAAAGATGCGTTAATGAAGTATGAAACCATTGATGCGCCGCAAATTGACGATCTGATGGCCCGGCGTGAAGTCCGCCCGCCTGCCGGCTGGGAAGAGGCACAAAGCAATGACTCTGATAACGGCTCGCCGCAGGCACCGCGGCCGGTTGATGAGCCGCGCTCACCTAATCCTGGCAATACCATGTAAGTGGTTCCGACGAGGTTATTCGGCGGTTAACGTTAAGACTGAGCCCCGGAAATGCCGGGGCTTTTTATTTTGTCCGGTTATAAGGAGCGTGCGCTGATGAAACTTTACGCCAGGGATAGCGTGCTGGATTTGTCGCATCCCCACGTCATGGGAATCTTAAATGTCACGCCCGATTCGTTCTCTGATGGCGGTAAACATAACACCCTTACCGCCGCCCTGACGCATGCGAATGAAATGATTAATGCAGGGGCGACCATTATTGATGTGGGCGGTGAATCAACGCGCCCGGGGGCAGATAAGGTTAGCATAGAGCAGGAACTGGATCGCGTGATTCCGGTGGTGGAAGCCATTGCCCAACGTTTTGAAGTGTGGATTTCTGTCGATACCTCCAGACCCGAGGTGATTCAGGCAGTGGCAAATGCCGGAGCACATATTATTAATGATGTGCGTGCATTGCGGTTGCCTGGTGCTCTGGAGGCTGCTGTGGCCAGCGGGTTGCCGGTTTGCCTCATGCATATGCAGGGCGAGCCACAAACCATGCAGTCAGATCCTTGTTATGCCGATGTGTATCGTGCCGTCGATGATTTTTTTACCCGGCATATCACCCGTTGTGTTTCGGCCGGGATCACTAAATCGCAGATGCTGCTCGACCCGGGATTTGGTTTCGGTAAAAATCTTAGTCACAATTATCAGCTGCTGGCCCGGCTGAGCGATTATCACCATTTTGGTCTGCCGCTGCTTGTCGGCATGTCGCGTAAAAGTATGGTTGGTCAGCTACTGAATGTCGGACCATCACAGCGTTTAAGTGGTAGCCTGGCCTGCGCGGTGATTGCCGCCATGCAGGGGGCGCATATAATCCGCGTTCATGATGTGAAAGAGACCGTTGACGCAATGCGCGTTGTGGAAGCGACACTGAACGAAAGAAATCAGTAGGCGAGTCTGGTGGATGGCTTATTTTGTCATCTCTTCCTGACGTAACCGGCTATCAGAAAGATGAAGGGTATATGAGCAAGCGTAAATATTTTGGTACAGATGGTATTCGTGGCAAAGTAGGGGAATCACCTATCACTCCCGATTTTGTGCTCAAGCTTGGCTGGGCGGCGGGCAAGGTCCTCTCCGGTCAGGGTTCGCGTAAAGTGATTATCGGCAAGGACACGCGCATTTCTGGTTATATGCTGGAGTCGGCGCTTGAGGCCGGTCTGGCTGCTGCCGGTCTCTCCGCTGCTTTTACCGGGCCGATGCCAACGCCTGCTGTCGCCTACCTGACCCGTACTTTCCGTGCCGAAGCGGGCATTGTGATTTCCGCATCCCATAATCCTTATGATGATAACGGCATAAAATTTTTCTCCACCGATGGCACCAAGCTCCCCGACGAAGTGGAAGCGGCGATTGAAGCCGAAATGGAAAAAGCGATTACCTGCGTTGAATCGGCCGATCTCGGACGTGCCAGTCGTATCGTCGATGCAGCCGGTCGCTATATTGAGTTTTGCAAAGGGACGTTTCCCAGCGAGCTGAACCTGAATGGTCTGAAGATCGTGGTGGATTGCGCGAACGGCGCAACTTACCACATTGCGCCTAACGTTATGCGTGAGCTGGGTGCTGAGGTCGTTTCTATCGGCGTGCAGCCGGACGGTATGAATATCAATAAAGCGTGCGGCGCCACTGATACCCGTCTGCTGCAGGAGCGTGTGCTGGCTGAAAAGGCGGATTTAGGTCTGGCTTTTGATGGTGATGGCGATCGCGTCATGATGGTTGACCATCTGGGGCGAAGAATTGATGGTGACCAGATTCTCTATATCATTGCCCGTGAAGGATTGCGTCAGGGGCAGCTGCGTGGCGGCGTTGTCGGCACCTTAATGAGTAATATGGGACTTGAGCTGGCGCTGAAACAACTGGGTATCCCTTTCGCCAGAGCGAAAGTAGGTGACAGGTACGTCCTTGAATTATTAAAAGAAAAAGGCTGGCGTCTCGGTGCCGAAAACTCCGGGCACGTGATTTTACTGGATAAAACCACCACCGGAGACGGTATTGTTGCCGGATTGCAGGTGCTGACTGCAATGGTACGTAACCATATGAGTCTGCACGATCTGTGCAGTGGTATGACGTTGCTGCCGCAGATACTGGTAAACGTGCGTTTCAGCGGGCAGCAGGATCCGCTTAAAGATGAAGATGTTCTCGCGCTTACCCGTCAGGCGGAAAAAACACTGCAGGGCAAAGGGCGGGTTCTGCTGCGTAAATCCGGTACTGAGCCGCTGATTCGCGTAATGGTTGAAGGTGAAAACGAAACGGTTGTCAGCGAACTGGCGCATCAGATTGCCGAAGCAGTAAAAGCGGTATAAATGCGGGCAACAAACGTTATCATGGTTTTTCAGGCGTAAGCGGGTATTCAGCGGACCGACTGCCGTTTTTTTCCGCAAACGCGCGTTTCGGCGCAAATTGCACTTGCGTGGATAAGGGGCATTAGTTAGTATTCTCACCCGCTTCAGTGGGTGAGAAATGACATTATCGCCGTAGTGTGGCTGAAGTTTGTTCAGGTGCGGTCAATGCCGCTAGGAAAAAGGTTGATTATGTACGACGCTCTGTTAGTTATTTTCCTTATTGTAGCCGTTGGCCTTGTGGGTCTTATTATGCTGCAACAAGGTAAAGGTGCTGATATGGGTGCCTCTTTCGGAGCAGGCGCTTCTGCGACGCTGTTTGGTTCTTCCGGTTCAGGCAATTTTATGACCCGTACCACAGCTGTACTGGCAACCCTGTTTTTTATTATCAGCCTGGTGCTGGGTAACCTGAACAGTAACAAAACGCAGAAAGGCAGCGAGTGGGAAAATCTTACTGCGCCTGCACAAAGCCAGCAGGCACCGCAACAGCAGCCTGCAAAACCAGCGCCGGGAAATGATATTCCTAAATAAGCTGGTGTAACATATTTTCTGTAAATCTGAGCAAAAATTTGCAGATTATCGTGCCGAGGTGGTGGAATTGGTAGACACGCTACCTTGAGGTGGTAGTGCCCGATTGGGCTTACGGGTTCAAGTCCCGTCCTCGGTACCAAATCATAGTTTTACTTGCATTTTATGCAGGTTAGGCGTAATATTCGCCACGTTTTCGGACGCGGGGTGGAGCAGCTTGGTAGCTCGTCGGGCTCATAACCCGAAGGTCGTCGGTTCAAATCCGGCCCCCGCAACCACTTTCCTTAAGAGTTCTTTTTCAAATATGCTGCAGGCAGTGATCAATGCATGACAGTGAGTTTTGAAAAAAATTTTTCTGGATAGTGTGCCATGTCGCGTGCAGCGACATACAGGGTCCAGTCGCACAAAGCCCCGATTTATCGGGGTTTTTTGTTATCAGGCAATTGTATTACTGGGCTGTAAGCCCTTTTTTTATGTCCTGGAGGTGGCTTTGTCCACATTAGAGCAAAAATTGACAGAGCTGATTTCGGCTCCCGTTGAAGCGCTCGGCTACGAATTGGTTGGTATTGAGTTTGTGCGCGGCCGCACTTCAACGCTGCGTATCTATATTGATAGTGAGAACGGTATTACTGTCGATGATTGCGCCGATGTCAGCCATCAGGTCAGCGCGGTTCTGGATGTTGAAGATCCAATCAGCGTCGCTTATAACCTCGAAGTTTCCTCACCCGGGCTTGACCGTCCGATGTTCACCGCGGAACACTATGTTCGTTTTCTGGGAGAGGAAGTCAGTCTTGTATTACGGATAGCTGTACAAAACCGCCGCAAATGGCAGGGTATAATTAAGTCTGTCGACGGTGAAATGATCACTGTGACCGTTGAGGGTAACGATGAAGTGTTCGCGCTGAGCAACATTCAGAAGGCGAATCTGGTCCCCCACTTTTAAACGTCAGGATTGAGGCTAACCAGGATGAATAAAGAGATCTTAGCTGTCGTTGAAGCCGTTTCCAACGAGAAAGCACTGCCCCGTGAGAAAATCTTCGAGGCGCTGGAGAGCGCACTGGCGACAGCAACCAAGAAAAAGTATGAGCAGGAAATCGACGTACGCGTCAGCATCGACCGTAAAAGCGGCGATTTTGACACTTACCGTCGCTGGCTGGTTGTTGAAGAGGTCACCCAGCCGACACGTGAAATCACCCTTGAGGCGGCACAGTTTGAGGATGAAACCCTCAAGCCTGGTGATTATGTGGAAGATCAGATCGAATCGGTCACTTTCGATCGTATCACCACGCAAACGGCTAAACAGGTTATCGTTCAGAAAGTGCGCGAAGCTGAACGCGCCATGGTCGTGGACCAGTTCCGCGAGCAGGAAGGCGATATTATCACCGGCGTGGTGAAGAAGGTTAACCGCGATAACATTACCCTCGATTTAGGCAGCAATGCAGAGGCCGTAATTATTCGCGAAGATATGCTGCCGCGTGAAAATTTCCGGCCTGGTGACCGCATTCGCGGTATCCTTTATGCGGTACGTCCGGAAGCGCGCGGTGCTCAGCTGTTTGTCAGCCGTTCACGTCCGGAAATGCTGATTGAGCTGTTCCGCATTGAAGTGCCGGAAATCGGCGAAGAAGTGATAGAGATTAAAGCCGCTGCCCGTGATCCGGGTTCCCGGGCCAAAATCGCGGTTAAAACCAACGATAAGCGGATCGATCCGGTTGGCGCCTGCGTCGGGATGCGCGGTGCGCGCGTTCAGGCGGTGTCCAGTGAACTGGGTGGCGAACGTATTGACATCGTACTGTGGGATGATAATCCGGCACAGTTCGTCATCAATGCAATGGCCCCGGCTGATGTCGCTTCCATCGTGGTGGATGAAGATAATCACACCATGGATATTGCCGTAGAAGCCGGGAATCTGGCTCAGGCGATTGGCCGTAATGGCCAGAACGTCCGTTTAGCCTCGCAACTGAGTGGTTGGGAGCTGAACGTGATGACTGTCGACGATCTTCAGGCCAAACATCAGGCTGAAGCACACGCTGCAATCGATGCTTTCACAAAACATCTTGATATTGATGAAGAGTTCGCCACGGTGCTGGTTGAGGAAGGCTTTTCATCTCTGGAAGAACTGGCCTACGTGCCCATCAATGAACTACTGGAAATTGATGGTCTTGATGAAGAGACGGTGGAAGCTTTACGTGAGCGAGCGAAGAGTGCGTTGACTAACCTCGCGCTGGCACAGGAAGAGAGCCTGGGCGATAACAAACCTGCGGAAGATCTGCTGAACCTTGAAGGCTTAGATCGTACCCTGGCATTCAAACTGGCAGCAAAAGGCGTTTGCACGCTGGAAGATCTTGCCGAACAGGGTGTCGACGATCTGACAGATATTGAAGGGCTGGATGATGAGAAAGCCGGTGCGCTGATTATGGCTGCACGCAATATTTGCTGGTTCGGTGATGACGCGTAATAAACTGTAGCAGGAAGGAACAGCATGACAGATGTAACTGTAAAATCCCTGGCTGCAGAGATTCAGACCCCGGTTGAACGCCTGGTACAGCAGTTTGCTGAAGCGGGGATCCGCAAGTCTGAAAATGACTCTGTAAGCCAACATGAAAAAGAGACGTTATTGACACACCTTAGCCGCGATCATAGCAACGGTGGTAAACTGACGTTGCAGCGTAAAACACGCAGTACCTTGAATATTCCCGGTTCCGGGGGTAAAAGTAAGTCAGTACAAATTGAAGTGCGTAAAAAGCGTACTTATGTAAAAGGCGATGCTGCGGATGCGGAACAGGCAGAAGCAGAAGCCCAGGCGCAACGTGAGGCAGAAGAACAGGCTAAGCGTGAGGCAGAAGAAAAAGCCAGGCGTGAAGCTCAGGAAAAAGCCAAGCGTGTAGCCGAGGAGCAGGCCAAACGTGAGGCGGCAGAAAAAGCCAGGCGCGAGGCTGCGGAAAAGAGCAAAGTGAGCAATCAACCTATCAACGAAGCAACCCGTATGAACCAGGCTGAAAAGGCGCGCCGTGAGGCCGAAACGGCAGAACTCCAGCGTAAAGCAGAGGAAGAAGCGCGTCGCAAGCTGGAAGAAAATGCCAAAAAAGCCGCTGAAGAAGCGCGTCGGCTGGCAGAAGAAAAAGCCAGCGAATGGGAAAAAAATGAAGTTGAAGAGGAAACGGATTATCACGTTACCACTTCCCAGCATGCGCGCCAGGCTGAAGATGAGAGCGATCGTGAGGTAGAGGGCGCTCGTGGCCATGGCCGTAACGCAAAAGCCCCGCGCGCTAAAAAAGGCAATAAACACGCGGAAGCCAAAACCGATCGGGAAGAAGCGCGCGCCGCTATCCGTGGTGGCAAAGGTGGCAAACACCGTAAAGGCAGCGCTCTGCAGCAGAGCTTTACCAAACCTGCGCAGGTAGTTAACCGTGATGTGGTTATCGGCGAAACCATTACCGTGGCTGAACTGGCTAATAAAATGGCGGTAAAAGGCTCTCAGGTCATCAAAGCTATGATGAAAATGGGCGCAATGGCCACCATTAATCAGGTTATTGACCAGGAAACCGCTCAGCTGGTTGCCGAAGAAATGGGCCATAAAGTGATTCTGCGTCGTGAAAACGAGCTGGAAGAAGCGGTAATGAGCGACCGTGATACCGGTGCTGCGATGGAATCCCGTGCGCCAGTTGTGACCATCATGGGTCACGTTGACCACGGTAAAACCTCTTTGCTGGACTACATTCGTTCCACGAAGGTTGCGTCGGGCGAAGCGGGAGGGATTACCCAGCATATCGGTGCTTATCATGTCGAAACTGAAAATGGCATGATTACTTTCCTTGATACACCGGGACATGCTGCGTTTACCGCGATGCGTGCCCGTGGTGCACAAGCGACGGATATCGTGGTGCTGGTGGTGGCGGCTGATGATGGCGTGATGCCGCAAACCATTGAAGCTATTCAGCATGCGAAAGCGGCTGGTGTGCCGGTGGTGGTTGCTGTCAATAAAGTGGATAAACCAGAAGCGGATCCGGATCGGGTTAAGAACGAACTGACCCAGTACAGCATCATCCCTGAAGAGTGGGGTGGTGAAAATATGTTCGTCAACGTCTCTGCTAAAGCGGGTACCGGTATTGACGAACTGCTGCAGGCGATTCTGTTGCAGGCAGAGGTGCTGGAACTGACTGCAATTCGCAGTGGCATGGCCAGCGGCGTGGTGATCGAGTCTTTCCTCGACAAAGGTCGCGGTCCGGTTGCTACCGTGCTGGTTCGTGAAGGTACTCTGAACAAAGGCGACATCGTACTCTGTGGTTTTGAGTATGGCCGCGTGCGGGCGATGCGTGATGAGCTGGGACGTGAAGTGACACAAGCGGGTCCTTCTATTCCGGTTGAAATTCTTGGCATGTCCGGCGTACCGGCTGCCGGTGATGAGGCGACGGTGGTCCGTGACGAGAAGAAAGCGCGTGAAGTGGCGCTCTATCGTCAGGGTAAATTCCGTGACGTTAAGCTGGCTCGCCAGCAGAAATCCAAACTGGAAAACATGTTTGCTAACATGTCAGAAGGTGAAGTTTCTGAACTGAATATTGTGCTTAAAGCTGATGTTCAGGGTTCTGTTGAGGCGATTGCTGATTCATTGATTAAGCTGTCCACTGATGAAGTGAAAGTGAAAATCGTGGGTTCTGGTGTCGGCGGTATTACTGAAACCGATGCCACGCTGGCGGCGGCGTCTAATGCTATCATCCTCGGCTTTAACGTACGTGCTGACGCTTCTGCGCGGCGGGTAATTGAAGCAGAAAGTCTGGACCTGCGTTACTACTCAGTGATCTATCATCTGATTGATGAAGTGAAAGCGGCAATGAGCGGTATGCTGGCACCGGAATACAAGCAGCAGATTATTGGTCTGGCTGAAGTTCGTGACGTATTTAAGTCACCGAAATTTGGTGCAATTGCCGGTTGTATGGTTACTGAAGGTCTGGTTAAACGTCACAATCCAATCCGCGTGCTGCGTGATAACGTGGTCATTTATGAAGGCGAGCTGGAGTCTCTGCGTCGCTTTAAAGATGATGTTAACGAAGTGCGTAACGGTATGGAATGTGGTATCGGCGTGAAAAACTACAATGATGTTCGCCCAGGCGACATGATTGAAGTATTTGAAGTGATCGAAATAAAACGCACGATTGATTAATCTGTTACGTATGACAACGACACTTTTGGGAGGCCGCTCGGCCTCCTAATTATTTGGAGATATTTTATGGCGAAAGAATTTGGTCGCCCGCAGCGCGTTTCTCAGGAACTGCAAAAAGAGATTGCTATCATCCTGCAGCGTGAAATCAAAGATCCGCGCCTTGGTATGATGGTCACCGTCTCTGGTGTGGAAGTTTCGCGCGATCTGGCTTATGCGAAGGTCTTTGTCACTTTCCTTAATGACCAGGATGCCGATGCAATCAACAATGGTCTTAAAGCGCTCAAGGAAGCGTCGGGCTACATCCGAACCTTGCTGGGTAAAGCGATGCGTTTACGCATCGTGCCTGAACTCACCTTCTTTTATGATAATTCACTGATCGAAGGTATGCGTATGTCTAATCTGGTGAGCACGGTGATCCGCAATGATGATGCGCGTCGTGTTAATCACGATGATGATGGCAAGGAGGAGGGATGAGCCGTCCCCGGCGTCGCGGGCGCGACGTTCATGGCGTATTGCTGCTTGATAAACCGCCGGGACTCTCGTCTAACGATGCCCTGCAAAAGGTTAAGCGTCTCTACAATGCCAACCGGGCAGGGCATACCGGTGCGTTAGATCCGCTGGCAACCGGCATGCTGCCGATTTGCCTGGGAGAAGCCACCAAGTTTTCCCGCTACTTACTGGATTCTGATAAACGCTATCGGGTTGTTGCCCGTCTGGGCCAGCGCACTGATACTTCTGACGCCGATGGCAGGATCATTAGTGAGCGCCCGCTAACATTCAGTGATGAGCAGCTTGATGCTGCGCTGGACAGTTTTCGTGGCGATTCAATGCAGATACCATCCATGTATTCGGCGCTGAAATATCAGGGGCGTAAGCTGTACGAGTATGCCCGTGAAGGGCGAGAGGTACCGCGTGAAGCGCGTCCGATCACCGTTCATGAGTTGCGATTTATTCGCTATGATCGGACTGAACTGGAGCTGGAGCTGGAAATTCACTGCTCCAAAGGTACTTACATTCGCACGATTATTGATGATCTCGGCGAAAAGCTGTCCTGTGGCGCACATGTGACCGTGCTACGCCGTCTGCAGGTTGCCGGCTACCCGCTGGAAAAGATGATCACTTTGCAGCAGTTACAGCAGATTGCCGCTGAAGAAAATGTGAGTGAATGCTCACCATATGAGCGTCTCGATGCATTGCTAATGCCGATGGATAGCCCGGCGGCCAGCTTGCCTGAAGTCAATATATTGCCGGCGACGGCAGCGTATTTCAAACAAGGGCAGCCCGTACAGGTTGCTGGTGCACCTGTACGGGGATTGGTTCGGGTGACTGAAGGTGAACACCGGTTATTTATTGGGATGGCCGAAATTGATGACAGCGGGCGGGTTGCTCCACGGCGGTTAGTGGTTGAATACCCGGCTGCCGTAACCTGAGTTTTCCGGGGGCCTGCCGTCAATTTAGCGGTTTTTCCTGTTTCTCTGTTTGCTATCAACACAAACGCAGAGTAAAATACGCCGGCTTTATACTTGGGTGTGCTGAATTAGAGATCGGCCCCCGTCATTCACATTATAACGGAGTTTACTATGTCTCTAAGCGTAGAAACTAAAGCTGAGATCGTTGCTAAATACGGTCGTGGCACCAATGACAGTGGTTCTACTGAAGTTCAGGTTGCGCTGTTAACCGCTCAGATCAATCATCTGCAGGGTCACTTTTCTGAGCATAAGAAAGATCATCACAGCCGCCGTGGGCTGCTGCGTATGGTATCTCAGCGCCGTAAGCTGCTCGACTACCTGAAACGTAAAGATGTTGCGCGTTATTCCAGCCTGATCGAAAGCCTGGGTCTGCGTCGCTAAGTCTTCATAATCCGATGATTTCAGTGCACGCTGTTATGCCATTTTCGGATTTATATGAGTTTCGCTAAAAAGGGGCCTTTGTGGCCCCTTTTTTCAAGTAACCGGCAGCAATTCAAATCAAATTAATGTATTGTTGCAGGGGTGATCTTTTGCTGCAGAGGTTCGCGCGGCTAATGAGAAGCTTTATTCCACTGGATTGAAGTTTGTCATTAGTCGCGAGGATGCATCAGAAGATTGAGAGATCCACGGCAACGCGCTGCTACGGCGCGTTATCTGCCAGGAAGTTAAGGATAAAATTTTGCTGAACGCGATTGTACGTAAATTTCAGTATGGTCAGCATACCGTAACGCTTGAGACCGGTATGATGGCCCGTCAGGCCACTGCAGCCGTTATGGCCAGCATGGATGACACCGCAGTATTTGTCACCGTGGTTGGTCAGAAAAAAGCGAAGCCTGGTCAGGACTTTTTTCCACTGACGGTTAACTATCAGGAGCGTACCTACGCTGCTGGTCGCATTCCGGGTAGTTTTTTCCGGCGTGAAGGGCGTCCCAGCGAGGGCGAAACTCTGATCGCGCGTCTGATTGACCGCCCGGTTCGTCCGCTGTTCCCTGAAGGTTTTGTCAACGAAGTGCAGGTCATTGCAACCGTTGTTTCAGTTAATCCGCAGGTGAACCCGGATATTGTTGCCATGATTGGCGCTTCCGCCGCGTTGTCGCTTTCTGGTATTCCGTTTAACGGCCCGATTGGTGCTGCGCGGGTAGGTTATATCAACGATCAGTATGTACTGAACCCGACGGTTGAAGAGCTGGCACAGAGTAAGCTGGACCTGGTGGTCGCCGGCACACAGGGTGCGGTACTGATGGTTGAATCTGAAGCTGAGCTGTTAAGTGAAGATCAGATGCTGGGTGCTGTGGTTTATGGTCATGAACAACAGCAGGTGGTGATTGAGAATATCAATTCCCTGGTTGCTGAAGCGGGTAAACCGCGTTGGGACTGGCAGCCTGAAGCTATCAATGAAGCGCTGAATGCACGGGTAGCGGCGCTGGCAGAGTCACGGCTCAGCGATGCTTATCGCGTTACCGATAAGCAGGCGCGTTACGAACAGATCGACGCGATTAAATCTGAAACGGTGGCAACTCTGCTGGCCGAAGACGATACGCTGGACGAAAACGAACTGGGTGAGCTTCTGCACACCATCGAGAAAAACGTGGTGCGTAGCCGGGTGTTGCGTGGTGAACCACGTATCGATGGCCGCGAAAAAGATATGATCCGTGGGCTGGATGTGCGGACCGGCGTGTTGCCGCGTACCCATGGTTCTGCTCTGTTTACCCGTGGTGAAACCCAGGCACTGGTGACGGCGACGCTGGGCACTGCCCGCGACGCACAAAACCTTGATGAGCTGATGGGTGAACGTACCGATAATTTCCTGTTCCACTACAACTTCCCTCCCTACTCTGTAGGTGAAACCGGGATGGTTGGCTCACCGAAACGCCGTGAAATTGGTCATGGCCGTCTGGCAAAACGTGGCGTACTGGCTGTCATGCCGAAACAGGAAGCTTTCCCTTATACCGTACGTGTGGTATCTGAAATTACCGAATCAAACGGATCGTCTTCTATGGCGTCTGTCTGTGGTGCTTCTCTGGCGCTGATGGACGCTGGCGTGCCGATTAAAACGGCAGTTGCCGGTATCGCGATGGGGTTGGTTAAAGAAGGTGATAACTTTGTGGTGCTGTCCGATATCCTCGGTGATGAAGATCATCTTGGTGATATGGACTTCAAAGTTGCCGGTAGCCGCGAGGGAATTACGGCGCTGCAAATGGACATTAAAATCGAGGGTATCACCCGTGAAATCATGCAGGTTGCGCTGAACCAGGCAAAAGGTGCGCGTCTGCATATTCTTGGCGTGATGGAGCAGGCTATCAGTACCCCTCGTGGTGATATTTCTGAATTTGCACCACGTATTCACACCATCCGTATCAATCCGGACAAAATTAAGGACGTGATTGGTAAAGGTGGTTCAGTGATTCGTGCGCTGACCGAAGAGACGGGCACCACCATTGAAATCGAAGATGACGGCACGGTGAAAATTGCTGCAACCGACGGTGAAAAAGCAAAACATGCTATCCGCCGGATTGAAGAGATCACTGCTGAAATTGAAGTCGGTCGTATCTACAACGGTAAAGTCACTCGTATTGTCGATTTCGGTGCTTTTGTGGCGATTGGCGGCGGCAAAGAAGGCCTGGTACACATCTCTCAAATTGCCGAGAAGCGCGTTGAGAAAGTGACTGATTATCTGCAAATGGGTCAGGACGTACCGGTTAAGGTGCTGGAAGTTGACCGTCAGGGGCGTATTCGTCTGAGCATTAAGGAGGCCAGCGAACAGCCCGCAGCGGAAGCGGCACCTGTTGCACCTGAAGCAGAATAACGCAATAAATTAGCTTTCCTTCGTTTGCGAGCAAAGATATATCGCAGACGGAGGTATGCTGATCTGCTCCGGATCCGGATAATGAGGCCAACGGCCGTAGCGGATACCCGGGTAGAGTTGCGCTGCTTGCTCGATGTTACCCGCTGGTAACCGCGAGTCCTGGAATTATGATTGCCGTCTTTTCAGGCGGTGTGGAACTGCCAGAATAGCGGTAACGGAAATGTACAGGGTGGCGTTTAATTGCGAGGACGGGAAACCTTGTGCATGGCAGGCGGATAACCGGAACGTTATCCCAATGTTTGTATTCGGGAGTGGGAAATGAAGCCTTTTTTGCGCTGGTGTTTTGTTGCAACGGCTTTAATGCTGGCAGGATGCAGCAACGCTAACTGGCGTAAAGATGCAGTACTGGCGGTTCCGCTACAGCCTACGTTGCAGCAGGAAGTTATCCTCGCACGTATGGAACAAATTCTTGCCAGTCGTGCACTGAGCGATGATGAACGCGCACAGCTGTTATATGAGCGCGGAGTGTTGTATGATAGTCTTGGTCTGCGGGCTTTAGCGCGTAACGATTTTTCGCAAGCGCTATCCATCAGACCCGATATGCCTGAAGTATTCAATTACTTAGGCATATATTTAACGCAGGCAGGCAATTTTGATGCTGCCTACGAAGCGTTTGATTCTGTACTTGAGCTTGATCCAACTTATAACTATGCGCATTTAAACCGGGGTATCGCGCTTTACTATGGCGGTCGGTATAAATTGTCGCAAGATGATCTGCTGGCGTTTTATCAAGACGATCCTAATGATCCTTTCCGCAGCCTGTGGCTCTATCTCACGGAGCGTGAGATGAATGCTAAACAGGCTAATGTGGCGCTAAGACAGCGTTACGACAAAGCGGTCAGAGACCAGTGGGGATGGAACATTGTCGAGTTCTACCTTGGCGACATCAGTGAAAAAACGCTGATGGAACGACTCAAGGCGGACGCAACGGATAACACCTCGCTCGCTGAGCATCTCAGTGAAACCAACTTCTATTTAGGTAAGTACTACCTAAGTCTGGGGGATAAGGATAACGCGGAAGCGTTATTCAAGCTGACGGTCGCCAACAACGTGAATAATTTTGTTGAGCACCGGTATGCATTGTTGGAACTGGCGCTTCTTGGCCAGACACAAGACGATTTATCAGAATCTGACCAGCAATAGCTGACGAACTTTCATTGCCTGATGTTTTTAAAAGTCATCACCCAGGTGGGTGAAGGCTTTGTTGTTCGTCCAAACCACTAATATGAGCCGGTTCACACTTTTCGATGAAAATGACTGAAGATTTTCATGACGAGTTATGTAGACTGGCCGCCGCAATCCAAGAGGCACATGTACTACATGACTGATATTGAAACTAATTTTTCCGACCTTGGCCTTAACGAATCCATTCTGTCAGCACTGAATGATATGGGCTATGTTAAACCCTCACCAATCCAGGCCGCCTGTATCCCGCATCTGCTGGCAGGTCGTGACGTACTGGGTATGGCACAAACCGGGAGCGGAAAAACGGCTGCGTTTTCCTTACCGCTGCTGAACAATATTGATCCTGAACTGAAAGCACCACAGATCCTGGTGCTGGCACCGACCCGCGAACTGGCGGTGCAGGTGGCGGAGGCCGCCACTGAATTTTCCAAATATATGCGTGGCGTAAACGTGCTGGCCCTGTATGGCGGCCAGCGCTATGACGTACAGCTGCGCGCTTTACGCCAGGGACCACAAATTGTTGTCGGGACGCCTGGTCGTCTGCTTGACCACCTGAAACGTGGCACCCTGAATCTGTCCAGCCTGCGTGGGCTGGTACTGGATGAAGCCGACGAAATGTTGCGTATGGGCTTTATTGAAGATGTCGAAACCATTATGGCTCAGATCCCTGATGGACATCAGACCGCACTGTTTTCTGCCACTATGCCGGAAGCAATCCGTCGTATTACCCGCCGGTTTATGAAAGAACCGCAGGAAGTGCGTATTCAGTCCAGTATCACTACCCGTCCGGATATCAGCCAGAGTTACTGGACGGTATGGGGACGTAAAACTGACGGGTTAGTCCGTTTTCTTGAAGCGGAAGATTTTGATGCGGCAATTATTTTTGTCCGCACTAAAAATGCCACGCTGGAAGTGGCTGAAGCGCTGGAACGCAGTGGTTATAACAGTGCTGCACTGAATGGTGACATGAATCAGGCGTTGCGTGAGCAGACGCTGGAGCGTCTGAAAGATGGCCGTCTCGATATTCTGATTGCAACGGATGTTGCGGCCCGTGGGCTTGATGTTGAACGTATCAGTCTGGTGGTTAACTACGATATTCCGATGGATTCAGAGTCTTATGTACACCGAATCGGCCGTACCGGCCGCGCGGGTCGTGCCGGACGGGCGCTGCTGTTTGTTGAGAATCGTGAACGCCGGCTGCTGCGTAATATTGAACGCACTATGAAGCTGACTATTCCGGAAGTAGAGCTGCCAAATGCCGATCTGCTGAGCGAGCGTCGTCAGACTAAGTTTGCGGAAAAAGTGCAGTTGCAGCTGGAAAGCAGCGATCTGGAGCAATATCGTGCTCTGCTGAGCAAAATTGCACCGCAGAATGAACTGGATATGGATACGCTGGCCGCCGCATTGCTGAAAATGGCACAGGGTGAACGTCCGTTGATCCTGCCACCTGATGCGCCGCGTCCTGCGCGTCGTGAATTCCGTGACCGTGACGATCGCCGCGATGACCGTCGTGCCGGACGTGACGGTGGACGTGATGGCGATCGGCCGCGGCGTGAGCGTCGTGACGTGGGCGATATGGAACTGTACCGCATTGACGTGGGCCGTGATGATGGCGTTGAAGTGCGCCACATTGTGGGGGCGATTGCCAACGAAGGTGATATCAGCAGCCGTTATATTGGTAACATTAAACTGTTCGCTTCCCATTCGACTATCGAGCTGCCCAAAGGCATGCCGGGTGAAGTACTGCAACATTTTACTCGCACCCGTATCCTTAATAAGCCAATGAATATGCAGCTTATTGGTGCAGCCCAGCCACAGCGTGGTGAGCGCCGGGGTGGACGTGATGGTGGCGGTCGTAACGTTGGCGGTGAGCGTAGCGAAGGTGGTCGTCGCTTTAGCGATCGCCGTGAAGGCGGTCGCGGTGGTTATGCCGGTGAACGCCGTGAAGGTGGCCGTGGTCGTCGCGATGACGCGGCCCCGGTGCGTCGTCGTGATGCCTGATAACGCTTAGCAGTAAACACCAGTAAAAAAGCCCGCTTCTGCGGGCTTTTTTATGTCGACTGGCCACTTATCCGAGGTCGTCACAGGCTGCTTTTGCCAGCGCGAAGGAGTCGAGGCGTGCCTGGCGATCAAAAATCTGACCATTAAGCATAATTTCATCCGCCTGGGTTTCACGCCGCAGCGCGGCCAGGCCCTGACGAACCTTTTCCCGATCGCCAACCACTGACATACTCAGTGCCTGCTGCACGCCAAACTGCTCCGAAGGCGACCAGATGGTGTCCATATTATCCACCGGTGGCGGTAACGGTCCCGGTTTACCCCGGCGCAGATTAATAAACTGTTGCTGCATAGAGGTAAACAGAAAACGTGCGTCGCGCTCACTGTCGGCAGCCACGACGTTAATACATACCATGGCATAAGGTTTTTCCAGCCGGGCAGATGGCTGAAATTTTTCGCGATAAAGATGCAGTGCCTGAAACAACATCTCGGGGGCAAAGTGTGACGCAAAGGCAAAGGGTAGCCCAAGCTGAGCGGCCAGTTGGGCGCTGTACAGGCTGGAACCAAGCAGCCAGATGGGCACCCGCAGTCCAAGCCCCGGTACCGGTTGTATTGCCGGCTGTTCCTGCTGCTGATAATCAAACCATTCGATGAGCTGTTTTACATCTTCAGGAAAGGTGTCTGCCCGCCCCGGGATATCACGCCGTAATGCCATCATCGTTCGCTGATCGGAACCGGGAGCACGTCCCAGACCCAGGTCGATACGGCCGGGAAACAGTGACGCCAGCGTGCCGAACTGTTCGGCAATTACCAGCGGTGCGTGATTGGGTAACATCACCCCCCCGGAACCCAGATGCAGCGTTGAGGTATGCGCAGCCAGATGACCAATTAACACCGAGGTTGCGGCGCTGGCAATGCCGGTCATATTGTGATGTTCCGCCAGCCAGTAACGATGATATCCCAGCTTTTCCGCCAGTTGAGCCAGTGCCAGAGAAGAATGAAAGGCATCACGTGGCGTGGCGCCCTGTGGAATAGGGGCTAAATCCAGCACGGAGACACGAAGTTGTGTTTTTTCAGTCATCATTCACTCCCGGGGTAGTCTGCTCTCCGGAAAGTATTCACTATATTTGTAACAGATGTTAACCCTTTCTGGTCATCCATTGGCGATGATCGTGGTTTTAAATCAAATCAAATCATCTGTGCGCCGCTATAATCCGGTTTTTCTGTTAACTGCTTATCAGGACTTTATTGTGACGCCATATGGATATCACCGCTTCCTGTCTGGATACGGAGGCGCGTCTTAATGAAAAAGACCACCTTTCTCACCCTGCTTTTTATGATTATCGTTGTGGCACTGGCCGTATTATTTCGCGCGCACAGTGACGATTTGCTGTTGCAGGGCGAGGTTGATGCACCTGAAGTGATTGTGACCTCGAAAGCGAAGGGCAGAGTGGTGGAGCGTTTTGTCCATCGTGGCGATGATGTTAAAGCGGGCCAGCCCCTGATGCGGCTCTCCGCTCCGGAGCTGATTGCCCAGCTTGGTGCTGCGCAAGCGACCCGCGATCAGGCCGCGGCTCAGCTGAAAATGTCGCTCGACGGTACCCGAAAAGAGAGCCTGAGAAATTTGCGCGCGCAGTGGCTGCAGGCGCAGGCAAAATATCAGGATGCTGATGCCATCTGGAAACGTGATAACGCCGTTGCTGCCAAAGGATATGTTTCCGCGCAGGCACTGGAAACCGCTCGTCAGAATCGTGAAAGTGCCTGGCAGGCAATGCGTGCCGCTGAAGCCAGCCTTGATGAAGGTATTCATGGTGACCGTATCGAGCAGCGCGAAGGCTATGCCGCTGCGCTAAGGGCGGCAGAGCAACAGCTGCACGAAGTGGAAGCGGTGGCTGAAGAGCTGAATGTCCATGCACCGGTTGCCGGTGAGGTCGGGCCGATTCCGGCGGAGGATGGCGAGCTACTCAACGCATCCAGCCCTTTGCTAACACTGGTTCGTTTATCACGGGCTTATTTTGTTTTCGACCTGCGTGAGGATATTCTGGCCCATGTGCGTAAAGGCGATAAGGTTAAGATGCGGGTCCCGGCACTGGGCAATAAAGAGATTGAAGCTGAAGTGCGCTATATAGCCCCACTGGGGGATTACGCGACCCGGCGTGCCACGCGGGCAACCGGTGATTTCGATCTGAAAACCTTTGAGGTAAGGCTTTATCCGCTGGAGCCGGTCTCAGGCTTGCGTCAGGGAATGAGCGCATTATGGTCATGGAAGTACTGAAAGCCCACTGGCATGGTTTTAGCCGTGCTTTTGGCCATGAAGTCCGCGTCGCCTGGCGTAAGCCGGTGATTCACTGGTTATGCTGGTGTTTTCCGCTACTGCTGTTTGCGGTGCTGGGCAGTGCGTTTTCGGAAGGGACGTTACTTCATTTACCGGTAGCGGCGGTGGATAATGACCACAGCAACCTGTCACGTACGCTCATTCGTAATCTCAATGCCAGTTCCCATGCGCGTATTACCCGTTTTAACGGCAATCTGCCTGAAGCCCGCGAGCAACTGGAAAGCGCCGGTGTTTATGCCCTGCTGTGGGTGCCACGTAATTTCGAATCCGACACCCTGGCAGGGCGCCAGCCGCGGGTCACACTGTATTATAACGCCCTGATGTTTGGCCCGGGCTTTTACTCCACGCAGGATTTCGCCGGACTGGTCAGTGCAATTAACAGCCAGTACAGTCCGCTTTTAGCCAGCGCCTCGGGCAAAGCGCTGGGCGGTATGCCGCAGGTCGCTTTAATGTACGATAGCCTGTTTAACGCCAGTGGCAGCTATATCTATTATCAGCAGTTTTCCGCCACCATTCATCTGACCCAGCTGTTTGCCGTGGTTTGTATGATCTACGTGCTGGCGCGCAGCCGGCCGCTGGTAAAGCAGCGTTATTTTTTTGCCTCGCTGATCGGTAAATTACTGCCTTACACATTATGTTTTACCACGCTGCTGATGGTGCAGTTAGCGTTGCTGGTGGGTATTTTTGGCGCCAGGGTTGTCGGTGACCCACTTTATATGCTGGCGGTTGCTTTTTTCTACGTTATCGCCGCTCAGAGCATTGGCCTTATGCTGTTTTCCTTCACTCCGGGGATCATTTTTGCCTACATGTTTACCAGTATTCTGGTTGGTGTAGCGATGTCTTTCTCGGGTACGGCCATGCCTCAGCTTTCTATGCCGCTGCCGGCGCGTTTAATTGCCGACCTTGAGCCACTGACGCATGCGCTGGCCGCAATGTTCGATCTTTTCCTGCGTGATATTCCCGTGGCCCCGGTCATGAATACCTGCATGCTGCTTCTGATTTATCCCTTAATCGCCATCATCGTGCTACGTAAACGCCTTAAATGGCGACTTGAGCAAAAGGAGACGCTGGCATGAAGCAGTGGTGGCAGGCATTCAGTACTACACTGAAAGGCTTACTGGAACGTCCGATGTGGTTGATGCTGCTGATATCGCTCTGCCTGATGAGTCTGATATACGCAAAGGGAAGCGTCTGGGATCTGCCGGTAGGGGTTATCGATCAGGACCATTCAACCGCCAGTTACCGGATTATTCGCGATCTGAACGCCACGTCGAAGATGAATACCGTCAGCTACAGTAGTTTGCGTGACGCGTTGCATGATCTGGGACGACGTAAATTGTTTGCCGTTATTATTATGCCGCAGGATCTTGAAAAGAAAATGCTGGCCGGCATTGCGGTGACGATCCCGGTATACGGCGATGCGACCAATCGTCTGGCGGGGGGGCAGATTGAGATGGACGTTAGCGCCGCGTATCAGGAGATGCTGACGAAATATCAGCTAAGACTGGCACAAGATCAGAATTTTTCGCGTCAGGAAGCGAAGGTTGTTATCACCCCTTTTATTGGTCAGACCGAAGAAGTATTTAACCCCGGAATTGGATTTGCGGCGATTATTTTCCCCGGCTTGCTGGTGATGCTGTTGCAGCAAACCCTGCTGATTGCCAGTATTCGCGTTAATATTGTGCTGCGGGCGAAGGGTAACGTGCCGGTGGCACAAACGCTGGGTACCCTGAGTGCGTTGATTCCCCCCTGGCTGTTTCTTTCTATCCTGCTTTATATTCTCTGGCCCTGGGTGCTGGGTTATCGCCAGACCGGCAGCGTGGCGGAAGTTCTGCTACTGACGTTTCCTTTTTTGCTGGCGGTGCTGGGGTTTGGCAAGTTTATCACTGAATGTCTGGGGAGAATTGAGCATATCTACCTGACGCTCACCTTTATCACCACGCCGGTCTATTATTTGTCTGGTATGCTCTGGCCACTACAATCCATGCCGGTCTGGATTAATTTGTTTACCCATCTTTTCCCTTCTACCTGGCAGGTCAACATTCTTGCCAGCGTCAATCAGATGGGGCGGCCCTGGCAGCAGACCTTGCCAGGCGTGGGGATGCTGTTGTTACTGGGTGCGGGCTGGACATTATGTGGTCTTGCCTTGCGCTGGCTGCGATTACATCGCCAGCGCAGAAGGCTGCCTGGTTAAGCGGTTACCTGCGTCAGTCCTGCCAGCTGACGCCAGTAACCATCACAGTAGGGGCGATCGTCGGCAGAAAAAGGCTGCTCGCCCTGCTCATTGGCACGGAACCGGCTAATCAGCGCCGGTGTGTCGCTATCTTGCGGCGAGAGGCGCACGACATCTACCAGTCCCTGCATTCCCGGCAGATGGTTACCGAGGTGGTAGCACTCTCCGCTCATGGTCTGGATGCCGTTCAGCACAAACACCTGCTGATCTTCCTGGCTATAGACCTGGCGGCCCTGGGGATAGTCAATGCAGCAGGTCTGACAGGCATCTTTGCTGCGATTTTCCGCACGGGCGCTGAAACAGCGCGCTGATAATGCCAGGGGCAGATGTCCGTAACCGAAAACCTCAATCTCAAACTGCCGGGGGAGTTTGAGCGCATCAAACTGTGCCAGCAGGTTGATCAGCCAGTCGCGGGATAATTCAACCGGCATACACCAGCGAATCATTCCCAGACGCTGCAACAGCTGCAACGTCTGGGCGTTATACACATTAAGTGCGTGCCCGGCAACGAAGGGAAGCTGACGTTCAGCGGCCATATTGACCGTGCCAAAATCATTCGCTTCAATGATAAATTCCCCGTTTTCCACCAGCCGCTTTAGCTCACTGAGTTCAGAAGGCGCCTGTATCAGTGACAGAGTACTGAGTATGACCTGCTTACCGCTGGCGCTCAGTTCACGCGCCAGTGCCATCCAGTCAGCAAATTTGGTTTCACGGCGTTTGCTACATACCGTTTCACCAAGATAAATAATATCTGCTTCACTCTGACTGGCGATTTCACAGAAGGTTGTAAGCCGATCTTTTGGCCAGTACCAGAGTACCGGGCCGAGAGCATATTTCATGGTGTCTCCTACTGCCATTGGCGGTGATAGGCACCGAGCGTGGTCTGTGTGCCTTCCGCCAGTTTACCGAGTCCTTCGTTCCAGGCCGGATCGATACGAAAATCGTCCGGGCAAGCTTTACACTGGTCAATAGCCTGACGCCAGATAGCTGACACCTGAGCAACATAGGCCGGACTGCGCTGGCGGCCTTCGATTTTTACCGAAACAATACCGCTTGCCAGTAGTTCGGGCAGAAGCTCAAGGGTATTCAGGCTGGTCGGTTCCTCCAGCGTGTGATAGCAGTGTTTATCCACGCGGTAACGACCTTTGCACAGGGTTGGGTAGCCGGCATTTTCATCCGGTCGGTAACGGTCAATCAGCACATTATTAAGCCGTGACTCTAAGCCGTCGTCCGTTTGCTGCCAGCGGACAAAGCGGGCTGGCGAACAGGCGCCGGCAGTATTGGGCGACTCACCGGTTAGCCATGAAGAGAGATAACAGCGACCTTCAGCCATAATGCACAGGCTGCCAAAGGCGAAAACTTCCAGCGGAACCCGAGTACTTCGTGCCAGCTGACGTACCTGATGCAGGGACAACACGCGTGGCAATACCACTCGGGCAATGGCGAAATGGCGCTGGTAAAAAGCAATCGCTTCGCTGTTAGTGGCCGATGCCTGAACGGAAAGATGCAGCTCCATTGCCGGATAACGCGTCGAAGCGTATTCCAGCGTGGCAATATCTGCCAGAATCAGCGCATCGGCGCCGCTATTGACCGCAATATCGACGGCCTGCTGCCAGCGGCGAAAATTATCCGGATGGGAAAAGGTGTTAATGGCCACATGCAGCTTGCGCTGATGCTGATGGGTGTAAGCGACCGCTTCCTGTAAGCGCTTTTCGCTAAAATTCAGGCCAGCAAAATGGCGAGCGTTGGTATCATCTTTCAGGCCGATATAAACCGCATCCGCACCATTTTCAATGGCTGCTTTCAGCGCAGGAAGATTCCCGGCCGGGCATAGCAGTTCCATTTTCGGGGTCCTTATTTTTTGAGAGGTGCGCAGCAGTTTAAATAGCCTGGCGCATGCTGGCTTTGATTTGAGGCAGTGAAAAGGACGGATTACGGTTGCTGAGGAAAAATACGGCCAATCGCCTGCTTTGTTGATCCAGCCAGCCGATCGTTAATCGGCCTGTGGCAAAATGAGAAAAATTTGCAAACAGGAGTTATCAGATGTTCCATCGCTTCCGTGCGGCATGCGTTAATAAAGGTCCGGGTTTTATGCGGTTTCCACTGCGCGTTACCCCTTTCATCGTCAGGAAACATGTGTTGCAACAAGTGCTATGCTGGCAGTTCAGCCAGGCACTGGCTGACGGTGAGATAGACTTTCTTGAAGGGCGCTGGTTAGGGATTGATATCACCGATCTGGCTTTATGCTGGAAAATGACGGTCAGTAACGGCCGGATTGTGCTGGCCGAAGGCCCCCTGGCTGATGTATGGTTTCGCGGTCAGGTAAATGATTTACTGTTAATTGCTGCCCGTAAGCAGGATCCGGACACGCTATTTTTCCAGCGCAGGCTGATTATCGAAGGTGATACAGAACTCGGGCTGGAGGTAAAAAACCTGATGGACGCCATCGAGCTTGAAACGCTGCCAGCGCCCCTGCGTATCGGGTTATTAACGCTGGCATCTTTTGTCGAAGCGGGACTTAACGAGGGCGCGAATTCGTCGCCGGATCGCGCAGGTAAGCTATGTTAATCAGAACTGAAATTGGGGTTGATGCCGCCAGCATCGACAGCTTGTTACGCAGCTGCTTTGCCGGGTCTGACGAAGCGCAACTGGTGCACCAGTTGCGCGAAGACGGTCTGTTAACGCTGGGCATGGTGGCAACAGATGAGGAAGGGCAGGTATTGGGCTATGCCGCATTCAGTCCGCTTACGCTCAGGGGTGAAGATCGCGGCTGGGTGGTGCTGTCGCCGCTGGCGGTCGATGAACGTATGCGCGGCGAAGGGCTGGGCAAAAAATTGATCTATGAAGCCATGGATGTGCTTAATGAGTTCGGCTATAGCGCTATTTTTGTGCTGGGCGATGCGACGAGATATGGCCGTTATGGTTTCGTACCGGCAGCAGATTATCAGCTGCGCTGTCGTTGGCCAGAAAGCGAGGCAACTTTTCAGGTTTACCCACTGGCTGCACAGGCTGTTGAAGGTGTGCAGGGTGAGGTTGAGTTTTCCGCACCTTTTAACCGTGTTTAACCGACAGCAGCCAGTGACTGAGACAGCATGGCTGTTCAGCAATCAGACGCAGTTTTTGCTGGCGTGTTAACTGCTTAACCCGATATTCGAGCCGCGATGCACTGGCGCGATCGCCGGCGGCAGTATCAAAAAGTAATTCCAGCGGGCCTTTGCCACGCAAAGATTTTGCCCCTTTGCCACGCTGGTGCTGGGCAAAACGGCGGCTGACATCGGTGCTGATGCCGGTATAAAGCACGCCGCGCGCGGTGCGCAGAATATAGAGCCGCCAGGCGGCCACCAATGGCGGCGTTAGCGCTGCTGATTGTGCAGGTGGTAACAGGGCAGAAGTCATGGTTATGCCGGATGCTATGGCAACGCACCTTTTTTATTCAGGAATTAATCAGTATGGATAATAGCATCCCGGCGGCTATCTGCCGCTACCTGAAAAAACAACATGTGCTATCGCTGTGCGCCGGAACCCCGCCGTGGTGTGCTAACTGTTTTTACGTTTTCAATGAACAGCAGCAGGTCTTCTGGCTGATGAGCGATGCCGCCACGCGCCACGGCATGCTGATGCAGGCACAACCGCTGGTGGCCGGAACGATTAATGGCCAGACGCGCAGTCCGATGCTGATTAAAGGTGTCCAGTATCAGGGCGTTATTGTCCGGCTTGCTGGCGAACAGGCTTCACGGGCGCGCAGTGCCTATATCCGCCGTTTCCCCATTGCTGCCAGTGCGCAAGCTCCGCTGTGGGAAATCGCCATCAGGGAGCTGAAAATGACGGATAACACGCTGGGATTTGGCAGCAAGTTACGCTGGCAGCATGAAAGTGTCTAACGGCGACCGATCCCGCCCGGCGTTCAGGATGCCATTTTGAGAAGACGCAGTGATTCGCGATTAAAAGCGGGCAGATCGTCCGGTGTTCTGCTGGTAACCAGATTATCGTTATCGACTACCACTTCTTTATCATAAAAATCGGCACCCGCGTTTTTTAAGTCAACTACGATCGGTTTCACCGCCGTCATTTTTCGGCCGCGTACCGCATCGGCACTGATCAGCAGCTGCGGACCATGACAGATAGCAAAAACCGGTTTACCACTGGCGACAAAGTCCCGGGTGAATGTTACAAAACGGTCGTCTGCACGCAGGCTGTCCGGTGAGTAACCGCCGGGAAGCAGCAATGCATCAAAGTCTGCCGGGCTGACGCCGTCAATGGCTTTATCGATCACCACCGTCTGGCCTTTTTTGCCTGTGACGGTTTTTCCCGCCTGTTTCTCAATGGTTACCACGTTATAACCCGCATCACGATAGGCTTTGGCGGGGGAAGTGAATTCGGTGTCTTCGAATTGGTCGCTGATCAGCACCGCGATGGTCTTCATCATGTTTCCTCCTTTCAGATCATCATACCCACCGGTTAAGTCTGGCTGGCGATGGTGGTTATGCAACCAGGAATATTCTGCAACCGCTATGCTGCCAGTTTTTGAAAGGAGAGTGTGCTGGCCGTAAGCTGACTACAGCGTGCTGCTACTGGCCTGACGCAGCCGATGGATAACCTGGTTGCTGCTGCCGCGCCACACCAGGCGAGGATCTTTTTTTGCCAGCTCAAAGCGGCCATCCACCAAGACATCCAGATGGGCAATAACTGCCTGCTGTGCGCTGTTAAGCTCCTCCAGCCGGTAGCCGGTCCACAGCCAGATATCTTTTCCGGCACACTCATGCCGCACGCGTTTCACCAGATGCAGTACTTCCGCAACGTTGGCCGGATGCAGCGGATCGCCACCGGAGAGTGACAGCCCCTGGCGCGGAATGCGACGATCCTGCAGATCAGCAATGAGCCGATCTTCCCACTCGCAGGTAAAAGGCACGCCACTATTTACCCGCCAGCTACACTGGTTATAACAGCCCGGGCACTGATGCTCACAGCCGGATACAAACAGCGTGCAGCGGGTACCGGGACCATTAACCACATCCACCGGATAATATTGCTGAATATTCATTCCGCTACTCCTGCGGGCAAATGTTTTACCCGTCGTTTAACCTCCTCCTGCTTGCCGGCATTAAACGGACGGGCGTCGGGGCTGCCAAGGTAGCCACAGACGCGGCGGGTTACCGAAACGCTAGCCGGGTCGTGATTACCACAGCCAGGGCAGACAAATCCTTTACTGGTACAGGTAAATTCGCCGTGATAGCCGCATGCATAACATTCATCAATTGGCGTGTTGGTGCCGTAGTAGGGTACCCGGCTGTAACTGTAATCCCAGACATCCTCCAGCGCTTTCAGGTTATGCTGTAAATTAGGGTATTCGCCGTAGCAGATGAAACCACCGCTGGCGATAGCAGGATAAGGGGCTTCAAAGTCCAGTTTATCGTAGGGGTTGACCTTTTTTTCCACATCAAGATGGTAGCTGTTGGTGTAATAGCCTTTATCGGTTACCCCGGCGACCAGCCCGAAGCGGGCGGCATCCAACCGGCAGAAGCGATCGCACAGATTTTCGCTTGGGGTGCTGTACAGGCTGAACCCGTAGCCGGTTTCCGCCTTCCATTTTTCCGTCGCTGTCCGCAGATGCTGCACAATAGCCAGCGCTTTTTCACGACGTGCCGGCGAGTCAAACAAATGACATTCGGTGCCATACAAGGCGTTGATGGTCTCATGTAAGCCGATGTAGCCCAGCGACAGGCTGGCTCTGCCGTGACGGAATAACGGGGCAATATCATCATCCGCCTGTAAACGAACGCCACAGGCACCTTCCATATAGAGAATGGGTGCAACGCGCGCTTTTACCCCTTCCAGCCGGGCTACCCGGGTCATTAACGCACATCTGGCGAGCGTCAGCCGCTCATCCAGCAATGACCAGAAACGCGATTCATCACCGGCGGCTTCCAGCGCAATGCGCGGCAGATTAAGGCTGATCACCCCGAGATTATTGCGTCCTTCATGGATTTCTTCGCCATTTTCTTCATAGCGGCCCAGAAAACTGCGGCAACCCATCGGGGTTTTAAATGAGCCGGTCACCTTCACTACCTGTTCAAAATTGAGAATGTCGGGGTACATCCTCTGACTGGCGCAGCGTAGGGCCAGCTGTTTGATATCGTAGTTAGCGTCCTGTGGACGTAAATTTACCCCTTCACGCAGGGCAAAAACCAGCTTGGGAAACACGGCGGTTTTATGGTTGCGGCCAAGACCCGCCAGCCGGTTTTCTAAAATCGCCTGCTGAATCAGGCGCGCTGCCTCATCGGTCCCCAACCCAAAACCAAAGGTGACAAAAGGCGTCTGGCCATTGGCCGTGTGCAGCGTATTAACTTCATATTCCAGTGACTGGAACGCGTCATAACACTCTTTGCGCGTGCGCGCATCAGCATAGCCTTCAACGTCGGCAATTTGCCACTGTCTGGCAATGGCCCGATGTTTTTCCTGACTGGCGCGCACATAGGGTGCCAGCACTTCGTCGATGCGGTTAATTGTCGTGCCACCATAAATATGGCTGGCAACCTGAGCAATGATTTGAGCCGTTACGGCGGTGGCAGTGGCAATGGATTTTGGCGGTTCTATCTCGGCATTTCCCATTTTAAAACCGCGGGTCAGCATACCTTGCAGATCAATCAGCATGCAGTTGAACATGGGAAAAAAAGGCGCGTAATCCAGGTCATGGTAATGAATTTCACCGCGTTCGTGTCCCTCAACCACTTCGCGCGGCAGCAGGTAGCGGGTGGCATAGTGCTTAGCAACAATGCCGGCCAGCAGGTCGCGCTGGGTGGGGATGACTTTGCCATCTTTATTGGCATTTTCGCTGAGCAAGGCGGCGTCACTTTGCTCAATCAGACCACGAATTGCCGTATTCAGCCGGCCGCGTTGCTCGCGCGCCAGATCGCGATCGTGGCGATATTCAATCCAGCAGCGTGCGACCTGCGGCCAGGCACTGGCCATCAGCGCATCTTCCACCGCCCGCTGAATGTCGCTGATATCGACTTCATGCTGGGTTTGCAGGCGTTCACAGACGCTGGCGGTGATTGTCTGGCTCAGGGGGCTATCTGCTACTCCGGCGGCCTGCGCTGCCCGGCGAACAGCCTGTTCAATGCGGCTGGCATCGAAGGCCACTTTGCAACCATCTCGTTTGATCACCTGTGTCGCCACGATTGACTCCTTATCAATATATGGCGTGTTAATTCGATAATAGACCCAATATGTAGCGTTTTGTCGAAAATAACTGTGGTTGAATTGATACAGGTCAAAGAACAGACAACAGCGAATAAATTGGCAATGTCACGGTAAAGCGGGTTGCATCTCCCTGCCGCAGGTCGTTACTATTTCCTGTTATGCGGTAAAAAAAGTCCGTAAAAGGCTTAATGAGAACCTTAATGTCTTCTTTTTCTTATGACGCGACTCAGGTCAGACGCTGGCTCGGGGGGCGGACTGTTACCAAGGCACAGGACCTGATCCCGAGGGTACAGAACCTGCAGCGACAGCATAATCTGTTAACGGGGGAAATTCCTGGCGTCGGGGATGAGCCATGGCGGGTTGTTGTCCATTTCAGCAGACCACAAGGAAAACTGCACGTCAGTGGCGAATGTACCTGTCCGGTGCAAACCAACTGCCGGCATGTTGCAGCAGTGATGCTGGCTAATTTGCAACAGCCGGTACAACAGGAAGCTTCTGCGCCGCGGCCGCTGCATGCTGAGCCGGTTCCGGCGCTGCATTTGCAATCGCGTTCGCGCTTTGTCAGTGGCTATGGCCGCTATGGTCACCGGCAGAAACGACTGGATTTTGCCGCGCTATCCTTCAGCTATAACGGCATCATGGTTGATGCCGATAGTCAGGAAACGATTTTTCCTGATGACCGTGGCCAGCGCTGGCAGCTGGTGCGTCAGACCGAAAAAGAGCAACGCTGGCTGGCTGAATTACAGGCGGCCGGCTTGCATGGGGTGCCGGCCAGCCACATCTATACGCCGGCCTCTTCGCCGTTGCCCGGCCAGCTACTTGTGCCAGAGCAACCCGGCGACTGGCGGCAGATTATCCGGCTGCTTTTACCGGCATTGCGCGCCCGCGGATGGCTTATCACTCTGGATGACGATTTTACCTGGAATCGCCGTGATATCGAGATGATCTCCGGCCGGATAAGCCGCCACGAACAGGGTGATTTCGCAATAGAACTGACGGTCAGCGCCGGTCAGCGTATCATCCCACTGTTGCCCATGTTACCGGCTCTGCTGGCCCAGGATACTCGCTGGCTCAGCGGCGATCTTAGCACCATTGCCAATGAGGAAATTATTGAGCTGCGTGATGCCGATAATACGCGGCTGGCGCTGGCGGCGGCGCAGCTGAAACCGCTGCTGGCGAATCTGATTGACGTGCTGCCTGATGATGGCACACAGAGTCACAGCCTGCCGCTGCCGCGGTGGGATCGGGGCCGGTTGGCGGCTCTGTCCCAGGTGGGATGCTGGCAGGCGGATGATGAGGCAGCAAGACTGGCTTTGAATGGCGAGTTGCTGCAGGTGGATAAGTTACCGGCTATTACGCCCCCGGCGGGTCTGCAGGCGACCCTGCGTGATTATCAGCTGCAGGGGGTAAGCTGGATGCAGGCCTTAAGCCGGCAATCGCTGGCCGGCGTTCTGGCCGATGATATGGGACTGGGTAAAACGGTACAAACCCTGGCGCATATCTTGCTGGAAAAAGAGAACGCCAGGCTGGATCTGCCGGCGTTAATTGTGGTGCCGACCACCCTTATTTATAACTGGCTGAGTGAAGCTCAGCGCTTTGCTCCTGAGCTGCGCGTGTTATCCCTTAGCGGACCACAGCGCAACGAATATTTTTCCTGTCTTGATCAGTATGATGTGGTGCTGACCAGCTATTCATTATTATGGCGCGATCAGGCGGTGTTAAGGAACCAGTCCTGGCATCTGCTGATCCTTGATGAAGCGCAGTATGTGAAAAATCCACATTCTCAGGCCGGACGGGCCATTCGTAAGCTGGATGCACGTCATCGTCTCTGTCTCACCGGTACCCCGCTGGAAAATCACCTTGGTGAGCTGTGGGCGCAGTTTGATTTTTTATTGCCCGGTTTTCTGGGTAGCGAAAAAGATTTTTTACATCAGTGGCGTATTCCTGTGGAACGCCATGGTGATCACACCCGCCGTCAGCTGCTGGCGCAGCGAGTGCGGCCTTTTATGCTCCGTCGCCGCAAGCAGGAAGTCGTTGCAGAACTGCCGCCGAAAAACAGTATGGTGCGTCGTGTATTGCTTGAAGGGGCGCAGCGCGACCTGTATGAGACGGTACGCGTCGCGCTGGAACGTCAGGTCAGGCTGGCACTCAGCCGCCGTCAGGGACATGCTTCCAGCCGGATTCTGGTGCTGGACGCGTTGCTCAAACTGCGTCAGATCTGCTGCGATCCGCGGCTGGTTAAGCTGGATAATGCGACCAGCGTACGTCAGTCGGCGAAACTGACGCTGCTGCGTGAAATGTTGCTGGAACTGCTGGCAGAGGATCGCCATGTGCTGATTTTTTCCCAGTTTACCGAAATGCTGATGCTGATCGCCGGGGAGCTGAAAAAAGCGCGGATTGATTACGCGATGCTGACCGGCAGTACCCGCGATCGTCAGGCGCCGGTGGAACGCTTCCAGCGCGGTGAAGTACCGGTATTTCTCATTAGCCTGAAGGCGGGGGGCGTCGGGCTCAATCTGACGGCGGCAGATACGGTGATACACTATGATCCCTGGTGGAATCCGGCGGCGGAAAACCAGGCGACCGATCGGGCCTGGCGTATCGGGCAGCAAAAAACCGTTTTTGTTTATAAACTGATTGTTGCAGACAGTATTGAAGAAAAGATTGTTAATCTGCAGCAGCAAAAGGCTTCTCTGGCCGAGAGTATTTTGCAAGGCAGCGCCGATGAAACCGCTTTGTTCAGTGATGAAGAGCTGGCGGGTCTGCTGAGTTCCTGAATGAACGAGTGGTTATGCTGAGAGCCGATAGGTGTTATCCGTTCTGTGTTATCAGCCCGTTCATTTCGTCATAACATCATGATTTGAAGGGAGTCTTCATGTTGCGCGTTTTGCTTTTCATTGTGCTGACGGTGGCGCTGATCTTACCCGGTTCGTTGCTGGCCGCCCACGGCGGCAGTCCGTTACCCCTTATGCCCTGGCCACAGCAGGTTGTGTTGCCGGTAAACGGCGGGCAATTCACCCTCAGTCCTGAGCTGTCCATTTCGGTAAGTGGTGACGATTTAGCGGATGCGGTCATCCGCTGGCGCGAACGGATTGCCCGTCAGACCGGCTGGGAATTACGGCCGCAAACCGGCAGTCAAGGCCGGCCAACTATTTGTATCCGTATTGCCAGGCGCGTTAATCCGCTGCCGGCGCTGGGGATTGATGAACGCTACCGCCTGCAGGTTGACCATCAGGGCGTGATACTGGAGGCGCAGACCCGTTTTGGCGCCCTGCGCGGAATGGAAACCCTGCTACAGCTGGTACAAAATGGCCCGCACGACAGTTTTATCCCACTGGTGACTATCAATGATAAACCGCGATTTCCCTGGCGCGGGCTGTTACTGGATTCGGCGCGCCATTTTCTGCCGGTAGAAGATATCAAACGACAGCTCGATGGTATGGCGGCTGCCCGTCTGAACGTTTTGCACTGGCATCTCACCGACGATCAGGGCTGGCGTCTGGCGTCTTCGCATTTTCCGGCGCTGACGGAAAAAGGCAGTGACGGGCTGTTTTACAGTCAGCAACAGATGCGTGATATTGTCGCCTATGCCCGCGATCTTGGCATTCGGGTGGTACCGGAAGTAGACCTGCCCGGCCACGCTTCGGCACTGGCGGCGGCGATGCCGGAATTAATCGCCGCGCCGGGACATTATCAGATAGCGCGAAGCTGGGGCATGATGAAACCGGTGCTCGACCCCAGTAATGAGCGGGTTTATCAGTTTATCGATACCCTGGTGGGTGAACTGACAGACATCTTTCCCGACAGCTATTTACATATGGGGGGCGATGAAATCGATGCCAGCCAGTGGAACGAGTCAGCGACTATCCAGCAATTTATGCATCGTCATGGACTGGCGGATACCCACGCCCTGCAGGCCTATTTTAATCGCCGGGTTGCAAAGATCCTGATTGCCCATAAGCGCCGGATGGTCGGCTGGGATGAAATGCGCAATTCTGGCCTACCCGCTGAAAGTGTGATTCAGTCATGGCAGGGACAGGACGCGCTTGCCGCTGCCGTCAGCGCAAATTATCGCGCGATATTTTCCGGCGGATTTTCTCTTAATCAGCCACAACCCGCTGCTTATTACTATCGTAACGACCCTGAGGTGCCGGCGCTGAACGGACGCGATAGTGCGCAGGAAGGGGAATGCAGCCAAAGCTGGCGATTTACGTTGCTGATGCTGAAAGGAAAAGTCGTGAGCGGCACTTTTACGCTGATTGACGGGAAAAAAGGTCCGCGCGGATTTATCGACTTTGATGGCTATTCCCGCCGCGAGGTACGGCGCATTCACTGGCTGGCACCGGATCAGCTGACGTTTAGCGTGGATAACTGGATGAGTGTCATACAACCGGTAATGACCTTTAATCAGCAGCGGATCAGTGGCTATGCACGGATTGGCAATGTCCGCTATCCGCTGACCGGCCACCGGCTGGAAAATAGGCCACCGGGCAGGCTACCGCTGGCCGCGACGCCTTTACAGCAAGGCTATATTCTGGGGGGTGAAGCAACATTGTGGAGCGAACTGGTGAACGCCCGCAATATTGATACCAAACTCTGGCCGCGGCTTTTTGTTATTGCTGAACGATTGTGGTCGGCAAAGGCCGTCAGCGACGAAACCCATCTTTATCAGCGGCTGAAAGCCGTGGATCGCTGGTCAGTTGTTTCGGTTGGTTTGCAACAGCACGCGCAGACAGAGCTACAAATGATGCGGCTGGCTAACCATCAGGCTATCCTGCCGCTGCAGGTTTTCGCCGAGGTGCTGGAACCGGCCCAGTACTACACCCGTTATCACCTTAAGTTTCACCGTGGACGCGACAACCAGTCTGAAGCGCTCAACCGGCTGGTGGATGTGCTGCCGGCGGAAAGTAATGCGATGCGTGAACTGCAAATGATGGTCAACCAGCTGATAAAAAACCGGGGTGATAAGTGGGTGGCAGAGGCAATACGGCAAAAGTTACTGCGCTGGCAAAATATTGTGCCGGTGGTGATGCCTTTGCTGGAGCAAAATTATCAGTTACAGGCGTTAAAACCGCTGGCGCAGCAGACCAAAGAGGTCAGTGCCATTGGGATTGCCATACTGAATGCCATGGAAAACGATCGCACTTTCGGCGCTCGGGAACGCCAGCATATGCATGACCGGCTGGATAATGCGGCACAGGTGCAGGGTGAAACGGTAAATGCGCTGGTGTATCCGGTTGAAACATTGCTACAGGCAGAAAAATAAAACCGCGAACCCGGCCGCGAATAACCGGGTCAGCGCTGAAGTTGTATCAGCCCTTAACGGCGCACCGCAATGGCTTCAATTTCAATTTTCACATCTTTTGGCAGGCGGGCGACTTCCACACAGGAACGGGCAGGGAAGCTGGCCTTGTGCTGATTGAAAAACGCCTCGTAGGTGCTGTTTACCGTGGCAAAATCATTCAGGTCTTTAACAAACACCGTGGTTTTGACAATATCAGCCACGGCAAGCCCGGCGGCTTCGACAATAGCTTTGACGTTTGCCAGTGACTGACGCGTCTGGGCGGCGATATCCTCAGCAACCGCGCCTGATTGCGGATCAACCGGGATTTGGCCAGAGGTGATGATCATATTACCCAGGTCAACGGCCTGTACGTAGGGGCCGATCGCCGCTGGGGCATTTTCGGTACTGATTTCGCGGGACATAGCGTTCTCCTTTAAAAATGACAGCAGCACTATAGCACTGCTGCCCGGCGCTGTTCAGCAACCTCTGCCTTTATCAGCCGTTACTCAGGACCACGTGATGGGCAAACTCTTTTTCACAGTACTTACACTGCAGATGAATATCATGCGGTCGCTGCCTGACGGTAAAGCTGGACATGACCGGCTCACTGCGACTGATACAGTTGCCATTGGGACACGTCAGTACCCGTTCAATAATATCGGGTAAGGCCGGCGTCGCTTTGCCAACCACTTCATAGTCATCAATACGATTCACCGTGGCGTGCGGCGCATACACTGCCAGCTGGTTGATCTGGTCGTCCGTCAGAAAGGTATTTTCAATCTTAATCAGATCTTTGCGGCCCATTTCACCGGAAGGCAGGTTCAGGCCGATGGTAATACGCTGATCGGTTTCGGTCAGGCGAAACAACGACAGCAGCTTAAAACCAACCTGTGCCGGAATATGGTCGATCACCGTGCCGCTTTTAATCGCTTCAACCTGCAATTTATTGTCTTGTTTCATCTTACATCTCCTTACTGCGGCAGTTCACTGTTCAGCACCAGGGCCAGTAATGCCTGACGGGCGAAAATACCGTTACCGGCCTGCTGAAAGTACCAGGCATGGGGGGTCTTATCTACGTCGGTGGCAATTTCATCGATACGTGGCAGCGGATGCAGCACCTTCATGTTGTCACGCGCGCCGGTGAGGTCAGCGGCACGCAGAACGAACTGCGCCTTGACGTTAGCGTATTCAGAGGGGTCAAGGCGTTCTTTCTGTACGCGGGTCATATACAGGATATCCACCTCGGTTATCACTTCGTCAATACTGCTGTGGCGTGACCACGCAATGCCTTTGTCATCAAGCATGCTGGTGATATGGCCGGGCATTGCCAGAGCATCCGGGGCGATAAAATAGAAGTGGTTTCCGTCGAATTTGGCCAGTGCCTGGGTCAGAGAGTGAACGGTACGGCCATATTTTAAATCGCCGACCATAGCTACTTTCAGATGGCTTAAGCGGCTTTGGGTGTGCTGAATGGTAAACAGATCCAGCAGGGTCTGGGTAGGATGCTGATTGGCGCCGTCACCGGCGTTAAGCACCGGAATGTCACCAGCAAACTCAGCGGCCAGCCGGGCTGCCCCCTCCTGCGGATGGCGCATGACGATGGCATCAACGTAGGTACTGATAACCGAAATCGTGTCCGCCAGAGATTCGCCTTTTTTACCCAGCGAGGTATTGCTGCTATCAGCAAAACCCACCACCGAAGCACCCAGCCGTTGCATGGCGGTTTCAAACGACAGCCGGGTGCGGGTGGATGCTTCAAAAAAGCAGCTGGCAATCACCTTATTTTTTAACAGTTCTGGCTGTGGATTTGCTTTCAGCCGGGCGGCGGTATCCAGCACCAGTTCCAGCTCTTCACGGCTTAAATCGTTGATGGAAATGATATGTTTTTTGTACAGCGGGTTGGCCATCTTCCCCTCCGGATGCCGTTATGCAGCTTATCGACGGACAAAAAAAAGCCCCTTTAAAAGGGGCTGTTACGATCGGTATTACCACGGAAATAAAACGGATTTTGCTCCGCTGCATTCAGAGCGGGGTTGTCGACAATGTTCAACAATCGCAGTTGCATATTTCCTCCTGGCAAATTGCCGGGCATTATACTCATGTCCGATCGTTTAGCAACCCTGACCATGCGAAAAATTAGCTTATTAAACGTTTGCTGTGAATATTCATTCACAATAAGCGGGTAGTTATCCGTGTTATCACCGGCGCTGATGGCAGACAGCGGCTTTCGCTAGCCGGCTTCCGGGCTCAGAGTCGCTACCATCACCGCTTTAATGGTATGCATGCGGTTTTCGGCCTGATCGAATACCACACTATGTTCGGATTCGAAGACCTCGTCGGTGACTTCCATGCCGCCCGTCAGGCCATATTGTTCGGCAATTTGCTGACCAAGCGTGGTTTCATCATCATGAAAAGCCGGCAGGCAATGGAGAAATTTTACCTGGGGATTGCCGGTCAGCGCCAGCATTTCACGATTAACCTGATAAGCACGTAGCAGCGCAATACGCTGCTGCCAGACCGTTTTATCCTCTCCCATCGACACCCAGACATCGGTATAGATAAAATCGGACCCTTTAACGCCGGCAGCGACATCTTCTGTCAGGGTTATGCGGCCACCGCTGGCTTGCGCGGCTTGTCTGCACTCGTCAACCAGCTGTTGCTGCGGCCAGCAGCTTTGTGGCGCCACAATACGTAAATCCAGTCCGGCGACCGCTGCCGCTTCCAGCATGCTGTTGCCCATGTTGTAGCGTGCATCACCGACATACACCAGCGTCATGGCGCTCAACGGCTTCTCCGGTAACTGTTCCTGCATGGTCAACAGGTCAGCGAGGATTTGCGTTGGATGAAACTCATTAGTCAGACCATTCCACACCGGGACGCCGGCATACTTAGCCAGCGTTTCCACCAGCGACTGACCGTACCCGCGATACTGAATACCATCATATAGCCGTCCCAGCACCCGCGCGCTGTCTTTCATCGATTCTTTATGGCCAATCTGGCTACCACTCGGGCCAAGATAGGTGACCTTTGCGCCCTGGTCAAAAGCGGCAACTTCGAAAGAGCAACGGGTGCGGGTTGAATCTTTTTCGAAGATGAGCGCAATATTTTTTCCCGTCAGTCGCTGCACTTCGCGACCCTGTTTTTTTGCCGCTTTAAGCGTGGCTGCCAGCGCCAGCAGGGTGGTAATTTCTGCAGGGGTGAAATCAAGAAGTCTGAGTAAATGACGTTGAAAAAGCTGACTCATACTGCACTCCGGTCATGTGAATTAAAATTCAATTTAACCGCATGAATATGCTTTTTCAAGCTTGACGTGAAGAAACTTTTTCTCATAAGGGTAGTGGTGCCCGAAGCGCTGTGGGAAAATACGCCGGTAACCTGTGCTGACCGAAGGAGTCGCATCATGTCCTATGAAGAATTGCTGGAAGAGCAGCGCGAAGAGACGCGGCTGATTATTGATGAATTGCTGGAGGACGGTAGCGATCCCGACGCGCTGTATACCATTGAGCATCACCTGTCCTGCGCAAACTTTGACGCGCTGGAAAAGGTGGCAGTGGAAGCGTTCAGGCTCGGCTATGAAGTAACCGATCCTGAAGAGCTGGAGCTTGAAGACGGCAGTAAAGTCATGTGCTGTGACATTATCAGTGAGCTGGCATTAAATGCCGCGCTGCTTGATGAACAAGTGGAACAGCTGGTTAAGCTGGCCGGAAAATTCAATGTTGATTATGACGGCTGGGGGACTTATTTCGAAGATCCGAATGCGGAAGATCCACAATCAGACGATGACTATGTCGATGAAGACGACGACGGCGTCCGCCACTGATTGCTGCCTGACGGCGCGCCGGGTTGAGCGCGCCAGAGAATGCCTGACAATAACATTGATGTTGAACGATGAAATACGACGCGCTGCTTTCGCCAATCTACGCTTTCCTGCAATGCCGGACGCCGCAACGCTGGTTGGATGTTGCCAGTCAGCCGGAAAATCTGGCTCTGTTGCTAACCGATCATCTGGTTTGTGAACTCAAGGCCGCACAAACCGCTACCTGGCTGATTCGTAAATATGTTGCGGATAAGCCGAGCGGAGAGGCAATCCTTGCCTGGCTCAAGCCCTATGAAGATTTTATTTATTATGAAGACGCTGACAGTGATTTCATCAACGCTCACCGTAATCTGAACCGGCGGATTATTGTGCAAAATACCCTGCCGTGGGCGGATGAGCTAGTGGATAAGATGGTGCTGTTAATCAAAGAAGAATTGCATCATTTTTATCAGGTCTGGGAAATCATGCAGGCACGCGCGATTCCCTACCGCAGAATCACTGCCAGCCGTTATGCCAGGGGATTAATGCGCGAAGTGACCACCCACGAACCGGATACGCTGGTGGATAAGCTGATTTGCGGTGCGTACATTGAGGCGCGTTCCTGTGAACGCTTTGCCAGTCTGGCGCCGCTGCTGGATAGCGAACTGCGTACCTTTTATGTTTCGCTGCTGCGTTCTGAAGCGCGCCACTACCAGGATTATCTGGCGCTGGCACAGCAAATCTCGCCGCTGGATATTGCTCCGCGGGTAGACAAAATTGGCCGGGCTGAGGCGCGGCTGATTAACCAGCCGGACGACGAACTGCGTTTTCACAGTGGT
The DNA here is from genome assembly GCF_002752165.1 of Erwinia sp. OLFS4. Classification (GTDB taxonomy): domain Bacteria; phylum Pseudomonadota; class Gammaproteobacteria; order Enterobacterales; family Enterobacteriaceae; genus Izhakiella. The sequence goes on from NZ_MOMB01000003.1 coordinate 111,500, forward strand.
GTACCGGCGTTTTAAACCGTTTTCGCCCAGCCGCCTGCTGGCACAGGACGCGCGGTGACAATAACAAGGGGCACCACAGGACGACCAGATAGCCCAGGCGGTTACAGCGTTTTCAGCATTCTGACTTCACAATCAACGTGGCCGGTACAGCCCATGGCCGTATCAATATGGGTAAAACCGAGCTGCTGATACAATTTAATGGCGCGGGTCAGGCTGGCGGTGGTTTCCAGATAGCAGCGCTGGTAACCGCGTTTTCTGGCAAAGTCCATGGCATTAAGCGCCAGGGTGCGCGCGAGACCAAGGCCACGAGCGACCGGCAGAAAATACATTTTCTGCAGTTCGCAAATGGCCTCGCTACTGCATTGCAGGGGGGCTACGCCGCCACCGCCGACGACTTTACCTTCCAGCTCCACCACCCAGTAGGCGCTGTCTGGCTGACTGTAAAGCTCAAACAGACGATCGAGGTCGGGATCGGCCACGGTGTAACCACGATCGGCAGTCAGACCAAATTCGGCCGAGACCTCACGGATTACTCCGGCAATGGCGGCGTTATCGGCGGCAGTAAGCGGACGCAGCCGCAGATCGTGGTTAAGCGCTGTACTCATCACATCAACTCAGCATTTATTCAGGGAAAAAACTGTAATAACATCCCCGCTTTGCCGATGCAATGGGACGATTTATTGACTTTATGCTGGACGATTGCCGCAGGGAATCGCGCAAGGGAATAAAAGGGCTGTGGTAACAGCCCTTCAACCGGTTGGCTACAGGCCCTGAATCACCGTCAGCTGTTCAAGCACTTTGCTTTTTGACTGGGCGTAACTTTCCATTTTTTCACGCTCTTTTGCCACTACCGCTGGCGGAGCACGGTCAACAAAACCGGCATTGTTGAGTTTACTGGCAATGCGTCCGATTTCGTCATCCAGTCGGGCAATTTCTTTGTTGAGCCGTTCCATTTCGGCGGTTTTATCAATCAGTCCCGCCATTGGGATCAGCAGCCCGGCACCGTCCACCAGTTTGATCACGGATACCGGACCTTTATCACCCGCCGGCAGCACGGTGACATCGTCAAGACGTGCCAGTGTTGACAAGAAATGACGGTTTTCATTAACGCGCCGTTCGGCATCGGCACTGGCATCACGTAACAGTAACCTCAGGGATTTCGCCGGGGAAAGGTTCATTTCGGCACGGATGTTACGTACTGCAATTATTGCCTGTTTCAGCCATTCGGTATCGGCCTGAGCAACGGGATCAACCTTCGCCGCCTCATAGTCCGGCATCGGCTGCAGCATGATGGTATCGGCGTTAATTCCTTTCAACCGCTTCACCCGCTGCCAGATGGTTTCGGTAATAAACGGAATAATCGGATGTGCCAGCCGCAGCAGGGCTTCCAGCACGTCGACCAGTGTATGCCTTGTACCGCGCAGTGCGGCTTCACTGCCGCCGTTCATTACCGGCTTGGCCAGTTCAAGATACCAGTCACAGAACTGATTCCAGGTAAAATCGTAAAGGATATTGGCAGCGATATCGAAACGGTAATTATCCAGTGCCTCACGGTATGCTTTTACCGTCTGGTTAAATTCGCTCAGGATCCAGCGGTCTGCCAGCGACAGTTGCATGTCACCGCCATGCTGACCGCAGTCCTGATTTTCGGTATTCATCAGCACAAAGCGGCTGGCATTCCACAGCTTATTACAGAAGTTACGGTAGCCTTCCAGGCGCTTCATGTCCCAGTTAATGTCACGCCCGGTGGACGCCAGCGCCGCGAGGGTAAAGCGCAACGCATCGGTGCCGTGTGCTTCAATACCGTCAGGGAATTGCTTTTCAGTGCGTTTACGGATCTTCTCTGCCAGCTGCGGTTGCATCATATTGCCGGTGCGTTTTTCCAGCAGGTCGGCCAGCGAGATACCGTCAACCATATCCAGCGGGTCAATGACATTACCTTTGGATTTGGACATCTTCTGTCCTTCCTCGTCGCGAATAAGACCCGTCATATAGACCGTCTTAAACGGAACCTGCGGCTTGCCGTTTTCATCTTTAATGAAATGCATGGTCAGCATGATCATGCGCGCAATCCAGAAAAAGATAATGTCAAAACCGCTCACCAGCACGCTGGTGGGGTGGAACTGACGCAGCGCTTCGGTGTTTTCCGGCCAGCCGAGAGTGGAAAAAGTCCAGAGACCGGAAGAGAACCAGGTATCCAGTACGTCTTCGTCCTGCTGCAATGCTACATCGGCGGCCAGCTGGTATTCCTGACGCACTTCTTGTTCAGTACGGCCAACATAGACGTTGCCGGCTTCGTCATACCAGGCAGGAATACGGTGCCCCCACCAGAGCTGGCGCGAAATGCACCAGTCCTGAATATCACGCATCCAGGAAAAATACATATTTTCATATTGTTTCGGTACGAACTGGATTTCGCCGTTTTCCACCGCCTCAACCGCGACTTTTGCCAGCGGGGCCGTGCGCACATACCACTGGTCTGTCAGCATCGGTTCAATCACTACGCCGCCACGATCGCCATAAGGCACGGTCAGGTCGTGAGGCTTGATATCTTCAAGCAGACCTAGCTCATCAATGCTCTCAACAATGGCCTTACGGGCCGCAAAACGCTCAAGGCAACGAAATTCTGCCGGGATATGCGTATCATAAGCCGCAGATTCGCATCCGGCGCTGTCAAATACCTCGGCGTTTTCCCGAATGGCACCGTCAAAGGTCAGAATGTTGATCATGGGCAGACCGTGACGTTTACCCACTTCGTAGTCATTGAAGTCGTGCGCCGGGGTGATTTTTACACAGCCGGTGCCTTTTTCCATATCGGCATGCTCGTCACCGACAATCGGAATACGGCGGTTAACCAGCGGCAGCAGTACGCACTTGCCAATCAGGTCTTTATAACGCGGGTCGTGCGGATTGACGGCTACACCGGTGTCACCCAGCAGCGTTTCCGGGCGGGTGGTGGCCACCACCAGGTAATTTTTGCCGTCAGCGGTTTTGGCGCCATCAAGTAACGGGTAGCGGATATGCCACATCGACCCTTTTGATTCGCGGTTTTCCACTTCAAGATCGGAAATGGCGGTGCGTAATTTAGGATCCCAGTTAACCAGCCGTTTACCACGATAAATCAGGTCTTCTTTATACAGGCGGACAAAAACTTCTTTTACAGCCTCCGACAGACCTTCATCCATCGTAAAACGTTCGCGTTCCCAGTCCACTGAATCGCCAAGACGGCGCATCTGACGGGTAATGGCACCACCGGATTCGGCTTTCCACTGCCAGATTCGCTCAATAAATGCTTCACGGCCATAGTCATGGCGCGTTTTGCCTTCTTCCGCCGCAATTTTACGCTCAACCACCATCTGGGTTGCGATACCCGCGTGATCGGTGCCGGCCTGCCAGAGGGTATTTTTGCCCTGCATGCGCTGATAACGGATCAGGGTATCCATAATCGTCTGCTGGAAGGCGTGTCCCATATGCAGACTGCCGGTTACGTTTGGCGGCGGGATCATGATGCAGAAACTTTGCTGGCTGGTATCGCCATTTGGCTTAAAGTAGCCCTGTTTTTCCCAGTGCTGGTAAAGCGGTTGTTCGATCTCTTGCGGGTTATATGTCTTTTCCATTTCTGCTATGTCGTTTGCGGCTGCACAGGCGTGGCCGTATTCAAGTGGAAGCCGGCGGTGCGGTAGGCTTTATAGCGTTCACGCGCCTGCTGTTTCAAAGTTTCTTCATGAGGGACAAAGTCTATCACTTCATAGAAAGCGGTGGCAAAATCTGCAAATTCCGGCAGCAGGCTGATAAGCAGATCGCGTGGGGCGTTACCACGGCGCTGTGGCCAGGCCAGCTCCACCGGAGCGCCATAGCCTGGGCCTTCTCCCGCCAGATTATGAGGAATAAATGCGCTAGCCGGGCGTTGCCATAACGCTTCATCAAGCCGGTTAGCCTGTTCTTCAGACTCACAGGCAATAAGCACCCGTTTACCGGCTCGCCAGCGCTCACCGGCCAGCTCGCACACCAGTGCTTCAACGGCACTCAGGCCATCAGTACTGTCACTGGATTCCATCAGATAGAAGGTTGCGTTTTTCATAAGCGGCCAGTTAATTAATGCGGGCGGGTACTGACCCGCCCGCTGACAACAGCCGTCACCGGCTGAAGATGTCTTCTGATGGCGGCAGCACCGGCAATCTGCCGGTGCTGCCCCTGTACAGTATTACTCTTCGCCATTCAGCCCGGCACGGTTTAACAGGAACTGTGACAGCAGGGCCACTGGCCGGCCGGTGGCCCCTTTGGCTTTACCGGAACGCCAGGCGGTGCCGGCAATGTCGAGATGAGCCCAGTTATATTTACGCGTAAAGCGTGCCAGGAAGCAGGCTGCGGTAATTGCCCCGCCAGGACGGCCGCCGATATTGGCCATGTCGGCAAAGTTCGACTCCAGCTGTTCCTGATATTCATCGGCCAGCGGCAAGCGCCAGGCGCGGTCACCCGCCTGCTCTGATGCACTGACCAGTTCATGGGCCAGTGGGTTGTGGTTCGACATCAGACCGCTGATATGATGGCCCAGTGCAATGACACAGGCGCCGGTCAGGGTGGCAATGTCAATAACCGTTTCTGGCTCAAAGCGTTCAACATAGGTCAGCACATCGCACAGCACCAGACGGCCTTCGGCATCGGTGTTAAGCACTTCAACCGTCTGACCGGACATTGTGGTCAGCACGTCACCCGGCCGCATCGCACCGCCATCGGCCATGTTTTCGCAACCGGCCAGCACGCCGACAACATTAAGCGGTAAGTTGAGTTCGGCGACCATGCGCAGCACGCCATAAACCGAAGCGGCTCCGCACATGTCATATTTCATTTCGTCCATCGCTTCGGCTGGTTTGAGCGATATGCCTCCGGCGTCGAAGGTCAGGCCTTTACCTACCAGCACAATGGGCTTTGCGTCCGGGTCCGGACTGCCTTTGTATTCGATCACCGACATCAGCGATTCGTTTTGCGAACCGGCACCGACCGCCAGGTAGGCGTTCATGCCGAGTTCTTTCATCTGCTGTTCGCCAATCACCCGGGTCGAGATGTTTTTGTTGAAACTGTCCGCCAGCTGACGCGCCTGGGAGGCCAGGTAGGCAGCATTACAAATATTTGGTGGCATATTGCCCAGATCTTTTGCCGCTTTGATCCCGGCGGCAATCGCCAGACCGTGCTGAATTGCCCGTTCACCACTGGTGAGTTCGCGCCGGGTTGGCACGTTGAACACCAGTTTACGCAGCGGCCGGCGCGGTTCGGTTTTGTTGCTCTTTAACTGGTCAAATGAATAGAGCGATTCTTTCGCCGTTTCCACCGCCTGGCGTACTTTCCAGTAAGTGTTTCGTCCTTTGACGTGCAGCTCGGTCAGAAAACACACGGCTTCCATTGAACCGGTATCATTTAGTGTATTGATGGTTTTCTGAATAATCTGCCTGTACTGACGTTCATCCAGTTCGCGTTCCTTGCCACAGCCAATCAGCAGGATACGCTCGGAAAGAATGTTAGGCACATGATGAAGCAGCAGCGTCTGACCGACTTTGCCTTCCAGTTCACCACGGCGTAACAGGGCGCTGATGTAGCCATCGCTGATTTTATCCAGCTGTTCAGCTATCGGTGACAGGCGGCGTGGTTCAAAAACGCCGACCACGATACAGGCACTGCGCTGTTTTTCCGGACTACCGCTTTTTACACTGAACTCCATGCATTCTCCTGAATCTTAAAGACAACGGCGTTTGCTGCAGATAGAATGGTACGTTTTAGTACTGCATAATGCCATTTTAATAAAAGCACCGTTGATCAAACGGACATCTGGTGGCACTTGGTGTTAAAATTCTGGCACGCATTTACACCTCCAGAACGTATGTATTGTCATACTATTATTAGCGACGACAATCGCCATTGATGAGAAAAATGGCAAGTAAGCGATGAAATTAGCGATTTTCCTGCAAAAAGACAAGTTTTCACAGGTGCACTCAGCGTGATCATCATTAGATATTTGGTTCGGGAAACTTTTAAAAGCCAGCTGGCCATTCTGTTTATCCTGCTGCTGATCTTTTTTTGTCAGAAGCTGGTCAGGATACTGGGGGCGGCGGTAGATGGCGATATTCCTACAAACCTGGTTTTGACCCTGATGGGGCTGGGCGTGCCGCAAATGGCGCAGTTAATACTGCCGCTTAGCTTGTTTCTGGCGATTTTAATGACCTTCAGCAAACTGTACACAGAAAGTGAAATTACAGTCATGCATGCCTGCGGCTTAGGAAAATCGGTACTGGTCAAATCGGTGACGGTGCTGATAGTCATTACCGCCATCGTGGCAGCGGTTAACGTTGCCTGGCTGGGACCATGGTCACAGCGCTATGAAAATGAAGTGACCCAGAACGCAAAAGCAAACCCTGGCGCTGCCGCGCTGGTTGCTGGCCAGTTTCAGACCACCAATGACGGCAATAACGTGCTGTTTATTGAAAAAGTGAAAGGTAATGATTTCCAGCAGGTGTTCCTGGCTCAGCTGCAGCCGAAGGGCAACGCGCGCCCGTCGGTGGTCGTGGCCGATCACGGCGTAATGACCCAGCGACCTGACGGTTCACAGATGGTGACCCTGGATAAGGGCACGCGCTTTGAAGGCACCGCCATGCTGCGTGATTTCCGTATTACCGACTTCCAGAATTACAAAGCTATTATCGGTCATGAAGTGGTGCCGCTCGATCCCAACGATGCAGAACAGGCCGATTTTAAAACGTTATGGCACTCTGATAATCCGGAATTTCACAGCGAACTGAGCTGGCGTCTGACACTGATTTTCTCGGTGTTTGTTATGGCGCTTATGGTCGTACCGCTCAGTGAGGTTAATCCGCGTCAGGGCCGCGTGTTGTCAATGTTGCCGGCGATGCTGCTTTACCTGATTTTTTTCCTGTTACAAAGTTCCATTCGCTCTAACGCGGCCCGTAATCACCTGAATGTCTTTTACTGGATGTGGGGGGTGAACGGCTTTTATCTGGCGCTGGCGTTGATACTGAATGCCTGGAATACCGTACCAATGCGTCGCTTTCGCGCACGCTTTAAACGTAAGGAGAACGTTTAATGTTTGGCGTACTCGACAGGTATATCGGTAAAACCATTTTTAATACCATTATGGCGACGCTGTTTATGCTGGTATCGCTGTCCGGCATTATCAAATTTGTCGATCAGCTACGTAAAACCGGGCAGGGCGACTATTCAGCACTGGGCGCGGCAGCCTTTACCCTGCTGAGCGTACCGAAAGATATTGAAGTTTTTTTCCCGATGGCGGCGTTGCTGGGGGCGCTGCTCGGGCTGGGGACGCTGGCACAACGCAGTGAGCTGGTGGTGATGCAGGCGTCTGGCTTCACCCGATTGCAAATAGCCGGTTCGGTGATGAAAACCGCCATACCGCTGGTGCTGCTGACCATGCTGATCGGTGAGTTTGTCGCGCCGCAGGGCGAACAAATGGCGCGTAATTACCGGGCTCAGCAGATACTTGGTGGTTCGCTGGTTTCCACTCAGAACGGCTTATGGGCGAAAGACGGCAACAGTTATATCTATATTCAGCACGTCCGCAGTGACAGTACCCTGGAAGGGGTGAGTATTTATAACTTTAACGACAACCGCCGGCTGGAAACCGTACGCTATGCCGCATCAGCAAAATTCAATCCCGACAGTAAACAATGGGATTTGTCGCAGGTGGAAGAATCGAACCTGGTTAACCCGCAGCAGGTCACCGGCAGCCAGACCCTGAAAGGGGAGTGGAAAAGTTCGCTGACGCCAGACAAATTAGGCGTGGTGGCGCTGGACCCGGACTCTTTGTCGATTCGCGGCCTGTATGATTATGCAAAATACCTGCGGCAGAGCGGCCAGGAAGCCGGGCGCTATCAGCTGAATATGTGGAACAAAGTGTTCTCGCCACTTTCGGTAGCGGTAATGATGCTGATGGCGCTGTCGTTTATCTTTGGCCCGTTGCGCAGTGTAGCGATGGGCGTGCGGGTAGTGACTGGCATCAGCTTCGGGTTTATCTTTTTTGTGCTTAACAACGTTTTTGGTCCGCTCAGCCTGGTATATGGCCTGCCGCCGTTTCTGGGGGGCCTGTTGCCGAGCGCGCTCTTTATGGTATTGAGTGTGTTTATGCTGGTTAAGCGTAAATAGCGCAGGAGCAACACTGGCCGGCCGGCGGCATAAAGCCGGCAAAAAATCTGGGCTGGTTGGATAACACGATGGTTTACAGCCAGCGCGGCAGAAAGTGAGAAATGAAAAACAGCAGCAACCCGATTGCCCCGCCGACCAGGGTGCCGTTAATGCGAATGCGCTGTAAGTCTTTACCGATGTTTAATTCAACCTGGTGTGCCATATCACGCGCATCCCAGCTTTTTACCGTATCGCTGATATGACGGCTGAGAAAAGCAGAAAAGTCCGGCGCGGCACGTTCGGCAGCGTTTTCCAGATGCTGATTCAGTGACTGACGCAGTGCCGGGTCATCGCGCAGGGTTTCACCAAACCAGCGGGCGGCCTGCTGCAGACGCTGATCCATCTGCGGGTTATCACTTGCCAGATCCTGTTTGAGCCAGTGACGCAACTCATCCCACAGCTGGCGAATGTAACTGTTCAGGGCTTCATCTTCTTTCAGATAGCGCTTTATCTCCTGTGCACGCGCCGCCATTTCCGTATCGTTGCGCAGGCGTACAATAAATTTATTCACGCTGCGGTTAAAGGCCGAACGCAGCACATGGCTGCGATCCTGTTCAATGTGGGTCAGCATCGATGCCACCGCATCCGCCGCCAGTTCAGCACTTTTCTCACCCAGCCATTCGCTGGGCAGCATTTTTTCTTTCCACGGATGGTCACGCTTGAGCCATGTCACCACTTCACGGGCAATAAAGTCGTGGGTTGCCGGCTGATTAATCAGTTGCAGTAGTTGCTTCAGAGCATCATCCAGCAGTGCCTGGTGGCGACCGTTACGGGTCAGACTCTCCAGGATCAGCGCTGCCGACTGGCTGAGATCCACTTTGTCGATCGCCTGGTGCACCGCCCGGCGAATAAAATCCTGGATGCGGGCATCGTCTGCCATATCCAGCAGACCACGCATTACCCGCAGCAGATAGCGGCTTAACTGACGTGCGTTATCCGCCTCACTCAGCCAGCGGGCGGCCATTTGCGCCGGATCGTAACGGCGGATTAGCGTTAGCAGGGCGTCGGCATTGAGAAATTTCTCCTCGACAAAAGCCGCCAGATTATCGGCAATACGCGCTTTATTGTTCGGTACAATCGCGGTATGGCGGCCGATCAGCGGTAGCGGAATCGGGTGAAACAGCGCGCTTACCGCAAACCAGTCTGCCAGCGCGCCGACCATTGACGCTTCGGCAACGGCTTTCAGCGCGGCCAGCCACAGCCGGTCAGCGGGATAGAAATGTGCAAAGATCAGCGTAAAAAGAAAGGCGGCGGCGGCCGCCAGTAGCATCAGACCGGGCCACAGCTTGGCCCGGCGCAGTTCACGTTCTTTGTGGTCTGTCATGCGGTTAACAGGGCGCTTAGCGACGGCGTCCTCCCATCAGACTGCCTAACACGCCGCGAATAATCTGATTCGCCACCTGACGCGAAGCGCTTTTTGCCATGCTTTGCACGATACCATCGCGTTTGCCGCCGCGCGGCCCGGTACTGCCGAACAGGATATCTTTCAGGCCGCCAAGCACGCCGTTATCAACCTGAACATTATTACCTTTGGCCGGCGGTGCGTTGGCGTCTTCCGTGGCATGCTGTACCCCTTTGGCCAGCTTTTCAAAGGCGGATTCACGATCCACTGCCTCATCGTATTTACCGGAAAGCGGCGAGTGATTGATCAAGCCGTTGCGCTCATCGTTGCTAACCGGCCCCATGCGCGAGGCCGGCGCAATAACCATGGCGCGTTCGACTACTGAAGGACTGCCTTTCGCATCAAGAAAAGAGATCAGCGCTTCGCCGGTACTCAGCTGCTGGATGGCCTCTTCGCTGTTAAATGCCGGGTTAGTTCGCATGGTCTGCGCTGCCGCTTTAACCGCTTTCTGATCTTTTGGTGTAAAAGCGCGTAGCGCGTGCTGAACGCGATTCCCCAGCTGGCCCAGCACGTTGTCCGGAATATCGGAAGGATTTTGCGACACAAAGTAAATGCCGACCCCTTTCGAGCGTATCAGGCGAATAACCTGCTCGACTTTTTCCAGCAGCACTGCCGGGGCGTCGGTAAACAACAGGTGAGCTTCATCAAAAAAGAACACCATTTTAGGCTTATCAAGATCGCCGGCCTCCGGCAGATGCTCATACAGTTCAGAAAGCATCCATAACAGGCTGGTCGCATACAGCCGCGGCATCTGATAGAGCTTTTCAGCGGCCAGAATATTAATGATGCCTCGTCCGTTGCTATCGGTACGCATCCAGTCACGGATATCCAGCATTGGTTCACCGAAAAAGAATTCGGCACCTTGCTGCTCCAGCGTCAGCAGGCCGCGCTGGATGGCGCCTACCGAGGCAGCATTAATATTGCCGTACTGTGTCTGAAATTCTTTGGCGTTATCACCAATGTACTGCGTCATTGCGCGCAGATCTTTGAAGTCGAGCAGTAGCAGCCCCTGATCATCGGCGATACGGAAAATGATCTGTAATACGCCGCTTTGTACCTCATTAAGGTTCAGCAGGCGGGCCAGTAAAATTGGTCCAAGGTCCGAGACAGTCGCCCTTACCGGATGACCTTTTTCGCCAAAAATGTCCCAGAGTACTACCGGGTTACCGTCTGGCTGCCAGTCAGTAACACCAATGCTTTCAAGCCGGGCACTGAGTTTGTCTGACGGCACCCCTGGCTGCGAAATGCCGGTGAGATCGCCTTTAATATCGGCCATAAAAACCGGCACGCCAATACGGGAAAAACTTTCCGCCAGTTTCTGTAAGGTCACCGTTTTACCGGTCCCCGTCGCACCGGTTATCAGGCCATGCCGGTTCGCCATAGCGGGAAGTAGCTCGAGCTGTTTTTCTTTGGTGCGGGCAATCAACAATGCTGAACTCATAGCCTTAATCCTTAGTCAGTATACTGCTTCAAGAATAGCAGGTTAGCACAGTGAAGAAACAGCACAGCCGCCAGCTGGCCACGCACAGAGAAAACGCCCATTATGCGTCAGCTCGCAGCGCTGCGCGGATAAAACTAATCATGCGTTCAATGACCTGCTGCTGATTCGTTTCATTAAAAATCTCGTGCCGGGCGCCAGGCCAGATTTCCGCTTCAAAAATACGGCCATGCAGTTTATTAATAGCAGGTTGTGTTTCAGATAGCAGCACCAGTTTGTCATCAGCGCCGTGCATCCATAATAGCGGCAGGGCACCGAAACCGGCGCCGTGATCAATCCGCGTCAGGGCTGCCTGTAGTGCATTGAGCGTCGCGCGCTTAAATGGGCCGTGCCAGACCAGTGGATCGGCCTGGTAAGCGGCACCTACGGTGGGATCGCGTGACAGCGTATTGGGGTCAAGCGGCGTATCCGGCAGAGTTTGCTGTGCGGCCAGATCGGTAATCGCGGTTTTTTTACCCAGCAGAGGCCCTGACAACACCAGCGCGCTGACGCTGTAAGGATGACGCTGCACGTAGCGCGTGGCGATCAGCCCACCCATTGAGTGGCCAATAATCACCAGCGGCAGGCCGGGATATTCAGTACGCAGGGTAAACACCGCTTTATGCACGTCATCCACGACGGCTTCCACGTCTTCAATCAGCACCCGTTCACCTTGTGAAAGGCCGTGTCCGCAGTGGTCTGGGCCAAATACACAGGCTCCATTCTGCTGCAGCGCATTGGCTACGTGATGATAACGGCCCAGGTGTTCACCGTAGCCATGCACCAGCAGCGCAAGAAAACGCGGTTGATCCCGTAGCCAGCAATACATCGCCTGTTCACCGTTGTGACCCTGAATATAACGCAGTTTGTAATCGGTCATGGTTATTCCCTAACTTCGGGTAAGGCAACAATAATGAACAGGCCGGTCCGCCGCCTTTTAATGAATAATCTCAGCAACCGGTCGGTCATCAGGTCGCGGGCCTGTGCAGCGGATATCCGGCGATAAAATCCGTTGTGCTGCCCGCAGGCAAAGATGCCGCGCCGGTGGGCGCGGCGTGAGAAAAATCAGGAAATAAATTGCTTGCCTTGTTTCAGCACCAGATCACAGGCTTTGGTTTTGACTTTTTTCGCCAGCGGCGACTGGCCCAGGCTGTTGAGATTAATTTGCTGGTTATTACCGGTATTCAGCAGACCCATCAGACCCTGCTTATAATCCTGCTTTTGCGTTGCCTGGCTGTCAGTAGTCAGGCCCAGTTTACCCAGCAGCTTATCTTTGATTGAGTCAGCATTGTTATCGACGATATTGTTTTTCACGCAGTACTGCAAAATACCGGCGACGTTGGTCATGCTGTTAGAACTGAGGGACTGATTACCGCCGTTAAGCAGGCCGGTCAGCGAAGATAGCGACATTCCTCCCTGCTGTGCAGAAGTGCCGGACGCCGTTCCTGAACCACTGGTCAGCGAACTGGCGGCGTTACTCAGCTGATCCTGCCAGCTTGCCGCTGCGGCAGAACCTGCCAGCAGTACAGAGGAAAGAGAAAAAACCACCACCAGTCCTTTAGATATTTTCATATTAATCACCTTAGTCACATCCTTTACACCGCCCGAAGGCGACACTCAATACCTTGCCAGTTAGGATTTATCGTTAACCGGCGCCGTTGGGCAAAACGCCAGCAGATGTGACCTTAGCATAGCGCGCAGGATTATGTCTGGACCGGTGTCTGAAATTACAGCATGCGGAGTGTGACTTACGCGCAAATTTTCAGCACTCAGCGTGCCAGGAGAGGGATAGTGGTTGCGCCTGCAAGGGGTAACGGTATAATCCACCACGTTTTCCGTCTCCCTTCCGTGCCGAAGTGGCGAAATCGGTAGACGCAGTTGATTCAAAATCAACCGTAGAAATACGTGCCGGTTCGAGTCCGGCCTTCGGCACCATACAAAGCTTTTTTCAAGTCTACTAACGTCTACTTTAGTCCATAAAAACAGTAGGTTAAGCAGGTTTCTGGCTTTTCTTAGTCTGTCTACGTCTACTCAATTCCTTGAACATATACCAACTGATGATGGTATAACTGATGGTATTCCCGGTTCGATTGATTTTGGTACCAACACTGGAGGTATCAACTGATGGCTCTCACGGATATCAAAGTTAGGACTACCAAGCCCTCTGACAAACCCTTCAAACTTACTGATGGGCAGGGTATGCACCTGCTGGTCAACCCCAATGGTTCAAAATACTGGCGTTTACAGTATCGCTTTAATGGAAAGCAAAAGATTCTGGCATTAGGTGTCTACCCTACGGTGTCACTTGGCGAAGCTCGCAGAAAAAGAGATGTAGCCAAAAAGTTGGTATCTGATGGTATCGACCCTTCTGAGAAGAAAAAAGCAGACAAGATCGAGCAAAGCGAAGCTCTGACATTCGAAGCTGTTGCAAGGGACTGGCATACTGCCTGTAAAAGGAAATGGTCAGATTCCCATAGTGAGAGGGTTTTAAAGAGCCTTGAAGATAACCTTTTCTCTTCCATAGGAAAGAGAAAAATAGCCGAGCTTAAAACCAAGGATCTCCTCGTTCCGATCAAGGTTGTTGAAGCTTCTGGACGGTTAGAAGTAGCAGCCCGTCTACAACAACGAACCACAGCAATTTTGCGATATGCCGTCCAGAATGGCTTAATTGACTATAATCCGGCCCAAGAAATGTCTGGGGCTATTGCTGTAGCAAAAAGAACCCACAGGCCAGCTTTGCCATTCGAACGATTCTCAGAACTCTTAGAACGAATTGATAACTTCAAAGGTAGGAAACTCACGAAGTTAGCCGTAAAGCTGACATTGCTCATTTTCATTCGTTCCAGTGAACTCAGATTCGCAAGATGGTCGGAAATCGATTTCGAGAATGCAATGTGGACTATTCCCGCTGAACGAGAACCACTACCCGGAGTGAAACATTCGCACCGTGGTTCGAAAATGCGAACTCCACACCTTGTTCCTTTGAGTTGTCAGGCATTGGCTGTGTTGACGGAAATTAAAGAGATCAGCGGTGATCATAAACTCGTGTTCATTGGCGACCATGATTTCAGAAAGCCTATGAGTGAAAATACGGTAAACAAGGCTTTGAGGTCTATGGGCTATGACACAACCGTGGAGGTCTGTGGACATGGGTTCAGGGCTATGGCTTGTAGTGCCTTGATTGAATCCGGTTTGTGGTCGAAAGATGCTGTTGAACGGCAAATGAGCCATCAGGAGCGGAACTCAGTTCGTGCTGCCTACATACATAAAGCAGAGCACCTTGATGAGAGAAAGCTTATGTTGCAGTGGTGGGCCGATTACCTTGACCTCCTTAGAATACGACAAGTTTCACCATTTGATTTTAAAAGGATTTAACTATTAATAAGTAGTTAAGTAATCGCTCTCACTTATCAACCTTGTTAAGGGAGAATTAATTCAGATAAGCAGTGTTAACTCATTCAAGCTTTGAATATAGTGGAGGGATTAATGAAAGTAGTAAGCCCTTATGAAGAATTAAAAAGCTGGTTTAGTCTCGAAAACTATGAGCAGTTAAAATCACTTACAATCAAAGAACTGCATACTGAGCTTGCCTTTAGAGAAGCGATTTTCGACAGTGTAAATTTTGGATGGGAAGATGATAATCAAAATTTAAGATCTATCCTTGAAGGTAATCCTATTTTGAGCACACAAGATAATAATCATGGTCATTTTGGCAAGGGCCAAAGACATGTTGCGCAGGTTAGCTTCGGTGATATAAAAAAATTAGAGAACAAGTTAATAATGTTTAGCATGGATTTTTTTGAAGAAAATGGCGATTTCAAAAAAGAGTTGAAAAAGAAGCCAATAACAAAAACTATGAGAGACTTTTTTCTTAACCAAAATAGCAGTAAGATGTATGTTTCATTTGATTTAGGAATGTCCAGCGATGAAGAAATTATAACAGCCTTACAAACGATGCTACCCATTCTCAGGAAAGAATATGAAATTGAGCCAGTAAAAACAGAAAAAATTGGACTGGCAAAAATAAGAAAGCTTGTCGATTACAATATTATCCCAATGATGGATTTATTGATTTGGGCAAAATTTAAAAAAGTAAAAATCTCAAATATGGTCTTGTCTCGTGTCTTGTATCCCGACTTTACAAGTGAGATCAGAGGAGAAGATCACATTAAAGATACAGACAGGCCTGTTGCAGAGAAGTCATTGAATGGAGAAACAACCCGTAGTCTCGAATACTTTATCAACAAAAACAGCCATCTCCTCAACATACCGATTTCTGAACTCGGCTATTTCTAGTTGTAAATCATCATGTTAATTGTCAAGGGGAGGGCGTAAATATTTTTCTTCCCCAGAATTTCCTTTCATTCTTCCCTCATCTAACTTTTCAGTTATCAGCATTCCCTTCATAGATACAAATCTGTGTGGCTAATATCTCCGTAACGGAAACGGAGGAGACAGCCAAATGAATACAATCAATCAAAGCTTAATTCGTTTACCAGAAGTCTTGAAACGAACTGGTTTCGGCAAAGCCTGGATCTATCGTCTGATCAGTGAAGGTCGGTTTCCGGCACCAGTGAAGATCGGTGTTCGTGCCGTTGCTTTTGTCGAGAGTGAAGTTGACGAGTGGATTCAATCAGTTATCGAAACAAGTCGAAATAATGTTGCTTAGTTAATTTGGGGAGACATGTTATGAATATCGAAGAATTTGTGAGTGAAGATAACCATATGTGCAATTTATGCGGAGATCTTTTTTACAAGATCTTTGACCCAGAAGTGATTTATGACTTACCCAATAACGAGTTGAATAAACAAATCATTTACTGGCTCAGTCAGTACCTTGTAGGAAATTTGAGAGAACCTTTAGATTCGATCTCTGAGCTTAATGCTTCCAAACAGATATATGTTTACGAGACCTGGTTCTCTCTAATTAAATGTCCTGATGAAATGAAACTCCTAGCGAAGCGGATAATTTTATATCTATTGGACTAAGAGCTTTTTATGAAAATGTAAAGTTTGGCTCCATATTTTTGCTTAAAACCTTACAGAATAACTTACATTATTTTTATGACCGTTTATTAGTAAGGCAGTGAGATAGTTTTCGAGGTATTAGGTGTACATAATAATAACTAGATCTACCAGATGATAATTTGACAGGAATAATCGTCTATCTCACTGTTTTAATTTAACTAAATGACTTAATCGATTCAAATAAATTTGTAAATCTACGAAATGCTTATTATTAATATATTGGAATTATACTTTTTGTAAAGTTTAGGAGGAAAATATGCGTAGTATTTGTGTGGATTCTTTTATGTTCGAAAATGGTGAGAGATATTGTCATATTGTAAATAAAAATACTGGTGAACCATTGTATTATCCTAACTTGTATATAACAACACAGGTCAGGAATCGGTCAGAGTCTATATCAACAATGAAGGTTATTGCCGGTAGCATTTCATTGTTATATCGATTCTTTATGAGGAAAGAGATCAATATTGATGAAAGAATTCAGAAAAAGATATTTCTGGCTCCTCATGAAATTGAAGATTTGATTGAATTCACTTCATTCAATTTCCGAGATGGCGAGGATGATAATTTTAGGAGTTCAAATGTCAAAAAACCAACTAAGTACTTTCGGATTACAACCATAGCTAACTATCTGGAATGGCTGTGCAAAATACATCTTTCTCATACAGGGCAGAAGGATACTCTCAAATATATTTTAGATTTCATTAACAACATAAAACGAAAGAAACCGAGAAACAATGATAAATATAATATGGATATAGAAAAAAGCTTAGATAAAGAACAATTGGATTCTTTGTTTAGCACTCTTGCACCGGGTAGTAAATTAAATCCTTTTTCAGAAAAAGTGCAAAAAAGAAACAATCTAATATTCCTGCTATTATACTGCTTTGGCCTGAGAGCAGGTGAACTTTTGAATCTGCGAATTGGTGATATAGATTTTGCAGAATCGACAATTGCAATAAGAAGAAGAGCAAATGATAAAACAGATCCGCGAGTGTATCAGCCATTAGTTAAAACTTGTGAGAGGAAATTAATTGCTGATACAAAGCTCATGTTTGAAATTTCAGATTATATTATGAATGATCGAAGAAAGATAAAAAATTCTAACAAACATGATTTCCTGTTTATTACTTATAAGGAGGGAAAAACTCAAGGGCAACCTATTTCATTTTCTTCATATCACAAAGTGGTGAGTGTTGTTCGTCAATCCTCCTCACTTCTAGGGGGATTGACAGGTCACAAACTCAGACATACATGGAATTATGAGTTTTCGAAAGCAATAGACAAGAATCAGGACATATCCGATGAAAAAGAGCAACAAATCCGTTCTTATCTCATGGGATGGCGACCGGGTTCAGAAACTTCAATTATTTATAATCGCAGGCATATTTTTGAGCTATCGAAAAAAACTGCACTTCAACAACAAGAGCAACTATTCAAAGGAGAATTTGATGAATAATTTAATTAAATATAACTCTGATAAAATGTCTTTGCATGAGCATAAAATCGTCAGTTCGATTGAAAGCAATGGAATCAATCTTACAAACTTAATATATGCTATGAACGAAAATTTGGTTTGTGGATTTGTATATACAGTACAATATTATTTTAATAGCAACAGCTATTTGTATGTGAAAAATATTGTTAGAAATATGGAGAGTCTTATCTGTAAAGTATCTCCTACTCATATTGATGATAAGGTTCTAATTGAATATCAAAATAAGAAATTATCAAAAGCCCCAGCATCACTTCGCGTTTTACGACCATTTTTGATTAAATGGTTTGAGTTAGGAAATACAGGAATAGATGAAAGTGCGGTAGAACTGTTAAAGCATTTGGACCTAAAGATAAAAAAATCTGGTCAGTCTGTGCTTCAAGATGATCCAACAGAGGGACCACTAACTAAAGAAGAACATACTTCTTTGATTAAGGCTATGAATCATGCATATAGAAAAGGTGAACTGTCACTGCCACATTATGCAATATCACTATTGATCAGCCTTACAGGTAGAAGACCTCAGCAGTTAGTTATGTTGAAATATAAAGACCTTCTTCAAAAGAACTTAGATAATGGCAAAGTAGAATATGTAATTTCAGTGCCACGAGTTAAACAACGGGGTAAAGAACTACGATATCGAGAACTTGCAATAATATCAGAGGTTGCATCAATTGTTCAATTGCAAGCTAATCAATCAGTGAAACTCGTTGAGCAAGCTCTTGGAAAAACTCTTGATGATTATTCTAAACGAGAAGTTCCTATTTTCTTAAATGAGGAAAAACTCTCAGATTTATCCATAACAGGTTCAATTCTTCTGGAATATAATAAATTATATGCGAAGCCTATAATTGCTAATGTAGCATTGAAAGGTATTGTTAATAATGGGAATATAATATCCAACCGTACCGGTTCGATACTAAATATTACTCCTCGCAGGCTTCGTTATACAATAGCAACTATGCTGGCTAAGGATGGGCATAATGTTAATACTATAGCTGAGTTATTGGATCATTCCTCTACTTCAAGTGCGGGTATTTATATTAAAAATCATGCTGACAGTGTTGAAAGGATTGATTCCGCCGTTTCAGAACAATTGTCATTTGTCGCTGATATTTTTATGAACGGAATCAAATCTAAAAAGAGTAGTCATTTCAAATTTTTTTCTTCAAGTAGATGCCAGAGTCAGAATTCAGGATTTCCTTGTAATCAATGTATGTTTTTTATTCCGATTGAGTGCAGTGAGGTGAATCAACTATGAATAATATTATTTTGTTCAAATCAAAAAAACATATTCTTGTAGAAGAAAATTATAATGAGTTCATAAAATTTTGTCGCTATCAACTGCCCGGACTAACCCAAACTCAGGATTGGGAGCAGTATGCATGGAAAGGATATGTCACATTTAGAAAAATAGGGGTTGGAAATAAAGTCTTTGATTCCATTGATGCAATGCACGAAGATTATATCAATTTTGCGAAAGCATATATCAGATATCAACACTCATTGAAACCATTAAAAAACTATGGGGTTATTATGATGGCTTTGCGATGCCTCGAACAGGCCCTTTTGCAGGTTCAGAACACTGGACTCATTTATAATGTTACAGCCGTTGTTTTCGATGAGGCAATGCAGATCGGGAGTAAATATTTTGAAGGTAACGTTTTGGCTAAATGTGGAATACAGCTTGAAAAAATATCAAAGTTTCTATATGAACATAATCTTGTGAAGTCAGGATATATCTCATGGAAAAACCATGTAAAACAGAAAGTCAAAAACAATTATCTTCCTGAGATTGAGGATTATCACCGAAGCGATAAGTTACCAGATGAAGAGGCATTGCTCGCTATTGCTGATATTTTTTCTCAAAATGATGAGTTACTGAGTCCAAGGGATAAGTTCACAAGTTCAGTATTTGCACTTCTACTTTGTTGTCCGAGCAGAATCTCTGAGATTTTAGCCTTACCTGCTGATTGTGAGATTACACAAATAGATGGCAAGGGTATCGAAAGATATGGGTTGAGATTTTATTCGGTAAAAGGGTATGGCCCTAATATCAAATGGATTCCACGGGTTATGATACCAGTTGCAAAGAAAGCAATTAGAAGATTACTTTCCTTATCACAAAATGCAAGAGCACTTGCTTACTGGTGCGAAAAGTACCCGGATAAATTTTACCGACATGAGCTTTGCCCAACAGTCGATGAAAAAGCTAAATTGACCGTTGTACAAGTTTGCCATGCACTGGGGTATAATTTATTTGATCATAAATCATGTGTTTTAAAAATTAAAAGAACGAGTTTGGATGGTGGGAAAAGTTTCTTAAACCACAATGATTACAACTATTCATTGAGTAATTTGTGGGAAATTATTAGTTCTAATTTTAGCAGAGGCTTCA
>NZ_MOMB01000029.1 GCF_002752165.1 Erwinia sp. OLFS4
AGCATCTGACGGGCAAAATTTTCACCCAACGCATTGAACGTAATAACCTGACGCTCCGCACCCGCATTAAACGGTTGGCTCGTAAAACAATCTGCTTTTCGCGCTCAGTTGAGATCCACGAAAAAGTCATTGGAGCGTTTATCGAGAAACACATGTTCTACTAATTGGAGGCATCACCCATGCGCCAATACTTGGAACCTTTTGGGGAGACTTCAAGATACAAGCCGCCTCCATCAGCCATTTTATAGGCTTTCTCTTTCGGCTTTGCGGTCTCTATCTGGCGAGCGTTGAGTTTCATTTTGGGGGCACAAATCCTGATCGAATTGACATGCCCCCGATTATGCCCCCAAAAGAGGGTAGACCACAAGAGACTAACAAAGACCATAAAATACGGTAACTTGCTTGTTTTTAAGGATTTTTTCTGGATTTGTAGACTTCAGGAAACGTCAAAAGAAGTGTTAATGGTGCGAAGGCCGGACTCGAACATCGCAACTATCCTTATGATCTTAAGAGATTAAAATTTAACAAAGTAGGCATGATACCATCATTGATACCAACAGTCCTGATTAGTGATAATCGAACACTACAAAAAATGATAACTAACATTATGAATGTAAGTTAATTCACGTATTTTTAGCAAGAATTATTTAGAGAACACTAAAGAACTCGTATGTTTATTTTTCATG
>NZ_MOMB01000030.1 GCF_002752165.1 Erwinia sp. OLFS4
CGCTTACCACTTTGTGATTCATGACTGGGGTGAAGTCGTAACAAGGTAACCGTAGGGGAACCTGCGGTTGGATCACCTCCTTACCTGCTTATACATTGCTGCGAAGTGCTCACACAGATTGTCTGATGAAATTAAAGAAGAGCGTAAAACCTCAGCAGGCTTGTAGCTCAGGTGGTTAGAGCGCACCCCTGATAAGGGTGAGGTCGGTGGTTCAAGTCCACTCAGGCCTACCAAATCTTTTATCCTCTGCGTTATATATTCTGTCCGCCCGGTGAATGGTGCGCGGCGGGGTCAGGCACGGATAACGAAAGATTTTCAGTAGTGAAACTGACGGTTTAACCTCAATGGGGCTATAGCTCAGCTGGGAGAGCGCCTGCTTTGCACGCAGGAGGTCAGCGGTTCGATCCCGCTTAGCTCCACCATTAACGCCGGCGGCGTTGATAGACGTCAGAATGCATTCACTGAGTGCATTGCGACGTATCTGCTCTTTAACAATCCGGAACAAGCTGAAAATTGAAAAATCTTCAATAGCGAAAGTTATTGAGGGTTCTCTCAGAAACTTACAACCGACTCAGGTCCCTGCCGGTAACATGACAGGACGCCTGTGGGTTGTGAGGTTAAGCGAATAAGCGTACACGGTGGATGCCCTGGCAGTCAG
>NZ_MOMB01000044.1 GCF_002752165.1 Erwinia sp. OLFS4
ACTTTTTCGTGGATCTCAACTGAGCGCGAAAAGCAGATTGTTTTACGAGCCAACCGTTTAATGCGGGTGCGGAGCGTCAGGTTATTACGTTCAATGCGTTGGGTGAAAATTTTGCCCGTCAGATGCTTATCCTTTGGCACTTCCCGGCAGTAACTCCCCCAGTCGTCGCTGGTTATCATGCCGATGTTGAATGACGTGAGCAGTGCCAGTAGCTCTCTGCAGGTTTCATCGGTTCGGGGACCAAAAGTGTAGGCCAGTACACCGCCCGTTTTAGTGTTGTACGCGTACCAAAGCCAGTGCTGCCGGGCTTTACTGCCAACAAAACTCCACTGCTCATCAAGTTCGCAGATAAGCGCCACATCAGCATGGGCGACGGGTGACGACGTTATTCGCTTTGGCGCGAGTTTTTTAAAGTCCGAATGACGGTGTTAATGCCAATTTTCAGTGTTCTGGCGGTATCACGAACCCCAGCACCATTGAAGGCCATTTCAGTGATCTGTTCTTTAATACCCGGCTTACGGGCTTCATAAGCGTAAGTGAGTTGAAACACGCGGTGGCAGTCACGGCAGCGAAATCTGTCATAGCCTTTAGGGTTCTGACCATGGCGGTAAACCTGAACAGACTGACAACGGGGACAATGAACGTTAACGCTGG
>NZ_MOMB01000050.1 GCF_002752165.1 Erwinia sp. OLFS4
TAAGCGTAAGTGAGTTGAAACACGCGGTGGCAGTCACGGCAGCGAAATCTGTCATAGCCTTTAGGGTTCTGACCATGGCGGTAAACCTGAACAGACTGACAACGGGGACAATGAACGTTAACGCTGGCCATAAGAGAACCTCAAAAGCCCGCATTATACATCAGATTCAACCAATTAGAGGCATCACCGCGTGGTGTTACTCAGCAAAGTGGATAAATACATTTCACTGGGGGCTAAATCTATCGTAAATACACGGAAACTGGTGAGTGTCAGCCAGTGTTCCGGAGCCTATGCGTATATTATCAATCTGGCAGGCGCCAGAAAGTTAAATGCGTTTTTATTTCCTGTTTGGATTGAAAGTGACCGCTGGCCTTTTCTGCGCGAAAGTGCGGTGCTAAAAATAAAAGCTGTTTTTCCACCGGTTGGCTTGTTGTCATCATTGAATAATAGTTCATCTATCTGGCTGACATCAGATGATATAGCAATCAGAGATAAGGTAAAAAAAGACAGGAAAAAAATTTATCACGCTCTGCGCCAGAAAAGATCTTTGATTGCGAAAATCCGCAATATGTTCTGGCGCATTTTTATCAGGAAGTTCTTTGAAAAAAATTCGCAACAATAGCCGGGAATATTTTTAGCGCATCTCTTCCGGCCATTCAATAGTCATGACAACGTCTTGTTTCAGTAAGCTGGCGGTCGGACAGGCTGAAAGCCGGTTTTTGACTGAAAAATGTCGCTGGCACAAACGGCTATGGCATTTTACCACAACGAGCATTTTCCGGCATGACGCGGCGTTTGCTGGCCGATTGCGCCAAGCGCAGAGGGAATTGCCTGCCGGCCCGGACGGCTATTTTTATGTTCTGACCGACCAGGCCTGTGGCTGCAAACTGGTTTATGCAGGCGTTCAACCGGCGACGGCCTGAGTTTTAGCGTAACGTCCCCAAAGGCTGATCTGCCAGCCGCGATCCTGTGCCAGCTTACTCAGCTGGGGGTTGGGATTCACCACTACGGGATAATCGGCATGTTCAAGCAACGGCAGATCGTTGATGGAGTCACTGTAGGCCCACAGGTGCTGAAAAGGACGCTCGGGCGCCTGCTGGCTTAACCATTGCTGTAGCCGGATGACTTTTCCTTCTTTGTAGGTCAGGGTGCCATAAATATTGCCGGTATAACGTTGCTCAGCGGTTTCAACGCCAATTGCCAGCGCGCCGTGGGCCCCCAATCGGTGCGCAATCGGTGCCACCAGATGTTCGCCGCTGGCAGAGATAACCAGAATGTTATCCCCACGGGAAAGATGCCAGTTCAGGCGTTCGCGGGCGGCGGGATAAATACGTGACAGGATATCGCGCTGAATAAAACGACGGATCCAGCCATCGACGGTGGCGACGCTCATGCCAGCAAGCGGTGCCAGCGTCAGCGCCATATACGCGTCCATTGCCAGGTTGCCCGCATAATAGTCGGTCATCATGGCGCGCTCTTTTTCCAGTATTTCCGCAGGCGCAAAACCCTGTGACACCAGCCAGCGCAGCCACAGGCCTGAACTGTCTTCACAGATGAGCGTTTCGTCAAGATCAAACAGCGCTAAATCCATGGTCGTTACTCCTCTGACAAATTGATTTCAGATTAACTAACTTTTGTGACCAGCTTAACTGTTCTGACTAAATTCAGATTATTGCCTGGTGATAATCTGAATCTGCCGGTGCATAACTGGCGTACAGCCTATGGCACGTCAGGAATATCGAACAAACTCTAATTAACTTTACCCTGTGAACATTCAATTAATGTGGCAGACGCGTTAGGGTAAAGGGTGCTTATCGCGGGATGCCGATAATCTTTTTTTTCATATGGATACAGGGTTGCACCATGAAGAAAATCACGTTACCAGCCATCATCAGCACGCTGGCGCGCGCGTCACTGCTGATGTTTTTTTCACCATTTTCTTTTGCCGAAGACGTTGCGGCGGCACCGCAAATTGAAGCCCGGGCCTGGGTGCTGATGGATTATCACAGCGGGAAGATCCTTGCCGGGGAAAATGTTGACCAGCGACTGGACCCCGCCAGTCTGACAAAAATGATGGCCAGTTATGTTATCGGGCAGGCTATCAAATCGGGCCGCATTGCGCCGGAAAATATCGTTACCATCGGTAACGATGCCTGGGCAACCGGTAACCCGCTATTGCAAGGATCGTCACTGATGTTTCTAAAGCCCGGTGATCGGGTCTCCGTGGCCGATTTGAACCGGGGGATTGTTATTCAGTCCGGTAATGATGCCAGTATTGCGCTGGCCGATTATATCGCGGGCAGTCAGGATGCTTTTGTTAGCCTGATGAACCGCTATGCAGGCCAGCTTGGCCTGAATAATACCCATTTTGCCACCGTGCACGGTCTTGACTCAGAAAAGCAGTACAGTACCTCGCGTGATATGGCACTGATTGGCCAGGCGTTGATTCATGATGTGCCCGACGAATACGCCCTGAACAAAGAAAAAGTATTCACTTTTAATAAAATCCGCCAGATGAACCGTAATCGTCTGTTATGGAGCAGTCATCTCAATGTTGATGGTATCAAAACCGGGTATACCAACGGCGCGGGTTATAACCTGGTGTCGTCGGCCACCGACGCTAACCAGCGGCTGATTGCCGTGGTACTGGGGGCAAAATCCGATGCAATTCGTTTTCGCGAAAGCGAAAAGTTGCTCAGCTGGGGATTTCGCTACTTTGAAACCGTCATTCCGGTTAAAGCAGGCAATGTTTTTACTACTCAGCGCGTCTGGTATGGCGATCGTCGTCAGGTCACGCTTGGCGTCGCTGAAGACGCGGCAATGACGATCCCAAAAGGTCAGCTGAAAAACCTGACCGCTCGCCTGGTGTTAAACCAGCCGCAGCTGCAGGCACCGTTAAACAAAAATCAGGTGGTTGGTACTATTGATTTTCAGCTAAACAATAAAACCATTGGTCAGCGTCCGCTGGTGGTGCAGGAAGAGGTAAAAGAGGGCGGGATTTTTAGCCGTATATGGGATTTTATTGTGTTAAAAATCAGCATATTATTGAGTAAGTGGTTCGGCTGATAAAACGGCGGGAATGCCTGCGCCTTCCCGCATATGCTGAAAATCAGCCTCTTACCCAGCCTTTGCGGATAGGAATCGCGAATATTAACCGGTACAGCGAGGCGCAGTGTTGTAGCACCGCGTTGCCATACAGCTGCCAGGCCATGTGTGAAAACAGGCAGCCTAATCCGCCGACCAGTAATCCACCCAGCATATCCAGCGGCCAGTGGATCCCGAGATAGATGCGTGACCACGCAATAGCTATGCCGATAGCCAGCAGCAGGCTGCCGGACCAGCGACGGTGCCAGCAGAGAAAGGCTAACGCGAAGGTAAAAATTGCGGTGCCATGATCGCTGGGAAATGAGTCGTTAGCGATATGCGGTAACAGCTGGTAACCCAGGCCTATAGCAAAAGGACGGGGATGTGGAAACAGCAAGCTGAGGCACCAGGCAATGGTCATTGCATAGACCAGGGCAATGCTGGTCTTCAGCACCAGTACACGCTGAACGCTCACTTCCTCACGCGGTCCCCACAGCCAGAGCGCAATAATCAATCCCGGTACTATGGCTATCATATCGCGGGCAAAGAAAGTGGCCAGACTGATTAACCAGTCGGGTGAGTGGGGCGTGGCGTTAATCCACAAAAACAGTGTGCTGTTCAATGATTCCATAGGTGACTGCCTTTATATATCCCTCAGAAAAAACCGGGCTAAGAGAGCGTATCATTGCCCTCTGCCTGAAACGGCGTAGCTGGGCAGATAAAATCGAGAGAGTTAAGATAGGAATCCACTGGCGCCGGGTAAAGAAAATCGTGCCGAATATTGTTAATGGTTTTACTTCTGTTGAGGTTTACAGTGCTAACCGGCGTTTTTTTTAAAATGTAAATCAGCAGGGGCCTATTGCGTGACCGGGCTTCAGTAAATGGTAATCCGGGGTTGCTGTCGTCAGCACAGACGGGCAGACTACGCAGAAAAGAAAAAACCCGTTAATAAATTAACGGGCTCCTCAATTTGGGGATTTCAAAGAAAAGCAGTGGCATTAAGTCAGACTGCGTCTGTGGCGGAAAGTTCTGCGCGTCTGCAAAAAAATTTATCTTTCCAGCAATGGCCAGATAACCACAATTAACGTTCCTGCTAACGTTAGCAGAACGTTAGCAATGGCATAGGTTCCGGCATAGCCCAGTGCCGGGATGTTACTGCCAGAGGCATCATTGATGATCTCCATTGCCGGCGCACAGGTGCGGGCCCCCATAATAGCGCCAAACAACAGGGCGCGGTTCATTTTCAGTACCCAGACGCCGAACAGAAAGCATAAAACCACCGGGACCAGACTAACGGCAATACCGGAAAGCAGCATCATCAGACCGGTGTCGCCCAGCCCGTTCGACAGGCCGCTACCGGCGCTCAGGCCCACACCGGCCATAAAAACCATCAGGCCAAATTCTTTAACCATATTCAGTGCACCCTGCGGAATATAGCCAAAGGTCGGGTGATTGGCGCGCAGAAAACCGAGCATGATGCCAGCAAACAGTAGTCCGGCAGCATTACCTGGTCCAAAACTAAAGCTGCTGAACTGAAAGGTGATCATACCGAACATCAGTCCAAGGACAAAAAATGCGCAAAATGCCAGTAGATCAGTCAGCTGGCTGTGAATAGAAATAAATCCAATCCGGTCAGCAAGCGACTTAACCCGCCGCGCTTCGCCACTGACCTGTAATACATCGCCTTTATTGAGAATGATACTGTCATCAATGGGCATCGCTATCTGGCTGCGGATAACGCGATTCAGAAAGCAGCCATGATCGGTCAGACGCAGGTGACTGAGGCGTTTGTTTACCGCATTGTGATTTTTCACCACAATTTCTTCGGTAACAATACGCATATCAAGCAGATCGCGTTCAAAGACTTCTTTACCGTGGCGAAAGCTGGGATTGAGGCGCGCATGCGCTTCGGGATAACCGACCAGGGATATTTCGTCATTTTCTTGTAAAACGGCATCACCGTCGGGGCTGGCAAGAATACCATTGCGTCGGATACGTTCAATATAGCATCCGGTCTGGCGATAAATCCCCAGTTCACGCAGGTTTTTACCATCGGCCCAGGCCACTAATTCCGGACCGACCCGATAAGCGCGGATCACCGGTAGCCACACTTTACGCTGGCAGTCGCTGTCGAGTCCGCGTTCACGGGCAATTTGCTGAGCACTGGTAAACAGATCCTGATGCTGTAATCGTGGCAGATAACGGGCGGCAATAATCAGGCTGACCAGACCGATAAGGTAGGTCAGGGCATAACCCAGGCTGAGATCGTCCTGTAACCGGGCCAGTGTTGCCGGATTACCGACCGTCTGGCGCAGGGTATCGCCGGCGCCTACCAGTACCGGCGTAGAGGTCATGGCGCCGGCGAGCATACCGGCGGTTAAACCAATGTTCCAGTGAAACAGATAGCCAAGTCCGAGGGCGATAATGCTTGCGCTAACCACCATCACCAGCGCCAGTATCAGATAGTTTTTACCGTCGCGGAAAAAAATCGAAAAAAAGTTGGGACCCGCTTCTATGCCAACACAAAAAATAAATAGCATAAACCCGAGATTAAGCGCATCGCTATTGATGGTGAAATGGTGTTGTCCCAGTAACAGAGAAACGACCAGCACGCCAATGGCATTGCCGAGCTGAATCGGGCCAAGACGAATCTTGCCTAAACAGAGGCCGAGCGCTAAGACAACAAATAATAATAAAATGTCATTATTACTTAACAATCTTGAGATGTTTATATTCACGATTTAACTTCTTGTTTACCAGTAACCTGTTGTGAATATTGGATTTTCAGGCTACATTAAGCCAGCGGTCCAGTGAAATATCAGAACAAGTATTTCAATCAAGATAAACCGCAGAGAAAATCGTCCATTTTCCCGATATTTTAGTCATTTCTTATTTTTCAGCCAGTAAAATTCCAGGGAAAGCAGTAAATTTAGCATTTAATTTTGTTAAAAATTAATGATGTTTTATTTGCCGGCAGCGCGCCGGAGGCTACCCGGAGTTCATTGATGTTTAAAAGCCTTTCCTGGTCGGGTGTAGGTATCTGCACTGTTTGTTATGGCGTGATCTTCTTTGTCGTGCGTTATCATATTCTGCGGGCTTATTTACCCGTGCATCAGGGCCAGCTGGCGATGCTGCTGTTCTTACTGCCTGGCGCGGTTGCCGGGTTACTCAGTAAGAAAGTTCCGCTGATGATGGCTGTGGTTGCTGGGGTTCTGGCAACGCCCTTCTGTTTGCTGCTGGTGGAAAAAGGCAGCATGCCTTTTCACAGCTTCTGGCAGGAATGTGCGTTTGTACTGAGTGCGATTTACTGGTGTGGCCTGGGGGCGCTGGCGGTAATGTTATGCAGAATGTTTGGTCAGCTGCGTCGTCGGGAACAATAATCAGCCTGCCGGCTGGCAGGCTGGGACACGCTTACTGATAAAGACCGAGATGCGTTTTCGCATAGGCAGCAAATTCGGTATAACCGCCAACATGATTTTGATCGAGAAAGATTTGTGGCACGGTTTCCACCGGTT
Source organism: Erwinia sp. OLFS4 (assembly GCF_002752165.1). GTDB lineage: Bacteria > Pseudomonadota > Gammaproteobacteria > Enterobacterales > Enterobacteriaceae > Izhakiella. The sequence continues at coordinate 6,600 of NZ_MOMB01000050.1, forward strand.
TACCGACCGTTTTTTCCAGATCGGCTTTGGAGATACCCTCTGCGTGGATATCCACGTAGCGGAAATTAAAATCGTCACGCTCCTGCGTCAGCTTTTCTGCCAGTTCTTTAGCGCGGACACAGTAAGGGCAGCCTGGGCGGCCAAAAATCACTGCAAACATCGCTTGCTCCTTATAACGTTAATTTGTGACGTGCATCACATGATGTAGTGTCATCCGCGCTATCATGCCCGCTTCATTAAGGGATTGAAAGCAGGATTTGCCTGTCAGACTGATAAACGCTGGCTATGGACTCAGCAGCCGGCTAAGCTGCATGACATCTTATCGAACCAGAGTCAGGAGCAGCCGATGCGTGCTTTTGGTCGTATGCCATGGCCTGTGCTGGCGCTTGAGGTTGTCGGCATTGTGCTGGTGATTGCAGCGGTTCTGCTGTTACGGCGGCTTTTGCCGCTTCCATTTGACCTGAATCTGTCGCTACTGGCCAGGGGACTGGTGCTTACTGATATCGCCCTGATGCTACCCGCCGTGGCAATATTAGCCTGGCGAACGTTACGTAGCTGGTTGCCGGTGCGTAAGAACTGATATGCCAGGTAAATAAGGAGTTTTACATGACCCCCACTATTGCGCTTCAGCGTGCCCACCGTTCAATACGTTCTTTTAACGATCAGCCAATTGCAGCCGATCAACGGGAAGCGATTCTGGCTGCCGCTCAGTCGGCTTCCAGCTCCAGCTTTCTTCAGTGTTCTTCTATTATTCGCATTACCGACCCGGCGCTGCGCGAGCAGCTGGTCAGGTTAAGCGGTGGCCAGCGCTACGTTGCTGCAGCTGCTGAGTTCTGGGTATTTTGTGGCGATTTTAACCGCCATCAGCAGATTTGTCCGGCCGCGCAACTCGGGCTGGCTGAGCAGCTGCTGCTGGCCTGTATTGATACGGCTCTGATGGGACAAAATGCCATGCTGGCCGCTGAATCACTCGGTCTTGGCGGCTGTTTTATCGGCGGTATCCGCAATAATATTGCTGAAGTGACGGCACTGCTTGAATGCCCGAAATATGTGCTGCCGCTGTTTGGTCTCTGTCTGGGCTGGCCTGAATATCAGCCCGATCTGAAGCCGCGTATGCCAGCAAAAATGATGATGCATGAAAATCGTTATCAGCCAGTTGATCCGGCGTTACTGGCTGACTATGACCAGCAGCAGCGTGATTACTATGCCAGCCGCGATACTAACCGGCGTGTCGATAGCTGGAGCGAACATATTCAGCGCACTATTATTAAAGAAAATCGGGCTTTTATGCTGGATTATCTCCATCAGCAAGGGTGGGCCACTCGTTAACCACGGCGGCGGAGGCCTGGGTGAAAATAGCCATTCTTACCTGTGACGGATCGCTTTATTCCAGCCGCCGTTTGATGGAAGCCGCGTGCGAGCGCGGCCATCGGGCTGAAATTATCGATCCCCTCAGTTGTTATATGAATATCAACCCGGCGCAGCCAGCAGTGCACTATCATGGCCGTCAGCTAGCCTGTTTTGATGCGGTAATTCCACGTATTGGCGCGGCAATTACGTTTTATGGCACGGCGGTGTTGCGTCAGTTTGAAATGTGCGGCAGCTACCCGCTTAATGCTTCGCTGGCAATTACTCAGGCACGCGATAAGCTGCGCGCCATGCAGCTGCTGGCCAGGCAGGGTATTGATTTACCGCTGACCGGTTTTGCTCATTCACCTGACGACACCCAGGACCTTATTGAAATGGTTGGCGGTGCGCCGCTGGTAGTGAAGCTGGTGGAAGGTACCCAGGGAATCGGGGTGGTACTGGCAGAAACGCGCCAGGCCGCAGAGAGTGTTATTGACGCTTTTCGCGGTCTGAAAGCCCACATCCTGGTGCAGGAGTTTATTAAGGAAGCGCACGGCCGCGACATTCGCTGTTTTGTGATTGGTGATGAAGTTGTGGCGGCGATTGAACGTGAGGCCAAAGACGGTGATTTTCGATCCAATCTGCACCGTGGTGGCCGGGCCAGATCGGTCGTGATCACGCCGCAGGAAAGAGACATTGCGATCAGAGCGGCCAGTACGCTGGGGCTTGACGTCGCCGGTGTGGATATTTTGCGCGCCAGACGGGGGCCGCTGGTGCTGGAAGTGAATGCGTCGCCGGGGCTGGAAGGCATTGAAAAAACGACCGGGCTCAATATTGCCGGCATGATGATTGGCTGGCTGGAAGAGCAGCTGTGAAGCAGTCCGGCTCTGAAAAGCACCGTCCCAGCCAGGCTTTGATTATTGATTATGGTTTTTAGCCGTTAATTTCCGTAAAATCATGGCCACTTTATTTTTGCGGTACGAGACAGGCTATTATGGATTCACTGACGATCCCGGACATCGACCAGATACGTCGCTGGCTGGATCAGCAAAATATTATCTGGTTTGAATGCGATAGCTGTCAGGCTTTACATTTGCCGCATATGCAAAATTTTGATGGCATATTCGACGCAAAAATTGACCTTATCGATAACGTGATTCTTTTTTCCGCGCTGGCAGAAGTCAAACCAACGGCACTGATTCCACTCGTTGGTGATTTATCACAAATCAACGCCAGTTCGCTGACAATTAAAGCTTTTGTTGATATTCAGGATGACAACCTGCCAAAACTGGTGGTCTGTCAGTCGCTCAGCGTGGCGGCCGGCATTACCCTGGGTCAGTTCATTCACTTTATGAAGCAAAGTGAAGAACAGATTTCAATGATTATACTGGAGGCTTTTGCCAATCATTTACTGATCGGCGCAGAAGAGGATGAACCCCGGGCAACCAGCCAGTTGCACGCTCTCCACTAATAACCTCAGCGGCAGGTTGCCGCCGCGGAAAGTGTTTCCAGACCAGATTAGCGGCAAATTGCCTGGTGAGTAAGCAGTTTTTTCTCAGTCATCACCCTGTTTTATGCTGTATTCTGCCGGATATTGCCAGATATCCTTCGGCGCTATTCCCTGAGTGACGCATCCCATAAAGCAAATAAGCAGACAAAATCGATAAAAGGTGTTTTTTAAGCTAAGGTCTGGTCTGACCCGGTGAGTACGGCTATTCTTGCGTGGCGGTAGTTTGCCTGCAAGGTCGTGGCTGGCATCGTTTTTTGCTATTAGCGTTACGATCAATATTCATTCATTGTAACGGCTTGTTGCGGCACGCGCATTCTTAGGCTCGTCATTACGGTCTGTCAGTAATACTAAGCAGTAATTGATCCCTTTCTGGAGGATGGAAACATGTTCAACCAACGTAAAAAATGGTTGTCAGCTGTGGTCACTGGCATGGTGATGGCTGCTTCTGCGGGCGTAATGGCTGAAGATAAGACGTTGCATGTTTATAACTGGTCGGATTATATCGCTGCTGACACGGTGCCGAACTTCGAAAAGCAAAGCGGTATTAAAGTCGTTTACGATGTTTTTGATTCCAACGAAGTGCTGGAAGGTAAACTGATGGCCGGTAATACCGGTTATGACGTGGTGGTGCCTTCGTCAAGTTTCCTTGCCCGCCAGCTGCAGTCCGGCGTGTTTCAGCCGCTGGATAAAAGTAAGCTGCCAAACTATAAAAATCTCGATCCCGATTTACTGAAAAAACTCCAGCAGCACGATCCCGGAAATAAATATGCTATCCCTTATTTATGGGCGACCACCGGCATCGGCTACAACGTGGATAAAGTTAAACAGGTTCTGGGTAAAGATGCCCCTGTTGATAGCTGGGATCTGGTACTGAAACCGGAAAACCTTGAGAAGCTGAAAAGCTGCGGCGTCTCTTTTCTTGACGCGCCCGAGGAAATTTTTGCCACCGTACTTAATTATATGGGGAAAGATCCTAACAGTAGCCAGCCGGAAGATTATAAAGCTGCCGCTGATTTATTACTGAAGCTGCGGCCGAGTATTCGCTATTTTCATTCATCGCAGTACATTAACGATCTGGCCAACGGTAATACCTGCGTTGCCATTGGCTGGGCGGGGGATGTATTACAGGCGAAAAACCGGGCAGTTGAAGCGAAAAATGGCGTGCATATTGCCTACAGTATTCCCAAAGAGGGCGCGCTGGCATTCTTTGATATGCTGGCTATTCCCAAAGACGCCAAAAATACCGATGCTGCTTATCAGTTTCTTAATTACCTGATGGAACCTGCCGTTATTGCCAACATCTCTAACAAAATGTTCTATGCCAGTGGTAACAAAGCGTCACTGCCACTGGTTGATGACAGTGTGCGCAAAAATCCGGGGATTTATCCGACACCGGATACTATGGCTAAGCTGTTCCTGCTTAAGGTCCAGCAGCCGAAACTTGATCGGGTTCGTACCCGTGAGTGGACCCGGGTGAAGAGTGGTAAATAATTAATCACGAAACCTGTTCAGCGTTTTCTATACTTAGGCTGTTCCCCGTTTTTTACCATCAGGGCGGGGAACGCTGTTAACAGGGGCAGCTTGCGGCCTCTGCTTTATTTTTCAGGCGGCAGGCTGCCGCAGATACCGATTTAGCGCCGGAGAGTAAGGTAAGTGAACGACGCGATTCCCCGCCCTCAAAGCAAAACCGGCAAGGCGATGACGCCGCTGCTGGAGATCCGCAACCTGACCCGCTCCTATGATGGTCAGCACGCCGTGGACGATGTCAGTCTGACCATATTTAAAGGTGAAATTTTTGCGCTGCTGGGTGCGTCCGGCTGTGGTAAATCAACCTTGCTGCGCATGCTGGCGGGCTTTGAAACGCCGACACACGGTCAAATCATTCTTGACGGACAGGATTTATCGCTGGTGCCGCCTTATCAGCGACCAATTAATATGATGTTTCAGTCCTATGCGCTGTTTCCTCATATGACGGTGGAGCAAAATATTGCTTTCGGGCTTAAGCAGGATAGGCTGCCGAAAGCAGAAATTGCCAGCCGTGTCAGCGAGATGCTGGCGCTGGTGCATATGAGCGAATATGCAAAGCGTAAACCTCATCAGCTGTCTGGCGGTCAGCGTCAGCGCGTCGCGCTGGCCAGAAGTCTTGCCAAACGCCCCCGTCTGCTATTACTGGATGAACCGATGGGCGCGCTGGATAAAAAACTACGCGATCGTATGCAGCTGGAAGTGGTGGATATTCTTGAACGTGTTGGGGTGACCTGTGTGATGGTGACCCACGATCAGGAAGAGGCGATGACGATGGCCGGGCGAATTGCCATTATGAACCGTGGAAAATTTGTGCAAATCGGCGAGCCGGAAGAGATTTATGAACATCCAACCACCAGGTTCAGTGCTGAATTTATTGGTTCAGTGACCGTATTCGAAGGTCTGCTGCGCGAACGACAGGAAGATGGATTAATCATTGACAGTCCGGCACTGGTGCATCCGCTGAAGGTAGCTTCCGATGTATCGGTGGTGGCGGGTGTCCCGGTGTCGGTTGCGCTGCGTCCGGAAAAAGTGATGCTGTGTGAAGAGGTGCCGGCCGATGGTTTTAATTTTGCCACCGGCGAAGTGGTGCATATTGCTTATCTTGGTGACCTGTCGATTTATCATGTGCGGTTAAAGAGCGGTCAGATGTTAAGCGCGCAGCTGCAAAATAGCTTTCGTTTTCGCAAAGGTGCGCCCACCTGGGGGGATGAAGTCCGCCTGTGCTGGGAAAGTGACAGCTGTGTGGTGTTGACGGTATAAGCCGGAGGCAAGATGACTCAAGTTACTGAACGCGCGGCGCTGCCGTCCTCTCAGCCTGCCGGCGTTAAACGCTGGCTGACCCGGTTTCATATGCGTCACGGCCGTAAGCTGGTTATTGCGGTGCCTTATTGCTGGCTGGCACTGCTGTTTATGCTGCCGTTTCTGATTGTGCTGAAAATCAGCTTTGCTGATATTGCCCGGGCGATTCCTCCTTATACACAATTGCTGAGCTGGGCAGATGGTCAGCTGACCATGATACTCAATTTTGCCAATTACAGTACGCTGACTGACGATCCGTTGTATGTGGATGCGTATCTTCACTCTTTACAGGTTGCGGCAATTTCGACCCTGATCTGCCTGCTGATTGGCTATCCCCTTGCCTGGGCTATTGCACACGCCAGACCCACTTCGCGCAGTATCCTGCTGCTGTTAATTTTGCTGCCTTCATGGACGTCTTTTCTGGTACGCGTTTATGCCTGGATGGGGATACTCAATAATAATGGCGTGCTGAATAATTTATTGATTTGGCTGGGTATCATTGACCATCCTTTAACGATTTTGTACACCAATCTGGCGGTATATATTGGCATTGTTTATTGTTATCTGCCGTTTATGGTGCTGCCAATTTACACCGCGCTGACCCGTCTTGATTATTCACTGGTAGAAGCCTCCCTTGATCTCGGCGCCCGACCACTAAAAACTTTCTTCAGCGTTATTGTGCCGTTGACCAGAGGCGGCGTGATCGCCGGATCAATGTTGGTATTTATTCCGGCAGTCGGGGAATATGTAATTCCGGAATTATTAGGCGGGCCTGACAGCATCATGATTGGTCGCGTGTTGTGGCAGGAGTTTTTTAATAATCGTGACTGGCCGGTTGCCTCTGCACTGGCGGTGATTATTCTGTTGATTCTGATATTGCCAATTATCTGGTTCCACAAACAGCAGAACAAATCGGTGGAGAAAAACGCATGAATCAGCTTCCTTACGTGCGTTCCAAAGGCCGGCTGGCCATTCTGGTGCTCTGTTTCTTTTTCCTCTATGCGCCGATGTTGTTGCTGGTGGTGTACTCGTTCAATGCTTCCCAGCTGGCGGCGTGGGAGCGCTTCTCACTGCACTGGTATAACGTGCTGTTTCATGATGATGCCATGATAAGCGCCGTCAGCCTTAGCCTGACTATTGCGGCTTTATCCGCTACCAGCGCGGTGGTGCTGGGCACCTTAGCAGCCGTCGTCATCGTCCGTTTTGGGCGTTTCCGTGGCTCGACCGGGTTTGCCTTTATGCTTACCGCACCGCTGGTAATGCCTGACGTGATAACCGGATTGTCATTGCTGCTGCTGTTTGTTGCCATGGGCAATGCATTCGGCTGGCCGGGAGATCGCGGCATGGTGACGATCTGGCTGGCACATGTCACGTTTTGTACGGCATACGTGGCGGTGGTGATCAATGCCCGTCTGCGCGAACTCGATCGCTCGATTGAAGAAGCGGCGATGGACCTTGGTGCAACACCGCTGAAAGTTTTCTTTGTCATCACTGTACCTATGATTCTGCCGGCTATCGTCACCGGCTGGTTACTGGCATTTACCCTGTCACTGGATGATCTGGTGATTGCCAGTTTTGTTACCGGTCCCGGTGCTACGACGTTGCCAATGGCGATTTTTGCCACGGTAAGACGGGGAATTAACCCGGAAATTAATGCGCTGGCTTCGTTGATCCTGCTGGTGGTTGGCGTGGTTGGTTTTATTGCCTGGCGCATTATGGCTCATGAAGAAAAACAGCGACAGCGTGATATTCAGCGCGCACGGGCAGGACATTAATCTGCCGATTGTCTGTCAACGCCTGCAGGCGGATAACAGCGCATTGCCAGAGTGGTGCGCGGATGTCAGCGTTGAGTGAAACCGGCCGTATAGTCCGGCAAATAGCATGCAGGCGGTGGCCGCTGAGCCGTGGTGAAAATATCGCCGGCTCGCGGCCGACCGTAAATAAATGACTTATATTTTGTGTAGTAATCCGATTTTAGGAAAATACATTATTTATAAAGGTCCCGGTGATGGAAACTATTGTCAGATTGCGCTAATAATAAAACCAGCATGAATATTGTTAGCTGCCTTGTTAACGCATCGCGCGAATCTGAACAATCGCTGGCAGGAGAGGGGGCAATGTCTGATATCTTTCGGGGACCGCCTGTGACGACAGGACAATCTGGCTCCGCTCCCGTTGCGGTGTTGGTTACCGGCATTGCGATTATTGCAATCCGGCTGCTGGATGTACTGCTGTTGAGTAGTGAACTCGGTCTGCAGGAACTGATGAATTTTGTTCATCGTAGTGCCCAGGCCTGGGATTCCACGCTGATATTTATTGGCAGTCAGCTGCTGTTTTTTTTTGAATTACGTTGCGCTTTCGGCATTATTCAGGGCAGAAACTGGGCGCGCTGGGGATATGTTTTTAGCCAGATTATTGCGCTTAGTTATTTATTTGTGGCGTCAATGGGATGGGTATATCCGGAAATATTCAGTATTAGTGGTGAAAATAATACGCAGATTATCCACCGGCTTATTGCGCAGAAATTTCCCGACCTGCTGCTGATTTTACTGTTGTTTCTGCCTGGCAGCAGCCGGCAATTTTTCCGGCAAGCCTGATACGGTGGTGATACAATCCCCCTCCGCTTGACCAACGACAACAGGTTTTCTGATGCATTGCGCGCTTTATGACGCCGGGCGCTGTCGCTCCTGCCAGTGGCTGGAGATCCCTTATCCGGCGCAGCTTAGTCAAAAACAATCTTATCTTGAAACCCTGCTGCAGCCGTTTAATGTCGAGGAATGGCTGGCACCACAGGCGTCGCCTGAGCAGGGGTTTCGTAACAAAGCGAAAATGGTGGTCAGCGGTAGCGTTGAGCGGCCGTTATTTGGCATTATGCAGCGGGATGGCCATGGCGTCGACCTTTGCCACTGTCCGCTTTATCCTGCCAGCTTCGCAGCGGTTTTTGCCAGCCTGAAACCTTTCATTGCCCGTGCTGGCCTGACCCCCTATAACGTGGCCCGCCGGCGCGGGGAGCTGAAATACATTTTGCTAACGGAAAGCCGTTACAGTGGTGAGATGATGCTGCGTTTTGTACTGCGCTCGCGGGCAAAGCTGCCTCAGCTCCAGGCGGCGCTTCCCTGGTTGCGGCAGCAATTGCCACAGCTGCGGGTGATCAGCGTCAATATTCAGCCGGTGCATATGGCTATTCTCGAAGGTGAAGAAGAGATTTTCCTCAGTGAGGATCGGGCGCTGGCTGAGCAGCTTAATCAGATACCGCTGTGGATCAGACCCGGCAGTTTTTTCCAGACCAACGCCAGCGTTGCCGCTGACCTGTATGCCAGTGCGGGTCGCTGGATTGCCGGATTGCCTGTCAGCACGCTGTGGGATCTGTTCTGTGGTGTGGGTGGTTTTGGTTTGCACTGCGCGACCCCGGCGATGTCTGTGACCGGCATCGAAATAAGCCCCGAGGCGATAACCTGCGCGCGCCAGTCCGCTCAGGCCCTCGGCCTGGATAACGTCAGGTTTTCCGCGCTGGATTCCACCGCCTTTGCCGAAGCAAAAGCGCAGGCACCTGATCTGGTGCTGGTGAATCCGCCGCGGCGCGGAATAGGGGCTGAACTGTGTCTGTGGCTGGCAAAAAATGCGCCACGCTGGATCCTTTATTCCAGCTGTCAGGCCGAAAGCCTGGTTCAGGATCTGGCGCATCTGGGCGGTTATCAGCTCAGCCGGGTACAGCTGTTTGATATGTTTCCCCATACCAGCCACTATGAGGTGCTGGTTCTGTTAACGCGTATTGAGGATTAATCAGAAAACCACTGCTTGTACAGAGCTTCAGGCAGGTCGTTTTTTCCAGCCCGGCCAGCGCGTGATTAAAGCGCTCACGTAACCCGTTATTCTCCTGCGCCACTGTCTGGCCGTGGCAGCATCGGCTACTACGGCATCCAGACGCTGATTTTGTAAATCCAGCATTGCATTAATGTTTAATGTAGCTGTCGTAAGGGACGGCGATTATCTGCGGATAGCGTTGGCGGAAATAAGCCTGATGGGTAGTTGCGCTACCGACGCCGGGGCGTTTTCCTTGCAGCTGTTGCAATGACGTCAAACGTCCGGATTCGGCATTCATGTGCTGACAGAGCGCGTTAGATAAATCAATGTCAAAACCAACTGGTTGATTTTGACATTGATATATTCAAATGGGGGTAAGTGGCGGAACAGGCAACGCGTATTTGTTCACCGGCGTAAGTCGTCAGCGTGTTCAGCATGAACAGCAGAGCATACAGGCCGGTTTTCATCAGAGTATCCTCACGCTCAGACGGCCATCATCAGTCTGTTATCAACATGCCATTGCACTGAATATTGCGCAAGTCAGGACGTTTAAATATGTGATTAAGGCGCGGGCGCTCAGCGGCAGAATTTATGCACAATGACGCAATTTTATGCAGGCAGCGCTGCGGCCTCACCGGCGGCAGCGCCACGCAGGTGGTTAGTTTCGTTGTTCAAATGCCAGCGCACGACGCTCAATCAGACGCATCAGCAGTGTCAGCAGCCCATTGACGCACAGATAAATGACGCCAGCGGCGACGTAGACCATAACGTCATAAGTCCGGCCAAACAGCATTTGTCCGTGGCCCATAACGTCCATCAGCGTGATGGTGTAAGCCAGTGAGGTACTTTTAAATACCAGCACCACTTCGTTGGAATACGCAGAGAGCGCGCGCTTGAAAGCGTAAGGCAACAAAATATGCAATGTTTCCTTGCGGCTCATGCCCAGCGCCGCACATGACTGCCATTGGCCGGATGGAATTGCCCGGATGGCACCATAAAAAAGCTGGCTGGTATAGGCGGCGCTGTTAAGCGCCAGCGCCAGCAGCGCACACAGCCAGGGCTGGGAAAGCAGCTGCCATAGCCAGTGGATATGCTGGAGTGCGGGAAACTGCCCTGGTCCGTAATAAATAAGGAAAATTTGTACCAGCAGCGGTGTACCGGTAAACAGCGTAATATAACCGCGTACAGCCTGGCTAAAAACCGGTACCTTCAGCGTCAGAATGATGGTAAACAGCACGGCCAGCAACAGGGCCAGGATCAACGAAATGGCCGTCAGCGTCAGACTGGTCTGCAAGCCTGTTAACAGTTCAGGAAAGTAACTCAGCATCGGTGGTCTCCCCGTTCAAAACGCGTCGCCCGGGCATCGATATAGCGCAACAGCTGCTGGCTGAGCAGAGTGATAACCAGATAAATTGCGGCGGCAATCAGATAGCCGCTAAAGGGTTTCTGGGTGTAGCTGATGATACTTTTGGTTTGCAGCATAATATCATTGACGCTAATTAGTGACACCAGTGCAGTATCTTTTAGTAATACCAGCCATTGGTTACCCAGACCAGGCAAAGCATGGCGCCACATTTGCGGCATGATAAGCCGGATGAAAAGCGTACTTTTGCGCATGCCCAGTGCCATTCCTGACTCCCACTGACCGGGTGCTATCGCCTTCAGCGCGCCGCGCAGGGTTTGCGATGCATAGGCGGAGTAAAGCAGGGAAAGCGCAACCACGCCGCAGAGAAAGGGGCTGACATTAAAGTTTTCTATCGGCATTTTCACCGCCAGGGTAAACAAGCCTAAATGCAGCGTAAAACCATCGGACAGCGTGATCAGCAGTTGCGAGGCGCCAAAATAAATTGCCAGCACCACCAGAATTTCCGGCAGACCGCGGATCAGGGTGACCACAACGGTCGCCAGCCAGGCCAGTGGCTTAAAGCGTGATACTTCGCAGCTGGCAAACAGCATGGCCAGTATCATCCCTATCAGTAGCGCGCAAATGGCAAGGCCGACGGTGGTTCCGGCGGCGCTTGCAAGAGAGATAAATTCATTCATTCAATTAATGCTGGAACCATTTGTGGTAGATGGTTTTATAAGTACCGTCGGCTTTGATTTTGTCCAGTGCGCGATTAAATTGCTGTTGCAAATCGCTGTTACCCTGACGCACTGCAATTGCCAGACCGGCACCAAAATAATCTTTATCAGTAATCTTATCGCCAACCGGCGCCAGTTCACTGTGTTGTTTCAGCCACTCGTTTACCACGGCAGTATCGCCAAATACGGCATCAATACGACCGTTTTGCAGGTCAAGCATGGCATTCTGATAGCTGTCGTAAGGAATGGTTTTAATTTCCTGATGTTTATCAAGAAGGTATTTCTGATGAGTCGTGCCGTTCTGTACACCCACGCGCAGTCCTTTTAGTGCAGCAAGGCTGGCTACCTTGCCTTTTTGGGCAATGAACAGCGCGGAATTGTCATAATAAGGTTCACTGAATAATACCTGCTGTTGGCGTTCAGGCGTAATGTCCATGCCGGCAATTACCGCGTCAAAGCGGCGGAATTTAAGGCTGGGGATCAGACTGTCGAAAGCCTGGTTGGTAAAGGTACAGCTGGCGGCAATTTCTTTGCACACCGCGTTGGCAAGATCGATATCAAAACCGCGAATTTTATTTTCTGAATCAACAAATTCAAAAGGAGGGTAAGCGGCTTCTGTGGCGAAACGAATAGTCTGCGCGGCGCTGGCGCTGAGACTTAAACCGGCCAGTACGGCGGCAATAATCACTTTGTTCATTTTATATCCGTCCTGCATTAATGCGATAGATAGCTGGCAAACGCCTCGGTTTGCGGTTGGGTAAAGCAGCTGGCATCACCTTGTTCTACGATGCGCCCATTTTCCATATACACCACCCGGGTGGCAGTTTTTTTCGCCACCTCAACTTCATGGGTGACAATCACCTGAGTAATGTTGGTTTGCGACAGTTCCTGGATAATTTCCACCACCTGACCGGTGATTTCCGGATCGAGGGCGGCGGTGGGTTCGTCAAACAGCAACACCTGTGGTTCCATCATCAGCGCCCTGGCGATGGCGACCCGCTGCTGCTGACCACCGGAAAGATGCAGCGGATAGCGATCGGCAAAGCTGTCAAGGCGCAGGCGCTTGAGCAGTTTACTGGCACGCTGCTGGGCCTGATTCCGGCTAAGTCCAAGCACGCGGCAGGGGGCTTCCGTCAGATTATGCATTACCGTCAGATGCGGCCAGAGGTGATATTGCTGAAATACCATACCGACATTCTGGCGTAGGGTACGAATGGCGTCATCGTCGGGTTTAGCCGCGAAATCGAACTGAGAACCGGCAATACTTAGCTTGCCGGTACGTGGCATTTCCAGCAGATTCAGCACCCGTAACAGCGAGCTTTTCCCTGCACCGCTGGGGCCAAGCATCACCAGGGTCTCGCCCTGCGGGCAGCTGAGATCGATATCGAACAAAGCCTGCTGTGAGCCATAAAAGCAGTTAATGGCGTTAAGTTGAATACTCATGCGAAAAAAATGAATAGCGATAGATAGCGCAGATCTTAACGCTGACAGCATAGTTATGCAATCAGGATGCGTTGAAATTTATTTATGATTAGCGGCAGACAAAAGGACAGCACAAGATAGCGCCTGCTGTCTGGCTAAGGCAAACGGGGAACACGGCGTTAGCCGTTTGCCTTGTCTGCAGGATTATTTTTCCAGCGCGCCGGTCAGGCTGGCATTATCGATATGCGGCGATTTTGCCAGATAACGCACATCATCAATGGCCCAGCAGCGTCCTTCATGCACCATAAGTACTTCGTCCTGCCAGCGAATCTCCGGGTTGCCGTTGCGGCTCAGGCTGACCCGCAGGGGAATATTGCGTGCATCGCCGCCAGGTACAGAGGAGGCATCCATCACCCTGGCACTATCGGGGCCTGCGGCGACGCTTGAAAAAATATCTCCCTGCAAACGACTGCGTTGCTGCGGATTGTTGGCGGCATGGCGCAGCGACTGATAAAGATTGTCACTCAGATAAGGACGATAGCTGTTTAACGTGGCGCTATCCGGGATACCCTGTAGCGGATGCTGGAGACGTAGATCGTAGAAAGCTTGCGCTACGCTGTCAGGACCCCCGCTGGTACAAGGACCGATACGGCGACCGTTGTCTTTATAAACGGGATGCACGGTGGTACAGGCGCTAAGGAGTAAAGCCAGCGGGGCGAGCGCAACAAGCGCGGTTTTTTTCATCTTGATTTCCTTATTATTTACGGATGGCGTTTTTTAACACAATTATAGCCGTTCTGTTTAATCACATTGGGCTACCTTTTAATCAGCCTGCAAACAGAGGAAAAGGGATGACCGTTTCACTCTTACCGATGCTGGATGGACCGGTCTGCGGCGCGAGTTGTCGCCTGGTTCATCCGTTTGACCATGATGTTGCGCCGCATTCCACAGAACAGGAACGCTACGCCCGCACCGGGCGTGCCAGCGGCAATGCCGTTAAGGCAGGGTGCTGATGCGCGCCCTCGGATTACTGATTATCCTGCTGCTGGCAGGCTGTGCTTCGCAAGGCCTCGAACAGCGACAGGGCTATATTGCCGATTTACGTCATCCGGCAAAAGGGGCCGAACCCCGGGTCAAACTGATCATTATCCACTATACCGCAGAAGATTTTCCCCGTTCGATCAGTGCGCTGACCGGTGATAATGTCAGCGCCCATTATCTTATTGCGTCCCATCCGCCGCTGCGGGGCGGGCAGCCGCTGATCTGGCAACTGGTGCCCGAACAACAGCTGGCCTGGCATGCTGGCAGCAGCTACTGGCGCGGTGCCACGCGCCTCAATGACACCTCGATTGGCATTGAGCTGGTAAATTCAGGCTACCGCTGGGTGAACAGCCAGCAAATCTGGTCGCCTTTCTGCCAGCCGCAGATAGCGGCGCTGGTGCCGTTACTACAGGATTTAGTCAGACGTTACGGTTTACGACCTCAGGATATTATTGGTCACAGTGATGTGGCGCCACAGCGTAAACAGGACCCCGGCCCGCTGTTTCCCTGGCAGCAGCTGGCGCGTCAGGGACTAGGCGCCTGGCCGGATGCGGCGCGCGTCAGTTATTATTTGCACGGGCAGCCGCCTGACGCCCCGGTTCCGGTCAGACAGTTACTGTCGCGGCTGGCAGCTTATGGTTATCAGGTAGAGGCACAAATGACAGACCAACAGCAACGAAAAGTGATTGCCGCTTTTCAGATGCATTTCCGGCCACAGGACTATCGTGGCCTCGCCGATGCACAAACCCTGGCGATTGTCAGTGCCCTGCTGGAAAAATATGGATCGCGTTAGAAAGCGACGCGTCCCGCCAGGCTATGACGCCAGAAATTGCCGCGAAACGGGCGCCGTTGCGTCCGTGTGTCAGACGTAGCCTGATGGCGGTTTTTTCTGCCGGCGGGGTTAGCGCAGCCAGTTGGTTTTCGCCAGTTCCACCACCTCATCACCGCGTCCGTTAATCAGGGCGCGCAGCATATAAAGACTGAATCCTTTTGCCTGTTCCATTTTAATCTGCGGCGGCATTGCCAGTTCGTCTTTTGCCGTCACCACATCTACCAGCACCGGGCCATCATGGGCAAAGGCGGCTTGCAGCGCCCCGGTTAACTCAGAGGCTCGCTCAACCCGGATACCTTTTACGCCACAGGCCCGGGCAATGGCGGCGAAATCGGGGTTGTGCAGGTCTGTGCCGTCAGTCAGATAGCCGCCGGCTTTCATCTCCATGGCAACAAAACCCAGGGTGCTATTATTAAATACCACGATTTTCACCGGCAGGTTTAGTTGCGCAACGGAAAGAAAGTCGCCCATCAGCATACTGAAGCCGCCATCGCCGGACAAAGCAATGACCTGACGCTGGCGATCGATAGCCTGAGCGCCCAGCGCTTGTGGCATGGCGTTAGCCATGGAGCCATGGTTAAATGAACCGAGTAAACGCCGTTTTCCATTCATTTTCAGATAGCGCGCAGCCCAGACGGTGGGGGTGCCGACATCACAGGTAAAGATAGCATCGTCGGCCGCCAGCTCGCTGATTTGATGAGCCAGATACTGGGGATGAATGGCCTGTTTATCGTTGGCGCTGGCCAGTTCGTCAAGCGCTTTACGGCTGTCAGCATAATGCGCTAATGCGTTGTCGAGAAAACGGCTGTCAGTTTTCAACGTCAGGCGCGGCAGCAGGGCGCTGAGGGTGGATTTAATGTCGCCAACCAGTGCCATATCAGGATGACAGTGCGAGCCGAGACTGGCGGGGTTTATATCAATCTGAATGATTTTTGCTTTTTCCGGGTAAAAAGCCCGGTAGGGAAACTGGGTTCCTAGCAAGAGCAAGGTATCGGCATTCATCATGGCATGATAGCCAGACGAAAAGCCGATCAGGCCGGTCATACCGACATCATAAGGATTGTCATATTCAAGATGTTCTTTACCGCGCAGGGCATGCACAACCGGTGCCTTCAGCGTTTTCGCCAGTTCTATCACCTCGGCATGTGCACCGGCACAACCGCTGCCGCACATCAGGGCGATATTACCTGCCTGATTCAGTTCGCTGGCGAGGCGACTGAGTTCATCATAATCCGGTATAACCAGCGGCGCGGCCGGAGGATACCACGCCGTGTGCGCCTCTTCCGGCGCCGGGCGTAAGGCGACATCACCTGGCAGTACGACCACGGAAACCCCGCGCTTTAAAATCGCCTGGCGCATCGCAATTCCCAGAACCTGCGGTAACTGCTCCGGATTGGAAACCAGCTCGCAATAATGGCTGCATTCGCGGAACAGCTCCTGAGGATGGGTTTCCTGAAAATAGTTACTGCCGATTTCACTTGACGGGATGTGAGCGGCGATGGCAAGCACCGGCACATGATTACGATGGCAGTCAAACAGGCCGTTGATCAGATGTAAATTACCAGGCCCACAGGAGCCGGCACATACCGCCAGTTCGCCGCTGATATGGGCTTCGGCTCCGGCGGCAAATGCGGCAACTTCTTCGTGCCGGGTCGCCACCCATTCAATGGTTCCCATCCTGTTGAGGCTGTCGCTGAGACCGTTTAGTGAGTCTCCGGTGACGCCCCAGATACGTTTAACCCCGGCGTTTTCAAGCGTCTTAGCCACGAAGGCTGCAACCGTCTGCTTCATGTTATCTTCCTTTATTCAGTGAGTTTTTCATCCTGGTAGAATGAAATAATCCGCACAAAGCATAGCCCATGCCGGCGCAGGATATTTTGCCGATAAGGAAGAAAAACGCGACCTCAGGCGGAAAACAGTGCCATCATCACCGGTGCCAGCAGGCTGAGCAGGAAGCCGTGCACAATAGCCGCCGGTACAATTTCATTGCCGCCGCTGCGCTGTAAAACCGGCAGGGTAAAATCCATGGACGTAGCGCCGCACAAGCCCAGCGCGCTGGTGCGATGACGCAGAATAAGCGCCGGAATAAGCGTAATTGCCAGCAGTTCGCGCAACAAATCGTTAAAAAATGCTGCGCTGCCTATCATCGGTCCAAATGATTCCGTCATCAGAATGCCTGACAGTGAATACCAGCCAAATCCGGAACCGAGTGCCAGCCCGGTATTGAGTGGGACCCCGGTTAGCAGCGATGCCACTGCACCGCCAGCCAGCGAGGTAATCCATACTATGCAGGCGATCATCATTCCGCGCCGGTTCAGCACGATCTGACGCAGCGTCATGCCGCTGCCGCGCAGCTGCAGGCCGACCAGAAATAACAGCAAAAGCAGGGCATATTCGCTGGCTTCACTGGCATGACGCAGCGGTGACCAGTGGCTGAGGCCACTGATGAAACCCGCCAGCACCACCAGTCCTAATTTCAGGGACTCCAGTGCCATCTGTAAGCGCGAAGGCAACGCCTGTTGGTGATGCCTGTGTTGCCAGGGATAGCGTCGTGCCAGTAGCAGCAGACCAATAAGATTGCACAGGATGATACACAGTGCGCTGATCAGACTGATACGGGCAATATTGAGTAAATTACTGCCAAGATTTTCCAGGAATGCCAGACTTATTCCCATAAAAAACAAGATAATATAGACCATGGCGCTGAGCAGTTTATTGATAGCAATCAGCAGAGGTCGCCAGATGAGGGGTAATAAATAACCGATAATCAGCGGTAACAAAATAATCAGCAGTCCGGAATACATGACAATATCATCCTTGAAAGGGACGGGGGGCGGCGCAAAACTAGCGAAATTTTTCCGGCGAGTAAAGGCCTGCTTGACCTTAGCGTGCTCATCTTTCATGCTCGCATCATCGACATGGAGAGACGGAATGCGAGCATGATTCTGGAGCATATCGAAATTATGGGATTTCGCGGCATTAACCGCCTTTCGCTGGCACTTGAAGATAATAATGTGCTGATTGGTGAGAATGCATGGGGTAAAACCAGTTTACTGGACGCATTGTCGCTTGCTTTTGCTCCCCACAGGACACAACCTGTTTTTCGGAAACAGGATTTTTTTCAGCCACCGGGAGAAAAAGCCTGGCGCCAGCTGCATATTCAGTTTTATTTCAAAGAGGCGCGGCCGGGTGATGCTTTTACCCATCGCTATCAGCCACTGCGTCCGGTTCTCTATTGCCATGATGACGATCGCTGTCATCGTCTCTGCTATCAGCTGGCGGCGCAACGGGATAGCCAGGGCAATATCCATTCATCGCAGGCATTTATCAACCCGCAGGGGCAGGTGCTGGCTGCCGGGGCAACCGCACAATCGATTGCGCTGCTGCGGCGTTTGCATCCGGTGCTGCGTCTGCGTGATGCGCGGATTGCCCGACAAAATAATGGTGTGAGTGGATTACCGCTGCGTGAAGCAGGACAGCTGGCAGATGAACTTAACCTGTTAATGTCACACTGGCATGATGCGCGCCCGCTGCCGCAGGAATCACTGCGTCAGGGGGTAAAAACCCTGCAACAGCTCATGGAACACTATTTTGCTGTCCAGCCCGCTGATAGCGGGCTGGAGCATCATCCTTTACCACCTGATGCCCGGGCTTCACGGCAAAGCTGGCGCCATCTTGATACGATTAATCATATGCTGGCAGACAGTGACAGACGCAGCCGGCGAACCCTGCTGCGGATGTTCGCATTGTTGTTGCAGGCACGCGGGGGAGAGGTACTCGATCCGCTGGCCCGACCGCTGCTTATCCTTGAAGAACCGGAAACCCGGCTTCACCCGATTATGCTTTCGGTGGCGTCGGGCATGTTAGAACTGCTGCCGCTACAAAAAATCATCACCACTAATTCCAGCGAACTTTTGTCGCAAACGCCGGTGGAACAGCTATGCCGGCTGGTGAGAAATTCCCGCTGTATTAAGGCATGGCGCATCGGCACGCAGGGCATGAATGCTGAAGAGAGCCGGCGTATTGCGTTTCATATTCGATTTAACCGGCCTTCGGCACTTTTTGCCCGCTGCTGGTTACTGGTGGAAGGGGAGACCGAGGTATGGATTATCAATGAGCTTGCCCGCCAGAGCGGATTTCATTTTGCTGCGGAAGGCATCCGGGTGATTGAGTATGCTCAGGCAGGGTTACGTCCGCTATTACGTTTTGCCCAGCGTATGGGTATCGGCTGGCACGTACTGACGGATGGCGATGCCGCCGGGCAGAAATATGCGGCTAGCGCCCGCAGCCTGGCCGGTGATGTGCCGGCTGATATGCTGGCGCGCTACGTGACGCAATTACCCGCATTGGATATGGAGCATTTCCTGTACAAGTCGGGTTTCTCAGAGGTTTATCATCGTATTGCACGTCTGCCGCCGGGCGTAGCGACAGGGATGCACCGTGCTATCACTAAGGCTATCCATCAGGCGTCTAAGCCGGGACTGGCAATTGCCGTGGCGCTGGATGCCGCAGAACGCGGACGTGGTGCCATTCCTGTGCTGTTACAACAGATGTTTACTCAGGTATTGCAACAGGCTCAACTCAATAGCGACGAAAAAGATTTGTAAATCATCTTTGAAAAAGCGGCTGCCTGACCCCATTTTATTTAACAGCGGCGGCCTGTTTTCGGAAAAAATGCCAGCCATAACGACTGGCATTTTTTCCGCAGGTTGCTCAGAATGTGATGACAGGGTTCAGGTCGCGGCAGCCGTTTCAACCGGGACGATAAGACTGGCGTGATTACCTTTTGGCCCTTGATGTACATCAAACTGGACTTGTTGTCCGGCTTTCAGCGTTCTGTAACCATCCATCCGGATAGATGAGTAGTGTGCGAAAATATCCTCGCCGCCACCAACCGGACAGATAAAGCCGAAGCCTTTGGCATTATTAAACCATTTAACAGTACCCGTCTCCATGTTGCTGGATCCCTCGCATGACAGTGATTGTTGAGTGAGGTTATCAGGCCTGGTTGCCTGTTAAGCTATTAACGATGGTCAGCCTGTACTGGTACAATGTAGGGTAATGTCCTGCAGCGTCAACGTTATCCACTGGTTGGATCGTCAAAATTTGAGGCAGATAACGCTCTGATGAGTTTTTGTGATAAAGGTCGCGCAGGTTCAAATTCAGACTTTTTTATGCCGTCAGCGAGCACTGTTTTAATTGGTTAAACTGAATAGGCTAAAACAGAGGTTGCGAGAGTTTACGAATGTTGATAACACTGGGTGCGTAATGGGTAATACAAACGACTGGCTTAACTTTGAGCATCTTGCAGAAGACAAGCTGCATGAAGGGCTGAAACCCCCTTCGATGTATAAAGTTATACTTAACAATGACGATTATACACCGATGGAATTTGTTATTGACGTTCTGCAAAAGTTCTTTTCTTATGATGTTGAACGTGCAACGCAACTGATGCTTACGGTGCATTATCAGGGCAAAGCAATTTGTGGTGTGTTTACTGCGGAAGTTGCGGAAACCAAAGTTGCTCTCGTGAATAAATATGCCAGGGAGAATGAGCATCCGTTGCTGTGTACGTTGGAAAAAGCCTGAAAAGGCGATTTAATTGGGGGAGGTGCCTATGCTCAATCAAGAACTGGAACTCAGTTTAAATATGGCTTTCGCCAGAGCGCGCGAGCACCGACATGAATTTATGACCGTCGAGCATCTGTTGCTGGCATTGCTCAGTAACCCGTCAGCCAGGGAAGCGCTTGAAGCCTGTACGGTTGATATTGTCGCCCTTCGTCAGGAACTCGAAGCTTTTATCGAACAGACCACGCCGGTACTGCCAGCGGCTGAAGAGGAGCGGGACACACAGCCGACTCTCAGCTTTCAGCGGGTACTTCAGCGTGCCGTATTCCACGTACAATCATCAGGCCGCAGTGAAGTGGCCGGCGCCAACGTACTGGTCGCTATTTTCAGCGAGCAGGAGTCCCAGGCGGCTTACCTGCTACGCAAACATGAAGTCAGCCGGCTTGATGTGGTCAACTTTATTTCGCACGGTACGCGAAAAGACGAAACTAACCCGCAGCAGGGTTCTGAAAATCCAGTTAACGAAGAGCAGGCCGGGGGGGAGGAACGTATGGAGAACTTCACCACCAATTTGAATCAGCTTGCTCGTGTTGGCGGCATAGATCCGCTGATTGGCCGTGACAAAGAGTTAGAGCGGACGATTCAGGTATTGTGTCGTCGCCGCAAAAATAACCCTTTGCTGGTGGGGGAATCGGGTGTCGGTAAAACGGCGATTGCCGAGGGACTGGCCTGGCGGATTGTGCAGGGTGATGTACCCGAAGTAATGAAAGAGTGCACGATTTATTCGCTGGATATTGGTTCATTGCTGGCCGGTACCAAATACCGTGGCGATTTTGAGAAACGTTTTAAAGCGCTGCTCAAACAGCTTGAACAGGATAACAGCAGCATTCTGTTTATTGACGAAATTCATACCATCATTGGCGCTGGTGCGGCGTCAGGCGGTCAGGTGGATGCGGCGAATCTAATCAAGCCGCTGCTTTCCAGCGGTAAAATCCGCGTGATGGGTTCAACTACCTATCAGGAATTCAGCAATATTTTTGAGAAAGATCGGGCGCTGGCGCGCCGCTTCCAGAAAATTGATATTACTGAACCTTCGGTGGAAGAAACGGTACAGATACTGAACGGACTGAAACCGAAATACGAAGCGCATCATGACGTTCGCTACACGGCAAAAGCGGTGCGTGCGGCGGTAGAACTGGCGGTGAAATATATTAACGATCGTCATCTGCCTGACAAAGCCATTGACGTCATTGACGAAGCCGGCGCGCGGGCGCGTCTGGCTCCTGCCAGTAAACGTAAAAAAACCGTCAATGTCGCCGACATTGAAACGGTGGTGGCGCGTATCGCCCGTATTCCTGAACAGAGCGTTTCTGCTACGGACCGCGATACCTTAAAAAACCTTGGCGAACGCCTGAAAATGCTGGTGTTTGGCCAGGACAATGCCATTGAAGCCCTGACGGAAGCAATTAAAATGAGTCGGGCAGGTCTGGGGCACGAACGTAAACCGGTTGGTTCCTTCCTGTTTGCCGGTCCCACCGGCGTGGGTAAAACCGAGGTAACCGTTCAGTTAGCCCGTGCGCTCGGTATTGAGCTGCTGCGCTTTGATATGTCGGAATATATGGAGCGTCACACGGTCAGCCGTCTGATTGGTGCACCTCCCGGCTATGTCGGTTTTGATCAGGGGGGCTTACTTACCGATGCAGTGATTAAACATCCGCATGCTGTGGTGCTGCTTGACGAGATTGAAAAAGCGCACCCGGATGTGTTTAACCTGCTGTTGCAGGTGATGGACAACGGTATGCTGACTGATAATAATGGCCGCAAAGCCGATTTTCGTAACGTGGTGTTTGTTATGACCACCAATGCCGGCGTACGTGAAACTGAACGTAAGTCTATCGGGCTTATTCATCAGGATAACAGCACCGACGCAATGGAGGAGATCCGCAAAGTCTTTACCCCGGAATTCCGCAACCGGCTGGACAATATTATCTGGTTTAACCATCTGTCGACGGCGGTGATTCATCAGGTGGTGGATAAGTTTATTGTTGAACTGCAGGCGCAGCTGGATGCAAAAGGGGTATCACTGGAAGTCAGCGATGATGCACGTGCCTGGCTGGCTGAAAAAGGGTACGATAAAGCCATGGGTGCCCGTCCGATGGCACGTACCGTGCAGGACAATCTGAAAAAACCGCTGGCAAACGAACTGTTGTTTGGTTCGCTGGTGAACGGCGGTTCGGTTTCGGTGGCGCTGGATAAAGAAAAAAACCAGCTGACTTACCATTTCCTGAGTGCTGAGAAACGCAAAGCCGAAGGGACGGTACATTAAACAGCCGCGACGGATAAAGCGAAAGGCCGACATACGTCGGCCTTTTTTACTGCGGCAGGAGCACCTGACTGATGTCTCGGTCGGCCGCCTGTCAATCAGCGACTACGGAAGACAATGCGGCCTTTGCTCAGGTCGTACGGGGTCAGCTCAACAGTGACTTTGTCGCCCGTCAGGATGCGGATATAGTTTTTGCGCATTTTACCGGAGATATGAGCGGTAACCACGTGACCATTTTCCAGCTCAACACGGAACATGGTATTAGGTAACGTATCCAGTACGGTACCCTGCATTTCAATATTGTCTTCTTTTGCCATCGAATCCTCTGGGTATGACAACCTTAATTTGGACCGGCAAGATAATGCCGAATTTCCAGATTTATGTAAAGAATTGCTGGTGCAAATACCAACACGGGCCGGCGGTCAGGTTCCTGTGAACAACCACGCGGCGATAAATACCTTCAGTAATGACGTCTGCGGGAGAAAAGCGGATAAGGAGCGACTCGCGGTTAACACCGGTAAGTCAGTTCGATAAAATGCCTGGTTATTCCCAACGGGGCCGGTTCCAGCCCGATTTACGGCGAGCCTGGATTACTGATCATATCCAGCGATTATATCACCAAATATCGGTTGTTGTGCAGAAATCATTATGGTCAGAAAAGACGCTTTGCCTGCCAGCAGCCAGCGGTAACTGCAGACCCGGCGAGTTCATCAAGATAAGTCAGATATCGGGCACGGGGAATTTCGCTGGCGCCCAGCGATTGGGTATGCGGATTTAATACCTGGCAGTCAATCAGCCGTCCTCTCTGCTGCTGGAAGTAATCTGCAAATACCAGCAGCGCGGTTTTCGAGGCATTTACCCGCCGGCTGAACATTGACTCTCCACAGAAAATTTGCCCGAGGCTAAGGCCATACATGCCGCCCACCAGAGTTTCATCCTGCCAGACGTCAATAGAGTGCGCATGTCCCCGTTGCCAGAGTTTAATCCAGGCCCGCTGTACTTCCGGGGTTATCCAGGTACCTTCATCACGCCCGCTGGCGCAGCCATTGATGACATCAGGAAACGCCTGGTTCAGCGTGACCTGATAAGGCGAGTGTTTGTGAAAATGCTTCATACTGCGGCTGAGGCGAAACGCATCCGGCCACAGCACCGCACGTGGGTCCGGTGACCACCACAATATGGGATCGCCCGGGGAGAACCAGGGAAAAATACCGCGATGGTAGGCATTCAGCAGGCGCGCGGGACTCAGGTCTCCTCCCATAGCAAGCAGACCGTTGGGTTCCCGCAGCGCCATCTCTGGCGGCGGAAACTGAATTGAATCCCGGGAAAGCTGAATCAGGCGCATGATAATCGTTTTTTGACGAAACCTGTTTTCACTATAGCGTAAAGCGTTGCTGAAAATCGCTGTAGCGTCCGCCTTTTGCCATTAAGGCTTCATGGCTACCCAGTTCAACCAGCTGTCCGCCATCCATCACCCCGATTCTGTCCATATTTTCAATTCCCTGCAACCGGTGTGTCACCATAATGACACTCTTATCGTGCGTAACCTGGTGGAGTAAATGCAAAATTTGCTGCTCTGTGTGGGCATCAAGCCCTTCAGTCGGTTCGTCCAGCAGCCACAGCGCGCCGTCATGCAACAGGGCGCGGGCAATACCCAGTCTGCGGCGTTCACCACCAGAAAGCTGGCGACCGCCGTCACCGAGCCAGGCGTGCAGCCCCTGGGGATCCGCCAGCAATTTTTCCAGTCCCACCTGCTGCAGGGCAGAAACCAGCTGGCTGTCGCTGGCGCCAGGCGCGGCCAGTAATAAGTTATCGCGTAGCGTGGCGCTAAACAGATGCACCCGCTGGCTGACAACGGTGGTCATTTTTCGCAGCGCATGCTCCTGCCAGCTCGCCAGAGGATAATCATTCAGCGTGATTTCACCCTGCTGCGGGTCCCAGGCGCGGGTAATTAACTGTAATAGGGTAGATTTACCGCTGCCGGTGCGGCCGATTAGCGCCAGCTTTTCACCCGCACGCAATTGCAGTGAAACCTGCTGCAGCGCGGGAAAAGTGGCGTTTTCATAGCTAAAGCTAACCTGTTGCAGCGTCAGACTGACTTGCTGTGCGCTTTGTTGTCTGTCCCCTGCGAAGCGTACGCCCGGTTGTTGTTGTGTGATTTCGCTAATACGTTCTGCGGAAGCAATCACCTGTCCCAGATACTGGAATGCGTTTGCCACCGGGGCCAGCGCCTCAAACGCTGCGAGGCAACAAAAAACAAACAGGGCAATAGCCGCGCCAGGGCTTAGCGTACTGCCAACACCGCCGGCACTTAGCCAGAGTATTAAGGTCACCGTCAGACCGCTAATCAGCAGTAATCCGGCCTGAGAGCTGGCGCTAAGTCTTGATTGCTGCTGCTGTGTTGCCTGCCATTGCTGTTCCACCTTGTCCAGTTTCTGGCGGTAATCCGGCTCGATGCCGTAGATGCGCAGTTCCGCCATCCCCTGCAACCAGCGCATCAGCAGACTGCGCCAGGCGCTGCGTTGCTGCGTCAGTGCTACGCCAACCGGGTAACCGAGGCGATAAAACAGCGGTGGCAGTGCCAGCAGTGTAAGCAGAAGAATCAGCCCCAGAGTCAGTGCCAGCGGTACGTCGAGCCAGCTCAGGCCCACCATTACCACCAGAACAACACAGAGTGCCCCGACCAGCGGGGAGATAACTCTCAGATAAAGGTGATCCAGTGTGTCAACGTCGGCGACCAGCCGATTTAGCAGGTCACCCTGCTGGAAACGGTACAGCCGGCCCGGCGTCAGTGGCAGCAGACGGGTGAAGGTGGTGACGCGCAGGTGCTGTAACACGCGAAATGTTCCGTCATGGCTGACCAGACGTTCAAAATAGCGTCCCGCGGTGCGTATAATTGCCGCGCCACGTACCCCTGCAGCCGGCAACATATAGTTGAAGCTGTATAAACCGGCAAAGCCGGCCAGTGACGCTGCCGCCAGAAACCAGCCCGACAGTGTCAGTAAGCCAATACTGGCAAGCAGCGTCACGACGGCCAGCACGATGCCAAGTAACAGGCGGATACTATGACGACGGTAGAGTGCCAGGTAAGGGAGCAGTTGTTTCATCAGGACACCTCACTCATCCGTTGATTGAGTAAACTGGCAAAGATACCAGGTTGTTGCAGTAAGGTCTGCTTATTACCTTGCTGAACAATCTCGCCATCATTCATCACCCAGATGGTGTCCCAGTTTTCCAGCTGCTCTAACTGATGGGTGATAAGCAGCGTTGTTTGCTGGTGGGAAGCCGCCAGCAGGCACTGACTGACTAATCTTTCACTCAGGGCGTCGAGGCTGGCGGCTGGTTCATCCAGTAGCAACAACAACGAGGGTTTCAGCAGGGTGCGTGCCAGCGCAATGCGCTGTGCCTGACCGACAGAAAGCCCGCTGGCCTGTTCATCAATCGGGGTATCCAGCCCGGCAGGAAGACGGTCGATAAATTCGCTGACTCCGGCTTGTTCAAGCACCTGTTGAATACGGCAAGGATCAGGCAGGGGGGTTGTCACTATATTTTCCCGTATGTCTGGCGCCGGAAGATGGGGATTCTGTCCCAGCCATGCCAGCTGCTGTTGCCAGCTGGTTGGCGCAATATCCCGCAGTTCGTGCCCATTAAGCGTCAAAGACCCCTGGTATGGCAAAAAGCCCATCAGTACGTTAAACAGCGAGGTTTTTCCTGAGCCACTCAGGCCGACAATGGCGATACGATCGCCGGCGTTAATCTGAAAATTGAGCGGTCCGGCCAGCGTTGCGCCTGTTGCCGAGTGAATAAACAGGTTTTGCGCCTCAATCTGTAAGGGGTTACCGGCAGGCAGCAAATGCGTTCCCTCAGGCTGAGGGCTGGCAGGAGACTGACTGAGAAACTGTTCCAGGGTGTCGGCTGCCCCGGCGGCCTGTGCTTTTGCATGATAAAAGGTACCCAGATCCCGCAATGGCTGAAAAAATTCGGGTGCCAGAATCAGTGCGAGGAAACCGGCGAACAGGGTGACACCGGTGTCATAACTGCCGAAATGAAACTGACCGAGATAAGAGAAACCGAAATAGACGGCAACGATGGCGATGGAGAGTGAGGCAAAAAACTCCAGCACAGCAGAGGAGAGAAACGCCAGACGCAGGACTTCCATGGTGCGCTGGCGAAATTGTTCAGTGGATTGGCCAATGGCAATCTTCTCTGCCCCGGCACGGTGAAACAGGCGCAAGGTGTCGAGTCCACGCAAGCGGTCGAGAAACTGGCCGCTAAGGCGGCTGAGTGCCTGAAAATTACGCCGGTTAGTGTCAGCCGCCCCCATGCCGACCAGCGCCATAAAAAAGGGAATAAGCGGCGCGGTAGCCAGCAATATCAGCGCGGCGGCCCAGTTTATCGGGAAAATGGCAATCAGAATAAAAGCAGGGATCAGTGCGGCTAACATCATTTGTGGCAGATAGCGCGCATAGTAGTCGTGCATCTCTTCAATTTGTTCCAGCAATAACGTTGCCCAGCTGCCGGCCGGTTTGCCCTGAATCCAGGCCGGTCCTGCCGCCGCCAGGCGATCGAGCACCTGGCGGCGCAAGGCACGGCGTACGCTCTGCCCGCAGCGGAAGCCAGCTTGTTCGCGAGCCAGATGAAGAAACGCACGCAGGACAAAGCAGGTAATCAGCAGCAGAAAGTGTGCTGTCAGTTTACCACGCGGTATTTGATCGCTAATCAGGGCCTGAAGCAGCGTTGCCAGCAGCCATGCCTGGCCTACCAGAATCAGCGCGCTGATAACACCGAGCAGCGATGAAATACGTAACCAGCGGTTAGCCGGTGCCGTTTGTTGGCGTAACCAACGGGTGAGTTGCTGCTGTCGGGTTTTATTCATCGTCGGCCAGATCGGTTTTTGCCACAGTCAGTGCGGCGTTTAAACGGGAAATGGGGGTCATGTTACCCGCAGCAAAGCAAAAAGGCGACCGGGTAATGTCGCCTTTTTTAATTGTGATCAGGAAGTTAAACTACGTGTTACGTTTTTTTAACCAGGCCATCCAGATAGCGTTCAGCATCCAGCGCCGCCATACAACCGCTACCGGCAGAGGTGATGGCCTGACGATAGATATGATCCATGACATCACCCGCGGCAAATACCCCGGCAATGCTGGTCTGAGTGGCGTTGCCATGACTGCCTGATGCGACTTTGATGTAGCCGTTTTCCAGCGCCAGCTGTCCGGCAAAAATTGCGGTGTTCGGACTGTGGCCAATAGCAATAAAGCAGCCTGCAACCTCAACGATTTCGCTGTGGTCGGATTGGTTGGTTGCGCGCAGCCGCACTGCGCTAACGCCCATATCATCGCCAATCACTTCATCAAGCGTGCGATCGGTATGCAACACAATTTTGCCGCTGGCCACTTTTTCCATCAAACGATCGACCAGAATTTTTTCCGCACGGAAGCTGTCGCGGCGGTGCACAAGATGGACTTCTGCGGCGATATTTGACAGGTAAAGCGCTTCTTCAACCGCGGTGTTGCCGCCGCCGACAACCGCCACTTTTTGATTACGATAAAAGAAACCGTCACAGGTGGCACAGGCTGAAACACCTTTTCCTTTATACGCTTCTTCTGAAGGCAGACCCAGATAGCGTGCAGATGCGCCGGTGGCGATAATCAAGGCGTCAGCCGTGTATACACCGCTATCGCCGGTCAGGCGAAACGGGCGATTTTGCAAATCGACCGTATGGATATGGTCGAAAATAATTTCCGTATTGAATTTCTCGGCGTGTTCCTGCATACGTTCCATCAGCAGCGGACCGGTGAGATCGTGCGGATCGCCGGGCCAGTTTTCCACGTCGGTGGTGGTGGTCAGCTGGCCACCCTTTTCAAGACCGGTAATCAACACCGGTTTCAGGTTTGCACGTGCTGCATAAACTGCAGCGGTGTAGCCCGCCGGTCCTGACCCCAGGATCAAAAGCTTACTGTGTTTGACCGTACTCATGAAACCCTCATTCAACTGGCTAAGATATGGCTAGGATTGTAGGAAATAATCGACAGCAAAAAAAGCGTTATCCCGTGATGTTAACCATCACCTTGATCTCCGCCTCTGTCAGACAACGGTGACGGTTATAATATTCAGGTCCGGCAGGGCAGGGAGTACTGGTGGCAAATGCGACAAAATATCCATTTAAAATCATAATGCCGCGCTGCTTTATGGAATGTTGTACTGATTCTTGCTGTTTTACTTTGACAATCGCCTGACGTTTTGCGAAAACAATACAGGAAGCAGAGAGACTGTCAGGCGCAGGCGGGAGACAAACCGCCAGTGAAACCGACAGCATAGACTCAACCTGGCGTTCTTTCTGGCGTATGACGTGGATAAACCGTATACGTCAGAGGAATAGGCGCTTAATCAGGCATCAGGTCATCGTCTTCCCCATGAGATCCCGGCACATTGATGTTGTTCAGGGTATGGCAGGTTAAGGGAAGGATTTGAGAGAGACAATAATAATGGTAGACAATAAAAAACGCCCCGGTAAAGATCTCGACCGTATTGACAGAAATATTCTCAATGAGTTGCAAAAAGATGGCCGCATCTCCAATGTTGAGTTATCAAAACGGGTTGGCTTATCACCGACGCCTTGTCTTGAGCGCGTACGTCGTCTTGAGCGTCAGGGTTTTATTCTGGGATATACCGCACTGCTCAACCCGCACTATCTGGACGCCTCGCTGCTGGTTTTCGTTGAGATAACTCTGAATCGTGGCGCACCGGATGTGTTTGAACAGTTTAACGCCGCCGTGCAAAAACTTGAGGAAACTCAGGAATGTCATCTGGTTTCAGGCGATTTTGACTATTTGCTGAAAACCCGCGTACCGGATATGTCCGCCTACCGTAAATTGCTGGGTGAAACCCTGCTGCGTCTGCCAGGCGTGAACGATACGCGGACCTACGTTGTCATGGAAGAAGTGAAACAAAGTAACCGGCTGGTCATTAAAACCCGGTAACACAGGACAGGTGCAAAACCTGCGAGTTTTGGTTACACTCCTGTGCATTCATACAGGTTCAGCGTCCGGGAAGGTCCGGCGCTGTTATCTGTTTAGTTCACAGGCACCTGGAGAGTTCTCTTGAGCCAGGAATATACAGAAGATAAAGACGTCACATTACGACCCATGAGCAGCGGCCGCCGCCTGCTTGAAGCCCTGTTGATTCTGGTTACCTTGTTTGCCATTTATCTGATGGTTGCACTGGTCAGTTTCAATCCTTCCGATCCCAGCTGGTCACAAACCGCCTGGCATGAACCTATTCATAATCTTGGGGGAAGTATTGGCGCCTGGATGGCCGATACGCTGTTATTTATTTTCGGCATCATGGCTTATGCTATTCCACCGGTGATTGTTGGCCTGTGCTGGATAACTTTCCGTCAGCGTGACCATTACGACTATATCGATTATTTTGGCGTCGGTTTACGGCTTATTGGCGTGCTGGCACTGGTAATAACAACCTGTGGTCTGGCGGCTTTAAATGCCGATGATATCTGGTATTTTGCTTCCGGCGGCGTGATTGGCAGTCTGGTCAGTAATGCGATTGCGCCCTGGTTCAGTCCGGCTGGTGGTACCTTGACGCTGCTATGCGTCTGGGCTGCCGGCATTACGCTGTACACCGGCTGGTCATGGCTGACCATTGCTGAAAAAATTGGCGCGGTGATCATGGGGATGCTGACCTTTGCCAGCAACCGGTCGCGTCATGATGAGCCCTGGACTGAAGAACAGGAAGCGCGCGCTGAATTTGATGAAACCATCCATCGTGCCGCCCAGGCGGAAGATGATGATGACATTCTGCTGGCGGCGCCGAAGCGTGTGATAACCGACGAAGACGAGACGCAGGACCCGCTGTTTGCCCGGGTTAACCGCGATGACGACGCTACGGCTGACAGTGTACGGTTTGCTGTCCCCGAAACCCATGGCGATCGGCCGCCTGCTGTCAGCCAGCCTGAGCACACACCCTCAGCGCCGCAGGAAAACCCGCCGCTGTATCGTTTCGATATGCCTCAGGAAACGCCTTCTCCTTCGCAGCCACTGAACAACGGTCATGGCCAAGCGGCAGCAAACGGGCAAACGTCGCAGAGCCGTTCACCTTTCGATTTTACTCATCCGGCGCCGGTGCAGCCCGATACGTTGCCAGCAGCAGACGCCCCGGTGATTGCTGCCAGCCATGCTGACTCAGCCTCTTTTATGCCGGGGTTTAGTGCTATCAGCGGAGATGACGATTACAACCCGCAGGTTAAACAGGGCATTGGCCCTGAATTACCCCGGCCTAATAAAGTTAAATTACCGACGCGCCGGGAGCTGGCCTCTTATGGTATTAAACTGCCCTCTCAGCGGATGGCTGAAGAGAAAGTGCGTGAACAGGAAAGTCAGCTGCGCCAGGCACCGCCTGAGGACGATGCGGAGCAACAAGCCGCGTTGCGTGACGCTTTTCTTGCACAACAGCAACAGCGCTATGGTGAGCCTTTAAGTGAAGAAGATGAAGAGGCATTGCAACAAGCGGCGCTGGCCCGTCAGTTTGCCGAACAGCAGCGTCAGCGTTATGACGCCGAAGGAGAGACGCCGCAAAACGATGAACAACGTTCACGGGTTGAACTCGATACGGGCAATGCTTTTCATTTTTCTCCGGTGACAGATCGGGGGGATAACAACCCGCTTGCCCCCCGGTTTACCACTGCGCCCTCAACGACGACGCCTTCTTCACCTGACCAGCCACCGGCACATTTAGACGCAGACTCTTCGCCATTTGGCGCTGCACAAACTGCTTTTACTCCGCAACCGGCGGCGCAGACGCCCTCGCCGGCAGAGGCGTTTAAAGAGAGTCTGTTTCATCCGTTTCTGGTGCGCGATGAGCAGCCAGTTCAGCGGCCGACTACGCCGTTGCCCACGCTGGAGCTGCTTGCGTCGCCGCCTGCAGAAACCGAGCCAGTGGACCATTTTGCTCTGGAACAGACTTCGCGCCTTATTGAAGCCCGGCTGGCGGATTACCGGGTCAAAGCTGACGTAGTAGGCAGTTCACCGGGGCCGGTGATTACCCGTTTTGAACTGGACCTGGCGCCTGGCGTAAAAGCAGCGCGGATTTCCAACCTGTCGCGTGACCTGGCCCGTTCGCTCTCTGCGGTGGCGGTGCGAGTCGTGGAAGTGATCCCCGGCCGGCCTTATGTCGGCCTTGAATTACCGAATAAACATCGCCAGACCGTCTATTTACGCGAAGTGCTGGACTGTCCGGCATTTCGTGACAATCCGTCGCCATTGTCGATTGTGTTAGGTAAAGATATTTCTGGCGATCCGGTGGTGGCCGATTTGGGCAAGATGCCACATCTGCTGGTGGCAGGTACAACCGGTTCCGGGAAATCGGTCGGCGTTAACGCCATGATCCTCAGCATGCTGTATAAAGCGACACCGAAAGAAGTGCGCTTTATCATGATCGATCCGAAAATGCTTGAGCTTTCGGTTTATGAAGGTATTCCGCATCTGCTGACTGAAGTGGTCACCGACATGAAAGATGCGGCAAACGCATTACGCTGGTGCGTCGTGGAAATGGAGCGTCGCTATAAGCTGATGTCAGCGCTGGGCGTACGTAATATTGCCGGCTACAACGAAAAAGTTGATATGGCTGAAGCCATGGGGCGTCCGATACCCGATCCGTTCTGGAAACCCACCGACAGTATGGATATCTCACCGCCGGTACTGGAAAAAGAACCCTATATCGTGGTGATGGTTGATGAATTTGCTGACCTGATGATGACGGTTGGCAAAAAAGTAGAAGAGCTGATTGCGCGTCTGGCACAGAAGGCGCGTGCTGCTGGTATCCACCTGGTACTGGCTACCCAGCGTCCTTCGGTGGATGTTATCACCGGCCTGATTAAAGCTAACATTCCTACGCGCATTGCCTTTACCGTTTCCAGCAAAATTGATTCGCGTACGATTCTCGATCAGGGCGGCGCTGAGTCGTTGCTGGGGATGGGGGATATGCTCTATCTGGCGCCTAACTCATCCATTCCGGTACGCGTTCACGGTGCTTTTGTCCGTGACCAGGAAGTCCATGCCGTGGTGCAGGACTGGAAAGCACGTGAGCGTCCTGCATACAAAGAGGGCATTCTCACTGGCGGCGAAGATAGTGAAGCTGGTGGTGGCGGTATTGAAGGCGACGAAGAGCTCGATCCGTTGTTTGACCAGGCCGTCAGCTTTGTGGTGGAAAAGCGTCGCGCTTCTATTTCCGGGGTACAGCGTCAGTTCCGCATTGGTTATAACCGGGCAGCACGCATTGTTGAACAGATGGAAATGCAGGGGATTGTTTCTGCGCCTGGCCATAACGGCAACCGTGAAGTGCTGGCGCCGCCGCCGCATGAAATGTGATTACAGCGTTTCTGTTCTGTGTGTGGGTCAGGCTTGCCTGGCCCATTGATTTTTAACCGCAGATGCCCGGCGTAATGATTCAGGGTAATCTGCTGTTGGCCTGTTTTGTATTAGCGTAATTTGTTGTTGACCTCCCTCGCCATGACGGCGGAGAACGGCTTTTTTAAGAAGGATGACCGATGAAAAAACCTGTTATTGCCTGTAGCTTACTGTGCGCCCTGGTTTCGACAGGCGCGCTGGCGGACGCTTCGCGGGATTTGCAGCAGCGTCTGAATAAGGTCAGCAGTTTTCATGCCAGTTTCAGCCAGAAAGTCACAGATGCCAGTGGCGCCAACGTGCAGGACGGCCAGGGGGAACTGTGGGTTAAGCGTCCGGATCTGTTTAACTGGCACATGACGGCGCCGGATGAAAGCGTGCTGATTTCTGACGGCAAAACGCTGTGGTTCTATAATCCTTTTGTTGAGCAGGTCAGCGCCACCTGGCTGAAAGATGCCACCGGCAATACGCCCTTTATGCTTATTGCCCGCAATCAGTCAGGCGACTGGGCGCAGTACAACGTGAAGCAGCAGGGTGATAATTTTGTCCTGACACCGAAAAAGGATAACGGTAATCTGAAGCAATTTACGATTAGCGTGACGCCGTCAGGCACCATCAATCAGTTCAGCGCAATCGAGCAGGATGGTCAGCGCAGTCACTATACGTTGAAAAGTCAGCAAAATGGTGCGATAAGCCCGGACAAATTTACCTTTACGCCGCCGAAAGGGGTCACGGTGGACGATCAGCGCCAGTGAGGTTTGCGTGAGTACGCTCTCTTTGGATTTTTCTGACCAGAGTTTCCAGCCGCTGGCTGCGCGTATGCGGCCGGGAACCCTGCAGCAGTATATCGGACAGCTGCATTTGCTGGCGGCCGGCAAGCCTTTGCCCAGAGCCATTGAGGCCGGGCATCTGCATTCGATGATTCTCTGGGGGCCGCCGGGCACTGGAAAAACCACCCTCGCTGAGATTATCGGCCGTTATGCTCAGGCTGACGTTGAACGAATCCCGGCGGTGACGTCCGGCGTGAAAGAGATCAGAGAAGCCATTGAGCGCGCCCGCCAAAATCGTCAGGCCGGGCGCCATACCATCCTGTTTGTTGATGAAGTGCATCGCTTTAATAAAAGTCAACAGGATGCCTTTTTACCCCATATCGAAGACGGTACGGTAACCTTTATTGGTGCCACCACGGAAAATCCGTCTTTCGAGCTGAATTCTGCGTTGCTGTCCCGCGCCAGGGTGTATCTGCTGAAATCACTGAGCACTGAGGATATTGAACGGGTGCTGAGTCAGGCGATGGAGGACAGCGAACGCGGCTACGGTAAGGAAAACCTCGTGCTGCCGGCGGAAACGCGCAATATGATTGCCCGGCTGGTGAATGGTGATGCCCGGCGCGCACTCAACACCCTTGAGATGATGGCGGATATGGCCGAGGTCAACGAACAAGGGCAACGTGAACTGACGCCAGCGTTATTAAACGCGGTATCGGGGGAGCGAAGCGCGCGTTTTGACAATAAAGGTGACCGTTATTACGACTTAATTTCGGCGCTGCATAAATCGGTACGTGGTTCGGCACCGGATGCGGCGCTTTACTGGTATGCGCGCATTATTACCGCCGGAGGCGATCCGCTGTATGTTGCCCGCAGGCTGCTGGCAATTGCTTCTGAAGACGTTGGTAATGCCGATCCCCGGGGTATGCAGGTAGCGATTGCCGCCTGGGACTGTTTTACCCGGGTTGGTCCGGCTGAAGGTGAACGAGCCATTGCCCAGGCAATTGTTTATCTGGCCTGTGCCGCTAAAAGTAACGCCGTATATAACGCTTTTAACGCCGCGATGCGCGATGCGCGCGATAATCCGGATTATGACGTGCCGCAACATCTGCGCAATGCGCCGACCCGACTAATGAAGGAGATGGGGCTGGGTGCTGATTATCGCTATGCCCACGATGAGCCTAATGCTTACGCCGCAGGCGAGAATTATTTTCCGCCTGAAATGGCAGACAAACGTTATTATCAGCCGTCTTCCCGCGGTCTTGAAGCTAAAATCGCTGAAAAGCTGGCGTGGCTGGATGAACAGGATCAAAATAGCCCGATAAAACGCTACCGCCGATCATAACCTTGCGGTAAGGTTAGCAATAATTTCAACGTATTCGCTACGGCGTGTACGACCCTCCGGATACTTTTAATTACAATAAGCACAGGACAACAATGCTCGATCCCAATCTGCTGCGTAATGAGCCAGACGCAGTTGCTGAAAAACTGGCACGCCGAGGCTTTAAACTGGATGTTGCCACTTTGCAATCTTATGAAGAGCGCCGCAAAGTGCTGCAGGTGGAAACTGAAACCTTGCAGGCAGAGCGTAATGCCCGCTCCAAAGCTATCGGCCAGGCAAAAGCGCGCGGTGAGGATATTGACCCGCTGCGCAGTGAAGTTAACCTGCTTGGTGAACGGCTTGATGCGGCAAAAACAGAGCTTGATACGCTGCAGGAGCAGATCCGGCAGCTGGCGTTAACCATCCCCAATATTCCCGCAGAAGAGGTACCGGCAGGTAAAGATGATTCGGAAAACCTGGAAGTCAGCCGTTGGGGAGAACCCCGCCAGTTTGATTTTGCGGTGCGTGATCATGTTGAATTAGGGGAAAGGGCCAAAGGGCTGGATTTTGCCTCAGCGGCCAAACTGACCGGTTCACGCTTTGTGGTGATGCAAGGGCAGATCGCCCTGATGCACCGGGCGCTGAGTCAGTTTATGCTGGACCTGCATACCGGTGAACATGGTTACAGTGAAACCTATGTTCCCTACCTGGTTAATCATGCCACGTTATACGGTACCGGCCAGCTGCCAAAATTTGGCGAAGATCTTTTTCATACCCGACCACTGGAAGAAGAGGCCAGCAGCAGTAACTATGCGTTGATCCCGACCGCTGAAGTGCCATTAACTAACCTGGTACGCGATGAAATTGTTGAAGAAGAGCGGTTACCGCTCAAACTGACAGCACATACTCCCTGCTTTCGCTCGGAAGCCGGAGCCTATGGTCGTGATACCCGCGGGCTGATTCGCATGCACCAGTTTGATAAGGTTGAGATGGTGCAGATCGTCAATCCTGACACCTCCATGCAGGCGCTGGAAGAGTTAGTGGGACACGCCGAAAAAGTGTTACAGCTGCTCAGGTTACCCTATCGTAAAGTTCTGCTTTGCACCGGTGACATGGGATTTGGTGCCTGCAAAACCTACGATCTGGAAGTGTGGCTACCGGCACAGGACACTTACCGTGAAATCTCCTCCTGCTCAAATATGGGGGATTTTCAGGCGCGGCGTATGCAGGCTCGTTGCCGGGCGAAAGGCGAGAAGAAAACCCGTCTGTTGCATACCCTGAACGGTTCTGGTCTGGCGGTCGGGCGTACGCTGGTGGCGGTGATGGAAAACTATCAGCAAGCCGACGGACGTATTGCGGTGCCTGACGTGCTGCGGCCTTACATGAAAGGGCTGGAGTTTATTGGTTAGCCTGTTTATTCAAAATACAGAGCAGGCTGCAGGATGCAGTCTGCTATTCTGCCTGTTACCCTAAGATCGCGGACTGGCCGCCATCGTATCTGTTTCTGTCAGCGTTGCTGCACCAACGGATTTATACATAAGGAAATGTCATGATTAAATGCAACGTATGCGGTTTAATCGTTCTGCTTCTCACTGCCTGTTCAGGTACCGACACGTTTTATAATAATATCAATCACTGCCAGGGCCACGATTGCGATTGCAGGACGCACCGGGATGTGGGCGGATCTTTTATGTTCCATAAACCGACAAAACAAGGGAAACGGCGCATTATGCAGGGGGAACCCCCGGAATTTGAGTCAGATAACCCGGCGATCAGTGTCGGTTTCTGTCACGGGGACTAACGGGTTTGTTAGCTGAAAATCTTCCAGTAATTAATCTCATCGATAATGACGCAGACACCGTCATTCATATCTGATATTTCAATGAGATAACTGCCAGCAGGCGCTGACAATCGTTTGCGCTAACTTACTGTTAATAAAAAAATTAAATCAAACCACGGCAAAATGTGCCGTGGTTAATTTTTGTTCATTGACATTAGCCATGGTAATGGCAATATGCCGGCAAAATGTTTCCTGTTGCCGGTTTTTTACTATGCTGACCTGGTCCCGTTCCGTCGTTTTATTACTGTGTGGCATGATGCTGCTGACGGTATCTATTGCGGTTTTAAATACGCTGGTGCCGCTGTGGCTGAGCCACGATTTGCTGCCTACCTGGCAGGTAGGTGTGGTCAGCTCTGCCTATTACAGCGGTAATCTGGCGGGGACACTGATGGCCGGCTGGCTGGTTAAGCGCGCGGGCTTTAACCGTAGCTATTATCTGGCCAGTGCCCTGTTTGCGCTGGCTACGCTGGCCATGGGTTTTTCACAAGGCTTCTGGAACTGGTCATTGTGGCGCTTCGCTGCCGGTGTCGGCTGCGCGCTAATCTGGGTGGTGGTGGAAAGTGCCTTGTTGTGCAGTGGTACTCTGAAAAACCGTGGTCAGCTGCTGGCGGCCTATATGATTGTGTACTATCTGGGTACGGTAGCCGGGCAGCTGCTGGTCAGCAAAGTGTCCACCGAATTGTTCAGCGTCTTGCCGTGGGTGGTGGCTGTGGTGGTCGCCGGCATGCTGCCGCTGGTGTTCGTTAAAATTATGGCCAGCAGTGAGCATGCTGAAGAAACACCATCGAATCTCTGGCCGATGCTGCGGCGGCGCAGTTCTCGCCTCGGTATCAATGGCTGCATTATTTCCGGTATTCTGCTCGGTTCATTATACGGTCTGATGCCGGTATACCTCTCTCATCAGGGTATGAGTGATGCCCGGGTTGGTTACTGGATGGCTTTACTGGTCAGCGCGGGTATTGTTGGTCAGTGGCCCATTGGGCGACTGGCGGATCGTTTTGGTCGTCTGACGGTACTGCGGGTGCAGGTATTCGTGGTTATTCTTGGTGCTATGGCGATGCTGAGTAATGCGGCAATGGCCCCGGCGCTGTTTGTGTTAGGTTGTGCCGGCTTTACCCTTTACCCGGTGGCGATGTCCTGGGCGTGTGAGACGGTGCCCCATCATCAGCTGGTTGCCATGAATCAGGCCCTGCTGCTGAGCTACACCACCGGCAGTCTGGTGGGTCCCAGTATGACCGCATTGCTGATGCAGAATTATTCCGATGAATTACTGTTTGTCATGATTGCCGCAGTGGCCTGCGTGTATCTGCTGATGCTGTTGCGCAAGGCCGACCACCATGCCACGCCGGTGGCGCATGCCTGACGGGGATTGGCGTGAAAAAGGCGACATAATGTCGCCTTTTTCCTCACGCTGCACTATCAGTACATCACCTGATGACCGTAGCTGAGCAGTATATTTTTAACCCGTTCCATGGTTTCTGTTGTCGGCGGATGGACCCCTTCCAGTTTGTACTCTTCCCCCATGGCTATCCATTTGTGTTTGCCCAGTTCGTGATAAGGTAGCAGTTCAATTTTTTCAATATTCTGCATGTCGCGGGTGAATTCGCCCAGCCGGTGCACTGAGTCATCATCATCGGAATAGCCGGGCACCACTACAAAACGAATCCAGGTGCGGACATTCTTTTTCGCCAGATAGCGGGCAAAGTCAAGGGTGCGGTGGTTAGAGACTCCCACCAGAATCTGGTGAATATCATCATTAATCTGTTTAAGATCGAGCATCACCAGGTCGGTCACATCAAGCAATTCGTCGATAACCGGTTCATAGCGGCGGACAAAACCATTGGTATCCAGGCAGGTGCTGATGCCTTCCGCCCGGCAGGCGCGAAACCAGTCACGGACAAACTCAGCCTGCAGGATAGCCTCGCCACCGGAGGCGGTGACGCCGCCGCCGGACGCGTTCATAAAATGGCGATAGGACACCACCTCTTTCATCAGTTCTTCTACGCTGATTTCACGGCCAACGTGGGTGTCCCAGGTGTCGCGGTTATGGCAATAGAGGCAGCGCATCAGGCAGCCCTGAAAAAAGGTGATAAAACGGATGCCCGGGCCATCCACGGTTCCGCAGGATTCAAAAGAGTGAATGCGGCCTTTAACTGACATTGCGATGTTCTCCCCATAATATCCCCGCCTGGCGAGGGGCAGTCTTGTGGCTGCGTGAAGTGAGATTTGCTGGCGTCCTGCACAGAAAGCCAGCAAATCTGACTTGAATAAAAAGGCTCCCAGCGGGAGCCTTTTGCCTGAACCATCCGTTACCTGCCAGAGATTACATCGTCTGGGTAAAGGTACGGGTAATCACGTCCTGCTGCTGCTCTTTGGTCAGCGAGTTAAAGCGGACGGCGTAACCTGAAACGCGAATGGTCAGCTGCGGATAATTTTCCGGATGATCCATCGCATCAAGCAACATTTCACGGTTCATGACGTTGACGTTAAGGTGCTGGCCACCTTCGATATCCGCTTCATGATGGAAATAACCATCCATCAGACCGGCAAGATTGGTGCGGCGCACGTTATCGTCTTTACCCAGTGCATTTGGAATAATGGAGAAAGTATAAGAAATTCCATCTTTTGCATAGGCAAAAGGCAGTTTCGCCACAGACGTCAGTGAGGCAACGGCACCTTTCTGGTCACGACCGTGCATCGGATTAGCGCCCGGGCCAAACGGCGCACCGGCACGACGGCCATCCGGTGTGTTACCCGTTTTCTTACCATAAACCACATTAGAGGTAATCGTCAGCACTGATTGTGTGGCGACGGCACCGCGATAGGTGGTCAGCTTCTGAATTTTTTTCATAAAGCGTTCTACCAGGTCACAGGCCAGATCATCAACGCGCGCATCGTTATTACCGAACTGTGGATATTCACCTTCAATCTCGAAGTCAATCGCCAGACCATCGGCATCACGCACCGGTTTCACTTTGGCATATTTAATTGCAGACAGCGAGTCAGCCGCCACCGACAGACCGGCGATACCGCAGGCCATGGTGCGATAAACATCCCGGTCATGCAGCGCCATCAGCGAGGCTTCGTAACTGTATTTATCATGCATATAATGAATGATATTCAGTGCGGTGACATACTGTTTTGCCAGCCAGTCCATAAAGTGGTCCATGCGTGCCATCACGCTGGTAAACTCCAGTACGTCGTCTGTAATCGGCGCTTCTTTCGGTCCGACCTGCATTTTCATCTTTTCATCGACACCGCCATTAATTGCGTACAGCAGTGTTTTTGCCAGGTTGGCGCGGGCGCCAAAAAACTGCATCTGTTTGCCGACAATCATCGGGCTGACACAGCAGGCGATGGCGTAGTCATCGTTGTTGAAGTCAGGACGCATCAGATCGTCATTTTCATACTGCAATGAAGAGGTATCGATCGAGACTTTAGCGGCATAGCGTTTAAAGTTAACTGGCAGTTTTTCGGACCATAAAATGGTCATGTTCGGCTCCGGTGACGGACCCATAGTGTAGAGAGTATTGAGGAAGCGGAAGCTGTTTTTGGTGACTAGCGTACGGCCATCCAGCCCCATGCCGGCCAGTGATTCTGTCGCCCAGATCGGGTCGCCGGAGAACAGTTCATCATATTCGGGTGTACGCAGGAAACGCACCATACGTAGCTTCATCACCAGATGGTCAATCAGTTCCTGCGCCTGTTCTTCATTCAGCTTGCCTTCCTGCATATCGCGTTCGAAATAGACGTCAAGGAAGGTTGACACGCGGCCGAATGACATGGCTGCGCCATTCTGCGATTTAACTGCTGCCAGGTAACCGAAATAGACCCATTGTACCGCCTGACGGGCATCAGCGGCTGGCGCGGAAATGTCACAGCCATATTTAGCCGCCATCTCTTTCATCTGGTTCAGCGCGTGATACTGGTCTGAAATTTCTTCGCGCAAACGGATAGTCGCTTCCAGATTGACCCCGTTTTCCAGATCCTGTTGCAGGGAGTTAAACTGGGCCAGCTTATCCTGCATAAGATAATCAATACCATACAGCGCAACCCGCCGGTAGTCGCCGATAATACGTCCACGACCATAAGCGTCCGGCAGGCCGGTTAGCACGCCGGATTTGCGGCAGCGCAGAATATCCGGGGTATAGACATCGAATACCCCCTGGTTATGAGTTTTACGGTATTCGGTAAATATTTTTTTTAGCGCCGGATCCAGTTCGCGGTTGTAAGCCTTGCAGGAACCCTCCACCATTTTGATACCACCAAACGGAATAATGGCGCGTTTTAACGGCGCTTCCGTCTGCAGACCAACGATTTTTTCAAGATTTTTGTCAATATAGCCGGCATCGTGTGAGGTGATTGTTGACGCGAGGGCGGTATCAAAATCGACCGGTGCGTGGGTACGGTTTTCAATTTTAATGCCTTCCATCACGCTTTCCCACAGCTGCGTTGTGGCGTGAGTGGCACCGCTAAGAAAAGCTTCATCACCTTCATAAGGTGTATAGTTTTTCTGGATGAAGTCACGAACATTGATGCCGTTCTGCCATTCGCCTTGCTGGAAACCACGCCATGCAGCCGACATTTTTTCATTCAACCCGGTCATGATAGTACCTGCCTTATGATATAAAATTTTCCTGATGTCCTCACGTCGTTGACGGGAGGTGAGTTAATCGTAAAGATTAATGCTGGCCCGATTCCCGCAGATAAATTACCCAGTAAGTGAGTCCTACCAGTAGTCCGCCACCAATAATGTTGCCA
This sequence comes from Erwinia sp. OLFS4, assembly GCF_002752165.1. Classification (GTDB taxonomy): domain Bacteria; phylum Pseudomonadota; class Gammaproteobacteria; order Enterobacterales; family Enterobacteriaceae; genus Izhakiella. The sequence continues at coordinate 48,462 of NZ_MOMB01000050.1, forward strand.
AGGGTTACCGGAATCAGGTTATTGATAATAAAATCTGTGACGGTCAGAGAAGGAAAGCGGGCGGCGCTCAGCCCGGTCATTTGCCAGAAATCCGCTGAAGCAAAGTCTCTGATAATAATACCAAGCGGGATAAGAAACATATTGGCGATGCTGTGCTCAAAGCCGCTGGCGACGAACATGGCCACTGGCAGAACCATGGCAAACATTTTGTCCAGCAGGGTTCTGCCTGAATAGCTCATCCATACCGCAAGACAAACCATCAGGTTTGCCAGAATACCGAGGCAGACCGCTTCGATAAAGGTGTGATGCAGTTTATGATCGGCAGTTTGCAAAACGTTGACACCCCAGGCACCATTCGCGGTCATATGCTCACTGGAAAACCACATCAGAGCGACGAAAAACAGTGCGCCGAAAAGATTACCAATATAGACATTGAGCCAGTTACGTAACAGTTGTGCCCAGCTGATACGTCCACTGGCTTTGGCGACAACGGTCAGTACGCTAGAGGTGAACAGATCGGCGCCGCATACCACCACCAGCATTAAGCCAAGTGAAAAACAAATGCCGCCGATCAGTCTGGCAATGCCAAAAGGCATGGCGCTGGTGCCGGTAGTGGCAGTGATATAAAAAACGAAAGCGATAGAAATAAAGACGCCAGCCGTTATGGCGAGGAAAAAGGTGGTAAAAGGGTGCTTTGTTGCTTTATAAACGCCGGCATCTTCAGCCACTTTGGCCATTTCGGCCGGCATCAGCAAATTAAACGGGTTGTCAGCGCTCACGTCAACTGTCTCCCAATATTTTCAATAAAGAAATACTAACAAATCATTATAGAGATGAATTTGACCTGGATCATATTGGCCTGACCACTTGACCGTTAATAACGAGCTGTGCACGGCTGTTTTTATATAATTCATTGATAATAAAATAGAAAAATAATTTTAATTTATACGATTATTTTTTAAGTTGACGATAGGTCAGGACGCGGACGGCAGGCGAAAGAGAGGGTAAGTTGATTTATCTGACAATTACTGGTGGGAAGACGTGCGGATTACATTGAAAAATTTTCAAAAAATAATGGCTACCTCGCGGTAGCCAGTTCATCGGTTATTTCCAGAAGCGTCTTTTCGCCTGCTGCAGCTTTTCATAGGCTGCCAGCAACGCCTGATGGGCAGGGAAAGCGTTGAAATCTGCATCAACCGCCGGCAGACCATAAAACGGTGCGCTACCGTTCAGGGCGGCACTGGCGTCGGCAACCGCCTGCGCACCGTACATGCGGATAAAGGCATGCTGGTATTGTTGCGGATCGCGCTGGGGTTCCATGGCCAGCAATAACTGCGTTTGCAGACAGCGATAGTAGTTAGCACGTGCCGGGGTAAACACCGAGCTGTTAAATTCCATTGTCCATTCGGTCCAGATCAGTGCCTGTTCTAAATCACCACCGGCCAGTGCCAGCATGGCTTTCAGTTCACCTATTCGCAGCGTGTACCAGCCATTATCTTTACCGCTCGCCAGGCCAAGCAGTTCACGCACGCGGGTGAAGTCGTCATAGCCTTCTTCGTCAAGCTGTTCAATTAGTGCCAGATATGCGTCGGCTGGCCAGCGGCTGGCGGGCAGAGAAAGCAGGGTGTCCCGCAGCGCGGCGCCCATATTGTTGTTCGCCAGTAACAGATCTTCAGCCGGATAAATATCAGACATGCCGGGCACCACAATGCGGCAGGCGTAAACATCGAGATGTTCATAATCCGCGATATATACTTCTTTATCTTCCGCCTGGAAAATCGCCATCAGCGTGGCAAATTCTTCCTCTGTGGTGCCGTCGAAACGCCAGTCAACGAAGGGGTAATCGGCGGCAGACTTAAACAGATCCCAGGAAATTGCCCCGCTTGAATCAATAAAGTGGGTTTCAAGATTGGCATGTTCTGCCACTTCTTCATCATCGAAGGTCGGTGGGGTAAACACATCCAGATCTTTCAGACTGCGCCCCTGCAATAACTCAGTAACGGTGCGCTCCAGCGCGACACCAAAATCCGGATGGGCGCCAAACGAAGCGAAACAGGTCCCATTGGCCGGATTAAACAGCACCACACAGATAACCGGGTAACGTCCCCCCAGTGAGGCGTCGTAAGCGAAAATGGGAAACCCTTCTGCTTCTAATTTTTCAATGGCCTCAACGACCCCAGGATAGCGTGACAGGACGCTTTGCGGAATAGCCGGAAGGCTGATGGCTTCAGCAATAATACGGTTTTTAATATAGCGTTCAAAGACTTCTGACAAGGCCTGCACCCGGGCTTCATTACGGGTATTCCCGGCAGACATCCCGTTGGAAACATAGAGGTTGCCAATAATATTCATCGGGATATAGACCGTTTTCTGGTCTGACTGACGCACAAAGGGAAGGGTACAGATGCCTCGCGTACGGTTGCCGGATTGCAAATCCACCAGCGCGCTGGCGGTTAATTCATTTTCCGGATCGTAAAAATGGCGCAGCTTTTCATCCAGGATCCCGGCAGGCAAGCAATTATCCTCTGGCAGAGGAAACCATTTTTCATTGGGATAATGAACAAAATCACCGTTAGCCAGCGATTCACCCAGCCAGAAATCGGCAAAGAAATAGTTGGTCGAAAGGCGTTCAAAGTATTCGCCAAGGGCCGATGCCAGGGCGGCTTTTTTGCTGGCACCTTTGCCATTTGTAAAGCAAAGCGGGCAGTCACGGTCGCGGATATGCACTGACCAGACGTGGGGGACAGGATTCAGCCAGGAGGCTTCTTCAATATTAAAGCCAAGATCCTGAAGTTTTTGCTGGAAGCGCGCGATAGAATCTTCCAGCGCGGCGTCTTTGCCTGGAATATAGGTTTGCGTCATAACGGCCCACTATAATTAACGATAGTTGTGCGGAAAGCGCGCAATCATACGGTGTTTTAGGGGGAATCGCTATCGCTGTGCTGACATTTTAGTCGCCGCTGATTCTGCTCATGGCCAGAGGCAACGGCCTGCTGCTGCCGGCTGTCATGAAATGCTGTTTGCGTGCAGTGCTCCGCTATCTTCTGCGGGGGGCAAAGGTGAAAAACTGGCTCGCCTGGCGGATAAGTCATTGCAGCGTCTGGGGCGGGGTGTTAAAACCGAGTATGGAAAGCGGGTTTATTCATAATGAGTGGTGAGGATAAATGAGTCAGGTCTTCAATTTTAGCTCCGGCCCGGCAATGCTGCCGGTGGAAGTGTTGCGTCGTGCTGAACAGGAACTGTGCAACTGGCAGGGGTCGGGTACATCGGTGATGGAAATCAGTCATCGTAGCAAGGAGTTTATTCAGGTTGCCGAAGAAGCGGAGAAGGATTTTCGCGATTTGCTGAAGGTCCCCGCTGATTATAAAGTGTTATTCTGTCACGGCGGGGCCAGAGCCCAGTTCGCCGCGGTGCCACTTAATCTGCTTGGCGACAATTCGCACGCCGACTATGTCGACGGCGGCTATTGGGCCGCCAGTGCCATCAAGGAAGCGAAAAAATACTGTACACCTAATGTTATTGACGCAAGAACCACCGTTGACGGTCGCCGCGCTATCCGCCCGATGCGCGAATGGCAGTTAAAAGAGGATGCGGCTTATCTGCATTTTTGTCCCAACGAAACCATTGATGGGATTGCTATTGAAGAACAGCCTGATTTTGGCGATAAAGTGGTGGTTGCTGACCTGTCGTCGACGCTGCTTTCCCGTCCGATTGACGTCAGCCGCTACGGCGTTATCTATGCCGGGGCGCAAAAAAATATCGGGCCGGCCGGGCTGACGGTGGTAGTGGTGCGCGAAGACCTGCTTGGCAAGGCGCGTCAGGTGCTACCTTCCGTGCTTGATTATAAGGTGTTAAGCGACAATGATTCCATGTTTAATACCCCGCCGACCTTTGCCTGGTATCTCTCTGGCCTGGTATTTAAGTGGCTGAAAGAGCAGGGTGGTGTCAACGAACTGGACAAGCGTAATCAGGCAAAAGCCGATTTACTGTATGGTGTTATCGACAACAGCGACTTTTATCGTAATGATGTCGCGCCGGCAAACCGTTCACGGATGAATGTCCCTTTTCAGCTGGCCGATGCCTCGCTGGACAGCCTGTTTCTGGCGGAATCACTGAAAGCAGGGTTACATGCGCTGAAAGGTCACCGCGTGGTCGGCGGTATGCGGGCATCTATTTATAATGCGATGCCGCTGGAAGGGGTCAGAGCGCTGACTGATTTTATGACCGACTTTGAACGCCGCCACGGTTGATTGATAAAACACGTTTAATCGCATTACAAAATGATGGCGCTGAAGTATTGCTCCGGCAGCTTCAGCGCTTTTATCGCTGGAGAATAGGTTTCACATGCAGGACTCCCTGAAATTACAACCGGTTTCCCGGGTTAATGGTATCGTTAACCTGCCGGGTTCTAAAAGCGTGTCTAATCGCGCCTTGTTACTGGCAGCGATGGCGTCCGGCACCACGCGACTGACAAATTTGCTCGACAGCGATGATGTGCGTCATATGCTGAACGCCCTGGCCCTGCTGGGTGTGAAATACTGGCTTTCTGACGATCGTCGTACCTGTGAAGTGACCGGTATTAACGGCCCGTTACGCAGTGACCGTCCGCAGGCGCTTTTTTTAGGTAATGCCGGAACGGCAATGCGTCCGCTGGCGGCGGCGCTCTGTCTTGCTGATAACGATCTGCTGTTAACCGGTGAACCGCGTATGAAAGAGCGGCCGATTGGCCATCTGGTTGATGCGTTGCGCCAGGGCGGCGCGCGGATTGATTACACTGAACAGGAACATTATCCGCCGCTGCGTCTGCGCGGCGGGTTTAGCGGTGGACAGGTTGTGGTGGATGGATCGGTTTCCAGCCAGTTTCTCACCGCATTATTAATGACAGCGCCACTGGCGCCGCAGGATACGGTGATAACTATCAAGGGTGAGCTGGTCTCTAAACCTTATATTGATATTACCCTGCATTTGATGAAAGCCTTTGCCGTTGAGGTTGAAAACCATGATTACCAGGTGTTTCGCATCAAAGGCGGGCAGCGTTACCACTCTCCCGGGCACTACCTGGTGGAGGGGGATGCGTCATCGGCGTCCTATTTTCTCGCCGCGGCGGCAATCAAAGGCGGAACGGTAAAAGTGACCGGTATTGGTAAAAACAGCGTACAGGGTGATATCCGCTTTGCCGACGTGCTGGAAAAAATGGGCGCAACGATTGAATGGGCCGCCGATTCTATCAGCTGTTCGCGCGGTGAGTTAAAAGCAATAGACATGGATATGAACCATATCCCCGATGCCGCGATGACTATCGCGACCACCGCGCTGTTTGCTGAGGGCACAACCGTCATGCGTAATATCTACAACTGGCGGGTAAAAGAGACTGACCGTCTGGCGGCAATGGCAACCGAATTGCGTAAAGTTGGCGCCGGGGTTGAAGAGGGACATGACTATATCAGCATCACACCGCCGCAGAAACTAAAAGAAGCCAGCATTGCCACCTATAATGATCACCGGATGGCAATGTGTTTTTCGCTGGTTGCGTTGTCCGATACGCCGGTGACAATCCTTGATCCTGGCTGCACGGCGAAAACCTTCCCTGACTATTTTGACCAGTTTGCCCGCATCAGTCAGTCGCGCTAAAACATGACGTGGCTGGTAGCGTTCGCTGCTGCCACGGCACTTTTTCACAATGTGCCGGCTATTTTATTCTATCATCCCTGCAGGGGTAACTATTCGTCGTATGGCTGCGTATAATGCACAGCGGTTGCCGCCATAAAAACAGGCTTAACACCGACAGGAGAGAATAAATGACAGCAATAGTCCCGGTGATAACCATTGATGGGCCAGGTGGTGCAGGGAAGGGAACGCTGTGTAAAGCGATGGCAGCGGCTTTATCCTGGCGTTTACTTGATTCCGGCGCAATTTATCGGGTGCTGGCACTGGCTGCTTTGCATCATCATATCGATATCACTTCGGAAGAGGCCCTGGTACCGGTAGCGGCGCACCTTGATGTCCGTTTTGATGTTAATCAGGGCGAGACCCGCGTGGTTCTGGAAGGCGAAGATGTGACGACGGAAATCCGTTCTCAGGAAGTCAGTAATACCGCCTCGAAAGTTGCGGTATTTCCCCGGGTACGTGAAGCGTTGCTGCGTCGCCAGCGTGCTTTTCGTGATGCGCCGGGTCTGATTGCCGACGGACGGGATATGGGAACGGTGGTTTTTCCTGATGCGCCGGTAAAAATTTTTCTTGATGCCAGCGCAGAAGAGCGCGCTCGCCGCCGTATGCTACAGTTGCAGCAGAAGGGCTTTAGTGTTAACTTTGAGCGCCTTTTAGCCGAGATAACAGAACGCGACGACCGCGATCGTAACCGTGCTGTCGCCCCGTTAGTCCCTGCCACGGATGCATTAGTACTGGATTCTACCAGTATGACGATTGAGCAGGTGATTGAAAAAGCACTAAATTATGCCCGTGAAAAGCTGGCACTGCCCTCGGCTTAAATTTGTAGTACCCCTGCTGACAGGATGTTTGCAGGTATGTGAAACAACCCCATCCGACAATGACGTCAGGTGGACGTTAAATTGAAGAATCCTAAGATTATCAATATGACTGAATCTTTTGCTCAACTCTTTGAAGAGTCCCTGAAAGAAATCGAAACCCGTCCGGGTTCCATCGTTCGTGGCGTTGTTGTCTCTATCGACAAAGACGTAGTTCTGGTTGATGCGGGTCTGAAATCTGAATCTGCAATCCCTGCAGAGCAGTTTAAGAACGCAGCCGGCGAGCTGGAAATCCAGGTTGGTGACGAAGTTGACGTTGCGCTGGACGCAGTAGAAGATGGCTTCGGTGAAACCCTGCTATCCCGTGAGAAAGCTAAACGTCATGAAGCCTGGATCACGCTGGAAAAAGCATACGAAGACGCTGAAACTGTTACCGGTGTTATCAACGGCAAAGTTAAAGGTGGCTTCACAGTTGAGCTGAACGGTATTCGTGCGTTCCTGCCGGGTTCTCTGGTAGACGTGCGTCCGGTACGGGATACCCTGCACCTGGAAGGTAAAGAGCTGGAATTCAAAGTGATCAAGCTCGACCAGAAGCGCAACAACGTTGTGGTATCACGTCGTGCTGTTATCGAATCAGAAAACAGTGCAGAACGCGATCAGCTGCTGGAAAACCTGCAGGAAGGCATGGAAGTTAAAGGTATCGTTAAGAACCTTACCGACTACGGTGCATTCGTTGATCTGGGCGGCGTCGATGGCCTGCTGCACATCACCGATATGGCGTGGAAACGCGTTAAGCATCCGAGCGAAATCGTTAACGTGGGCGATGAAATCACTGTTAAAGTGCTGAAATTCGACCGCGAGCGTACCCGTGTTTCTCTTGGCCTGAAACAGCTGGGCGAAGATCCGTGGGTTGCTATCGCTAAGCGTTACCCGGAAGGCACCCGCCTGACCGGTCGCGTAACCAATCTGACTGATTACGGCTGCTTCGTTGAGATCGAAGAAGGCGTGGAAGGACTGGTTCACGTTTCTGAAATGGACTGGACTAACAAAAACATTCATCCGTCGAAAGTGGTTAACGTCGGTGATGTGGTTGAAGTCATGGTACTGGATATCGACGAAGAGCGTCGCCGTATCTCTCTGGGCCTCAAGCAGTGCAAAGCCAATCCATGGCAGCAGTTTGCAGAAACCCACAACAAAGGCGATCGCGTTGAAGGTAAAATCAAGTCAATCACTGACTTTGGTATCTTCATCGGCCTTGATGGCGGTATCGACGGTCTGGTTCACCTGTCTGACATTTCCTGGAATGCCACTGGCGAAGAAGCGGTGCGCGAGTACAAGAAAGGTGATGAAATCGCCGCTGTGGTGCTGCAGGTTGATGCCGAACGTGAACGTATCTCCCTTGGTGTTAAGCAGCTGGCAGAAGACCCGTTCAACAATTACATCTCTCTGAATAAGAAAGGTGCCATTGTTACTGGTAAAGTCACGGCAGTTGACTCGAAAGGTGCTACAGTTGAATTAGCTGACGGCGTGGAAGGTTATCTGCGTGCTTCTGAAGCTTCACGCGATCGCATTGAAGATGCAACTCAGGTGCTGAACGTGGGTGATGAAGTTGAAGCCAAATTTACAGGCGTCGACCGCAAAAACCGTGTTGTCAGCCTGTCAGTTCGTGCGAAAGACGAAGCTGATGAGAAAGATGCCATTGCCACTGTGAACAATAAGCCGGAAGAGGGTAACTTCTCTAACGCAATGGCTGAAGCGTTCAAAGCAGCGAAAGGCGAGTAATATCATTATCCTGCAGGGCGGCGCCAGTGTGTCGCTCTGACGGGATAGATAATTGCTACACTCTATGCTCAAGGAATTAACCGGAGGATTTATGACCAAGTCAGAACTGATTGAAAGACTTGCAGGCCAGCAAACTCATATTCCGGCGAAAGTCGTTGAGGATGCGGTTAAAGAAATGCTCGAACATATGGCAACAACGTTGTCACAAGGTGAACGCATTGAAATCCGCGGCTTTGGTAGTTTCTCTTTGCATTACCGTGCTCCCCGTACCGGACGTAATCCTAAAACGGGTGACAAAGTGGATCTGGAAGGTAAATACGTTCCCCATTTTAAACCGGGCAAAGAGCTACGCGATCGGGCAAATATCTACGGTTAATTCACCGACTGGCAAAAAACGACACTACGGTGTCGTTTTTTTTTGCCTTGCGTAACGGGCGTGAAATTTCAGTTATGCGTTAAAAATTTTACGTAGCGACACGCATCACGGCAGTATGGCCGGCGAAGCATAACGGCTGGCAAGGCATACTTTTCTTCTGACTGAAGGGGAAAAGTATGGTGGTTAACTTAACTCAGCTGGCGCTAATAACCGTTCTGGCAACCCTGCCGCTGGCCTTCCTGCCGGCGCTGCCGGCAACGTCTATCCTCGGGCTGACCGCCTGTTGTGGCGTTTTACTGCTGCGCCTGCCTTGGCGCGGGATGTGGTATGGCGGTCTGCTGCTGCTACTGTTTAGCTGGTCTGCCTGGCAGGGGCAACGCCTGTTAACACAAATGAATAACCTCAGCTGTGGCAACGTGGAAGCCCAGGTCACGGTAACCGAGGTACAGCCCGATAAACACCGTATTCAGATCCGTCTCGATCGGATTAATCATCAGCCGCAGTTCCCGCCGTTACGGGCGATAATTTACCCCCGCGGCAGCCAGATGACGCAATTTTGCAGCGGGCAGCGTTGGCAGATGACCCTGACACTGCGGCCGGTACACGGCTGGCTTAATGAAGGCGGCTTCGACAGTCAGCGCTATCGTCTGGCAAACGGTAACCCGCTACAGGGACGGATAATTAGCGCCGGGGCTTTACAGCGCCACTGTGGTTATCGGGCAAGGTTAATCCGGCTGGCGCAGCAGCATACGCAAAACAGGCACTGGGGGGGCATTCTCAATGCGTTGACGTTCGGCGACCGCAGCGGGATTGACCGTGCAACTAACCAGCTGCTGCGCGAGACCGGCATTATGCATCTGATAGCCATTTCAGGTCTGCACATCAGCTTTGCCGCGGCGGCCGGCTGGCTGCTGGGACGGCGCTTACAATTTTTTCTGCCGACGGCCCGCATTGACTTCAAAATGCCGTTACTGGTGGGGATGAGCGTGGCCATGGCTTATTGCTGGCTGGCGGGCACTAATCCACCGGTTATGCGCGCTATTCTGGCGCTGCTGAGCTGGAACCTGTTGCGTCTGGCCGGCTGGCACTGCCGTAGCGTTCAGGTCTGGCTGTTGTGTCTTGCCCTGCTGTTATTCACCGACCCGATAAGCATCCTTTCTGACAGCCTGATTCTTTCCATTGTGGCGGTGGGCGGGATTTTACTCTGGTATCGCCTGGCACCGCTGCCCGGCTGGATCCCACGTAAATGGTACTGGGGCTGGTTACATCTTTTGCATTTACAGCTGGGAATATTGCTGCTGATGTTGCCGGTACAGGCGATGATGTTCCATGGCTTTAGTCTCAGCGCGCTGTTTGCCAACCTGTGGGCGGTGCCGGTGGTGTCGATGGTGTCAGTACCGCTGAGTCTGCTGGCGGTATGCTGTTCCCCGTGTTATCTACTGGCTGCGTGTTTCTGGTGGCTGGCTGATCAGAGTCTGATGATTGTGTTCTGGCCTTTACAGCGGCTGCCCAGCGGCTGGTTTACCTTATCTGAAACGCAATGCTGGTTAAGTAGCGGGATATGGCTGGTGCTGGCTGCATGGCGTTTTGCTCTCTGGCGCGGCCATCTTGCCAGTCTGCTGGCGTTGATGATGGCTGTCTGGCTATGGCGCATGTATCCACCGCAGCCGCAGTGGCGCGTGGATATGCTGGATGTCGGGCACGGGCTTGCCCTGGTGATTTCGCGTGGTCAGCGGGCGGTGATTTATGATACCGGCAAACGCTGGCCTGGTGGGGACATGGGGCGAAGTGTCATTATTCCCTGGATGCAGTGGCATCATCTGCGGCCGGATCAAATTATCCTGAGCCATGGCGATCTTGACCATATCGGCGGGCTGGCCAGCCTGCTTGCACACTGGCCACAAACAGCGGTACGCAGTCATTTTGGTCCGGCTGACCGTCTGCCTTGTGAACGCGGTAATCACTGGCGCTGGCATGGGCTGACATTCAGCGTACTCTGGCCGCTGAAAGAGGATAAGGGAAAAGATAACAATCATTCCTGTGTTATCCGTATCAGTGACGGCCGCTGGCGGGTACTGCTGACCGGTGATCTGGAATCGCGCGCAGAGTACCGGATTCTTGGACTGGACAGAACAGCATTGCGGGCCACCGTACTGCAGGTTGGTCATCACGGTAGCCGCAGCTCCTCTTCATGGCCGTGGCTGCGCAGCATTGCAGGTCAGGCCGCGCTGGCTTCAACATCCCGTTATAACCCCTGGCGCTTGCCGGCAAGCGTGATAATAAAACGCTTTCGTGACAACCATTATCACTGGTGGGATACCGCTAAATCCGGTCAGATAAGCGTTAAATTTTATCGCAACCGATGGGCAATCGACGGGTTCAGGGAACAAATAATGCCCAGATGGTATCATCAGTGGTTTGGCGTGCCGCGCGATTCCAGGTAGAATGAGCGGCTGTTTTCAGATAAAGCGGTTAAATAATGCATCCGGATAAAGACCTTACCACCTGGCAGACCTTCCGCCGGCTATGGCCAATGATCGCGCCATACAAAACCGGGCTGATCGTTTCAGCCATTGCTCTGGTGATCAACGCCGCAGGCGATGCGCTGTTGTTATCATTACTTAAACCATTGCTCGACAAAGGTTTTGGTAAAGCAAATAACACGGTTCTGATGTGGATGCCGCTGGTTGTGATTGGCCTGATGCTGATGCGCGGGATTACCAGTTATATTTCCAGTTATTGCCTGTCGTGGGTATCGGGTAACGTGGTAATGACCATGCGTCGCCGCCTGTTTGGCCATATGATGAGTATGCCGGTCTCCTTTTTCGATCAGCAGTCCACCGGTACGCTGCTTTCACGCATTACCTATGATTCAGAGCAGGTCGCTTCCTCCTCCTCAGGGACCCTGGTCACCGTGGTACGGGAAGGCACTTCGATTATTGGCCTGTTTATTATGATGTTTTATTACAGCTGGCAGCTGTCGCTGATTCTGATTCTGCTGGCACCGGTGGTGTCGCTGGCCATTCGGTTCGTTTCCCGACGTTTCCGTGACATCAGTAAAAATATGCAAAACACCATGGGGCAGGTAACCACCAGCGCTGAACAGATGCTGAAAGGGCATAAAGAGGTGCTGATCTTTGGCGGCCAGGATGTGGAAAATCGTCGTTTTGAGAAAGTCAGCAATCGCATGCGTCAGCAGGGCATGAAACTGGTTTCTGCCTCGTCAATTTCCGATCCGATTATTCAGCTTATTGCCTCCCTGGCGCTGGCTTTTGTTCTTTATGCTGCCAGCTTCCCTGCGGTAATGGAAACCCTGACGCCGGGCACCATCACCGTGGTGTTTGCCTCCATGCTGGCGCTGATGCGACCGCTGAAATCATTGACCAACGTTAATGCCCAGTTTCAGCGTGGGATGGCGGCCTGTCAGACGCTGTTTGCCATTCTTGACGGTGAACAGGAAGTGGACAGCGGACAGCGCGTGATTGAGCGTGCCCAGGGTGACGTTGAGTTTAAAAACGTCACTTTCACTTATCCGGGACGTGATGCTCCGGCTTTGCATAACATCAGCCTTAACATACCCAAAGGCAAAACCCTGGCGCTGGTGGGCCGCTCCGGATCGGGTAAATCCACTATTGCCAGCCTGCTGACGCGTTTTTATGATATCCAGCAAGGGGAAATTTTAATCGATGGTCACGATCTGCGTGAATATACCCTTGGATCGCTGCGTAATCAGGTAGCGCTGGTATCGCAAAATGTCCATCTGTTCAATGATACCATTGCCAACAATATTGCTTACGCACGTGAAGAACAATACAGCCGTGAGCAGATTGAGCGCGCTGCCCGCATGGCTTATGCCATGGATTTTATCGGCAAAATGGATAACGGGCTGGATACGGTGATTGGTGAGAACGGCGTGCTGTTGTCCGGCGGACAGCGCCAGCGTATTGCTATTGCCCGTGCGCTGCTGCGTGACTGTCCGATTCTGATTCTTGATGAAGCTACCTCGGCGCTGGATACCGAATCTGAACGTGCCATTCAGGCCGCGCTGGAGGAATTACAGAAAAACCGCACCGCGCTGGTCATTGCCCACCGTCTGTCCACCATCGAAAAAGCCGATCAGATTGCGGTGATTGAAGACGGGCGGATTGTTGAGCAGGGTACGCATAGCGTGCTGCTGAGCAACAATGGCATTTATGCGCAGCTGCATAAGATGCAGTTTGGTCAATGATAGCGCGTATCTGGAGTGGTCAGTCTCCACTCTGGCTGCTGTTGTGGCCGCTTAGCCTGCTTTATGGCCTGATCAGTCATTGCATTCGCCTGAGTTATCAGTGCGGTTGGCGAAAGGCGTGGCGCGCCCCCGTTCCGGTGGTGGTGGTGGGCAACCTGACCGCCGGCGGTAACGGTAAAACGCCGCTGGTTATCTGGCTGGTAAAACGGCTTCAGCAGGCAGGATTGCGGGTAGGCGTGGTTTCCCGGGGGTACGGAGGCCGATCGGCACATTATCCCCTGTTGCTGGATGCGGCCAGCACGCCGTTTCAGGTCGGTGACGAACCGGTGCTGATATGGCAACGTACCGGCGCAGCGGTCGCGGTGGCTCCCCGACGGCGTGATGCGGTTTGTGCCCTGCTGGCGGCAGGCAACATTGATATCATTATTTCCGATGATGGCTTGCAGCATTACGCGCTGGCGCGTGATTACGAGCTGGTGGTTATTGACGGCGAACGGCGGTTTGGTAACGGCTGGTGGCTGCCCGCCGGACCAATGCGTGAACGTGCGTCACGCCTGAAGCAGGTCAACGCGCGGGTGGTTAACGGTGGACAGGCGGCGGCGGATGAAATTGCTATGCAGCTTACCGCCGGTCTTGCGGTTAATCTGCTGTCAGGTGAACAACGGCCAGCGGCACAGTTGCACAATGTGGTGGCGATGGCAGGTATTGGTCATCCGCCGCGATTTTTTGCCACGCTGCGCCAGCTGGGCGTCACGCCGCGGCGTGAAGTTGCCTTTGCCGATCATCAGCATTACGTGCTGAGTCAGCTTGCTCCGCTGGCCCGCGCGGATGAAACGCTGATAATGACGGAAAAAGATGCGGTAAAAGTGCGCGCCTTTGCTGAAAAAAACTGGTGGTATCTGCCGGTTGAGGCACAACTGGACCTGCAGGGTCACGATTTAACTGGCGAAATTCTCCGGCTGTGCCAGTCTGATTAAATCTCTCCTGCGCACCGTGTTCGCGCATCGCAACAGGATGGCAGCATGGCGTTCTCCTCACTGACACTGGCCGAAGCCAGAAACCTGCATCTGATGGCCCAGGGGTTATTGCGTCCACCTGCAGGAAAAGCGCGTCCGGCGGATCTGCTCAGCGCTATCCGCCGGATGTCGCTGTTGCAGATAGACACCATTCATGTGGTGGCACGCAGTCCCTGGCTGGTGCTGTTCAGTCGTATTGGCAGTCATCCTTTTTCATGGCTGGAACAGGCACTCAGCGAGGGTAAGCTGTTTGAATACTGGGCCCATGAGGCCTGTTTTATTCCTGCCGAAGATTACCCTCTGCTGCGTCACCGTATGCTCAATCCTCATGCCCTCGGCTGGAAATATAATCATCAATGGATGATGGCACATCAGCACGATATTGCCGCTCTGATGATGCACATTGAACAGCATGGTCCGGTGCGCTCGGCGGATTTCGCGACGCCATCAGAAAATAAGCCTGGCTGGTGGTCGTGGAAACCGTTTAAGCGTCATCTGGAAAATCTGTTCAGTGCCGGTGAACTGATGGTTGTTGGTCGCCACCATTTTCAGCGTATTTATGATTTACGCCGGCGGGTATTGCCTGACTGGGATGACGCAGTGCACGCGCTGAGTGAAGCCGATGCGCTGGCGCAAATGTTACGTAATAGCGCCCGCAGTTTAGGGATATTTCGCGCCGAATGGCTGGCGGATTATTACCGCCTGAAGCGTGCGCCACTGGCAGCCTTACTGGCTTTGTGGCAAGAGCAGGGCGAAGTCAAAAAGATTGAAGTACAACGGCTTGGCTCGCTTTATCTGGATAACGCGCTGTTTTCCGCGCTATCTGCGCTGCCGGCAGCCAGTCATACCGCCTTACTGTCACCTTTTGACCCGGTCATCTGGGATCGGCGTCGGGCGCGGGCTCTGTTTGATTTTGATTATCGACTGGAATGCTACACGCCGGCGGCAAAACGGCGCTATGGCTATTTTGTTCTGCCAATCTTACATCGCGGTGCACTTAAAGGCCGGCTTGATGCGCGTATGGATCGCAAGAATGCCTGTTTGCAGATCCATCAAATCTGGCTGGAGCCGGCGGTACGGGCCAGTGCGCGCCTCGGCGAAGATCTGCAACGCACCCTCAGCCGCTTTGCGCAATGGCAGGGTGCCAGTCGGCTGGACATTGCCAGCCAGCCGGAAGCATTGAGCCGTTATCTGCCTTCGCGCTGGCAGATTGACTGATAGCATAGCTGAGTCTGGCGCGCTTATGATAAGCTGTTGTTCTTCCTGATCCAGCCCACAACGGAGGATATATGGATCATCGTTTACTGGAAATCGTTGCTTGCCCGGTATGCAATGGCAAGCTCTATTACAACAAAGAACAGCAGGAACTGATTTGTAAAGCGGACGGCCTTGCCTATCCGCTGCGTGATGGTATTCCGGTGCTGCTGGAAAATGAGGCTCGCACACTGACGCTGGAAGAGAGCCATCCATGAGTTTTGTCGCAGTGGTTCCCGCTCGTTTTGCCTCCACCAGACTACCGGGTAAGCCGCTGGTTGATATCCACGGTAAGCCGATGATTGTGCATGTGATGGAGCGAGCACAGGCCTCCGGGGCCAGTCGGGTTATTGTGGCAACCGACCACCCGGAGGTGGCCAGCGCGATAACGGCAGCGGGTGGTGAAGTCTGTATGACGCGCGCCGATCACCATTCAGGTACCGAACGTATTGCGGAAGTGGTGGAGCGTTATCAATTCCCGGATGACACCATTATCGTTAACGTGCAGGGGGATGAGCCGTTGATCCCGCCGGTCATTATTCGTCAGGTTGCCGAAAATTTGCGTCGTAGCGGCGTTGGCATGGCAACGCTTGCCGTGCCGGTTACCGATGCAGAGGAAGCTTTCAATCCTAATGCGGTCAAAGTGGTTCGTGATGCGCAGGGATTTGCCCTCTACTTTTCCCGTGCGCCGATTCCCTGGGAACGGGAGCGCTTCAGCCAGACGAAAGAAACCATTGGCGATCACTTTTTGCGCCATATCGGTATTTACGCCTATCAGGCTGGTTTTATTCGCCGCTACGTCAGCTGGGCGCCTGGCCCGCTGGAGCAGATTGAGTTGTTAGAGCAGCTGCGGGTATTGTGGTATGGCGAGAAAATTCATGTCGATGTGGCTCAGGCTATTCCCAGCGTTGGCGTGGATACGCCGGAAGATTTACAGCGCGTGCGTGCTGTAATGCAGCCATTCGGGGGGGCCGGCCGCGCCTCCTGATCCGCACCTTCAGCCGGCAAACCCTGTGCCGGTCATCCCACGCAGATAGCGGTCGTGAGGAGAGAACGGTATGGAAAGTCAACAGCTGCAGTTTGAGCTGGCGCTGGTTCTCGGTGAAACGCTGAGCCGGATTGAATGTATCAGCGAACAGCCCTGGGTCAGTCTTTATACGATTTATGATGCAAGCGGAAACGCTCTGCCGCTGATCGCCAAATGCTTTAGTCAACCGGGGTTTGCTGCTCAGGAAGCGAAAAAACTTTCCCTGCTGGCACGGCAAGGTAAGATGCGGGTCCCTGCTGTTTTCGGCATGGTGCTCAGCCACCGTAAGCCGCTGCATGAAACGCTACTGGTTGAGCGTCTGGGAGGCATTCCGATTGAAGTGCCGGCGCGCAGCCCCACGCAGTGGCAGGCATTACAGGCTGAGATTATTGAAGGGATACTGCGCTGGCACCGGACTGATAGCCATGGTCAGGTGGGCACGGTAGACAGTATTCAGGAAAATCAGTGGTCGCGCTGGTATTTGCAGCGAATTGAAGTGCTGTGGGCAATGCTTAATTTTATACGGCCGCCGATACTGACCATGGATGACCGGCAGGTTTTATACCGTGCCCGGCAACAGGCCGCAGCTTTTTTTAATGGCTTTGACGACCCGTGTGTGCTGGTGCACGGTAATCTGACGTTACAACATATCCTTAAAACGCCGCGTAGCGAGCGGCTGCTGGCGGCGGTCAATCCCGGCACTATTTTATGGGCGCCACGTGAATTTGATTTATTCCGTCTCTGGCAACCCGGTGCCGCCAGTCAGCTGCTGACCTGTTATGTCAGTCGGGCTCCGGTTAATCAGGGTTTTCTTTGGCGTCGCTGGCTGTATGCGCTCTGGGAGAGTATTGATCACCTGATGCATACCGGCGGGTTTGACCGCGCGCTGTTTGACCATGCCAGCCAGTCACTGTTGCCCTGGCTGGGGGACAGCGGTATCACCAGCCGTGAAGTCTTGCCATAACCGCCCCAGTATTTCATACCAGGCCCGTTCGCTGTGGCTTAGCCAGAGTGAAGAAGGAAGCGCGCGTTCCCAGGGATTAAGCGGTGAATCAATTGCCAGCTGGTTAGCCGGTGCGGCAAGCGGGGTTAATCCTTGTTGCTGGAAAAATTGCATGGCGCGCGGCAGGTGATTAGCTGAGGTAACCAGTAAAAACGGCGCGTTGCCAATAGTCTGTGCTACGGCAGCCGCTTCCTGAGAGGTATCGCGCGGCTTATCCAGGGTGATAATTGCATCTGCCGGCACGCCGAGTGATTTGGCTACTAAGGCGGCGACGGCGGCGGAGCTCATGGCATTATGCTGTGCCGCCGCGCCGGTAAATATCATCTTTGCACCCGGATTTTCCCGCCATAAACGGATGCCTTCGGTGACACGGGGCAGGCTGTTGTTGATCAGGTTTGAACCCGGCGCCCAGTCAGGGTTCCAGGTATAGCCGCCGCCCAGTACCACCACGTAGCGTACCGGCTGCTGGTTTCGCCAGGTGGGATAATGGTTTTCCAGCGGACGTAGCAGTCCATCGGCGACAGGTTGCAGGCTGAGTAACAGTAAGCCAAACCAGCCGACAGAAATCAGTATTTTGCCTTGTTGCTGCCAGCGGTTGCGCCAAAGTAAAAAAAGTCCGGTTCCGGTAATAATCAGCAACAGTGGCAGCGGCATCAGCAGTCCGCCAGCGACTTTTTTCAGCATAAAAAACATAAATCCGGACTCCTTTTGACCGAAAAAACGTCATCTGAAAGCACAGTGATGATGGAAAGGTTCATTCTTCGCCAGTGTATGACAAAATGAGGCGGTAAATCACGCCTGGAGTGCAGCCATGCAGGATCGCAATTTTGACGACATCGCCGAGAAATTTTCGCAAAATATCTACGGTACAACGAAAGGTCGGGTTCGCCAGGCGATCCTCTGGCAGGCGCTGGAACGCCTGTTGTCAACGTTACCAGCCGCACCGTTACGGGTTCTGGATGCCGGCGGAGGAGAAGGCCAGACTGGCTGCGCCATGGCGCAGCGTGGCCATAACGTGATGTTGTGCGATCTTTCTGAGCAGATGATTGCCCGTGCCAGACAGCTGGCAGTGCAGCAAGGTGTGAGCGACAACATGCAATTTAAACAAATTGCTGTTCAGAACGTCGCGCAGCATTTGGATACGCCGGTGGATCTGGTATTGTTTCACGCAGTACTTGAATGGGTTGCCGAACCGCAGGCGGTGCTGAAATCATTATTTCACTGCCTGAAGCCGGGTGGCGTCTTGTCTCTGATGTTTTATAACATCAACGGTCTGAGGATGCGTAATCTGGTTTTAGGAAACTTTGCCTATCTGCAGGCAAATATGCCGAAGCGGAAAAAGCGCAGTCTTTCACCGGATTATCCACGTGAGCCAGAAGATGTTTATCGCTGGCTGGCAGAGTGCGGTTTCACGCTGGGTGAAAAAACCGGCATTCGTGTTTTTCATGATTATATGCGGGACAAACATCTGCAGACTGAACGATTTGATGAGCTGCTGGCGCTGGAATCACACTATTGCCGTCAGGAGCCTTTTTTAAGCCTGGGCCGTTATATACACGTCGTCGCGCGTAAGCCTGTGCAGAAGGACGAACTATGAGTGATTTTTCCCGGACCGTCCCGGAGCTGGTTGCCTGGGCGCGAAAGAATGATTTTTCCGTCTCTTTGCCTAACGAACGCCTGACCTTTCTGCTGGCCATTGCGGCCCTGAACGGTGAACGGCTGGATAGCGAAATGGGGGAAGGGGAGCTGGTGGATGCTTTTCGCCATGTCAGCGAAGGATTTGAGCAAACCAGTGAGACGGTACAAACCCGTGCCAATAACGCCATCAATGATATGGTGCGTCAGCGTCTGCTAAACCGCTTTACCAGCGAAATTAACGAAGGGAACGCAATTTATCGTCTGACGCCGCTGGCTATTGGTATTACCGACTATTATATCAGACAGCGTGAGTTTTCCACGCTGCGGCTTTCCATGCAGCTATCGATTGTGGCCGGTGAGCTAAAACGCGCAGCGGATGCGGCGGATGAAGACGGCGACGAGTTTCACTGGCACCGTCATGTTTTTGCTCCGCTGAAATATTCAGTGGCTGAGATTTTTGACAGCATCGATCTGACGCAGCGGGTGATGGATGAGCAGCAGCAAGCGGTCAAGGATGATATTGCCGGACTGCTGAATCAGGACTGGCAGGCGGCGATTTCCAGCTGTGAGCATCTGCTGGCTGAAACCTCAGGTACGTTACGTGAATTGCAGGATACCCTGGAAGCCGCTGGTGATAAGCTCCAGGCCAATCTGCTGCGCATTCAGGATGCGATTACCCACAGTCCCGACTTAGCGTTTATCGATCGGCTGGTGTTTGATTTGCAAAGCAAACTGGATCGCATTATCAGCTGGGGTCAGCAGGCGATTGATTTATGGATTGGTTATGACCGCCATGTACATAAATTCATTCGTACCGCGATTGATATGGATAAAAACCGCGTATTTGCACAGCGGTTGCGCCAGTCGTTACAGGGCTATTTTGACGCGCCCTGGGCGCTGACATATGCCAACGCCGGGCGCTTGTATGACGTGCGTGACGAAGAACTGACGCTGCGCAACGAAGAGGTGATGGGTGAGTTACCCTCTGAACTGGAATACGAAGAATTTAACGCCATCCGCGAGCAGCTGGCAGCCATGATTGAAGAGGCATTATACATTTATAAACAGCAACAGAAGCCGCTTAATCTCGGTGCGGTCATGCGTGACTACCTTGCGCAGTATCCACGCGCACGTCATTTTGATCTTGCGCGAATCGTTGTTGATCAGGCCGTACGATTAGGGGTTGCTGAAGCTGATTTTTCCGGGTTGCCCGCCGAGTGGCAGTCTATTAATGATTACGGAGCCAAGGTGCAGGCGCATGTCATCGACAAATATTGAACAAGTGATGCCGGTTAAGCTGGCCGAGGCACTGGCAAATTCGATTTTTCCGGCGTTAGACAGTCAGCTGCGTTCCGGCCGTCATATCGGCATTGAAGAGTTAGATAATCATGCATTTCTGATGGATTATCAGGAATATCTCGAAGAGTTTTACGCGCGCTATAACGTTGAGCTGATACGTGCGCCGGAAGGCTTTTTCTATTTACGGCCCCGCTCCACCACGCTGATTGCCCGCTCGGTGCTTTCCGAACTGGACATGATGGTTGGCAAAATCCTCTGTTATCTTTATCTCAGTCCCGAACGGCTGGCAAATGAAGGCATTTTTACCCAGCAGGAACTGTATGAAGAACTGCTGAACCTCGCCGATGAAAACAAACTGCTTAAACTGGTAAATCAGCGTTCAACCGGCTCCGATCTCGATCGCCAGAAATTACAGGAAAAAATGCGGGCGTCGCTGAATCGCCTGCGTCGTCTTGGCATGGTCTGGTTTACCGGCAATGACAACAGTAAATTTCGAATCAGCGAAGCGGTGTTTCGTTTCGGTGCCGATGTGCGCAGCGGTGATGATCCGCGTGAAGCGCAGCTGCGGATGATCCGCGATGGTGAAGCGATGTCGCTGGAAAATGGTCTGACGCTAAATGATGAAGATGACGATGCGCATGGGGCATCCCAGGATAACGCAGAGGAGGAACAGGAATGATTGAACGCGGAAAATTTCTCTCTCTGACGCTGATCAACTGGAACGGTTTTTTTGCCCGGACCTTCGATCTTGACGAGCTGGTCACCACGCTGTCCGGCGGTAACGGCGCCGGTAAATCTACCACCATGGCAGCTTTTATTACCGCACTGATCCCCGATCTGACATTACTGCATTTTCGTAACACCACCGAAGCCGGCGCCACCTCAGGTTCGCGTGATAAGGGACTGCACGGTAAGCTGCGCCCAGGAGTTTGTTATGCGGCTCTTGATGTGATGAATTCACAAGGGCAGCGGGTGCTGGTGGGCGTGCGCCTGCAGCAGGTGGCGGGGCGCGATCGTAAAGTCGACATCCGGCCTTTTAGCATTCAGGGATTGCCGGCCAGTATTCATCCTACCGAATTGCTGACCGAAACCGTCAGTGCCCGCCAGGCACGGGTATTGCCGTTGAGCGAGCTGAAAGATAAGTTCGAAAGTAGCGAGAGCGTGCAGTTTCGCCAGTACAATTCGATTACTGATTATCATGCGCTGATGTTTGATATTGGCGTGGTGGCGCGGCGCATGCGTACCGCCGCCGATCGCAGTAAATATTATCGTCTGATTGAAGCCTCGCTGTACGGGGGCATTTCCAGTGCGATTACCCGTTCGCTGCGTGACTACCTGCTGCCGGAAAATAGCGGTGTGCGTAAAGCGTTCCAGGACATGGAAGCCGCGCTGCGTGAAAACCGTATGACGCTGGAAGCCATTCGCGTTACCCAATCCGATCGCGATTTGTTTAAACATTTAATTTCTGAAGCCACCAGCTATGTTGCGGCTGATTACATGCGTCATGCTAACGAACGTCGTCAGCATCTTGACGCTGCCTTGCAGCTGCGCCAGGAACTGACCGCCAGCCGACGTCAACTTGACACTGAGCAGACCCGTCACGTCGAAATGGCGCGTGAACTGGCTGAACATGCTGCCTCCGAAGGCGATCTTGAAGGGGAGTATCAGGCTGCCAGTGACCATCTGAATCTGGTACAGACCGCGGTACGTCAGCAGGAAAAAATTACCCGCTACGAAGCGGATATAGAAGATCTTGGCGCGCGTCTGGAAGAGCAAACCGGAATTGTCACTGAAGCGCGTGAGCAACATCAGGAAAACGAAGAGCGGGCTGAAGCCGCAGAGCACGAAGTTGATGAGCTGAAAAGTCAGCTGGCCGATTATCAGCAGGCGCTGGATGTTCAGCAAACGCGGGCGATTCAGTATCAGCAGGCCTTGCAGGCACTGGAACGCGCCCGCGCTCTGTGTCAGCTGCCCGACCTGACGGCAGACAATGCCCTTGAGTGGCAGGAGAGTTTTCAGCAACGTGAACGTGATGCGACCAGCAAACTGCTGATGCTGGAGCAGAAGTTAAGCGTCGCCGACGCTGCCCACGGTCAGTTTGAACAGGCGTTCGAGCTGGTCAGTAAAATTGCCGGCCCGGTCGATCGCAGCGAAGCGTGGCAAATCGGACGTGACTTGTTGCGTGATGCGGCAAACCTGCGCCATCACAGTGAACAACTTACTGGCCTGCGCGCCCGTGCGGCCGAACTGGAACAGCGGCTGCGCGAACAGCAGGATGCTGAGCGTCTGTTTAACGATTTTTGTAAACGTCAGGGTCAGCAATATGACGTTGAACAGCTGGAAGGGCTGCAGCGTGAACAGGAGGCATTAATCGGCCAGCTCAGTGAGAGCGTGGCGGATGCCGGTGAGCGGCGGCTATCACTGCGCCAGCAGCTGGAACAGCTGCGGGGACAAATTGAACAACTCAGCGGCCGGGCGCCGCAGTGGCTGGCGGCACAGGAGCTGCTGGAGCAACTCAGCGAGCAGAGTGGCGAGTCGTTGACCAGCAGCCAGCAGGTCACCGGCTTTATGCAGCAGCTGCTGGAGCGGGAGCGGACGCTGACCGTTGAACGTGATGAGGTGTCAGCCCGCCGGCGTGATATTGAGCAGCAAATTGAACGTTTAAGCCAGCCTGGTGGCGCGGAAGACGGCAGGCTTAACGCGCTGGCAGAGCGTTTTGGTGGGGTGCTGCTGTCGGAAATATATGATGATGTGACCATTGAGGATGCGCCTTATTTCTCGGCGCTTTATGGTCCGTCTCGTCATGCTATCGTGGTAGCGGACTTGTCATTAATCCGTGATCAGCTTGATAGTCTGGAAGATTGTCCGGAAGACCTCTACCTGATTGAAGGGGACCCGCAATCTTTTGATGACAGCGTATTCAGTGTTGATGAACTGGACGGCGCGGTGGTGGTGAAAGTCGCTGAACGCCAGTGGCGCTACTCACGCTTTCCGAAAATTCCGCTGTTTGGCCGCGCCGCGCGGGAAAATCAGCTGGAACTGTTGCGCGCCGAACGCGATACCCTGAATGAGCGTTTTGCCACCCTTTCGTTTGACGTGCAGAAAACCCAGCGTTTGCATCAGTCGTTCAGCCGTTTCATTGGTAGCCATATTGGCGTTGCTTTTGAGCAGGACCCGGAAGCGCAGATCCGTCAGCTTAGCGGACGGCGCAACGAGCTGGAACGCGCACTCAACCAGCATGAAAACGAAAATCAGCAGCAGCGTCAGCAGTTTGAACAGGCAAAAGAAGCCATCAGCTGGCTAAATCGTATTGTGCCGCGCCTTGGCCTGCTGCGCGATGAAACGCTACGCGATCGCTATGATGAAATTCTTGCTCAGCTGGATGAGTCGCAGGAAGCGGCGCGTTATCTTCAGCTGCATGGCGCCAGCCTGGCGAAGCTGGAACCGATGGTGGCGGTACTACAAAACGACCCGCAGCAGCATGACCAGCTGCAACAGGATTATCAGCAGGCACTGGACAACCAGCGTGATGCAAGGCAGCAGGCCTTTGCCATAACCGAAGTGGTGCAGCGCCGCGCGCACTTTAGTTATCAGGATGCTGTTGCTATGTCTGACGGCAGCCAGGGACTGAATGAACAGCTGCGCCGTCGTCTGGAGCAGGCGGAAAGCGAACGCACCCGCGCCCGCGAGGCGCTGCGTGAGCAACAGCAGCAGCTGGCGCAGCATTCGCAGCTGCAGGCATCGCTGAAGAGTGCCTGGGATGCCCGGCAGGAGATGCTAAAAGAGCTGCAACAGGAGATGCGCGATATTGGCGTACATGCTGATGCCAGTGCTGAAGAACGTGCCCGCCTGCGGCGCGATGAGCTCTACAGTGCGCTAAGTAATAACCGTGCTAGCCGCAATCAGCTGGAAAAACAGCTGACATTCTGTGAAGCAGAAATGGACGCACTGCAGAAGAAACTCAGACGTGTGGAACGTGAATATCTTACGGCGCGCGAGCAGGTGGTCAGTGCTAAAGCTGGCTGGTGCGCGGTCATGCGACTGGTTAAAGAGAATGGCGTTGAGCGTCGGCTGCACAAACGCGAGCTGGCTTATCTGAGTGCTGATGAACTGCGTTCCATGTCGGATAAGGCGCTAGGCGCATTGCGGCTGGCAGTGGCAGATAACGAACATCTGCGCGATGTACTGCGTCTTTCTGAAGATCCTAAACGGCCGGAACGGAAAATCGAGTTTTTTATCTCGGTTTATCAGCATCTGCGTGAACGTATCCGTCAGGATATTATTCGTACTGACGATCCGGTGGAAGCCATCGAACAGATGGAAATTGAACTCAACCGGTTAACAGAAGAGCTTACCGCCCGTGAGCAGACGCTGGCCATCAGTGCCCGCAGCGTGGCCAATATTATACGCAAGACTATTCAGCGCGAACAGGCGCGTATACGCCAGCTCAATCAGGGGTTGCAAAGCGTCAGCTTTGGCCAGGTTAACAGCGTGCGGCTCAACGTGAACGTGCGGGAAAGCCATGCCATGCTGCTGGATGTATTATCAGAGCAGCACGAGCAGCATCAGGATCTGTTTAGCAGTCAGCGCCTTACGTTCTCTGAAGCGCTGGCTAAACTGTACCAGCGTCTTAACCCACAGATTGATATTGGTCAGCGCACGCCGCAGACCATTGGTGAAGAGCTACTGGATTACCGTAACTATCTGGAAATGGAAGTTGAAGTTAATCGTGGATCCGACGGCTGGTTACGGGCGGAGAGTGGTGCGCTGTCCACCGGTGAGGCGATCGGTACCGGAATGTCAATTCTGGTGATGGTGGTGCAAAGCTGGGAAGAGGAGTCTCGTCGACTGCGTGGAAAAGATATCCTGCCGTGTCGCCTGCTGTTCCTTGATGAAGCTGCCCGCCTTGATGGCCGTTCAATCAATACGTTGTTTGAACTTTGCGCCCGGCTGGATATGCAGCTGATCATTGCTGCACCGGAGAATATCAGCCCTGAAAAAGGCACCACCTACAAGCTGGTACGTAAGGTGATTAATAACAGTGAACATGTGCATGTTGTTGGTCTGCGCGGCTTCTCCGCCGAGCCGGACAAGGCGGCCAATCATGTAACGGAAGGCGTCCGCCAGGCAGGGGGCGAATAAACCGGCGCCCTGTCAGGGCATATTTCTTTGCAAACGGCATTTGCTGCGGAGGCAATTGCCGTTTACTGTTTGTATACTTATAACAATGATTAACGATTGCCGGCGAAGGAGCTGTTGCCGACAGTCTTACATTAAACAGGGGGCAAGGAATGTCACTGGCGCGGAAGTTTTCACTGAAAAAAGTGGCTGCGGGTAGTTACATTATCCTCGGCCTGACCACGTTTTTACCGGCTTATGCGGTTGACGTGCCGCCATCTGCTGAGGTTTCCGGTGAGGTGGCTTCGGCGATGGATCGGCTGCAGGCAGCGTTGCCTGCCGGCGTCAGCCCCTATTTTCTCACCACTCTGGCCACGCTTTATCACACTCATCATATGCAACCGATGTGGCAGGACCGCGCGGCGGTACAGCAGTTCCAGCAGCAGCTGGCTGAGGTGGCTATTTCCGGGGTTCAGCCGCAGTTTACCCGTTGGGTCAGGCAGCTGACCGATCCGGCGATTAGCGGTATGGCGCGCGATATTTTATTATCTGATGCCATGCTGGGTTATCTGCAATTTACCAGCGAAGTTCCGTTAAAAGGCGAGCAGTGGCTGTACAATACGCTGCCTTATAAAATGGCACTGCCACCGGTTGCGGTGATCAATCAGTGGCAGCGTGCGGTGGCTGAGGGCAATCTGGCGCATTTTGTCGCCACTCTGGTTCCACAGCATCCGCAATATCAGCCAATGCATGAAGCGCTGAAAGCACTGCTGGCGGATAACGCACCCTGGCCACAGCTCAACGCTAAAGCCACGCTGCGTCCTGGACAAATCAGCCGGGACGTACCCGCCTTACGGGATATTCTGCAGCGTCTCGGCATGCTGTCTGAGAAAACCCTGGCGCCAAAACCGGTAGATGATGCCGTCGCCACCGCGCCGCGACCTGTTAGCGAGCATGAAACGGTAGCGGTCAGTCCCTCCGCCGCACCGGTGGAGTCAGCCAGCAGCCAGCCACCTCAGCCGCTGGGACAGGTACAAAGCGGCGTGAATGCTGCTGCCACGTCCGCTATCTATTCCAGAGAGTTAGTGGAAGCCGTTAAAAATTTTCAGCGCTGGCAGGGGCTGGAAAGCGATGGGGCGATCGGCGCACGCACGCGTGAATGGCTGAACGTTACCCCGCAAATGCGCGCGGCGCTACTGGCGCTGAATATTCAGCGTCTACGGCTGCTGCCGGATGATATGCATAATGGCATTATGGTCAACATTGCTAATTACTCACTGATTTATTACGACAACGGTAGTCAGATTCTGGCATCGCGGGTGATTGTTGGCCGGCCGGATCGTAAAACACCGCTGATGCGCAGTGCGCTGAATAATGTGGTGCTGAATCCGCCGTGGAATGTTCCGACCACGCTGGTGCGTGAAGATATCGTGCCAAAAGTAAAAAGCGATCCGGGCTATCTGTGGAAACATAATTATCAGTTGCTGTCAGGCTGGAGCCGGGATGCTCAGGTGATTGATCCGACCATGATTGACTGGCGTATGGTTTCGGCGGCGAATTTTCCCTACCGTATTCGTCAGGCGCCCGGGGCGACCAATTCACTGGGCCGTTATAAATTTAATATGCCAAGCTCGGATGCCATTTATTTGCACGATACGCCGAACCATAATCTTTTTCAGAAAGATATCCGCGCCCTGAGTTCCGGCTGCGTGCGGGTGAATAAGGCGTCTGAACTGGCCAACCTGCTGCTGCAGGATGCAGGCTGGAACGATGCACGTATTTCCAGCACCCTGAAAGGTGGGGATACCCGCTATGTGCCGGTGCGTCGCCGTGTGCCGGTTAATCTTTATTATCTGACCGCCTGGGTGGCTGATGATGGTAAACCACAGTTTCGTACAGATATTTACAATTATGATCTTACTGTGCACTCTGGCATACAGGTTCTCAGCCAGGCTGAAAAATTGCTGATGTAATGCCTGGTAAATCAAGGAGTAACAATAGATGTCGTTCGCTGTCATCGCTAATTATTAAGAATTATTTATATAAAAACCGGCGTAGCTCACAGTTTGCCGGGTTGACGGCGAAATTTTATACAGGTAAGGTGCCCGCTGTTGCCCCTGAGGCACCGTTAAATATTTTTGTCGGGTAATGATGATTCATGGCTAATTTTGATCCGCACCGTCGCAAACTGCTGGTGATGGGAGGGGCTGTCCTCGGCTGCTCATTGCTGCCAGCTCAGGCTTTTGCTTCGCTTTCCACCGCTCGTCCTCGTATTCTCACTCTGAATAACCTGCATACCGGCGAAACGCTGAAAGCGGAGTTTTTCAATGGCAAGAGTTATAACAAAGATGAGCTGACCAGGCTAAACCATTTCTTCCGCGATTACCGGGCCGGTAAAATTAAGTCTATTGATCCTGCCTTGTTCGACCATCTGTATCGTCTGCAGGTGATGCTTGGCACGCGCAAGCCAGTGCAGTTGATTTCCGGCTATCGCACGCTGGCGACCAACAATATGCTGCGTGGCAGCAGTGAAGGTGTGGCCAGGCATAGCTACCATACTAAAGGTCAGGCCATGGATTTCCACATTGAGGGCGTAGCGTTAAATCACGTTCGTAAGGCTGCGATGGCCTTAAAAATGGGCGGCGTTGGCTATTATCCACGCAGCAATTTTGTCCATATCGACACCGGACCAGTGCGACACTGGTCATAATGTATTGTTGACGCTGCTGCCACCTTCTGACGGTGGCGGCGTTTTTCCGTTGTTTCTTTCCCCCTGTCTTCTCCTATGCTGCGCCACTGGTATTCACCTCTGACGATGTTAGGATAGTACTCTTGTACAGACTGCCTGCGGCGCGATGGCGCGAACGCCAGGCAATGATCAATACCGGGAGTATTATGGAGTTTCAGATTATCCCTGTTACCGCTTTCGCTCAGAACTGCTGTCTGATCTGGTGTCCGCAGACAAAAGAAGCTGCGATTGTTGATCCGGGCGGCAATGCGGAGATGATTGAGGAAATCGTCCGGGATCGGGGCGTGGTGGTAAAACAGATTTTGTTAACCCATGGTCATCTTGACCACGTTGGTGCGGCTGCCAGCCTTGCCGGGGACTATCAGGTGCCGGTGCTGGGGCCGGATATCAGGGACAATTTCTGGTTACAGGCACTGCCGGACCAGAGTCAGATGTTTGGTTTTGACTGGTGCGCACCGCTGACGCCGGATCGCTGGCTGAGCGATGGCGAAAAGATCAGGGTAGGAGAGGAAACCCTTGAGGTGCTTCATTGTCCCGGCCATACGCCGGGTCATATCGTGTTTTTCCACCGTCAGCAGCGGCTGTTAATTTCCGGTGACGTTATCTTCCGTGGCGGCGTTGGCCGGAGCGATTTTCCGCAAGGTAGCCATAGTGACCTGATCAAGGCCATTAAGACCCGATTACTGCCGTTAGGTGATGAGGTGCGTTTTCTGCCGGGACACGGCCCTGATTCCACGTTGGGTGAGGAGCGTATCAGTAATCCGTTTTTACAATAGTCAGTAAAAAAGGCAATATAAATTGCCTTTTTTATCCGATTCTTCCTGGCCTCAGAGCACGGCGACAATTGCTTCGCACAGTGCGGCCATATTATCCGGAGTCATCCCTGCGACGTTAACCCGCCCGGAACTGACCGCGTAAACAGCAAATTCCTGTCGCAGACGAAGAACCTGATCGGCCGTCAGTCCGCTGAAGGAAAACATCCCGTTCTGGCGGATGATAAAGCTGAAATCACCTTTCGCGCCTTTTTCCTGCAGAGTGTTAACAAAAAGCTGACGCATACGCTGAATACGCTGGCGCATGTCGGTCAGTTCCTGTTCCCAGATAGCACGCAGCGCCGGGTTAGCGAGAATCGTGGCGACTACCGCAGCACCGTGGGCAGGCGGGTTAGAATAGTTAGCCCGAATGGTGTATTTAACCTGACTGAACGCGGTATCGGCAATATCACTGTCTTTGGCAACCAGGGTCATTGCCCCTACGCGCTCATTATACAGACCGAAATTCTTTGAATAAGAACTGGCGACCAGCAGCTCATTATGACGGGCGGCAAATAAGCGTAATCCGGCGGCATCTTCTTCAAGGCCGTTGGCAAAGCCCTGATAGGCAAAATCAAACAGCGGCAGCCAGCCTTTAGATTGCGATATTTCTGCCAGTTCTGCCCACTGTTCAGCGCTAGGATCAATGCCGGTAGGATTGTGACAACAACCGTGGAACAGCACCACATCGCCGGCTTCAGCCTGCTGCAGGCTGTTTAACATACCGGCAAAGTCGAGCTGGTGATGCGACGCATCATAATACTGATACTGGCAAACCTGCAGGCCGGCAGATTCAAATACATTCTTATGATTCGGCCAGCTGGGATTACTGACCCAGACGCGTTTAACGGCGGTTTTTGTCGCCAGAAAGTCAGCGGCTACCCGGAGCGCACCGGTACCGCCAGGCGTCTGGGCCGTACGGGCGCGTTTTTGCGTAATAATGTTATTGTCAGTGCCAAACAGCAGTGCCTGAGTACAGCGGGCAAAGTCCGCCAGACCATCAATGCTTAAATAGTTTTTGCTGGTTTCGTTTTCCAGCAAATACTGCTCAGCTTTTTTTACGCTGGTAAGAACCGGGGTCAGGCCTGCTTCATTTTTATAAACACCAATTCCCAGGTTAATTTTATTCGGGCGATCGTCTGCGCGAAAAAGATCGGCAAGACCGAGAATCGGATCGGCGGGTGCAGCAGCAATATTTTCAAACATGAGTGTTTATCCGTAGCGAAGTTCAGTTCCAGAAACCAGTTCAGGTTAACGCCGGAGAATATAAATGCCAACTGTTTAAATGAAAAAGTGATCGCCAGGCTGAAAACAATATAATGCTATGTTTCACCAATAAAAAAACGGGGCCAGTGGCCCCGTTTTTTTACGGCTGCAGACTTGCTCAGCAGCGATGCCGGATTAGAACTGGTAAACCAGGCCAACCGCGACAGTATCGTCATATCCAAGACCCAGTTTGTTGTTTTTATCAATCTGGTTGATGATGTAATCAACATAGGTGGACATGTTTTTGTTGAAGTAGTAAGTCGCGCCCACTTCGTAGTATTTAACCAGGTCAGCATCACCGATGCCTTCAATGTCTTTGCCTTTGGTCTGAACATAGGCAAGAGACGGACGCAGACCGAAATCGAACTGATACTGTGCAACCAGTTCAATGGTCTGTGATTTTTTAGCATAGCCATCAGTAGACACTGTCTGGCCAAGATCGTTAGTGGTTGATACGGTGATCGGGAGGGCATTACGGCCCTGGCTGTACATGGCTGCCAGATAGACGTTATTCGCGTCATATTTCAGTGCGGTTGCCCAACGTTCGGCTTTAGATCCGCGGCCATATTCGCTTGCTGTCTGCGCAGAGGTACGGTTGTTCTGGCCATAAGCACCCACGATACCTACACCGATATCAGAGGTATAAGAGGTTGATGCGCCCCAGCCGTCGCCATTGGCACGACGAATGTCAGAACGCTCATTTTTACCCTGATATTGCAGGGCAAAATCCCAGCCTTTAACCAGGTTGAAGAAGTTGGTATTACGGTAGGTTAACACGCCAGTGGTACGACCGCCGTTTACGCCGATATCGGTATAAGCGGTATCACCACCAAACTCTGGCAGCATATCGGTCCAGCCGAGCGCATCGTAAACCACAGCGTAGTTACGACCGTAGTCGATTGAGCCATAATCACCGTATTTCAGACCGGCGAAGCCCAGACGCGTTTTGTTACCGGTCTGTGCATCAGAGCCTTCTGAGTTGTTGAAGTTGAACTGGTATTCCCACTGGCCGTAACCGGTCAGCTGATCGTTAATCTGGGTCTGACCTTTGAAGCCCAGACGGCCATAAGTCTGGTCGCCGTTGCCCGCGTAAGCGTTCTGGCCATTATTTTTTGAGAAATAGTGAAGACCAACTGCTTTACCATACAGATCCAGCTTGTTGCCGTCTTTGTTATATACTTCTGCTGCGTTGGCCGCACCAGCAGCTAACAGTGCTGGGATCACCACTGCAAGAATGTTGCGCTTCATCATTAGTTATTACCCTCGTTGGAGTTATCTGGACACCTTGCCACTGCCTGCATAAATTCTTTACAAAACGGTTAAAGAACTATGAAGAGAGTTTGGTGTCTTCCTGTGTCTGAACGCATCTTTCCATTCACCGTCGTGATTATCTAGCGCGAAAATGCTACAAATCTCGTATCATCGTAACGAAAGGAAAGGATGTGTATCAAAATGTAATTTTTTGGGAACTTTGTGAGACAAATCTAAGTTTACAAAAATAAAAAGAGGTCGTCTGAGACGACCTCTTTATATATATGAATTTCTTATATTTAATGCTGAAAATCAGAAACTGGCATTACGAGGGGTGCGTGGGAAAGGGATAACATCTCTTACATTCTGTATTCCGGTGACATAGGCAATTAAACGTTCGAAACCTAATCCAAAGCCGGCGTGGGGAACGGTGCCGTAACGACGCAAATCGCGATACCACCAGTAATCTTCTTTATTCAGTCCCATTTCTGCCAGCCGTGCATCGAGAACGTCGAGACGTTCCTCACGCTGCGAACCGCCGATAATTTCACCGATGCCAGGCGCCAGTACGTCCATTGCGGCTACCGTTTTACCGTCATCATTAAGGCGCATATAGAAGGCTTTAATGTCTTTCGGATAGTTTTTTACCACCACCGGCGCTTTAAAATGTTTCTCGGCCAGATAACGTTCGTGCTCAGAGGCCAGATCCACCCCCCAGAACACCGGATTTTCAAATTTCTCGTCACAGTTTTCCAGAATAGCCACGGCATCGCTGTAATCTACCTGGGCAAAATCGGTGGTGACAAAACGCTGCAGGCGTACCACGGCGTCTTTATCAACCCGTTCAGCGAAAAACGCCATATCATCAGCACGCTCTGTTAATACGGCATTGAACACGTATTTCAGCATGGCTTCCGCCAGCCCGGCGGCATCGTCAAGAGTGGCAAAGGCAATTTCAGGTTCCAGCATCCAGAATTCAGCGAGATGGCGGCTGGTATTGGAGTTTTCCGCCCGGAATGTCGGGCCGAAGGTATAAACTTTCGACAACGCGCAGGCGTAAGTTTCAGCATTCAGCTGGCCGGATACGGTTAAAAACGACTCTTTACCAAAAAAGTCTTCGGCGAAATCAACGCGGCCTTGCGGCGTGCGCGGCAGGTTTTCCAGGTCCAGCGTTGAAACACGAAACATTTCACCGGCGCCTTCGGTATCCGAGGCGGTAATAAGCGGCGTGGATACCCAGAAATAGCCTTGCTGGTCAAAAAAACGGTGCAATGCCTGAGCCAGGGTATGACGTACCCTGGCCACCGCACCGATCAGATTGGTGCGCGGCCGTAAATGCGCCACTTCACGCAGATACTCAATACTGTGCCGTTTTGCCGCCATGGGATAGGTATCCGGATCTTCAACCCAGCCGGTGACTTCAACGTGGTTTGCCTGCAGTTCGTAGCTTTGTCCTTCGCCAGGAGATTCGACAACCGTACCGCTGATAATAACGGAACAGCCGGTAGTCAGGCGCAGTACTTCATCCTGGTAATTACTCAGAGAATGATTTATGACCGCCTGAATGGGATTAAAGCAGGAACCGTCATAGACAGCGACAAAAGAAATACCGGCTTTTGAATCTCTTCGGGTACGTACCCAGCCGCGAACGGTCACTTCACTGTTAACCGCCACGCGACCTTGCAGGACGTCCGCTACAGGCACTACGCTCATAAGTTTTCTCACTATCAGTCAGTTTAAAATAGGTCCCTGTTCCAGGGTATGGCTATGTTACTTGACGACTGCCAGGACACAAGCAGATTTGACGTTGATATGAGGAGAATTATTGCTGGCGTTGAAAACAGCCTGGCACCCTGGTCGGGTGCCGGCAATCAGCTGGCTTTTTTCACCAGGGGTAAATTGAACGCTTTATGCAGGGCACGCACAAAAGCTTTATCATGGCAGATGGTTTTACCCGGACTGTCTGACAGCTTTGCCACCGGTTTGCCGTTGCATTCGACCAGCTTAATGACAATATTGAGTGGCTTCACCATTGGAATATCACAGGTCAGACGGGTGCCGATACCAAAAATAACGTTGGCATGCTGGCCAAAGTGGCGATAGAGATCGAGCGCTTTGTTGAGATCCAGATTATCAGAAAATACCAGCGTTTTGCTTTGCGGATCGATACCCAGACTGCGGTAATGGGCAATGGCTTTTTTGCCCCATTCAATGGGATCGCCGGAGTCGTGGCGCAACCCCTGATACTGGCTGGCATACTCAAGGCCAAAATCACGCAAAAAAGCGTCCATGGTAATGCAGTCGGTCAGGGCGATGCCAAGCTGGTCGGGGTATTCTGCCAGCCACGAGGCTAACGCCGCCCGTTGGCTATTGGCCAGTACCGGACTTATCTGCTGGTGGGCCTGAAACCATTCGTGGGCCTGAGTGCCAACCGGCGCTAGCTGGAGCTGACGGGCCAGATCGTAGTTACTGGTCCCCACCAGCCAGGGGAAATCCGCTTTTAGGGTATTAACAATGGCCCACTGAACTTCACGGGAAAAACGTCGCCGGGTCCCGAAGTCCATCAGTTTGAACCGGCGCATATCCATACCGTTAGTTTGTTGCCTGAAGTCATGAAGCTTTTCCTGCAGGCGTTCAACCGCCTGGGTAACAGACACTCCGGGTGAACGATGGCGGTGAACGATTTCACTGATGAGCGCCAGCAGAGGGACTTCCCATAAAATAACTTCCCGCCAGGGGCCGCTGATGCGAATATCCAGTTTGCCCTGATGATTACGCACCCTGACCTGGCTCGGGTCATAACGAAAGCTGCGCAGCCAGTCAAGATAATCCGCTTGAAAAAACGGCAGCGACGCCAGCCAGCTGTACTCCTCATCGCTCAGAGCCAGCTGGTGCATCGTTGCAATATTGGCTGAAATTTCATCGGCATAAAAGCCGAGCAAATCATCACCACGGCAGCGGAACTCTGCCGTGACCGTTACAGACGGATAGCGATGAAAGACCGCTTGCTGCATATGCAGCTTATAAGCGTCGGTATCCAGCAGGCTCAGGAGTATCGGGGAAGCGTGTCGTGTCATGGTGCGTTTCAGCAACCTCTGGCGAAGAGCGTTGTCCCTGGTTTGAGTAAAAGACGGCGAAGTATAACCCGTTTCTTTAAAGAGTGAATCTGATCACAGCAAAAAGCGCTATCCGGGTCGA
The DNA here is from genome assembly GCF_002752165.1 of Erwinia sp. OLFS4. Classification (GTDB taxonomy): domain Bacteria; phylum Pseudomonadota; class Gammaproteobacteria; order Enterobacterales; family Enterobacteriaceae; genus Izhakiella. Next base: position 82,964 of record NZ_MOMB01000050.1, read on the forward strand.
GATCATTCTGTGCCATTGTTAATCAATTGTATAAATAACGTTTATTTACGCGCTGAAAATGGATTCAGTCATAGCATGCGGGCGGCAAGCAGCATAGACTTATTCGCACTGACTTCATTATGCCAGGAGCATGCTTTATGACTCAATTGCCGCAAGCTAAACACCGTCACGATTATCGTGCGCCCGATTATACCATCACTGACATTGATTTGGTCTTTGATTTAGCACCTGATCAGAGCCAGGTTACGGCAATCAGTCAGGTTAAGCGTCTGGGCAAGGCCGGTGAGCCACTGCGGCTGGATGGTGAAGATCTTACGCTGGTTTCCCTGGAGGTTGACGGTGAACCATGGCGTGATTATCAGCAGGTTACAGGCGGACTGGTTATTCACGGACTGGCAGAACACTGCACCCTGAAAATCGTCAATACGATTCAGCCAGATAAAAATACCGCGCTGGAGGGACTTTATCAGTCAGGTGAAGCGCTCTGTACCCAATGTGAAGCTGAAGGTTTCCGGCATATTACTTATTATCCCGACCGTCCGGATGTACTGGCGCGGTTTACGACCACAATTTATGCCGACAAAGCGCGTTATCCCTATTTGTTATCTAACGGTAATCGGCTCGATGGCGGAGACCTGGCGCAGGGACGTCACTGGGTGAAATGGCAGGACCCTTTTCCAAAACCCTGCTATTTATTTGCCCTGGTTGCCGGTGATTTTGACGTACTGCGCGACAGTTTCCGCACCCGTTCTGGTCGGGACGTTGCGCTGGAGATCTTTGTCGATCGCGGCAATCTGGATCGTGCTGACTGGGCGATGACGTCGCTGAAAAACAGCATGAAATGGGATGAACAGCGTTTCAATCTGGAATATGACCTCGATATCTTTATGATTGTCGCCGTTGATTTTTTCAATATGGGAGCGATGGAAAATAAAGGACTGAACGTTTTCAATGCTAAATATGTACTGGCAAAAGCGGAGACGGCCACTGATAAAGATTATCTTGGTATTGAGGCGGTTATTGGCCATGAATATTTCCATAACTGGACCGGTAACCGTGTTACCTGCCGTGACTGGTTTCAGCTGAGCCTTAAAGAAGGGCTAACGGTGTTTCGCGATCAGGAGTTCAGCTCTGATCTGGGTTCACGCGCGGTTAATCGCATCGACAACGTGCGCGTGATGCGTGGTGCCCAGTTTGCTGAGGATGCCAGTCCGATGGCGCATCCGATCCGTCCGGATCAGGTGATTGAAATGAATAACTTTTATACCCTGACTGTTTATGAAAAGGGTGCGGAAGTGATTCGCATGCTGCATACGTTGCTTGGCGAGGAAAATTTTCAGAAAGGAATGGCGCTCTATTTCGAACGTCACGATGGCAGCGCGGCGACCTGTGATGATTTTGTCCAGGCGATGGAAGACGCATCCAATATTGACCTGTCACAGTTCCGCCGTTGGTACACTCAGTCGGGTACGCCCCAGCTGACCATCCGTGATGATTACAATCCTGAACTCGAACAATATACTCTGCATGTGCAGCAGATGACGCCAGCGACGGCCGATCAAAAAGAGAAGCTTCCATTGCATATTCCGCTGGATATTGAGCTGTATGATAACCAGGGTAACGTGATTCCGTTGCAGTACAATGGCCATCCTGTCCACCATGTACTCAATGTTACTGAAGAATTTCAGAGCTTTGTGTTCGATAAGGTTTATTTTCAGCCGGTGCCGTCACTGCTGCGTGAGTTCTCTGCACCGGTTAAGCTGGATTATCCCTGGAGCGATGCACAGCTGACCTTCCTGATGCGCCATGCCCGCAACGATTTTTCCCGTTGGGACGCCGCGCAGAGTCTGCTGGCGACCTATATCAAACTGAATGTTGCCCGCTATCAGCAGCAGCAGCCGCTTTCGTTGCCGCTTCACGTTGCTGATGCTTTCCGCGCCGTTTTGCTCGACGAGCACAGCGATCCGGCGCTGATGGCACTGATTCTTACTCTGCCCGGGGAAAATGAAATTGCCGAGTTATTCAGCACGATTGATCCACAGGCGATTGCAGCGGTACGTCAGGCGATGCAGCAGACGCTGGCAGCGGAACTGGCAGATGAGTGGCTGGCGGTTTATCAGGCTAACCAGACGGCTACCTATCGGGTTGAACAGGCGGATATTGGTAAACGAGCGCTGAAAAATGTCTGTCTGAGTTATCTGGCATTTGGCGACGCTACACAGGCGGACAGGCTGGTACGCTGTCAGTACCAGCAGGCGAATAATATGACCGATGCCCTGGCCGCATTATCCGCGGCGGTGGCGGCCCGTTTACCCTGTAAAGAGGCCCTGATGACGGCTTTTGATGATCGCTGGCACCAGGACGGTCTGGTCATGGATAAATGGTTTGTTCTGCAGGCAACCAGCCCGGCGGACGGCGTGCTGGACAAGGTACGTGAATTGCTGACACACCGCTCGTTTTCCCTGAGCAATCCTAACCGTGTTCGTGCCTTGATTGGCGCATTCTGCTCGGCTAATCCGGCGGCATTTCATGCCGCCGATGGCAGCGGTTACCGCTTCCTTGTTGAGATCCTCACCGATCTCAATCGCCGTAACCCGCAGGTTGCTGCCCGTATGATCGAGCCGCTTATTCGCTTAAAACGTTATGACAGTGCGCGTCAGGCGTTGATGCGTGAGGCGCTGGAGAGCTTACAGCGGTTGGATAAACTGTCAGGGGATCTCTATGAAAAGATTAGTCGCGCACTGAATGCCTGATACTGGCAGTATGCGATTCGGGCGCCTTAATGGCGCCCTTTATTTTATCGTTGCCGGATAATCAGCTTGCTGGCGTTCAGGCGCTGACCTCGGTACTACGCTGTCGGCTGATAGCACTGACAAACGTTGCCAGCGCCTGCTGAAAACGTAACGTGAGTGCCGGCGTTAATTGCGGCTGGTTTTGCTGATAGCTGATCTCCTGCTCCTGGGCAAAGACGCCCTGTAATATCTCCCGGGCTTTTAAGGCGTTAAGCACAGGTTTCAGCGCGTAATCAACCGCCAGCATATGGCCAGCACTGCCGCCGGTGGCCAGCGGCAGGACCACTTTATTTTCCAGCGCCCGTTCTGGCAGCAGGTCGAGCAGGGTTTTTAGCGCGCCTGAAAATGAGGCTTTATAAATTGGCGTGGCTACAATCAGGCCGCTGGCTTTTTGCAGATCCTCACATAATGCCAGCAACGCCGGCGCGTCAAAGCGCGCATGCAGTAAGTCTGCCGGATCAAAATTGTGCAGATTCCACGGAATAACCTCAACGCCACGGGCGGTGAGGTAATGCTGTGCCAGCACCAGCAAAGACGATGAACGTGACGGATAGCGCGGGCTGCCCGCCAGCGTGATAACGCACATTGCCGCTCCTTATAATCAACAGTTGTTGATTAATCCTGCATTAATACTTTGTGGCATTATCCTGGCAGAGCGGTGGACATCCGGTAAATGCTTTATCCGGTATTCATCGTGCATGGAATGCAAAAGCAGGCGGTGATGCGAAGACAAGTCATTTTATTTTCAGCCTGATATAGCGGATAATCGTCCGCCGGTTTGCATCGGCAACTCAGGAGAGTAAATGATCTATCCCCTTGTCCGTCAGGCACTGTTCCGGCTCGACCCGGAACGGGCGCATGAATTAACTATGCAGCAATTACGTTTTATCAGCGGTACGCCGCTGGAAGGGTTGATCCGTCAGCCACTGAATGGGCGCAGCGTCAAATGTATGGGGCTGACTTTCAGGAATCCGCTGGGTCTGGCCGCAGGGCTGGATAAAAACGGAGAGTGTATTGATGCCTTTGGCGCGATGGGATTTGGTTTTATCGAAATCGGTACCGTAACGCCGCGCCCGCAACCCGGTAACGATAAGCCCAGGATGTTCCGGCTGCCGCAAGCACAGGGTATTATAAATCGCATGGGATTCAATAACCTGGGTGTTGATAATCTGGTTGAGAATGTCAAGAAAGCGCGCTTTGATGGCATACTGGGTATCAATATTGGTAAAAATAAAGATACCCCAGTGGAGCAGGGCAAAGAAGATTATCTGACCTGTATAAATAAAATTTATCCCTATGCCGGCTATATTACCATTAATATTTCGTCACCAAATACACCTGGATTACGCAGTCTGCAATATGGTGAGGCGCTGGATGATTTATTAAGCGCGGTGAAGAATAAACAAAATGCGCTGGAAGTTAAATATCATAAATATGTGCCGATCGTTGTGAAGATCGCGCCGGATCTTTCCGAAGACGAATTGATCCAAATAGCTGATAGTCTGGTCAGACATAATATTGACGGCGTGATTGCGACGAATACCACCCTCGATCGCAGCCTGGTGCAGGGATTAAAATATGCGGATGAAGCAGGGGGGCTAAGCGGGCGTCCGCTTCAGCTTAGTGCCACGCAAATTGTTCGTCGTCTGACGGATGAGCTGCAAGGAAAATTACCTGTTATTGGCGTAGGTGGCATTGATTCATTGCTGGCCGCCAGAGAAAAGATTGCGGCAGGGGCTTCGCTGGTACAAATATATTCCGGTTTTATTTATCAGGGACCGTCGCTGATAAAACAAATTGTGACCTATCTCTAAGCCAATTCTTAGATAATGCAGCCAGGGGCTTTATTTTCTCCACTGGCTCGTTTATATTTTATCTAGTCTATAGTTATTTTCATTGCGGCTGAATTTCGCGTATCAAATATTTTCGGATTCCGAGGTATCAGAATATCGGGCAGCTTATTTGTAACTAATTATTTAATAGCAACCACAAGGCGCACAATGAGGATTAAACCTGACGATAACTGGCGTTGGTTTTATGATGACGAACAGGACAGAATGATGCTTGATCTGGCTGACGGCATGCTGTTCCGTTCGCGTTTTCCACGTAAAATGTTAACGCCGGATGCTTTTTGCGAAAGTCGCTTCTGTGTCGACGATGCGGCGTTTTATTTTAATTTTGAAGAGAAATGCCGTCATTGTCAGTTAAACAGCGAACAGCGCGCTGAACTGATACTCAATGCACTGGTTGCGCTGCGCTTTCTGAAACCACTGATGCCAAAAAGCTGGCATTTCGTCTCACAGAACCACAGTCACTGCCCGGAACCCGGTGAACGCGTGTCAGTAATCCTGTGCGAAAACAACCAGCGTGCAGAGCTGCTGGTGGTTGAAAACGGTGAAAACGCGGCGCTGTGCTTACTGGCCCAGCCTCAGCTGCAGCTAGCCGGACGCACGATGGTGTTAGGCGACGCCATTAAAGTGATGCATGACCGCCTGATGCCTGCGCCGCCGGCAGCCAGCGACTTACGTTACGACCACGCGGTCTGACACTATTTTGTCAGGCCAGGCTGATGTCGCCTGCCGGAATACAGCTACAGGACAAAATGGTGCCGTCATTTGCAACCGCACTTTGTTTCATCGGTTTAACCTGGCCGGATGTTAACGTCATACGGCAGCTGCCACAGATTCCCGCCCGACAGGAATAGGGAATGCGAAAACCGTGCATTTCCAGCTGTTCCAGTAACACCTGCTGATTATTGCCTTTTACCGTCTGGCCCTGATAGTGAATGCTTATCTCCTGGGGATGGTCGTCGCTTAGCTGGAGGGATTCCACCATTTTGCCGGCGCCATAACTGCGCGGAGACTTGCGGCTTAATACCGTCAGTTCGTCACCGGCGCGTAATATACCGCTATTACTGGCCAGCAGATTAATACCAAAATCCACGTCACCACTGCCATCTGTTGCGGTACGGAAATTTTGCAGGGTGGTCAGCGGCTCGCCAGCGGGATGTTTACGTCCGCGCTCGGTACTGACAGTGGTGAGAATACAGCGTGAACAGGGTCTGCTGACTTCAAAGGTGACATTGCCGATGCGCAAAGATGACCAGCTATCCTCATCCCAGGCCGGCGCACCGGTAACGATCAGGTTAGGCCGGAATTGTTCCATTTTGATTCCCGCCGGCGTGCGGTTCTGCACATCGCGAAAGGACGCTTCATTAATCAGCAGGTAGGGAAAACCGTCGGCGAAGCCGAGGGGGATCTGATCATAACGCTTGACGCGGCGCGTCATCTTCTGACCAGTCCAGCGTAGCTGTACCGGCCGATCAAAATAGCTGCTGAGCCAGTTGTTAATGGTGTCGGGGGCAATCTGCGAGGTAAAATGCTGTCCCCAGACTTCGGTGGCCGCTGCCTGAGGTTGAAAATCGCAAAAGCGTACTACGGCGCTGCGGTTATCCGGGGCGGTCAGGTAAAGTCCCTCAGCGGTCAGCGCTGGGGTAAACAGCACCATTTGCGGAAACTGACGGGCTGTGAGAAAGGTGCCATTCTCGTCGCTAATCATAAATGTGCGATCGAAAGCCAGCCCGCTATCCAGCGCCTGCGCATGAGAAACCTGCAGGCCGCGCATTGATTTAATGGGATGAATAAAAAGGCGGGTGAGTGAAATCATGGGGGCTCCTTGCTCCAGCCATTACAAAAAAAGCTAACTTTATGACATGTGACGCGCATTCGCTATAATGCGCAACAATTTTTGAGAAGACGATAAGTGAGTTTATGAAATCTCTGTTTGCCAGTACGGCGCGCGGACTAGAAGAGCTGTTAAAAAGTGAACTCGAACAGCTCGGTGCCAGCGAATGCCAGATTGTTCAGGGCGGCGTGCATTATCAGGGTGACGATCGTCTGATGTATCAGTCGCTGATGTGGAGTCGGCTGGCTTCACGCATACTGCTGCCACTGACAGAATGTCGGGTGTACAGCGATCTGCATCTCTATCTTGGCGTTCAGGCTATTGACTGGACCACAATTTTCAGCGGTGACAAAAGCTTTGCCGTGCATTTTAGCGGCATTAACGAGGTTATCCGTAACAGCCAGTATGGCGCGCTAAAAGTCAAAGATGCGATTGTTGATAGCTTCACGCGCAATAACCTTGCCCGACCGAATGTTGACCGTGAACAACCGGATATTCGCATTAACGTCTGGCTGCATAAAGAAACCGCCAGTATTGCGCTTGATCTGAGCGGTGAAGGGCTGCATCAGCGCGGTTATCGTCAGCAGGCCGGCCTGGCGCCGCTTAAAGAGACGCTGGCGGCGGCGATTGTTTTACGTTCTGGCTGGCAGCCGGGCACCCCGATGGTTGATCCGATGTGTGGTTCTGCCACCTTACTGATTGAAGCGGCTATGATAGCCGCGGATCGGGCGCCGGGTTTGCATCGGACACACTGGGGTTTTTCTGGCTGGTCACAATATGATGATGAACTGTGGAAAAACGTGCGCAGTGAGGCACAGGTACGTGCCCGTCGCGGATTGCAGGAAACCAGCTCGCGCTTTTTTGCTTATGATAATGATGACCGGGTACTGACTCAGGCGAAGGCCAACGCGCGTCGCGCCGGGGTTGCTGAACTGATTAGCTTTGCCCGGCAGGATGTGATTCATCTGACTAATCCGCTGCATCAGGGGCCGACCGGCACGGTAATCAGCAATCCGCCTTACGGTGAGCGTCTGGACAGTGAACCGGCGCTGATTGCGTTGCACAGCCTGCTGGGGCGACGTTTGAAGCAGCATTTTGCCGGCTGGCAGCTGTCATTATTCAGCGCATCTGTCGATTTACTTAGCTGCGTGCAGCTGCGGGCAGACCGACAGTTTAAAGCGAAAAATGGTCCGCTCGACTGTATTCAGAAAAATTATCACCTGGCGGCCGGCAGCGGCGAAAGCGCTGGCGCTGAGGTGGCGGGTGACTATGCTAACCGCCTGCGTAAAAACCTGAAAAAAATTGATAAATGGGCGCAGCAACAAGGGATTAACTGTTACCGGGTCTACGATGCCGATCTGCCGGAATACAATGTGGCCGTCGATCGTTATGCTGACTGGGTGGTGATTCAGGAATATGCACCGCCAAAAACAATTGATGCACATCGCGCCCGTCAGCGGCTGTTTGACGTGATTTCTGCCACGCTGTCGGTACTGGAACTTCCGGCTAACCGTCTGGTGCTGAAAACCCGTGAAAGACAGAAAGGGAAAAGCCAATACCAGAAGCTGAGCGAAAAGGGCGACAGTTTTGAAGTTCAGGAGTATGAGGCTCGTCTGTGGGTGAACCTGACGGATTATCTTGATACCGGACTGTTCCTTGACCACCGCATCGCCCGCCGCATGCTGGGTGAAATGAGCCAGGGTAAGGATTTCCTGAATTTATTTGCTTATACCGGCAGCGCCAGCGTACACGCCGGACTGGGTGGCGCCCGTACCACCACCACGGTGGATATGTCGCGTACTTATCTGGAATGGGCAGAAAGAAATTTGCGGCTGAATGGTCTGAGCGGGCGTCAGCACCGCCTGATACAGGCCGACTGCCTTGGCTGGATGAGTGAAACTGATGAACAGTTCGATCTGATTTTTATTGATCCGCCGACGTTTTCTAACTCCAAACGCATGGAAGAGAGTTTCGACGTGCAGCGCGACCATTTGCGGCTGATGCGCGATTTAAAGCGTCTGCTGCGTGCTGGCGGGACAGTGGTATTCTCCAATAACCGCAGGGGCTTTAAAATGGACCACGACGGGCTGAAGGCGCTGGGGCTGCTGGCTCAGGATATTACGGTCCGTACGCAATCGCTGGATTTTGCCCGCCATCGTCAGATACATAACTGCTGGCTGATAACCCACGCCGGTAAGGAAACAGTGCCATGTCATTAATCAGTATTCATGGCGCATGGCTGTCATTCAGCGATGCGCCGCTGCTGGACAATACCGAGCTGCACATTGAAGAAAATGAGCGGGTTTGTCTGGTTGGACGCAACGGTGCCGGTAAGTCAACGTTGATGAAAATTATCAACCGGGAACAGTCGCTCGATGACGGGCGCGTGGTTTATGAAAACGACCTGATCGTTGCCCGCTTACAGCAGGATCCGCCGCGTAATATCGCCGGTTCGGTGTATGACTTTGTGGCGGAAGGTGTTGAAGAACAGGCCGAATACCTTAAAGCTTATCATGCCATTTCACATCGCGTGATGCAGGATGCCAGTGAAAAGAATCTTAATGAGATGGCGCGCCTGCAGACGATTCTTGACCACCAGAATCTCTGGCAGCTGGAAAGTCGTATTCACGATGTTTTGCAACAAATTGGTCTGCAGCCGGACATGCAACTCTCTGCACTGTCAGGCGGCTGGCTACGTAAAGCGGCGTTGGGCCGCGCGCTGGTCAGCAATCCCCGGGTATTGTTGCTCGATGAGCCGACAAACCACCTGGATATTGAAACCATTGACTGGCTGGAAAACTTCCTGAAAGGTTTTAGTGGCAGTATCGTTTTTATCTCTCACGATCGCTCGTTTATCCGCAATATGGCTACCCGTATTGTCGATCTTGACCGTGGCAAGCTGGTTTCCTGGCCTGGTGATTACGATCTCTATCTTAGCGGCAAAGAAGAGGCATTGCGGGTGGAGGAGATGCAAAATGCCGAATTTGACCGCAAGCTGGCACAGGAAGAAGTGTGGATACGACAAGGTATCAAAGCCAGACGGACACGTAATGAAGGCCGGGTACGGGCGCTTAAAGCACTGCGCCGTGAGCGCGCCGAGCGCCGTGAGGTGATGGGCAAAGCCAATATGCAGGTCGGTGAGGCAACGCGCTCTGGCAAAATCGTCTTTGAACTGGAACAAGTCAGTTACCGTAATGCAGAAAAAAAACTGGTGAACGATTTCTCCGCCCAGGTACAGCGGGGGGATAAAATTGCGCTGATTGGCGCCAACGGCTGCGGCAAAACCACCTTACTGCGCTTAATGCTCGGTCAGTTAAAGGCTGACAGCGGTCGGGTACACAGCGGGACTAAACTGGAAGTCGCTTACTTTGATCAGCACCGTGCCGAGCTGGATCCTGATCACACGGTAATGGATAACCTTGCTGAAGGTAAGCAGGAGGTGATGGTAAACGGCAAGCCACGGCACGTTTTAGGTTATCTGCAGGATTTTCTGTTCCATCCCAGGCGGGCAATGACACCCGTACGGGCGCTGTCGGGTGGCGAACGGAATCGTCTTTTACTGGCAAAATTATTCCTGAAGCCCAGTAATCTACTGATACTGGATGAACCGACGAACGATCTTGATGTGGAGACGCTGGAACTACTGGAAGAGCTGATCGACGGTTATCAGGGTACGGTACTGCTGGTGAGCCACGATCGTCAGTTTGTCGATAATACGGTAACCGAATGCTGGATCTTTGAAGGTGATGGTGAGATTAATACGTTCGTAGGCGGCTATCATGATGCCATGCAGCAGCGTGCGGCCTGGTATTCTGCTCGTCAGCCGGTGAAAACTGCGCCGGCCGTTGTGGCAAAAAAGACGGCACTAAAAAACGATTCGGCCAAACCGGTTACCACTAAACTCAGCTATAAACTGCAGCGCGAGCTGGAGCAAATGCCTGAACAGCTGGAAACGCTGGAGTTGTCGTTAGCACAACTGCAGTCGACGGTGAACGATCCGGGATTCTTTAATCAGCCGCTTGAAGTGACGCAACCGGCACTGGATGCGCTGTCTGCGGCTGAGAAAGCATTAGAAAGCGCTTTTCAACGCTGGGAGTATCTTGAATCCCTGAAAAACAGCGATTAAACCACAGGAGAGAGGGATGTGCGCATCACCCCCCGCTGAACAATGGATACTCTGCCCGCAGTGCGATCTGATGACGCATCTGCCACCGATCAGTGTCGGGCAGAGAGCACGCTGTCCGCGCTGTCATTCAACCTTATTCACGCGCTGGCGGGATACGCGTATCCGCGCTACCGGCTATACGCTGGCAGCACTGTTTATGCTGATACTGGCCAATCTGTTCCCGTTCATCAGTATGCAGGTAGCGGGCTTCAACAATCAGATTACCTTGTGGCGCATTCCGCAAGTGATGCTTAGCGAAGATTATGCCAGTCTGGCCATGCTGTTTTTGCTGTTTGTTCAGGGCGTGCCGGCGCTGTGTATGCTCACTATTTTCCTGTTGGTGAACCGGGTCCGCTTGCCGCTGGCCTGTAAGCGGCTAATGGCCAGGGTACTGTTTCATCTTAAAACCTGGGGTATGGCCGAAATTTTTCTGGTGGGCGTGCTGGTTAGCTTTGTCAAGCTGATGGCCTACGGTGATATTGGTCTTGGCAGCAGTTTTTTGCCCTGGTGTTTGTTCTGCTTGTTACAGCTGCGTGCCTTTATGTGTATTGACCGGCGTATGCTGTGGCAGGAGATAGCGCCGCTGCCTGCGTTACCGGCTATGCCGACACCAGGGATCAGCGGTCTGGCGCAACAACTGCGCGCCTGCCGCTGTTGTGCCGCCGTTTTACCGGCGCAGCAGACGGTCTGCCCCCGTTGTCATACATATGGCACGCCGCGCCGTCGCCATAGTCTGCAATGGACGCTGGCTTTGTTGCTCACCTCTCTGATGCTTTATATCCCGGCTAATTTACTGCCTATCATGGTGACTCAGGCGCTGGGAAATAAGATAACCTCAACGATCATGGCCGGCGTGGTGCTGTTATGGGGTGAAGGTTCGTACCCGGTGGCGCTGGTTATTTTTATTGCCAGTATTATGGTGCCCAGCCTGAAAATGTTGGCCATAGGCTGGCTTTGCTGGGATGCCGCTGGCTATGGCCGGCGCGACAGTGAAAAAATGCATCTGATTTATGAGGTGGTTGAGTTTGTTGGCCGCTGGTCAATGATTGATGTTTTTGTTATCGCGATTCTTTCCGCGCTGGTCAGAATGGGGCAACTAATGAGTATTTATCCGGATATCGGGGCGCTGTTGTTTGCGCTGGTAGTCATTCTGACCATGATTGCGTCAATGACCTTTGATTCCCGCCTGACGTGGGATCGTGCACGCTACGCACAGCACAACCGGAAGGAGCTGAAACTTGCAGGAGAATAATCAGGGCTCAGCCCAGATAGAACAGATCAAACGCTGGTCACCGGTATGGATCGTGCCGATTGTTACCCTGTTGATTGGCGGCTGGATCCTGTTCTGGCATTTTAGTCATCAGGGGCCGGAAATTATCTTAACCACCACCAATGCTGAAGATATCGTCGGCGGTAAAACGGCGATTAAAAGCCGCAGTGTCGATGTTGGTATGGTTGAAAGCGTGACGCTGAGTGATGACCTGCATCATGTTAAAATTAAAGCGCGGCTTAATGCGGGCATGGAAAAACTGCTGCACACCGACAGCGTTTTCTGGGTAGTGAAACCGACCATTGGTCGCTCCGGCGTCAGTGGTCTTGGAACGTTATTCTCCGGTGCCTATATCGAGCTGCAGCCAGGAAGCAAAGGCAGCCAGGCCAAAGAGTATGCTTTGCTTGATGCGCCGCCGCTGGCGCCACCTGACGCTAAGGGTATCCATGTTATTTTAGACAGCGGCAAAGCCGGTCAGCTGACGCCTGGCGATCCGGTGCTGTTTCGGGGTTACCGGGTTGGCTCGGTGGAAATGGCGCATTTTGATACCGAAAAACGTATGATGACCTACCAGCTGTTTATTACGGCACCTTACGACAGATTAGTGACCACAAACGTTCGCTTCTGGAAAGACAGCGGTATTGCCGTCGATATGTCTGCATCGGGTATGCGTGTTGAAATGGGCTCGCTGACGACGCTGTTCAGTGGCGGCGTCAGTTTTGACGTGCCACAAGGCTGGGATTTAGGTAAGGTGGCGCAAAATCAGGCGGAATATCGCTTGTTTGACGATCAGCGCAGCATCCAGGATTCGCTGTATACCGAACATCAGGATTTCCTGATGTTCTTTAATCAATCAATTCGCGGGCTGCAACCCGGCGCACCGGTTGAGTTCCGCGGCATCCGTCTGGGGACCGTTGCTGAAGTACCCTTTAAGTCCATGGCGGTTGCTCAGGCGCTGAATAACGATTACCGCATCCCGGTGCTGATTCGCATTGAGCCGGATCGCTTGCGCAGTATGCTGGGGGGCGATTTTAATATTGATCAGCACCTGAAAAGCGGCATAACACAAGGGCTGCGTGCGTCGCTGAAAACCGCCAATTTACTCACCGGCGCGCTGTATGTTGATCTGGATTTTTATAACAATATCAAAGCCTACACAGGTCCGGATAAAGTATCCGGCTATGATATTATTCCGACAATTGATGGTGGTCTGAACCAGATCCAGCAGAAGCTGGTGGCGGTACTGGACAAGATCAACAGCCTGCCAATTGATCCGATGCTCAATGAGGCCACTCGTACACTGAAACAGAGTCAGCAGTCGATGCGTCAGCTGGATCGTACGCTTAGCAGTCTTAACACGCTAATCAGCAGTAAGGAAATGCAAAAGCTGCCGGCCGACATGCAGCAGACGCTGATTGATGTTAACCGCAGTCTGCGTGGTTTTCAGCCCGGGTCACCGGCATATAATCGTCTGGTATCGGATATGCAACGTCTTGACCAGGTTTTACGTGAACTGCAACCGCTACTGCGTACGCTGAATACTAAGAGTAATGCGCTGGTATTTGAGGCTAAACCCGGCCAGGATCCGCAGCCAAAGAGGGCACATAAATGATGAAGTGGATCCCTGTATGTATAATGGTGCTGGCCCTGAGCGCCTGTGGCGGCGCAGGTCAGCCATCTTATTATCAGCTGCCGCAGGCTGATGCTGTGCTGAGCAGCCAGCTGCACAAAGATGCCACCGGCCGGCCAGCGGTCTGGATTGAACGACTGACGCTGCCGGACTATTTATCCGCCGGCGGAATTGTTTATCAGACCAGCAAGGTCAATTATGTTATCGCCAGTCGTCATTTGTGGGCCAGTCCGCTTGACCAGCAGCTAAAGCAGGCGTTGATCAATAATTTGTCAGCTCAGCTACCTGGACGGGTGGTGTCTGCAACAGCACTGGGGGATCGGCCGGATGTGCTCAGCGTAAATATTACCGCTTTCCAGGGCCGCTACGATGGTCAGGTGGTAATCAGTGGTGACTGGATACTGCAACAGGGTAATATTATCAGACGTCAGGGTTTTTCACTGAGTCTGCCATTGCGTGACGACGGTTACCAGCCATTGGTGAAAACCTTAGCCGCAGGCTGGCAACAGGTTTCTGCTGAGATTGCCCGCCAGTTGTCATCGGCTGCCGGCAATCGCTAATCTTTACTTTTCGCTAAGTCCTTGATTGCTGACAGATGAAAATTTGTCAGGATCAGGGGCTTTTTCAATGTTTTTCCGCAGGTTAGTCATCTGGCTAGCGCAGAGTAAACGCTTCGCTTTACTTTCTTTACACGTCATTTTGATGACATTGGCGTGAAATTTGCGCATTGATCTTTGCTGATACAGGGGTTAAAACCAACATAATGGCTGCTTTCCTGAAGTAGCCATTGCTTTCTTAACATCCGAATTCCACCAGTCAAAATGAGGGAAACAAGGTATGAAGAGACAGAAAAGAGACCGACTCGAGCGCGCACATTCTCGCGGTTATCAGGCAGGCATCAGCGGACGTTCAAGGGAAATGTGTCCTTACCAGATGATTGATGCCCGGTCTCACTGGTTGGGAGGCTGGCGACAAGCCATGGCGGACAGAACGACGCTGGCGTGATTCTGTTCGTTGTCAGGAAAAAACCTCCGCTGATGCGGAGGTTTATTATTATTGGTGACTCAGAAAGCGCTGGTGTCTTTGAACAGACCCACTTTCAGATCGGTAGCGGTGTAAATCACATGGCCATCTACCAGTACTTCACCATCAGCCACCCCCATCACCAGTTTGCGGCTGATAACGCGTTTGAAGTGAATGCGGTAGCTGACTTTGCTCGCTGTTGGTAATACCTGGCCGGTAAATTTCACTTCACCGACGCCCAGCGCACGACCTTTACCTTCTGAACCCAGCCAGCCCAGATAAAAACCGACCAGCTGCCACATTGCGTCAAGTCCAAGGCAGCCAGGCATAACCGGATCGTTAACAAAATGGCAGCCAAAGAACCACAGGTCCGGCGAGATATCCAGTTCTGCCTCGACGTAACCCTTATTATATTTTCCGCCGGTTTCATTCATTTCAACCACACGGTCCATCATCAGCATATTGCCTGACGGAAGAGGCGGGCCACCGGCGCCGAACAGCTCACCACGACCAGAAGCCATCAGGTCTTCTTTAGAATAAGAATTACGTTTATCTACCATGAGTTCTATAGCCCTATTTTCATGAGTGTCGAAGATTAGCGAACAGCTGTACGCTCAACAACTCCGATCAGTTGTGATGTAACCAGTTAAGCCAGCGCAGCGGCCATGGACGGTGGCGGTTTTCCTGCTGGTTCATTTGCGCAATACGTTCCTGAATTGTTCGCAACAGGCAGGGACCGCGTTCGGTATTCCACACTTTATCCATCAGCAATGGCAAGGCTTGTTCAATATGGCTGACGGTCCAGAGGTGGAACTGTTCTTCCCTGACGGCGTTGATCACGTCGTCGTTAAGGGCCAGATGGCGCACATTACTTGCAGGTAAAATAACACCCTGTCTGCCGTTTAGCCCACGCTGCTGGCAAATCTGGAAGAAGCCTTCAATTTTTTCATTCAGTCCGCCAACAGGCTGTACATTACCAAACTGATCGACCGAACCGGTAACGGCAATCTGTTGATTCACAGGCTGATTCGCCAGGGCGCTAATCAGCGCACATAGTTCGGCCAGCGATGCGCTGTCACCGTCTACTTCTGAATAAGACTGCTCAAAAACAATCGAGGCCGAGAAGGGCAGCTGCTGCTCCAGTTCGAGTTCAGATACCAGCCAGGCCTGCATAATCATCATGCCTTTTGCATGAATATTGCCGCCAAGTTCCGCTTTACGCTCAACATCGGTAAATTCTCCGTCACCGGGATGGACGACGCAGCTGATACGCGAAGGTTCACCAAAGGGGCGTGGATGACCAGGAAATTCGATTACAGAAAGGCCGTTTATCTGACCGACGACGGCGCCTTCAGTATCGATCAGGATTTGATCGAGCAGAATTTCATCCTGCATGCGCTCGGCAAGGAAGCCTTCGCGCCAGGCGCGTGCTTCAAGCGCGCTCTTTAACTGACTGGCGGCGAGACGGTTATCTTCGCTGTAAATTAACGCATCCTGTAGCTGACGTGTCAGCCAGCAGGGGCAAAGCGGCAAGGTTTCCTGGTCACCGGTATAACGTACGCTTTCAATGATCAGCTGCGACCAGAAATCGCTTTCAATGTCACCAATATCGGCACGATTAGCCACCTCACGCACCCACTGACACCAGTCAGTCATTTCTTCATCGTCAACAATCTGTATGTTTTCTTCAAACTCACTGTAGATGGCCAGGGCTGACAATTCGGCTTCCATTTCCTGAAATTGCGCCAGCGCTTCGCGATCGCCGGCTATCAGCAGGCGGAAGGTTAACGGCATGGCGGGCACAGAAACAGGCAGCGCGCGGGTTTCATCTGGTGATAACCAGATGTATTGCTGGCTGAGAAAAATTTGTTTCAGCCGCAGCCACATTAAGGGCTGGCTAATGATAGCTCGCAGCGAAATGATCAGCGTCCCACCATTAATGCGGTGCAGCAGGCCCGGTTCAAGCGTCAGATTGTCACGGAAAATACGCACACAGCCAAACAGCTGTTCAGGTTCAATCCAGTCGGCCACGCCAACCTGACCGGACAGACAGGCAAAGTTATCTTCCGCCGTTTCAACACTGCGCCAGCGGGCCTGATTTCCTTCAAGACTGTAATGCCCACCGCACCAGTGTGGTGGCTTATCTGCTTGCAGCATCATCAATCGGTCGCGCAGTAGCGTCAGGTATTGTCCATATTCTGCGATTTTTACCAGCATCATTGCCGGTTGTGCCGTCGTCAGACTGAAGGTCTGCAAACCGTCTGCCAGGCGTGCCTGAATTTTTTCAAAACACCCTGAAGTATCCTCAGGGAGCTGAGAAAAAAAGTGCTGATAATTATCGGTTTGTGGCCGTAGTACCTGCCAATCTAGTTTGTTACTGGTCAATGTTATCGATTTATCTGAAATGAACAAAGGGCGCATTATACTGTATTTCAGCCGGTTAAGCACCGCGCCTGTCAATTTAGCTGTGATGCCGCACACCTTTTGCTAAGTACAGCGGTTTTCCGGTTTATGTCACCTGAAAAGCTGTTATGCTCTGTAAACAAGGCGATCAGCATTGAGATTCCGATGAAATATCAGCAGCTCGAAAATCTTGAAAGCGGATGGAAATGGAAATATCTGGTAAAAAAACACCGCGAAGGGGAATTGATCACCCGTTATATTGAGCTAAGTGCGGCTCAGGTTGCGGTGGATGAGCTGCTGGCTATGGAAAACCGGCCGGTGGAGGTATTGTTGTGGATACAGCAACATATCAATCCGGCGCTGGAAAATCGTATGAAGCAGACGATACGTGCCCGACGTAAACGTCATTTTAATGCGGAACATCAGCATAGTCGTAAAAAATCAATCGACCTTGAATATCTGGTATGGCAGCGGCTTGCCGGTCTTGCCCAGCGGCGTAAGCTGACCCTGTCTGAAACCATTGTGCAGCTGATTGAAGATGCTGAGCGCAAAGAAAAATACGCCAGTAAGATGTCGTTACTCAAAGAGGACTTGCAGGCTATTCTTGGCGATTCTAAAGAGCGCTGAGCCTGTAAAGAGGCTGTAGTCATTGTCACCCGAAGAACAGAAATAAAAAACCCCGCATCAGCGGGGTTTTTTCAAAGCCGGTTACTTAAGCCTGTGGCTGAGTAACAACGTCTTTAATGCCTTTAACTTCGATTTCTACGCGACGGTCAGGCGCCAGGCAGCTGATCTGGGCATTGCGGCCTTTCACGCTGTTACAGGTGCTGCCGGTAACAGGGTCAGATTTGCCCATGCCACGTGCAGAGATCTTGTTAGACGGGATACCTTTAGAAACCAGGTAGTCAACAACGGACTGAGCACGTTTCTCAGACAGCTTCTGGTTGTACTGGTCAGAACCGATGCGGTCGGTGTAGCCCAGAACGATGACAGAACCATCTTTCGGATCCATTGAGCTCAGCTGGCTGTAAAGCTGATCCAGCGCCTGCTGACCTTCAGGTTTCAGCGTTGCTTTGTTGAAGTTGAACAATACGTCTGACTTCAGAGTAAAGCGTTTGGTCTGAACAACCGGAGCCGGAGCAGGTGCCGGAGCTGGAGCAGCCTCATCCTGGCCGAAGCGGTAAGAAACACCCAGAGCCAGCATGCCGTTATCAGGACGGGTACCAACGGTAGTCGCGTCACCGATGTTGTTCACCCACTGGTAATCCAGACGGGTTGCCCAGTTTTTAGTGACAGCATATTCAACACCAACGGCTGCCAGCGGAGAAACGCCAGTGTCGTTGTCGCTGATGCGGGAATTAGTGTTACCGTTATACTGGGTTGAATCAGCACGCCATACCATACCGCCCAGGCGAGTATAGATATCGAGATCATCAGTGATCGGGTAGCTCAGTTTCGCTGCCAGCTGAATGCCCTGTGCTTTGAACGCGCCGTTAACAGTATTGCCTTTGTAAGGCATACGTCCCAGCCAGTCATAGCCCAGTTCGAAGCCCAGATAAGGATTCGCCTGATAGCCCACGAATGCACCAGCGCCCAGTTGACTTTCATGGGTCGGGCCATCGTTGTTGACATAACCGTTACCGTAGTAGCCTTTGTCGTGATACTGAGACCAGCCCAGTTTACCACCGACGTACCAGGTATTATCTTTCGGAGCGGCCTGCGCTACTGTAGCGAAGCCAGCCAGTGCCACTGCAATTGCGATAGCTGTCTTTTTCATTTTTGCGCCTCGTTATCATCCAAATAGGCAAGGAGCTGAATTTAGCTCTTGGTTTAATCCTTCGCCGGGCTTTATAGCTCGATTATTACGCTTCCGCATGGAGGTTGTCGGAGCACCTCGGCGTGATAAAGTCTACAACGTCGTGAAAAACTTACAAGTATGATGTTGGGTAGCGCGATAAAAAAATAGCGTTTTATACATATCTTTTAACAATTGTCGCGCAAAAATCAACAGTGATTATATCTCATAACGTCGCTAACCCATTGTCAAAGCGCGCCATAACAGAATCATAAGCTTATCGAAGGCTTCAGGCGGCATAACGCTGAGAAAATTCCCATTTTTACTTAATGATACAAACTTGAGGGAATTTTCAGGCTGTTTACTGGTCCGTTGATGGTTTTCTGACGATCTGTCGTGGATAAAATTAAGCCGAGGGCGTGACCTGTTTTTGCTGCTGCTTCCAGCATTTTCCTCTGTTCAGGAGACAGCGGGCTTTGCAGCCAACCAATTACCACGCTGTAATTGCCAGTCTGTAATGCTTTGATCATTGCATCGAGGGTAGTCACTTCCCCCGGACGCTGAACCTGCATCATTTTATTCAGTGGCAGTCCGGTTGATTTTAGCCAGGGACGACTGATTTTTTGTTCTGATGTTAACCACAGCTGCCAGCGGGATTCAAGACTCAACTGCTGCAGCAGCGGCAATAACATCAGCTGCAGCATTGCTATCTGACCGTCACCGATGACGAGTTCGGCAATGCTACCGGAACTTAGTGTGGTTGCCGGACAGGCGTTTACATGCACAGGTTTGCTAACACGATAAGAATGAGAAAGTTGAGTACGCATAATTAATTCACCTGTATTGTCACTGTATGAATATACAGTATCCGTGTCATGGCTGAAAATCAACCTGATTTTTTTCAAAACACCTCGCAAATCTGACACGACGTTGACAAAAACAGCGGCAAGGCATTGATTGCTTTTACTACAACCTCTAATGTCAGGGGCAGCCCGGTTAATTAACAAGGAGGAAATGATGACGACAAAAGGACGTATTGAGCGCATTACCAGGGTTCTGGACCCACTGGGCACGATTAGCGTGCGCACGCAATTTGGTGGCTACAGCCTGAGCGTAGGTAAAGCCGTCTTTGCTGTGGTTGCTAAAGGTGAGCTTTATCTGCGCGCCTGTGAAGCGTCCAGGCCCTATCTCTGTGAACGCAAGCTGCATACGCTACAGTTTATGAAGCGCGGTGTACCGGTCAGCCTTGACTATTATCAGGTCAATGAAACCTTGTGGCAGGAGCCAGAGCAGTTGCTGGCTATATCACGGCTGTGTTTAAAGGGCGCGCAGCAGCATATTGAAGAATCGAGGCAGGCACGGCAAATACGGGATTTGCCCAACATCGGTCAGCAGCTTGAACGCTTATTGCGTGCTGCGGGCATTAGCAGCATCGGTGCGCTCAGAGAAGAGGGCGCAAAAGCCAGCTGGCTTAAGCTGCGGGCGTTAAATGCGCATCTGGGTCTGAATACGCTTTTCGCGCTGGAAGGTGCGTTAAGTGGCCTTCACTATCAGGCGTTACCTGAAGATGTGAAGGCCGATTTGCGGCGCTGGTATGAGGCTAAGATTGCCGAGCTTGAGCGTCAGCGCTGTCGATAGCAATAATACGCGCCTGAAGCGCAGTTAACTCAGGTAGTAAAGCAAGTAGCAATAAAATCTGTTGTAAAATCAGGTGGGCGCTGCTTTCTGTCTGTGGTTCCAGCGTTTCAATTCGGCTAAACAATGCAGCGTGCTGTTTGTTCAACGCCAGGGAAAGTGCAGCGTCTGGCTGCAAGGCATCATCAACATAACAGACGGCATCATCCAGTAATAATAATAACGCCTCGTCCTCGATTTTTTCTCTGTGGGCCCCGAGAGCAGAAATATAGCTTAACAGTGAGTGACATAAGCACAGCAGGCGAAACGCTTCCTCGTTCTGTAAACCGGAGTGGGCCTTTTTGCCAGATCTGTTGGCAATTACCGTGGCCAGTTCTGCGGCTGCATTGTGTGCCTGACGTCGGGCGATCCGGTAATCAACACGATTATCTTTACCCTGATGATATTGCACCAGAATGGCATCCAGATAACGACAGTGGGCGTCCAGCGTACGGCGAATCACGGAGGGCAAATCGCGAAAACGCCAGTCAGGCCAAATCCAGCTGACCGCCATCCAGGCAATTGCGCAGCCAATCAGGGTATCAATAATACGAGGCAGCGCGATTTCATAGCCTTCACCAAGCAGATTAAAGCAGAGCAATACCAGCAGGGTAATGAACATGGTAGCGTGTGCATATTGTATCGTGCGAAAAGCAAAAAATAGCACGCCACTGAGCACAATCAGCAGTAGCTGGCCCTGAACTGAGGGAACCATCCACAGTACCGGCAAACCAATCAGTATCCCGGCAATTGTCCCCGCTATCCTCAGTGACAGCCGGTGTTTTGTCGCATTGTAATTAGGCTGGCAGACAAACAGGCTGGTTAATAAAATCCAGTAGCCATGTTTCATGCCGGTAAGCTGGATGGCTGCGTAGCTGCAACATAATAACAGTGACATGCGAACCGCATGACGGAACAGCGGTGAAGCCGGAGAGAGGTGACGACTGACGCGCAGGCGAATGTCATGCCAGCCGGTCAGTCCCTCATCGGGCAACTGATTTTCGCTGGCATTGGGCTGTGCTAATCGCCGTTCAGATTCAATAGTGGCCAGCTGGGCGTCAATTGCCAGCAGGTTGTTGAGCAGATAATGCATGGCTTTTCGCTCGGCAGGGAAGCCGGCATGCGCATCCAGCTGAGCCAGCGCGATTCTGAGGTTGTTGAATTGTGCTTCAAAACGCGGATCGTGTTGATATTGCCGCCGCAGCAAAATGGCCTCCGCCAGCTGGCTACAGGCTTTTGCCTGCAGCGTTAATACCCGCTGAAAACGAAACAGAATATCGCTGTGACGGAAGGCATCACGTAACCTGTCGTACTGAACATGGGATGAACTGGCTCTTTCATGTATATCCTGCGCAGCAAAATAATAATGCAGAGAGCGTTGAGTACCGCGCTGTGCCTGATCGCCGCGCAGCCGGCTTTGTACTGAGGCTTTGGTGATGTTCAGTTGTGCAACTAACTGACTGTCGGTCATTGCCACGTCAATTAAGCCGCAATTACTGCCGGTCTCCGCGTCGGGGTCAAACAGGCCGGCCTTGGCTTCAAGATAGTGCGACAGCTGGATAAAGGTGCTGGCGAGGTTTTCCTGCAACGGACGCACCGGGAAGAGCAGATGGCCACAGAGTGTGAGCAGGTTATACCAGGCGGCGCCGAGCAGTAACAGAAGAGGTTGAAAGTACCATTGAGAAAACAGTCCAACACCCAGCAAGGTATAAAGTGCGATAAGCAAAGCACCGAAGGCAATTGTTGCATAGCGTTGACCCAGGGCGCCGAGCAAAATAAACCCCCAGGTGGAAAGACCGAGCCCAATAAAAAACAGCCAGGGCCAGGGGTAAAGCAGCTCAACGGAAACTGATGCCGCGCAGAAACAAATCAGAGTAATAATCAGATTTTTCAGGCGCCCGCTCAGGCGATCATCAAGGTCAGCCAGCGCGGCGGCCACCACACCCAGGGTTAGCGGAATAGTCCAGGTAACCTGTTGCAAGCAGAACGGCACCAGGGTCGTTCCGGTTAGCGCCAGTAAAATACGCAGATTATATAACCAGGCACTGCTGAGTCTGAAACGGCGCAGAGTCAGCGAAAGGAGAGGTTGCATTAGTTTCCCTGATTAAAACGCTGACGGGCGTTGGCATCACGTGCAGCACGCGCTTGTTCAACGGTCACCACCCGGCGTCCAACCGGCCAAAGGGCAATGGCGGCAATCTTGAGGTTGGCAATGCCAACCGGAATGCCAATAATAGTACAGCACTGTACAATGCCAATAAATATATGGCTCAGGCAGAGCCACCAGCCAAACAATATAAACCAGACAATATTCAGCAGGGTACCTGCGCCATTACGCAGCGTGTTGCGACGTTCGGGATACAGTTCATCAACGTGTACGGGTTCATTGCCAAAGGGCAGGAAAGAGAGCCGGGTGATTTCCCAGCAGGAGCGGGTTAAAGGCAGGGTAAAGATCAACACTATAGAAACCAGTGTCGCCAGCAACCAGCCGAGAGTGGTAATGAAGCCACCCAGTACAAAGTTCAGAATGTTTAGTACAGTGCGCATGGCACTTCTCCCGTTAAATATGAAACACAATGTTCAATGCCTTGATTGTAACGCGTTTTAGCACTGGAGCGCTAAACCTGCTGGCGGTAAACTATCCGGATTACTTATTGCTACGGGGCCAGGTGCATGGAACTGAAATCAACGTCGCTTGGCAAACATCTGGCGCGGCATCCTTATAACCAGGTGCGTTTACTGAATGCCGGCGTTGAAGTCAGCGGAGAGAAACATCAGTACCTTATTCCTTTTAACCAGTTGCTAACCATTCGTTGTAAGCGTGGAGTGGTGTGGGGTGAACTGGAGTTTACGCTGATTGATGAGAAAGTGGTGCGCCTGCACGGTACTGAGTGGAACGAAACCCAGCGTTTTTTTCACTATCTGGACAAAGCCTGGACCCGCTGGAGTGAAGAAATGAGCGAGGTGAGCGCAACGGTGCTGGCCGACGCCGTCAGGGTTATTGACGATGTTAAACAACAGTCTCGCTGGCTTAAAAGTAGCGATATTACCGATCTGCGTCAGCAGCTTGATAGTTTATTTTCTGCTTTGCCATTGCCGCATCAGCGCTTGCCGCAATTTGCAAACTGCGGGCAGCAGTGGGCGTATTGCCAGTGCTGGTACCAGCAGGCCGATGAGCAGCGCCAGCAGCATAATGCGCAGTGGAGCAGCCGCATGCTGGAAGAGTATGCCGATTTCTTTAATACGGTAGAATCCACTCCGCTAAATGAATCACAGGCGCGCGCGGTGGTAAATGGTGAAGATGCGGTGTTGACTCTTGCCGGTGCCGGCAGCGGTAAAACTTCGGTACTGGTTGCCCGTGCCGGCTGGTTAATACAACGTAAACTTGCCAATCCGGAACAAATTTTGTTGCTGGCATTCGGCCGTAAAGCGGCGGAAGAAATGCAACAGCGTGTTCAGCAGCGATTGAACAAGGAAGAAATTGACGTCAGAACGTTTCATTCACTGGCATTGCATATTATTCAGCAAGCCAGCCAGCGCCCGCCGGCTATCAGCGTGCTGGAAACTGATGCCATGAAAAGACGCGAATTTCTGGTTTCGGTCTGGCGCCAGCAATGTGCTGAAAAAAAAGCGCAGGCAAAAGGCTGGCGTCAGTGGCTGGAAGAAGAATTGGGCTGGACGCTGGATGATGCGGCTTTCTGGCAGGATGAACGGCTGGCTAGCCGCGTAGCCAGCCGGCTTGAGCGCTGGCTGGGATTAATGCGTACCCATGGCGGTGCACAGGCGGCAATGATAGAACAGGCACCGGACGCGCTGCGCGATCAGTTTAGCAAGCGTGTCCGGCTGATGGCCCCGTTAGTTAAAGCCTGGAAAAGCGCGCTTAAGAATGAAGGTGCGGTGGATTTTGCCGGTCTGATTCATCAGGCGGTCAATTTGCTGGATAAAGGTCGTTTTATCAGCCAGTGGAAAGCGATTCTGGTTGATGAATTTCAGGATATTTCACCTCAGCGCGCCTGCCTGCTGGCCGCGCTGCGTCGCCAGAATACGCGTACCTCGCTGTTTGCTGTCGGCGATGACTGGCAGGCTATCTATCGTTTCAGCGGTGCGGAAATGGCGTTGACCACGGCCTTTCATCACCATTTTGGTGAGGGTGACCGTTGCATACTTGATATTACCTATCGCTTTAATGAACGTATTGGCGACATTGCTAACCGTTTTGTTCAGCAAAATCCACATCAGTTAAAAAAGCCGCTTAATAGCTTACGTAAGGGCAGTAAAAAAGCGGTGATTTTATTACCTGAAAACCAGTTCGAAGCTTTACTAAATAAACTCAGCGGTTTTGTCAGGCCACAGGAAAAAGTGCTGGTGCTGGCCCGGTATCATTACCTGCGTCCGGCTGAGCTGGATAAAGCAAAAACCCGCTGGCCAGGACTGGATATTGAATTCATGACGATTCATGTCAGTAAGGGCCGTCAGGCTGATTATGTTATTTTGCTCGGATTATCTCAGGGTAAAGAGGGATTTCCGGCTGTTGCCAGGGAATCGGTAATTGAGGAAGTCCTGCTGCCGGTACCGGAAGATTTTCCCGACGCCGAAGAACGACGTCTGGCTTATGTGGCGCTTACCAGAGCCAAAGAACAGGTATGGCTGCTGTTTGACCCGCAGGCACCTTCTGTATTTGTTGATGAATTTAAACGGCTCGGCGTATCAGTACAGCGTAAGCCCTGATCGACCCAGGCCACGAACCTATTGTAACCGTTGCTGAAGGTAGCGTTGATAATCGGGGATCATTATCTCCAGTTCGTGGCTGAAAAGTGGGGAATGAATAATAAAATCCGCGGTAGCGCGGTTGGTGGCAACCGGAATATTCCAAACAGTCGCCAGCCGCAGTAAGGCTTTAACATCCGGGTCGTGCGGCACTGCATTTAAGGGGTCCCAGAAAAAAATCAACACATCAATTTTACCTTCTGAAATCAGGGCACCTACCTGCTGATCGCCACCCATGGGGCCGCTGAGCATTGATTTTACTGGCAGACCGGTCGCCCGCTGAATAAGATTGCCGGTGGTGCCGGTGGCATACAAATTGTGGTGGCTGAGTATCTCTTTATAACGTTCGACCCACTGCATCAGCGCCGTTTTACAATGATCGTGGGCAACCAGCGCTATATGTTTTTTTTCATGTATTTTTCGTGTGGTTTGATCCATAAGACATGTCCTGGTGAAAGTAATCGGAGTAACCGGAGAAAAAGCGAGTTTAACGCTCTGTGGCAACCCGGTTCAACTGGCATGAAGTGCTTTAAACAGACGGCGTAGATGCTGGCGGGTTGCAGTGTCAACCTGCATATACCAGCGATACAACACGGCGGTATCCGCTAACTTATTCAGTACAATACTTTTCGCCGACGGTGATAACGGTTCCACCGTACGCGGATTGAGCGCAAAGCGGGGGACTGACGCGGCATGATTTGCGCGGTTATAGGCAATCATGAGCTGCTCGGCATCGTCGCCGGCTGACAGCGTCAGCGTGTCGCGCTGGCTGGCAATTAGCTGATTATGCTCATTAAAAAGCTGAAAGTTCGCCGTGCTGTCCAGCTTTCTGGCATCATCGCTGCTTTTCAGTGTGGGAAGTCCAATGGCGACAGATTTCGTTTCTGCAACAAAAGTGGCAATAAACGGCACGGAAAGATATTTTGTAGTATGCCCGCTGACATTAAGGGTTTTATTGACGCGGAAAAGCAGCTGGTGCTGTCCTGGTTCCAGCTCAATACCGTCGACGCCTTTTAGCCATGAACCTGAAATTTTACGGCCGTCGAGCACCAGTAAGTCAACGTCTGGTGCCAGCTTCAGCGTGGTTGCCTGCAACGCCATGCTGACTGATAACATTAACAGACCTGCGCACCAGATACGCGATTTCATGGTTTCTCCAATTCGAGGCCTTCACGGTCTTAATTGTATCTAATTTTTTCATTATGACGATATAGTAACATTTAAACATACTTGCTGGCGCGATAAATAGGTTATCGATGCTGTTCGGGTGAAGTATTTCGCCTGATTTAGCCGCCTGGCATACACTCAGCTATAACCGGCACAGAAAGGGGGGGAAATGGATGACAAGCTGATTAAAACGGTGTTGAGCACCAGTCATAGCGTGGCTTTGGTGGGCGCCAGTGACAATCCAGCCCGACCCAGCTATAGCGTGATGGCCTATCTGCTGGCTCAGGGGTATCAGGTTATTCCGGTGAGTCCGAAACTGGCAGGCCGCAGATTGTTAGGACAGATGGGCTATGGCTCGCTGGCTGACATTCCACAGTCGGTGGATATTGTAGACGTGTTCCGTCATGCCGAGGCGGCGTTTCAGATCGCTCAGCAGGCTATTGCTATTGGCGCGAAAACTTTATGGTTACAGCTGGGGGTTATTAATGAACAGGCAGCGATACTGGCAAAAGATGCTGGGCTGACGGTGATAATGGATCGTTGTCCGAAAATTGAAATTCCGCGTCTGGGCCTTGAGAAGACAGCGGGCTGACAGCAGGCTGACAGCTGGCTGTCAGCCGTAGATAGCAGGTTAGTTGCGCAGGCGAGGGGCCTGCAGCTGCCTGCGGATCGAGTCGGCCAGTTCATCCAGAGATGCCTGTTCCGGATGTTCTGCCTGGGTTTCCCAGGCAAGCTGCGCTTCTGCCAGGTAGGTGTGCACAGGCTGACCCAGCTCGTCTTCCATCACCACATGATACCAGGGTGAGGTTCGTAATTGTTCGCTGCCGGCAACATCTTCAAATGCCGGTTTATCGAGCGAATATTCAGCATCGACGTCAACCACCACGCCGAGAAAACCTAACATTTTATGTCGGACCTGTTGGCCAATACCAAACTTACTGGCAATCATTATGACCTCCCACTCAATATTGCCCTGACGCTTATATAAGGGCAGGGCAATATTTTTCAAGTCATATTACCCGGCAGGCAAAGCCTTTGAGGTACAGTCCCTCAGGATAGCTGGTAATAACAGGATGGTCCGCTGCCTGACGGAATTGCTCTATAAATTGTACATCACGCTGTGCATCTACTGCGGCATCGGCGATAATTTTCTGAAACAGCTCAGTGGGCATCAGTCCTGAACAGGAAAAGGTCAGCAGCATGCCGCCCGGACTGAGCAGTTGCATAGCCAGCATATTAATATCTTTGTAACCGCGGCAGGCGCCGGCCAGCTGGTTTTTATTTTCGACAAATTTTGGCGGGTCCAGCACGATAAGATCGAATTGTTCACCTTGTTCGCGCCAGCGTCGTAGCAACTTAAATACATCGTCACGAATAAACTGTGCTTTTGCGCTATCCAGCCCGTTGAGTTCAATATTCTGACGGGCAATATCGAGCGCAGGCTGCGAGGTATCGACGCTGACAACCGACTCACAGCCTCCCAGCATGGCGGAAACCGCAAAGCCCCCGGTATAAGAAAAACAGTTGAGTACGCGTTTACCGCTGGCATAACGGCGGGTTGCCAGGCGACTGTCGCGCTGGTCGAGGTAATAACCGGTTTTGTGTCCGTGCTGGATATCCACCAGCAGTTTCATCCCGTGCTCGTTAATGGTTAACAGCGGCGGCGGCAATTCGCCGCAGATCGGTCCATGGCTTAAAGCTAAACCTTCTTTTTTTCGTACGCTTACGTCAGAACGGTCAAAGATAGAAAGCGCGGGATAGCACTGCTGCAGTGCAGAAATCAGCGCCGGACGTTGATATTCGGCACCTGCAGAAAGCAGTTGCACAACCAGAAAACCAGCAAAGCGATCAACGGTTATGCCAGGCAGTCCGTCAGATTCACCGGCAATGAGGCGATAACTGTCGAGATTATCGCGGCTGGCCAGCCAGTCACGCAGGCGCTGCGCCTGTTGCAGGCGGCGGACAAAAAAAGCACTATCGATAGATTCATCGGCATCCCAGCTCCAGACGCGAGCGCGGATTTGAGACTGCGGAGAAAATGCACCTCTGGCCAGCCAGTTTCCCTGACTATCACAGATGTCGATAGTTTCTCCGGCGGCGGCTTTACCCTCAGTGCGGGCGATGGCGCCGGAAAAAACCCACGGATGACGGCGGAGTAAGGATTTTTCACGTCCTTTGGCAAGAATTAATCGTGCTGACATTTGCTATGCTTATTTTAAGAAAAACAGGCCGTATTGTCGGTTTGACGCGTGTAAAAATCAATGCATGGGCATACAGGAGATCGTCATGGCAAAAAAAGGGGTGCGTGCCTGGGTTTATGGCAGAGTACAGGGGGTTGGCTTTCGTTACAGTACCCAGCAGCAGGCAAATGAATACGGTCTGACGGGTTACGCTCGTAATCTGGAAGATGGTTCCGTTGAAGTGCTGGCATGGGGAGAGGCGACACAGGTTGATAGTCTGATTGACTGGCTGAAAGCCGGCGGACCGCGTACTGCCCAGGTAGAACGGGTACTGACAGAGCCTTATCAGCCGCAGCAGATACCCGAACGCTTTACCACGCATTAATCTTCAGAGACATTTGACCGGTTTGGGCAGACCCGCAATTTTTGTTGCCTGTTTGGCCGGTCCCTGCGGAAATAATCGAAACAGATAACGGCTGTTTCCCTTCTCTTCACCATACTTTTGTGCCATTGCTTTAACCAGCATGCGGATAGCAGGGGAGGTATTAAACTCAAGGTAAAATGCGCGCACAAAATCAATCACTTCCCAGTGCGCCTCGCTAAGGGTAATTTCTTCTTCCGCCGCCAGCATGGCGGCCAGTTCCGGCGTCCAGTCATCGACAGATTTCAGATAACCGTTAGCATCACGGGCAATTTCTTTTTCGGCAACCATCACAACATCACCTCAGAAGGTTGAGATTCTGCAAGTGTAACAAATTTTGCTGCCGGCAAAAATAAAGCCCCGGACGGGGCTTTATTCAGACAATAACAGACTGTTCGAATCAGTTGCTGCGGGTAAAGCCGAGAATGCTCAGCAGGCTGATGAAAATATTATAGATAGAGACGTAAAGGCTGACGGTGGCGCGAATGTAGTTTGTTTCTCCGCCCTGAATGATGTTACTGGTTTCCCATAAAATAGCGGCAGAGGAGAACATAACAAACATCACGCTGATGGCAAGCTGCAGGCCCGGGATGTTGAGAAACAGATTAGCAATAACTGCCAGCAGCAGCACCACAAAACCGGCCATCAGCATGCCTGACAGGAAGGACATATCTTTGCGTGTGGTCAGTACATAGGCTGAACAGCAGAAAAATACCAGCGCCGTTCCGCCTAACGCCAGCGCGATAACATCGCCCATGCCCGCCATCAGGAAACTGTTAAGAATTGGCCCAAGGCAGTAACCGAGAAAACCGGTAAAGGCAAACGCCGCCAGAATTCCCGCCGGGCGATCGGCCAGCCGGTAAGTAAGAAACATCAGGCCATAAAAGCCGACCAGCATCAGAATCAGTCCGGGAGCCGGTAAAGCGAAAACAGTGCTGGCTGTGGCGGTAACAGCGGAAAATGCCAGCGTCAGGCCAAGAAGAAAATAGGTATTGCGTAGCACCCGGTGGCTGCTGAGTAACGACCGGCTGCGTGAAGACGTAATAATGCGTTCCATACAATGCCTCACTATGAGTCACCAAACCAGGTTAAGAATATGAAGCGTCAGGCACCAGGGAAAGCCGTTTTACCCTTCTTTACCCGTGGCTTACGTAAGCAAAAGGAGTCACGGTGTTTTGTCTGGTGATAATAGCGACAAATAACCGCTAATCGCCTGTTTTTCAGGCAACCAGAACAAAACAGCCTTTACATATTTTCAGGGGATGTTTATAGTGCGCCTCATTACGGAGGGGTGGCCGAGTGGCTGAAGGCACCGGTCTTGAAAACCGGCGACGGGAAACCGTTCGAGAGTTCGAATCTCTCCTCCTCCGCCAGATATCAACCCCATACTACGCTGTAGTATGGGGTTTTTCTTTTGTCACGCGTTCCGCAGCCTGACGGGTGCTTTGCCACGTAAGCTAATGCGGGCAGGTTAAGCATTGTGCAACCGGCGGAAAGTA
Source organism: Erwinia sp. OLFS4 (assembly GCF_002752165.1). GTDB lineage: Bacteria > Pseudomonadota > Gammaproteobacteria > Enterobacterales > Enterobacteriaceae > Izhakiella. Next base: position 113,434 of record NZ_MOMB01000050.1, read on the forward strand.
CAATAAAAATAGATTGGCAAAGATTGCTGGCCTGAGTATACTCCCGCGCCATCATCGCTGAAAACATGATGATATGCGGAGGGGTGGCCGAGTGGCTGAAGGCACCGGTCTTGAAAACCGGCGACGGGAAACCGTTCGAGAGTTCGAATCTCTCCTCCTCCGCCAGATATTGCGCCCCGTGCTGCCTGACAGCACGGGGTTTTTTATTGATTACTGCCTGGAAACCGTCGTCGGGCAATCTGATGCCCCGTCACGCTGGCTGGCTGAAAAACGTGCCAGAATCGATGAAAGCATTATTATTTCGCATTGAACGGTCTGGATGCATTGAAAACCAATTCCGTAGTGTTCATTATGACTGCTGATTGGTGTTCTTCATGTGGTGGCAGGGATGCGTGTACGTTATATCAATAAAAAACTGTTAAAATCCATTCTGTTAATTTGTCTTGCCGACGGTATCTTCGGTCTTTCATATGGTTCGACTGCTACCAGCTATGGTTTTCCGCTGTGGGTGGCGGCTGCGCTGTCGGTATTGGTGCTGGCAGGGGCGTCAGAATTTCTCTTTGTAACCATTGTTGGTGGCGGCGGTAGTATTGCCGCTGCAGTGGTTGCCGGCCTGTTAGTCAACGCCCGTCATTTGCCTTTTGGTATGGCAGTGAAAGATTTAATTGGACGTTCAGCAACGCGTTATCTTGGCTATCACATTATGAATGATGAGAGCGTGGTAGTCGGGCTGGCGCAAAAATCGCCGCGGCGGGCCAGGGCTGCGTTCTGGCTGTGTGGCATGGGCATTTTCCTCATCTGGCCATTGTGTGTGGTTTTGGGTGGGGTGATTGGGCAAATTATCCCGGATCCTGCTTCCATCGGGCTGGATGCCGTATTTCCGGCTATTTTGCTGGCGCTGACGTTGCAAGCGCTGAAAAACCGGCAGACGCTGATTTCTGCGCTCAGTGGTGTGACCATCGCACTGATTCTTTCGCCTTTTTTACCGGTTGGCTTACCGGTACTCTGCGCGTTGAGTGGTTTACTGATAAGGGATAAAACATCATGATGGCCCATCCGTGGTGGATCGTTGCCGGTATTGTCGCACTGGCAGCCGGAACCTATCTGATTCGGCTGACCGGCGTCGTTTTAGGAAACCGGCTGGCTCTGGGGGAAAACAGCCGTCAGCTGCTAAATGATGCGGCTACAGTTTTGCTGGTTACCGTGGCGGTGATGGCCACTTTTCTGCAGAATGGCCATTTTGCGGGTAGTGCCCGCGTCGCTGGCGTTGTGGCAGGCCTGCTGCTGGCGCTGGCACGGTAGTCGCTGATTGTGGTTGTTATTGCAGCGGCGGCAGTGACTGCCATGCTGAGATATTTTGGCATCCACTAAAATCGGGCGATACAGCGGTTTTTCACTGTTTAAGCGTAAAGATTTTGGCATTATGATGCATCGGTGGCCCTGATAAGGGCCAGGCGGCTTTGCGGATAACATCTTGTTGCTTTTCAAGGTGCCAACGGGGCTAAACCCGTAACAGGAGAGTCTGCTATATTCTCCATGCTTTCAATATTTCAAACACCTGATGGTTCTGCTCTGGGTGAGGATAACGATATTCGGGGTTGCTGCGAGACGGCAAAGCCCGACCAGACAGGTCAGGATGTTATCGCCACTAAAATGGAATAACGTTATGATTAAAAATATAAATTTGTGCGCAGTTTCAGTTTGCGCCGCACTGTCTGTCGGCACAGCCTGGGGTGCTGACGGAGATTATCAGCTGGAGCAGGTGTTGATGCTGAGTCGTCATAATCTGCGTGCGCCACTGGCCAATAACGGCAGCGTATTACAGCAGGCGACAAAGAAAAGCTGGCCGTCCTGGCAGGTACCTGGTGGTCAGCTGACCACAAAGGGGGGCATTCTCGAAGTGTATATGGGGAATTACACGCGCGAATGGCTGGTCAGGCAAGGGCTGATTAAAGCCGGAGAATGTCCGACAGATAACACGGTGTATGCTTACGCCAATAGCCTGCAACGCACCCTGGCAACCGCGCAATACTTTATCACTGGTGCCTTCCCCGGTTGTGATGTGCCGGTATCCCATCAGGATGAAATGGGCGCGATGGACCCGATTTTTAACCCGGTGATCACCAACGGTAATGCCGACTTCCACAAACAGGCCCTTAATGATTTAGCCGATGCAGATAAAAAGCTGGCGCTGAAGCCGGCTTTACAACGTCTGGAAAAAATCATCGACTACAGAACGTCACCTGAGTGCAGCGGCAAGAAAAAATGTGATCTTAGCGATAGTGAGCAGAATAAATTTACGGCGGACAACGGCAAAGAGCCAGGAGTCAGCGGTCCGCTGCGTACGGCTAATGCACTGGTTGATGCCTTTACCTTGCAGTATTACGAAGGGATGCCGCTGGATCAGGTTGCCTGGGGACAAATCAAAACTGCAGAACAGTGGAAAGCGCTGTCAGCGATCAAAAATGCTTACCAGGACACATTATTCGGCACGCCGGCGATTGCCCGCAATGTTGCGGCACCGCTGCTTGATTATATGCGCAGTATGCTGGTAGACCAGGATAAAGACAGCGCGCCTAAAGTAACGTTAATGGTCGGACATGATTCTAATATCGGTTCGGTTCTGACGGCGCTTGATTTTAAACCTTATATCCTGCCGCTTCAGAATGAAGAGACACCCATTGGCGGCATGCTGGTATTTGAACGCTGGCATGATAAAAAAGCTAACCGCGACCTGGCGAAGGTTGAATATGTCTATCAGAGTACTGAACAGCTGCGTAACGCACTGCCGCTCAGTCTTGATGCGCCGCCTCAGCGGGTAACATTACAAATGAATGGCTGTCAGCCAGATGCCAATGGTTACTGTCCGTGGGATCAGTTTGTTAATGTGCTGAATGTTGCGTTGCAGAATACCGCGATGGCGCCGCAGCCGGCTGCTGATGCCGCCGCCGCCGCAGCGAAGGCTGCCCAGCAAAAAGCCGCTGACGATAAGGCGGCTGCGGAGAAGGCCGCCCAGCAAAAAGCCGCTGACGATAAGGCGGCTGCGGAGAAGGCCGCCCAGCAGAAAGCCGCTGCCGATAAGGCGGCTGCCGAGAAGGCCGCCCAGCAGAAAGCCGCTGCCGATAAGGCTGCTGCCGAAAAGGCCGCCCAGCAGAAAGCCGCTGCCGATAAGGCTGCTGCCGAAAAGGCCACCCAGCAGAAAGCCGCTGACGATAAGGCAGCTACGGAGCAAGCCGCGCAGGAGAAAGCTGCCGCCGATAAAGCCGCTGCTGATAAAGCTGCGGCAGACAAAGCCAGCCAGCAGAAAGTCCCGGCAGATAACAACGCGTCGGCTTCTGTCAGTGTGAAAGCAACTGAAGGTGCTGGCGGCCAGTAATCGATTCAGATGTTGTACATACTCTGATACCGCCCCTTCCGGGGCGGTTTTTTTGTGTCAGGTGTGGTTAGCCGTCGTGGCTGACCACCACCAGTTTCTGATTAATAAACTCTTTGATACCCAGGTCAGATAGCTCACGACCGAAACCAGAACGTTTAACACCGCCAAAAGGTAATTCCGCTGCGGTATCGCTGGCGGAGTTGATATAAACCATACCGGTTTCGATTCGGGAGGCCATACGCCGTGCGCGGGCGATATCAGAGGAAAAAATTGCCCCGCCGAGGCCAAAAGGAGAGTCATTGGCAATAGCTACAGCCTCATCGTCATCTTTAAAAATATACAGCTGGGCCACCGGACCAAAAAATTCGCTATACCACGCCGGATTATCCCGGTGAATATCAGTGAGAATGGTGGGCTGATAAAAACAACCTGGCCCCTGAACTGCTGCGCCACCGGTTATCAGTCTGGCGCCGTGCGCTAAAGCCTGTTCAACCTGCTTTTCCAGCCGTGCGCGGGCTGATGCAGAAGAGAGCGGCCCAAGGGTCGTTTGTTCATCCAGCGGATCGCCAATACGAACCCCGTTGAAAGCTGCAATAAATTTTTCGATAAACAGATCGGCTACTTTTTCATGGATCAGAAAGCGTTTGGCTGCGGTACACACCTGGCCGCAGTTGCTGAGCCGGGCGTTGGCACCGGCTGTGACCGCTTTATCGAGATCGCAGTCATCCAGAACAACAAACACATCGTTACCGCCAAGTTCAAGAGTGGTTTTTTTCAGGTGTTTTCCTGCCTGAGCGGCGACAGCGCTACCTGCGCGCTCTGAGCCGGTCAGGGCGGCACCCTGAATACGCGCGTCAGCGAGCAGCTGACTTACCTGTTGATCACTGATAAAAAGGTTAGTCCAGGCGCCTGCTGGCGCTCCGGCCTGCTCAACCAGTTCAGCGAAGCGGCTGGCGCAGTGCGGCACGTTGGGAGCATGTTTTGCCAGCACCGGATTACCCGCGGCAAGGTTAGGTGCCAGTACGCGCATCAGCTGATAATAGGGAAAATTCCATGGTTCAACGGCGAGCAGCACACCAATCGGATGATGTTCAACCCAGGCGTCACCTAAATCACTGCTATAGGGCACAGGTGCGAGGAATTTTTCAGCATTGTCGGCATAGTAACGGGCAATCCGGGCGCAAAGACGTACCTCGCCCCGGCTCTGGTTGATAAGTTTTCCCATTTCACGACTGGCAATGGCAGCCAGTTCATCCACCTGCGATTCAATTAACTCAGCAAGCTTATGTAATACCTGCAATCGTGGCGAAATATCGCCTTTACACCAGCTGGAGTGGTAGAGCGCATCAGCGGTGGCCAGTGCAGCTTCAACCTGTTGGTTGTTATGCTCAGGCCAGGTTTTTATCAGCGTATTGGTGGCAGGATTAATGCTTTGATAAGGCATGTTGGCTCCTTATTGATTGCATGCAGGGAATGAAAAAGCCCTCTTCCGAGGGCTGGTCAGGTGCCGATCGCTCAGACGTTACGACGCTCTACCGGAATACTGTCCCAGGTGAGAACATCACGGTCGGTTTTATTGAAAGCACGAAACAGCACCTCATCATTTCCTTGTTGCTGCCAAATCTCTTCGGCAAGTTTTTCATCATAGTTGGCGACTTCAAAGATAGCTTCAGCAATTTCCGTAGACGTTGAGCGCAGAGAGGCCCATTCGCCAACGTGGTGAGCTTTTGATTGTTGCGTGGCCATATTTGGTTCTCCCGTTGGGTTTATCCTTTAAGTTTGCGCGCCAGCCCGGCGACGTGTTCTCCCTGATAGCGGACAATGTTAAGTTCAGCTTCTGTCGGCTGACGGGAACCGTCGCCGCCGGCGAGGGTTGAGGCGCCGTAAGGGGTTCCACCGCGTACCTGAGAAACGTCAAAAAGTTCCTTTGCTGCGTAGCCGATAGGCACAATAACCATGCCGTGGTGGGCCAGGGTCGTCCAGGTCGAGGAGATTGTATGTTCCTGACCGCCACCGGTGCCGGTTGAGGTGAAAACGCTGGCCAGCTTGCCATACAGTGCACCAGAGGCCCAGAGTCCGCCGGTACGGTCAAGGAAAGTACGCATTTGTCCGCTCATATTGCCAAAGCGGGTGGGGGTGCCGAAAATAATCGCGTCATAGTTCGGCAGCTCTTCGGTGGTGGCTTCCTGCGCCAGCTGATTGGTTTTGCCGCCTACCTGGGCAAAGCGTTGTGCGTCCATGGTTTCTGGCACGCGTCTGATGGTCACTTCTACGCCCGGAACACGCTTTGCCCCCTCCGCTACGGCGTTCGCCATAGTTTCAATATGTCCATACATTGAATAATAAAGTACCAGCAGTTTTGCCATGATTCACTCCATGTTTTGTTTAAGAATAGCGCTGTCCTCCAGTATAGAAGAAGGGGGATAAAACCGCCTGGCCTGCCGTGTCACACCGACAAAAGAAAGTTACGCTGTCAGCGATGATACCGTGCGCACTATCGCGGTATTGGCTATTTGTTCAAAGAGAGACGGTTTATCTGCTTACCGTCGGCGTTGTGATGTTCAGACAAGTCTTGGCTGCCTGGGTTGCCGGGCAGAACGCATAACAGGGGGGCTGATCATGTCATCGGCGCGGGGGTAATGTTACTCAAATGCGTAAAGGTGTGGTGCTGACGTTCGTCAGCGCGGAAAAGTCAGCGGCGATCCCTTTATCCTGTTGCTGTTCGCCGCGTGGTTAGCGTGGTGCCGCTATGGCTATCCCTGTACGCGGTGCCCGCAGTAAAAGCTTGCTGCATGCCGCGTTACACCTGATTAGGTAAGTTGTCATTGGTTTGCTATTATCAGACAAGTCTTATCACTATGGGTTGCCCGGGCTCTGATGACAAGGGAACCTCATCATTATTTCATTTTATGACTATTCACGGCACATATACGCGCTGAACGGCTGACAACCCGGAGAAAGAAAAAGAGATGGATTCCGTTTCACAACTTTTACTGGGAGCCTCCGTCAGCATGGCAGTTGCGGGTGGCAAATTACCTCTTCGCCAGGCTGCATTGGTCGGGGCCGTCTGCGGTACGCTGCCCGATCTGGATATATTGATTGATCACGGTGATGCGATCCGCAATATGACCTTACACCGGACCGGGAGCCACTCACTGTTCTGGCTGACCCTGTTTTCGCCGCTGGCAGCAGGGTTGGTGACGTTATGCAAGCGCCAGCCAGCACTTTTTGGTCGCTGCTGGTTGGTTGTCTGGCTGGCACTGATTACCCATCCGTTGCTGGATGTTTTTACCGTTTACGGCACCCAGCTGGGGCTGCCGTTTACCGACCGGCCATTTGGCATTGGCAGCATATTTATTATTGATCCGCTGTTTACCCTGCCGCTGCTGGTGGGCTGTGTCAGCGCGCTGTGGCTGCGTAATGCCAGGGGATTACGCTATAACGCTTGCGGTATGATGCTGGCAGGGCTTTATCTGGCATGGAGCGTGGTGGCGCAGAGCTGGGTCAGTGAACAGGTCACTCAGCAGCTGGCCGCGGCAGGCGAAAAGCCGGCTCCGCTGCTGGTAACGCCGACCGCATTCAACACCCTGCAATGGCGACTGGTCCGGCTGCAGGGCAACGAATATGGTGAAGCATACTTTTCGTTGTTAGACCGGCATAAGCCGCTGGTGTTCAAACGTTATCCCCGTGATATGGCGCTGTATGCGCGTCTGAAAGGTAACTGGTACGTTGATCGTATTGCCTGGTTCAGTCATGGTTTTTTTTCCATCGGCCTTTTGCATGGCCGGGTGCAGATTACCGATCTGCGCATGGGGGAAGCGCCACAATATCCTTTCACCTTCGACCTTGGGCCCGCGCCGTTGCAAAACTCTTCGATACGGCCTTCACGCTTACCGTCCGACCGGTTTCCACTGGCTCATGCATGGCGAAAGCTGATGTCGCGCTTCTGAATTGCGGTGGTGATTATTGATTGCGTCGCTGCCACCAGCCAATGGCCAGGATAACAAACCACAGTGGGGTAGCCATCAACGCCCTGCGGGTATCATCCTGAAGCGTTAGCAACACCAGCACGAAAATAAAGAACGCCATGACAACCCAGCACATGATGGGGCCGAGCGGCATTTTATATACTGAGGTGGCGTGCTGTGCCGGACGCTGTTTCCGATAAACCAGGTAAGAGCAAAGAATAATTGTCCAGACAAACATAAACAGTATGGCTGCCACGGTCGTCACCAGGGTAAACACTGTCATGACATCCGGTATCAGATAAATCAGGGCAACGCCACCCAGCAAACACAAACAGGAAAAACACAGGCTGTGGGTGGGAACGGCGCGGGGTGACAGTTTGCCGAAAATGCGATGGGCAACCCGCTGCCGGGCGAGGCCATACAGCATGCGGCTGGTGGAGTAGATCCCACTGTTCGCCGAAGAGGCGGCCGAAGTCAGTACGACAAAGTTGACGATGCTGGCTGCTGCCGGTAAACCAATCAGCATAAACATTTCCACGAATGGACTGCGATCGGCGACAACCTGTTGCCAGGGTGTGACAGCCATAATGACAATCAGCGCGCAGACATAAAACATAATGATCCGCAAAGGAATGGCGTTGATAGCGCGCGGCAATAGCTTGAGCGGATCGCGGGTTTCGGCGGCGGCTGAACCCACCAGCTCAATACCGACAAAGGCAAATACGGATATCTGAAACCCGGCTAAAAAACCGCTGATACCTTTAGGAAACCAGCCGCCGTAATGCCAGATATTGCTCAATGCAGCATGGCCACCACCAGGCGAAGGAAAATGCATCAGCACCAGCACAATACCGGTGATAATCAGCGAGATGATGGCAATGATTTTAATGATGGCAAACCAGAATTCCATTTCGCCATACAGATTTACCGCTACGATATTTAGCGTCAGTAAAACCACCACACAGATTAAGGTACTTAGCCAGACAGAGAAACCGGGGAACCACAATTGTAAATAGGCACTGATGGCAACCACTTCAGCAATGCCGGTGACAATCCAACAGAACCAATAGGTCCAGCCGGTGAAATAGCCAGCCCAGGGGCCGAGCAGATCGGCGGCAAAATCGATGAAAGATTTATATTGCAGGTCAGATAACAGTAACTCTCCCATCGCCCGCATAACAAAGAACAGCATAAATCCAATAATCATATAAGCAAAAATGATTGATGGACCCGCCAGGAAAATAGACTTGCCGGACCCCATAAACAGGCCGGTGCCGATAGCCCCGCCAATCGCCATTAGCTGAATGTGGCGGTTATGTAAATTACGGCGAAGTCCATGTTGGTCATTGTTTTCAGCCGGCGTGCTGCGGGTATCGTCCATAATTATTCTCTGCTCCTGTCGATGATGCTGTCGTCGTTTTTCTGATTCTTATCGCTGCACAGGCCCGCCGTGCCGGTGATATCAGTGCAATAAGTTAAAATAAACGTTGGGGTGATATCTGAATAAAGCTTAATCGACATGCAAACCAATGTCTGTATTCTTTTACCGGCCAGTGTCGGGACCTGCTGCAGGAAAAGCTTATCGCACCGCAGGGAGGAAAACAGTAAAAAGAAAGCGGATGCCGCTATGCTAATACGGGTATCAGCCATATAACGGAGGCCGGATGGCTAAAGTTGTGTTAATCACCGTATTGCTGATTGTTCTGCTGGGGATAGTGCCCGGCGGTCAGTTTCATCTGCCCGTACGCTGGAATCCTTTTGCGCCGTTAAGCATCACCGAACCAGCGGGAATAATCGCGCGTTTTAAAATGGCAAAATTACAACGAGATCCGACAGCCTGTCTGGCACAACTGAACCAGGCGCGTGCGCAGGGATATATTCGTTTCACTGTGGCACCGGCGGTTGCAGGGGGGTGTCCGCTCAGTATGCCGCTGCGGATTGAACGTATCGGTGGCATCAGCTTTAGCAGCAGTTTCCTTGCCAGCTGTCCACTGGCACTGAGCAGTGTCCGTTTCGTGATACAGGTCGTTGAACCCAGTGCGATAAGGCAATTTTCTGCGCCGGTAACGCAGATTGAGCATGTGGGCAGCTATGCCTGTCGCAATATTTATCACCGGGATCAGGGACGGATCAGCGAGCATGCCACGGCGGATGCGCTGGATATATCGGCATTTCAACTGGCGCGAGGAATGCGTATCCCGGTTAGCGGAACATGGGAGCAACAGGATCGGCGCGGACGCTGGCTCAGAGAGATTTTCCAGCAAAGCTGTGGTTTTTTTGGCACTGCGCTGGGGCCAGATTACAATGCGGCACACGCCGGCCATTTTCATTTTGGTACCGGTGGCTATGGTTTTTGTCACTGAGCTTATGCCGAAGGGTGATGCCCTTTCTCCAGGTGCGTTTTATTAACCGGCCAGGCAAAAACAAATCCACTAAAGAACGCTATCTGTAACATAAACCAGCATGCTAATTGGTTTGGCCAGAGAGTGTCCTGCAACAGGAAATGTACTGCCAGTTCCAAATAGAGAAACATGCCGGCTTGCCAGGCAATTATTGAAAGCAGATCGTTTTTTATTAGCGCTATTCCGGCTGGTACCCAGCAAAGCTGATGGCTTTGCCGGCGATAAAGTATCTGCATAATGCAGCCAATAAGGAGCGACAGCAGCGATGAAAAGATTGCGTGGCAAAGTCGTGGTGAATCAGGCATAACCTGACTAAAAAGGGGTAATAGCGCCAGGGCCAGCATGGCCCCCGCAACGCAACCGCTGGCGGTCAGTGAAGTTGATATAAAAACTCCGGCGGGTGTGGCGCGACGTAAATCAGGACGATGAGGATAAAGCACTGTCCGACTATTGCGCGTCCGTCCGAAATGCCACCAGGCCAGCCAGCCAATAAATGGCATATAAAATCCGCCGATTGTCCAGGCAATAGTGATAAGCGGGGAGACGCCCGGTCTGCGCAGCGCATCTTTAACAATCATCAGCGCGGTACATACGCCAAGCAGCAGAAAAAGCATAGCGACTTTATCCAGCATTGTTATGTCCTTATTTAAAAGAAGACCATAATTTATATATTATTCAATATGTTATTATTATGATTTAGGGCATTCACCCGCTAAAACCGGGTGTGATTACGCTGCTGTGTTCAGCTTGTCACTTTTGCTTCAGAGTTTCTTACAAATATACCGCGTATTCTGCGGCGTATCAGACTGACAGTAATAAATAAATATTAATCTTTTACTGAAAAGTCAAATTAACGGTATCTGTGAAAATAGATGATATTTATCATAATTTTATCATTTATCAGTAGGGGGAGTTAACAATAAAAGAGAAAAAAACAGACAAAATAGTGCAAAAAAATAGTGGCTTACTTTGTTCGGATATACAACAGAAACATTGAATGCTAATAAGAAAAATCCTATTCTGATTGTTGCCGACAAATGGCATAACAAGGTCAGGTCTGGCGTTTTTTTGTACCAGTTTAGTTGCGGATTGTTGCAGTGATAAGATAGGACTATTGCCGTTGTCCCCGTTGGGATGGTGTAGAGAGGCAAAGCCTTTTTATTGTATGTCCGGCGTTATTTTTCAGAGACTGTGCCGGGTTAAAACAAAAATATAAACAAGCATCATGTCGCTAAAGTTTGTCAGGGAAAATCCGCTGGGTCAGCGCAAGGCTATTTTAACTGGCATTCTGAAATGCAACCGGCGTTATCCTTAACTGGCGAAATCGCGCAATTAAGCAAAATTAACGCGCATGAGATAGCCAGGCCAACAAGATGCTTTTGCCATTACTTTTCCAGCAGCGGTTTTTTTAAGCTATTGGTGACCATGAAATACACTGATCATCATGTGCTTCTGATGATTATTTTTTGAATCGGGCGTGTTGCATCCTGATTAGGCAGCACAAACCAGTCTGGTCATCGGGAAAGGTGTGGGTCGGACGAGGGTATTGCCGATCTTCATCGGCAGATTATCCGTCAGCTGTTGTCAGGATATGACCCGAAGCAATAGTAAGGCGGGATGTTCTGTCATGCAGGATTTTTAAAGGGAAAGTGACAGGGGTGTATGATGAAAATTATTCAGACCAGATTGAGTGACATGCCTTCATCATTACTGGCTGAGCTTGGAAGCTATCGCTACCGTATTTTTAGCGGTGATAATGGCTGGTCTGTTCCATCACGATTATATACGCCTGGTCAGGAATATGATCGCTTCGACTGCTCTGCGGTAAACTGGCTGATCGCATGGCACCCACAAACCGGGATATGCGGTTGCGTGCGGTTAATTCCCTGGCAAAGAACGCCGGATAGCAGTCAGCGCGCTTTTCACCAGGGGGCTGCGCCAGTCGTGGCTTGCGAGATGTCGCGCTTCTCGGCCCGGATCGAGGTGGATCCGCTGTTGCCGTTACAACTTCTCTGGCATGCGCTGCAGCTGGCGCAACAGTGCGGAAAACAGGCGGTAATTTGCGCGGCAACGCCGATACTTGAAGAGCTGTTTAGCCGTTATCAGATTGACTATAGCCCGGTGGCATCTGCTCAGCTTCAGTCTGAAGAGCATCTTTTTGCTATCCGCATTCCGGTGAAACAACCGGTACTGGCTGAAATGTTTCCGACCTCACGTTGTTTCCGTCCGGAAGAGGTTTTGCCGTCTCTGGGCGTATCGGTAAACTGGCGGCGTCATCAGCGTTAAGCTTGTCCGTGCCACTTTACCCACAGCATAATCAGTAGCCAGGCGGCGACCAGCCAGCAGATGACGGCACCTGCCAGCGCCAGAGGTAGTCGCCAGATCCCGGCAAGCCAGTAAAGCGCAAAGAGATAAACAAAATAGGGCACAATCGCCCACATGCCGAAGATAATGGTGTTGCGCAGGGCGTCCAGATTGCGTTCACTGCCAACAATATAGTGTGCGATTAAAGCAAAGGTAGGAAAAAGCGGAATTAACCCGGCAATGTAATAGTTACGACTTCGTGATAGCAGCCCGATTAGCACAACCACGCCCGCGCCAAGCAGCGCCTTCAGCAACAAGCCCATTGTTTCTCAGTTAAGCAGCCAGTGTGTAACGTTACGTTGACTTAACATCACTGAAAAATCAATGGGCCACGAAAAATTCTACTGGCGATAAGCCTGTTTAATTTGTTGAACCGTGGTGCTTAACACCTCAGCCTGGGCAGGATCGCTAAGCGTGTTGATATAGCGCTCCATATTGATGATGACTTTGCCGGCATCGGCCTGCCCCATGCCTTTCAGGATGAGCGTCACCAGTGCTTTCATGCCAGCAACTTCGTTTGCCAGCGCCTGAACATCCTGCTGAGTAGAAAAATCGTGGTGTATCATAAAAGTTCCTTAAGACCTGATGTTATCGCGTGTTTGCTTTGTTATCCACAACGGTAACGCTGAGTATATCACAAGCATCAATGCAGCTAACCTGTTGGCTGGATGAGTGAATAAAAGCTGGGCAAATAGAAAGTTAACTATGAGAAATGTATATTTTTCTTAAATGATGAAAAACAAAAAGTGAATTAACGCTAAACCTGACTTTTGGTCAAAAAGTTAGCTGATTAGTAAATTAAATTAAATTAAATTAAATTTAATTTAACTGGCTGATTATCATAAAAATTATTTATAATTCTCCGGGTAAGCTTTTCGGCTAAAAGGGAATGAACGCGCTGCGAATCGCGTGTGATAATAAAACAACTTTTTGCCAGCGTCCGTTTTAGTCGTAAAATGTTTTGTGATAATTTTCTCAGTGCAATATTTTCTAAAAAAAGGGTAAAATTAGGGTTTAGGCTGAAGCCTGTTTTTTTGCCCGGAGTGTCCTGTTTGATCAGCGTTCTTCTTGTTGATGACCATGAACTAGTGCGCGCCGGAATACGGCGTATCCTGGAAGATGTCAAAGGTATGCGTGTTGTTGGTGAGGTAAGCTGCGGCGAAGACGCCGTCAGATGGTGCCGTGCCAACCGCGTGGAAGTGGTGCTGATGGACATGAATATGCCGGGGATTGGTGGGCTTGAAGCAACCCGCAAAATCGTCCGTTATAATCCGGATGCCCGCATTATTATGCTGACAATTCACACTGAGAATCCCTTACCGGCGAAAGTCATGCAGGCCGGTGCATCCGGCTATTTAAGCAAGGGTGCTGCACCACAGGAAATGATTAATGCTATTCGTGCGGTACATGCCGGGCAGCGCTATATTGCCTCTGATATTGCGCAGCAAATGGCCCTCAGTCAGATTGAACCGGATAAGGGCGAATCGCCTTTTAGCTGTCTTTCCGAGCGTGAGCTGCAAATCATGCTGATGATTACCCGTGGTCAGAAGGTCACGGACATTTCAGAACAGCTTAATCTCAGCCCTAAAACCGTTAACAGTTACCGTTATCGCATGTTCAGCAAACTCAATATCAGCGGTGATGTTGAACTCACGCATCTTGCTATTCGTCATGGTATGCTTAATGCAGAATCATTGATGAACAGTGAATAGATGTGTTTGACGCCAATTCTTTTCTGAAAACAGTCACCAGTCAGCCGGGTGTCTACCGTATGTACGATAGCTCCGATACGGTTATCTATGTCGGTAAAGCAAAAGATTTAAAAAAACGGCTTTCCAGCTATTTTCGTCGTCAGGTTGGCAGCCGTAAAACGGAAGCGCTGGTAGAAAATATCAGCCATATTGACGTCACCGTCACACATACTGAAACGGAAGCTCTGCTGCTGGAGCACAACTACATTAAGCTTTATCAGCCGCGCTACAACGTTTTGTTGCGCGATGATAAATCCTATCCCTATATTTTTCTTAGCGCAGACCCCCATCCCAGACTGGCGATGCACCGCGGCGCCAGGCAGGCGAAAGGCGAATATTTTGGCCCGTTTCCTAACGGCTATGCGGTGCGTGAAACGCTGGCGCTGTTGCAAAAAATTTTCCCGGTTCGTCAGTGTGAAAACAGCGTTTATCGCAATCGTTCGCGACCTTGCCTGCAGTATCAGATAGGCCGCTGTCTCGGTCCTTGTGTCGCCGGCCTGGTGACGGAAGAAGAGTACAGTCAGCAAACGGATTACGTGCGGCTGTTTCTTTCCGGCAAAGATGACCAGGTGATGAAGCAGCTGGTTGAGCGTATGGAACGAGCCAGCGAGGCGCTGAAGTTTGAAGAAGCGGCCAGGGTGCGTGATCAGATACAAGCAGTACGGCGGGTGACGGAGAAACAGTTTGTCAGCAATCAGGGTGACGATCTTGACGTGATGGGCGTCAGTTATGATGCCGGCATTGCCTGTCTGCACGTGTTGTTTATTCGTCAGGGTAAGGTACTGGGCAGTCGCAGCTATTTTCCCAAAGTACCGACGGGAACCGATCTGGCAGAAGTAGTACAAACTTTTGTCGGCCAGTTTTATCTGCAGGGCAGTCAGGCAAGAACCCTGCCGGGAGAGATTTTACTCGATTTCCTGCTGCCGGAAAAAGCGTTGCTGGCGGCTTCTCTGAGTGAAATGGCTGGACGGCGAGTGAATATCCAGTCAAAGCCGCGTGGCGATCGTGCTCGCTACCTTAAACTGGCTCGCACTAATGCCGCCACGGCGCTGGCCAGCCGCCTTGCACAACAGTCAACTATTCATCAGCGTCTGGCCAGCCTTGCTGAAGCGTTAAATCTGCCGGCGATTCGCCGCATGGAATGTTTTGATATCAGCCATACTATGGGAGAGCAGACCGTTGCGTCCTGCGTGGTATTTGACGCCAATGGTCCGGTACGCAGTGAGTATCGTCGCTATAACATCAGCAATATTACCCCTGGTGATGATTATGCTGCGATGAACCAGGTGTTACGTCGTCGCTATGCTAAAGCGCTGGATGAAAGCAAAATCCCCGATGTGATTGTGATAGATGGCGGAAAAGGGCAGCTGGCTCAGGCAAAAAATGTGTTTGCTGAACTGGATGTTGCCTGGGATAAAAACCATCCTTTATTACTGGGGGTGGCAAAAGGCAGTGACCGCAAGGCTGGACTGGAAACGCTTTTCTTCCAGCCGGAAGGCGAAGGTTTTTCACTGCCGCCGGACTCGCCGGCGTTACATGTCATTCAGCATATTCGTGACGACTCTCACAATCATGCAATTTCGGGTCATCGAAATAAACGCGCAAAAGTGAAAAAGACCAGCACGCTTGAAACCATTGACGGCGTGGGGCCAAAGCGGCGGCAAACCCTGCTGAAATACATGGGGGGCCTGCAACCGTTGATGA
Organism: Erwinia sp. OLFS4; assembly: GCF_002752165.1. Classification (GTDB taxonomy): domain Bacteria; phylum Pseudomonadota; class Gammaproteobacteria; order Enterobacterales; family Enterobacteriaceae; genus Izhakiella. The sequence continues at coordinate 128,999 of NZ_MOMB01000050.1, forward strand.
ATGCCACCGTCGAGGAAATTGCGCGCGTGCCGGGAATTTCTCATGCGCTGGCGGAAAAAATCTACTGGTCTTTGAAACACTAATCGTTGCAACCCCCAGGACAATGTAGCAACATACTTGTAATTCCTACTCTGTCCAGACAGTTAGCTAATTTATGCCTTTTAATATTCCAACTTTGCTGACCTTGTTTCGCGTGATTCTTATCCCGTTTTTTGTGCTGGCATTTTATCTGCCATTTCAGTGGGCGCCGTTTGCCTGCGCACTGATTTTTGTCGTGGCGGCAATCACTGACTGGTTTGATGGCTGGCTGGCGCGTCTGTGGAAGCAGACCACGCGTTTTGGCGCATTTCTTGATCCGGTGGCAGATAAAGTCATGGTGGCTATCGCGCTGGTGCTGGTGGCGGAACATTTTCACGTCTGGTGGGTGACGTTGCCGGCGGCAACGATGATCGCCCGCGAGATTATTATTTCTGCATTGCGGGAATGGATGGCGGAAATCGGCAAGCGGAGCAGTGTCGCCGTTTCCTGGATTGGCAAAGTGAAAACCACGGCGCAAATGCTGGCGCTGGTTGGTTTGCTGTGGCGTCCGGATGAGATAATAACCGGCGCAGGAATAGTTGCACTTTATATCGCAGCAGTGCTGACCTTCTGGTCAATGTTTCAGTACCTGAATGCGGCGCGTAGCGATTTGTTCGCAGGGTAAACGAAGCGCTTTAAAAAACAGCAAACAGAAGTACATCAGGGATAATTTTATTGACTCAAACGCACAGGTCAGTAGAATGCAACGCATCGAACGGCAGCCTTGTCGTAAGAAGCCAATGTAATCAGTAAGTTGAAAAACATCTGATCATAGTGCGGGAATAGCTCAGTTGGTAGAGCACGACCTTGCCAAGGTCGGGGTCGCGAGTTCGAGTCTCGTTTCCCGCTCCAGATATTTTCTCCCCACGGAGAAACAGCAGTAAAGGCGCGTTGGCAGAGTGGCTATGCAGCGGATTGCAAATCCGTCCACCTCGGTTCGACTCCGGGACGCGCCTCCACTTAACACCCATGCCCGGGTGGTGAAATCGGTAGACACAAGGGATTTAAAATCCCTCGGCCATTAGGCTGTGCGGGTTCAAGTCCCGCCCCGGGCACCAAACGCCATCCCCCTTTTACTGTCCGTAAGCCCTTGCTGAAACGTCCGGATTGTCGCGTTTTGATTATTTGCTGTCTCAGGAAAAAGTCACCCCAGCGGAATTGAAGCTGTCGCATCTGTATATAATCATATTCCCCATTGGTTAATCTGCTTTTCCACTGGATATTCTTGCTGGTCGTCAGGCAGCAATAGCCGGTGATGCCTCTAATTGGTTGAATCTGATGTATAATGCGGGCTTTTGAGGTTCTCTTATGGCCAGCGTTAACGTTCATTGTCCCCGTTGTCAGTCTGTTCAGGTTTACCGCCATGGTCAGAACCCTAAAGGCTATGACAGATTTCGCTGCCGTGACTGCCACCGCGTGTTTCAACTCACTTACGCTTA